>NZ_JBIRQM010000006.1:425126-526656 GCF_044333225.1 Streptomyces sp. NPDC021080 | reverse complement strand
GCGGGGGGGGGGGGGGGGGGGGGGGGGGGGGGGGGGGGGGGGCCCGCCCCCCCCGCCGGGGGGGGGGGGGCGGGGGGGGGGGGGGGGGGGGGGGCCCCCCCCCCCACGCCTCGCCTCGCCCCCTGGTATCAGGGTGTGCTACTGTCTCATTGATACGTTTTTGGTACCCATTTACTTTGTGCGCCTGATCGGAATCCTCCGCAGGCGCGTTTTGTTTTACCGGCATCTCCGGCATTACCCGGTGCATCTCCGGATGGGGGCCCAACTACCTGTTCAGGAGAACAACATGGCTACTGGCACCGTGAAGTGGTTCAACTCGGAAAAGGGCTTCGGCTTCATCGAGCAGGACGGCGGCGGCCCCGACGTCTTCGCCCACTACTCGAACATCGCCAGCTCCGGTTTCCGTGAGCTCCTCGAGGGCCAGAAGGTCTCCTTCGAGGTCACGCAGGGCCAGAAGGGCCTGCAGGCGGAGAACATCGTTCCCGCCTAGTTCGAGCGCGCTTTTCCAGAGCCGGGTCCCGCGCCTTCGGGTGCGGGTCCCGGCTCAGCGCTGTGACAGCTCATGCAGTCGGTGAGCGCTGTGTGTGCAGTCCGTGGGCCCAGGAAGGAAACCAGATCCAGCATGACTCGATCCGAACGTCCCGTCCGTAAGCGGCCGGCGAGCGCACGCGCCGACCGCACCGGCGGCTCCGCGAAGAGCGCGGGCCGGGGAGCCGGCCGCGCCGGCGCCCGCAAGGTCGCGCCTCCGCAGGAGTTCTCCCTGCCCGAGACGATCACACCGGCGCTGCCCGCGGTCGACTCCTTCGACGCGCTGGACATGCCGGCCGCCCTGACG
Source organism: Streptomyces sp. NPDC021080 (assembly GCF_044333225.1). Taxonomy (NCBI): domain Bacteria; kingdom Bacillati; phylum Actinomycetota; class Actinomycetes; order Kitasatosporales; family Streptomycetaceae; genus Streptomyces; species Streptomyces sp. NPDC021080. The sequence continues at coordinate 525,821 of NZ_JBIRQM010000006.1, read as the reverse complement.
AAGACCCTCGCGGCCCAGGGCGTCACCGAGCCCTTCCCGATCCAGGGCGCCACCCTGCCCAACTCCCTCGCCGGGCGCGACGTGCTCGGCCGCGGACGCACCGGCTCCGGCAAGACGCTCGCCTTCGGGCTCGCGCTCCTCGCCCGTACCGCGGGCCGCCGCGCCGAGCCGCGCAGCCCGCTCGCGCTCGTCCTCGTCCCCACCCGCGAACTCGCCCAGCAGGTCGACGACGCGCTGACGCCGTACGCCACCGCCGTCAACCTGCGCGTCGCCACCGCCGTCGGCGGGATGTCGATCGGCCGCCAGGCCGGCACGCTGCGCCGCGGTGTCGAGGTGCTCGTGGCCACCCCGGGGCGCCTCAAGGACCTCATCGAGCGGGGCGACTGCGCCCTCGGCCAGGTCGCGATCACCGTGCTGGACGAGGCCGACCAGATGGCCGACATGGGCTTCATGCCCCAGGTCACCGCGCTGCTCAAGCAGGTCGAGCCGGGCGGCCAGCGGCTGCTCTTCTCGGCCACGCTCGACAAGAACATCGACCGGCTCGTCAAGATGTTCCTCACCGACCCCGTGGTGCACTCCGTCGACCCGTCCGCGGGCGCCGTGACGACCATGGAGCACCACGTGCTGCACGTCGCCGACGAGACCGACAAGAAGGCGGTCGCGCTGCGGATCGCCGCCCGCGACGGCCGGGTGATCCTCTTCGTCGACACCAAGCGCGGTGCCGACCGCTTCACCAAGCGGCTGCTCGCCAGCGGTGTCCGGGCCTCCGCCCTGCACGGCGGGCGCAGCCAGCCGCAGCGCAACCGCACCCTCGACCAGTTCAAGAACGGTCAGGTCACCGCGCTCGTGGCCACCAACGTGGCGGCCCGGGGCATCCACATCGACGACCTCGACCTCGTGGTCAACGTCGACCCGCCGACCGACCACAAGGACTACCTGCACCGCGGCGGCCGCACCGCCCGCGCCGGGGAGTCCGGCAGCGTCGTCACCCTGGTGCTCCCCGAGCAGAAGCGTGAGATGACCCGGCTGATGGCGGACGCCGGCATCACGCCGCGCACCGCCCGCGTGAAGTCCAGCGACGAGGAACTCGCCCGTCTCACCGGCGCGCGTGAGCCCTCCGGCGTCCCGGTCGTCATAGAGGTCCCGCAGCCGGTCGTCGAAGCGCCGAAGGCGCGGACCAGGACGCGGCGTGCCACCGGGGGCGGGGCCAGGCGCCCGGCGGCCGTCGGCGGCGACACGGCCGGACGCACGGGCTCCGGGGCGGACGGCCAGGGCCGCCGCCAGCGCGGCGGACGTCCGGGCACGGGCGGCAGCACGGCGGGCGGTGCGGCGACCGGTCGCCGCACCGGCACCGGGGCAGCGGCCACGGGCCGTCGCGGTGACGCCGGTGGCGCGACCGCCGGCCGTCGTGCGGACGCGGGAAGTGCGGCCACGGGCCGTCGTGGCGAGGCCGGTGGCGGCGCGGGCCGTCGCACGGACGCCGGTGGTGGCGCGGGCGCGGGTCGCTCCGGCGGCCGCGGGCGTGCTCCGCAGCGCGGTGGCCAGAGCGGCGGCCAGGGCGGCGGCGGCCGCAGGGCCGCCTGACCGGACCGTTCCGTTCGGCTTCGCCGCGGCCCCGTGACCCCGGGCCATCGTCTCCGGGGTGCGGGGCCGCGGTGTGAACGGCCCGCGTCCCGCGCCGCCGGGAGGTCACGTCCCGGCCGTTTCCGGTGCCGTGGGGTGCCCGCGGGCGCCGTACGGCACCCGCGAACCGGGCCGCGTGGCGCGAGGGTTCAGACGTCACCGAGGAAACCCGGGTCCACCCCGTCCAGTTTCAGGGCGAAGTCCCGGTGCAGGCCGAGCAGTTCGGCCAGCGGCACCGCGCGGCGGCTGGTCGACTGGAGATCGCGCCGCGCCTGCGCCGACCACAGGAACGGCACCACGGACAGCCCCTGCGTGCCCGTCAGGGCGCCGGACTCGGCCCGCCAGCCGGGCCAGCGCAGCGTGTCGTAGAACGTGTCCGTGCCCTCGGTGAGGAGCCACTGGAGCCATGCCCCGTGGCCGACTTCGAGCGCCTCCCACTTCAGCGAGTCCGGCGCGAAGTACACGACCTCGCCGGGACGGCCGGGACGCCCCGCGGCCTTCGGGTCGGCGCCGTTGAGGACGAACACCCCGCCGAGCACGTCGTGGCCGACGACGAGCCCGCCGTCCCGCGGGCGCCAGTCGGGATCGAAGTGCTCGGGGAACGCGTTGACCTCGGCCAGCGAGGGCAGGTCCGTGGTGCCGTCCGGCAGTCCCGTCGGCAGGTCCTCGGCCGGACTGCCGTAGATCCGCAGCCATCCGCTGTCCAGCACCACACCGCCGCAGTTGAGCACCATGCCGCCCAGCCAGGACCGTGCGGTGACCTGGAGCTGGTGCAGGCTCGCGCGGCCCAGGCCGGGGTCCGCCGGAGGGACCTCCATGGACACCCCGCTGGCGGCGAGCGCCTTGGACAGCAGTGGCCAGGCCGGTTCCTCGACGTCGGTCAGCTCGCTCAGCTCTCGCATGGCTTCCCTGGGAGTTGTCGGGCGTGCGGTCGGTGCGCTCAGTAGGCGATCATGCGTTCCCGGCGCACGGAATACGTCACGAATCCGGCGCCCAGAGCGAGGAAGAGCGTGCCGCCGACGAGGTACGGCGTGGTGTCCACGGCGCCGGTGTCGGCGAGCCGGGTTCCGTCGCCGCCGGAGACCGCGCGCGGTCCGTCGCCGCCGGAGAGCGTGCGCGGTCCGTTGTCGTCGGCTAGTGCGCGCGGTCCGCTGTCGCCCGATCCGGCGGACATCCGTGTCGCCGCGGTGACGGTCGGTGCGGACGCCGGCGCCGTCGTGCCCGGCGCGGGTACGTCCTGGGTCGCGTTGGCGGACGGGACGAACCACAGGGCACCCAGAAGGGTCCCCGCTGCGGTGGCGGTCAGCAACGATCGACGTGCGGCGGACACGAAATATCGATCCCCTTGTGGCGCTTGCGAATTGGCAGTGTGGGGCGATGCTAATGAAAGGCGCGGGTCGTGGGAAAGTCGCGCATCCGGCGGGCCGTACGCTCCCTCCCATGAGCACCCCTGAGACTTCACGGTTTGTCCGGCTTCGGGTCGAACTCGTGCTGGAGATCGACGATCCCGATGCCGTCACCCGGGCCGCGCTGGCCCGGATCGGCGACGACGCGGACATGCCGGCCGATGAAAGAGCCCACGCCGAGGGCGCAGTGACGGAAGACACGGCGGAGGCCCTCGCCTATCTCGTCGACCCGTTCGACCTGGTCAGCGAGGTGCCCGGGGTCGAACTCGCGCAGGCCTCCTGGAGCAGCGAGCCCGTTGAGTACGATCCCGATTCGCCGGATTGGGACATCGACGAGGATGATGCCGACGAGGACGACGAGGAAGACGTGCGCGGCTGACATGGTCCGGGAGGCATGACCCCGGCCGGTGACCGCCGTCCGGGGCTCCTCGCCCCCGGCCCGGCACGGGCCGCCTCCGCACTCCCCTTCGCGCCGTTCCGGTCCGTGTGTCCGGACATGGTGCGTGGCATGGGCCACACTTCCGCGTGAAGTGGAACGGGGCGAACCGGTTGCGGCGTTGACAGTAGTTACGGGACTCCCGTGGTCCTTTTCGGGAATCGGCGACGATGGAGAAGCGTGTGATGACGATCGGTAAGCGGCGCAGGCGTCTGGTGGCGGCGTCCGCACTGCTCGGCGGGGTGCTGGTGCTCTCTGCGTGCAGCGGGGGCGGCGGGGACAAGGCCGGCGCATCGGACGGTGGGGACCCCACGTCGCAGGCCAAGGTCGACGAGGCGGCGGCCAAGAAGACGTCCGAGGCCCAGATCAAGATCACGCCCAAGGACGGCTCGAACAACGCCTCGATCAACAACGGCACCGCCGTCACGGTCAGCAAGGGCTCGCTCACGTCCGTCACGATGAAGACCGCGTCCGGCACCGCCGTCGCCGGTCAGATATCGGCGGACAAGAAGAGCTGGAAGCCCCTGAACCGGCTGGAGCGCGCCACCACGTACAAGATCGCCGCCGAGGCCGCCGACTCCGACGGCCGCACGGCCCACGAGAACGCGTCGTTCACCACGGTCTCCCCGGCCAACAGCTTCATCGGCAACTTCACGCCCGAGGACGGTTCCACCGTCGGCGTCGGCATGCCGGTCTCGATCAACTTCGACAAGGCGATCACCGACAAGGCCGCGGTGCAGAAGGGGATCACCGTCTCCTCCAGCAGCGGCCAGGAGGTCGTCGGCCACTGGTTCAACGCCAACCGCCTGGACTTCCGGCCCGAGAAGTACTGGACCGGCGGCTCCACCGTCACCCTCAAGCTGAACCTCGACGGGGTCCAGGGCGCGAGCGGTGTCTACGGCGTGCAGCAGAAGACGGTCACCTTCAAGATCGGCCGCAACCAGGTCTCCGTCGTCGACGCCAGGACCAAGACGATGCAGGTCACCCAGGACGGCAAGGTCGTCAAGACCATCCCCGTCTCCGCGGGCGCTCCGGACCACACCACGTACCAGGGTCAGATGGTGATCTCCGAGAAGTTCAAGGAGACCCGGATGGACGGTTCGACGGTCGGCTTCACGAACGACGACGGCAAGGGCGAGTACGACATCAAGGACGTGCCGCACGCGATGCGCCTGTCGAACTCCGGCACCTTCATCCACGGCAACTACTGGGGCGCGAAGTCCATCTTCGGTTCCGTCAACACCAGCCACGGCTGTGTCGGCCTGTCCGACACGAAGGGTGCCGGCGACCCCAACACCCCCGCCGCGTGGTTCTTCACCCACTCGCTGATCGGTGACGTCGTGGTCGTCAAGAACACCGGCGACAAGACGATCGCCCCGGACAACGGCCTCAACGGCTGGAACCTGGACTGGGCGGCCTGGAAGGCCGGTTCGGCCGTCTGAGGCGGCCGGGACCGAGGCACGAACGAACACCGATGCGGCGGTGGCCCCCACGGGCCGCCGCCGCATCGGCGTGTCCCGGGGGTCCCTGTCGTACCGGTGTCGTCCCGCGGGGCCCGCCGCCGCACCGGCCCGCGGGACGCCGTCGCACCGGCCGCTCCCAAGGGTCTCTGGGCCCGGCCACAGCCTTCTCATGGTTCTCTTATTTAGGCCTTATTCCTTCATCACGCGCCGTAACTAGCTTGCGGCACATGTTCTTCACCTACCTGAGGCGCGAACTGCGCCGCCGCAGAAAGGCGGCCCTCGTCGTCGCCTCCGGGCTCGCCCTGGGCATCGCCCTGGTCATCGTGGTCAGTTCCGTGTCCTCGGGCATGGAGAAGGCCCAGGGCAAGGTCCTGCAGTCGCTGTACGGGCTCGGGACCGACATGACGGTCACCAAGGCCGCCGCGGCCGCCGGCACCAGCGACCGCCCGCGCTTCAACTTCGACGCGAAGGACAGCGGTTCCGACAAGGACCAGAGCAGTGACCGCGTCATGGTCCAGGGCTTCCAGACCCTGGCCTCCTCGACCGTCTCCAAGGTCGACTCCCAGAAGGGCGTCGCGGACTCCGTCGGCGGCCTGAGCCTCACGGTCATCCGGATCAACGGCCAGTTCACGCGTGGCCAGTTCAAGCAGGACCCGAGCAGCAGCAGCGGCAGCCGGCAGCGTCCCGGCGCCGGCCAGCAGACCCCGCAGGGCCGCGTCGAGGGCGGCGGCGCCAACTTCGACGTCAACAACTACACGGTCTACGGCACCGACGTCACCAAGCCGGCCCTGGGCCCGCTGACCTCGTCGAAGATCACCAGCGGTCGTACGTTCAAGACCTCCGAGACGAACGCCAAGGTCGTCGTCGCGGACAAGTCGTACGCCAAGGAGAAGAAGCTCAAGCTCGGTGGCACCGTCACCATCAAGAGCGTCAAATACAAGATCATCGGCATCGCGACGCCCGACAGCGGCGACGCGGCGGCCAACCTGTACATCCCGCTCCAGCAGGCGCAGACGCTCAGCAGCTCCAAGAACAAGGTCACGACGATCTACGTCAAGGCCTCGGACTCGCAGCAGATCTCCAGCGTCAAGAGCACCATCCAGAAGAACATCTCGGGCACGACGGTCACCACCTCCGCGGACCTCGCGAGCACTGTCTCCGGCTCCCTGTCCACCGCCTCCAACCTCGCCTCGAACGTGGGCAAGTGGCTGTCGATCGCGGTGCTCGTGGCCGCGTTCCTGGTCGCCGGTCTGCTCACCTCCTCCGCCGTCTCCCGCCGCGTGCGCGAGTTCGGCACCCTCAAGGCGCTGGGCTGGAAGTCGAGCCGGGTGACCCGTCAGGTGGTCGGCGAGGCCATCGTCAACGGCCTGGTCGGCGGCGTCCTCGGCATCGCCCTCGGCCTCGCGGGCGCCTACGTCGTCACCGAGATCAGCCCCAACCTCCAGGCGGAGGTGGCGAGTGCGGGCCGCGGCGGAGGCGGCGGCTTCGGGGGCGGCGGCTTCGGCGGCCCGGCACGGCAGAGCGCCTCCAAGGCCCTCGACGTCGCGCTCACCGCGCCCGTCAGCGTCAACACCATCGTCCTCGCGGTCGCCCTGGCCGTGGCCGGCGGTCTGATCGCCGGTGCCTTCGGCGGCTGGCGCGCCTCCCGGCTGCGCCCCGCCGACGCCCTGCGCCGCGTCGAATAAGCCCCGCCCCTCACGTATCCCAGGAGTAGCACCATGTACGAACTCAGAGGCGTCACCAAGCGCTACATGCGGGGCAAGGAATCGATCAACGCGCTCGATGGGATCGACCTGACGATCGGCGACGGCGACCGGCTCGTCATCCAGGGCCCCACCGGCGGCGGCAAGTCCACCCTGCTCCAGATGCTCGGCGGGCTCGACCGTCCCACCGCGGGCAGCGTCGAGCTCGACGGCACCGACATGGCCAAGCTGTCCGAGGCGAAGCTCACCCGGGTGCGCAGCGAGAACATCGGCTTCGTCTTCCAGAGCTTCAACCTGATCCCCACGCTCACCGCCCAGGAGAACGTCGAGACCGCGCTCGTACCGCTGCGGGTCAAGGCGAAGGAACGGCGTGAGCGGGCCGCCGCGGCCCTGGAGTCCGTGGGGCTCGCCGAGCGCCTCGGGCACCTGCCCGCCGAGCTGTCGGGCGGTCAGCAGCAGCGGGTCGCGATCGCCCGCGCCCTGGTCAAGCAGCCCAAGGTGCTGCTCGCCGACGAGCCCACCGGCAACCTCGACGAGTCCATGCGCGACGAGATCATGGACGTACTCGAAGCCATGTGGAAGGAGCACGGGCTGACCTTCATCATGGTCACCCACGACTCCGCGATCGCGAAGAAGGCCCCGCGCCTCGCGACGATCCGCAAGGGGAAGATCACCGTCAAGGAGAACGCGGGAGCGTAGCGGCCGTGTGCCCGCGGCGAGCGCGCGGCAGCGAGCCCGCGTGACGGCACGGGAATGAGCCCGCAGCGAAAGGGCCACCGGAAACAGAGCCTCCGGTGGCCCTTCCGTGTTTGTGTGGGGACATGACCGTCTCGACAGTCGAATACATCCGGTACCACATCCCCGAGGAGCGGTCGGCCGAGTTCCTGGCCGCCTACACCCGTGCCGCCGTGCAGCTGGCCGCGGCCCCGCAGTGCGTCGACTACGAACTCGCGCGCTGCGAGGAGGACTTCGAGCACTACGTCCTGAGGATCACCTGGACCTCGACCGAGGACCACATCGAGGGCTTCCGCACCTCCGAGCTCTTCCCGGACTTCCTCGCCGAGATCCGCCCGTACATCTCCAGCATCGAGGAGATGCGCCACTACAAGCCCACGTCGGTGCGCGGCCGGGGCGCCTCCGAACCCACGCTCTACGCCTGGGCGGGCGGCGCCGAGGCCTTCGCCCGCCTCACCGAGGCGTTCTACGACAAGGTCCTCAAGGACGACCTCCTCGCGCCGCTGTTCGCGGACCTCGCGCCCGAACACGCCGCCCATGTCGCCCTCTGGCTCGGCGAGGTCTTCGGCGGACCGCCGGCGTACTCCGAGACCCAGGGCGGCCACGGCCACATGGTCGCCAAGCACCTCGGCAAGGGCATCACGGAGCCGCAGCGCCGCCGCTGGGTCAATCTGCTCCAGGACGCCGCCGACGACGCCGGACTGCCCACCGACGCCGAGTTCCGCTCCGCCTTCCTCGCGTACGCCGAGTGGGGCACGAGGCTCGCCGTGTACTTCTCCGGCCCGGACGCGACACCCCCGGCGGAGCAGCCCGTACCGAAGTGGACGTGGGGAGCCGCCCCGCCCTACCGGCCCTGAGCCGGGGCGCAGGTCAGGAGGTACGGGTCACCGGGGTGCGGACGAGCCCGCGCGGGTCGCGTCCGTGCCCCAGGACGCCAGCAGCCGCAGCGCCTCGGCCGAGCTCGACCCCGGCTCCGCGTGATACGTGACCAGCGCCAGCTCGCTGTCGCCGATCAGCCGGAACGACTCGAACTGCAGTGCGAGGTCGCCCACCAGCGGATGCCGCAGCAGCTTCACCCCGTGGCTCTTCTCCTTCACGTCGTGCGTCGCCCACAGCCGCCGGAAGTCCTCGCTCTTCACCGACAGCTCCCCGACCAGCGCGGCCAGCCGCGGATCGTCCGGATGACAGCCCGCGTCCATGCGCAGCAGACAGACGATGTCGATCGCCTTCTGCTCCCACTCCACGAACAGGTCCCGGTACTCGGGCCGCAGGAAGACCATCCGCGCCCAGTTCCGCTCCTGCGGCGGCAGCTCCGACCAGTCCCCGAAGACCGCCGCCGCCATCCGGTTCCACACCAGCACGTCGGAGCGCCGTCCGCTGATGTACGCCGGGACGCCGTCGAGGGTGTCGAGCAGTTGGCGCAGGGAGCCGCGCACCTGCTGCGGCCGGGCCGCCTGCTTCTTCTTGTGCTGCTTGGGCTTCGCGAGATGCGTGAGGTGGTTGTGCTCGGCATCCGTCAGCCGCAGCGCCCGCGCGATGGCATCCAGCACCTCCGCCGACACATTGCGTCCGTGCCCCTGCTCCAGGCGCGTGTAGTACGCGACGGACACCCCGGCGAGCTGGGCCAGCTCCTCGCGGCGCAGTCCGGGCACCCGGCGGTGCCGCCCGAAGTCGGGCATCCCGACGTCCTCAGGCTTCAGCCGGGCACGGCGGCTGCGCAGGAACTCGCTCAGCTCGGCGCGCCGGTCGAGCGGGTGCGCCGCCTCACCGGCCGGTTCTGCGGAGGGCTGTTCGTCCATGCCTCCAGTATCAACGGGTCGTACGCCGCCGAGCCTGACCCCGCCAGTGGTAGGACCAGCGAACGTACGCAGAACCGTGGTCTGGGTGGACCCCGGGGCATGGGGCAGGCTGGACGCCGTGCCCGGCGAGACAGCCGGACACGGACCACCCCCTCCCGAGGAGAACCCCGGCATGACCACTGTCGTTGCGTACGCCGCGCCCGCCGCCAAGGCTCCGCTGGAGCGCACCACCATCGAGCGTCGCGCGGTCAGGGAGCACGACGTCCTGATCGACATCAAGTTCGCCGGCATCTGCCACTCCGACATCCACCAGGCCCGCGAGGGCTGGGGGAAGGCCACCTTCCCGATGGTGCCGGGCCACGAGATCGCCGGCATCGTCGCCGAGGTCGGTTCCGGCGTCACCAAGTTCAAGGTCGGCGACCGCGTGGGTGTCGGCTGCCTGGTCGACTCCTGCCGCGAGTGCGACAACTGCCGGGCCGGCCTGGAGCAGTACTGCACCGGCGGCGGCGTCGGCACGTACAACTCCGTCGGCAAGGACGGCGAGCCCACCTACGGCGGCTACTCCGAGAAGATCGTCGTCGACGAGAACTACACCCTGCGCATCCCCGACGGCCTCTCCCTCGACGTGGCCGCCCCGCTGCTCTGCGCCGGCATCACCACGTACTCCCCGCTCAAGCACTGGAACGCCGGCCCCGGCAAGAAGGTCGCCGTCCTCGGCATGGGCGGTCTCGGCCACATGGGCGTCAAGATCGCGCACGCGCTCGGCGCCGAGGTCACGGTCCTCTCCCAGTCGCTGCGCAAGAAGGACGACGGCCTGAAGCTGGGCGCCGACCACTACCACGCCACCAGCGACCCGGAGACCTTCAAGGCGCTGCGCGGCACGTTCGACCTGATCCTGTCCACCGTCTCCGCCCCGCTGGACCTGGACGCCTACCTCTCCCTGCTGCGCACGGACGGCGCCTTCGTGAACGTGGGCGCACCCGAGGAGCCGGTCCGCCTCAACCTCTTCTCGGTGATCGGCGGCCGCAAGACCCTCGCGGGCTCCGGCATCGGCGGCATCCGCGAGACCCAGGAGATGCTGGACTTCTGTGCGGAGCACGGCTTCGGCGCCGAGATCGAGCTGATCGAGGCGTCCCAGATCAACGAGGCGTACGAGCGGGTGCTGGCGAGCGACGTCCGGTACCGCTTCGTGATCGACACGGCCACGATCTGACCGGCCGGGAAGATCCGCGCGGTCCGGTCGGTCCCACCGCCGTGACACGCGGGCACGCGGGCGCCGCCGCGGTCGTACGACCGCGGCGGCGCCCGTGCGTCAGGGTCCGACGACCGCCCCGGCGTAGACGTTGTCCGGGGTGACGATCCGGGTGACGGCCCGGGCGACCAGCGTGGACGGTTCCTGGCCCTGATAGGTGATGTCGGTGTTGAGCATGATGACCAGGGTGGCCTTCTTCGAGGGCAGATAGACGGTCACGGTCTCGTATCCCGGCAGGGAACCGTTGTGCCCGATCCATCCGCTCGCGTTGAAGATGCCGAGGCCGTAGGCCGTTCCCGGGAAGCCGGTCGGCAGCGTCTTGAGGCGCTGCGCCTGGGTCCCGGGGCTGAGCAGGCTGCCGGTGGCGACGACCTTCGCCCAGTGCCGCAGGTCGCGCAGGTTCGAGATCATCGCCCCGGCCGCCCAGGCCCAGCTGGGGTTCCAGTCGGTGGCGTCCTCGACGGCGCCGCTCAGGGTCTGGTCGGTGTAGCCGCGCGGGTGCGGCTCGGGGAACTCACTCCCCTTCGGGAACAGCGTGTGGCGCAGACGGGCGGGGCGCAGGACCCTCCTGTCGACGAAGTCGCGGAGCCTTCGACCGCCGGCCTTCTCGACGACCAGGCCCAGCAGGACGAGGTTGGTGTTGGAGTACTGGAACTGCGTGCCGGGCGCGAAGGTGTTCCGGTGCTCGAAGCCGTACGCGAGCAGTTCCCGCGGGGTGAAGACCCGCTGCGGGTCGCTCAGCAGGTCGTGCTGGAAGTCCGGGTCGGAGGTGTACGGGAAGAGGCCGCTGCGCATCTCCGCGAGGTGGCGCAGCGTGATGTCGCGGCCGTTCGGGACGCCGCGGACGTAGCGGGAGATCGGGTCGTCGAGCCGGACCCGGTGCCGGTCCACGAGTTCGAGCAGCGCGGTGACGGTGAAGGTCTTGGTCTCGCTGCCGATCCGGACGTAGGAGTCGGCGGACATCGGCTCGCGGGTGGCGGTGTTCGCGACGCCGGTCGCGCGGACGTAGTTCCCCTTGCCGGGCATCCAGAGCCCGACGACGACACCGGGGATGTTCGCCTGCCGGCGGACGTCCGCGACGGCCTTGTCCAGCCGGGCGCTCAGCTCGGGGTCCAGACTGTCGTGCGCGTCGCCGCCCTCGGTGCCGTCGCCGTATCCGCCCGTGTCCGTCGCGTGGGCGCGGACCGTTCCTGCCGCGGGGAGGGCCCCGGCGGGGATCGCTGTCATCGGGGCCAGTACGGATGCCGCGAGCAGCGCCGCGGCGAACGGGCGGCGGTAGGAGGTACGTCTCATGGGGGCGCCTCTTCCAGATCAGGTCCAGGTCCCAGGCCACGGGGACACCGGGACGCCGGGACAGACGGCAACACCACCATCCGCGCCCCTGGCAGGAGCTCCGGTCCGATCAGCGTTCCGGCAAGTCCACCCGATCGGAGCCACGGAGCCACGCGGCACGGAACGGCCGACGGCCGCAACCATTCGGCGTACTCGTGGGTCTGCCGTACGTCGTGGGAGACGGGAGCAGCCGTGGTCCGGGAGCGGGACGGGGCAGGGCGGGGCGGGAGCGGGATGAGGGGACGGACGAACCGTTGGGAACGGCTCCGGGAGGGGACGCCGACAGGGCGTCTGCTCCTCGTGATCGCCGTCCTGTTCGCCGTGGGCACCGCCATCACCTGGGTGTCGGTGACGCATCTCGTCTACGCCTCGGACCTGGCGGGCACGTCCGGTCACCTCAAGGTCGAGGCCTGCACATGGAGCGGAGGCCACCGGTATCCGCACTGCCACGGCGTCTTCCGTTCCGACGACGGGACGGTGGTCGATCCCGGCGCCACGATCGACAGCCGCCTGCCCGTCGGCAGCACGGTCGGCCTGCGGCGGACGGCCTCCGGCGGCTACGAACGGACGGGTACGGGCGCCCTGTTCGGATGGCTGGCGGTCTCCCTGTTCGGCCTGCTGGTGCTGGTTCTGGGCGCCGTGGTCGCGAGCGTCCTGGCGGGCGCCCGCGAGACACCCCGCCGACTGCTGATACTGCTCGCCGGGCTACTCGCCGCGATGCTGGTCAGCGCGTTCATCGGCGGAGTGGTGGAGATCGTCGGGGCGTTCTGAGCCCGGGGCCGGAGCACGCCGGAGCCCCGCTGGTCCAGAGCGACCTGGCAGGTCACCCTGAACCACCGGAGCTTCGTGTTCAGACAGCCGGGCGAGCGTGCCGGCCTGCCGCCGGGACGCGGCCTCGGCCGAGGTCCGTCACTTGGACATGATGAAGTCCAGGGCGTAGCCGGAAGCGGTCGTCCAGTAGGTGACGAGCTGGCCGTCGTCCGCGTACAGCGTGTTGACGGGCATGGGGACGTCGATCGGCTTGCCCGCGCTGCTGCCGGGCTTGCTGCCCTGGAGGCCGAGGGTGATGCTCTTCGCCTCGTACTCGTCCCTGCCGCCGCCGCTGACGAGCAGAGCGGCGTACGCCTCCTGACCCGGGGAGAGGGTGACGGGCACGCCCGGGGTCCCGTCGCTGTCCTTGATCACGGGAGTGTTCCCGGTGCCGGCACCGAGCCGCACGAGGGGGGAGCGGTAGAGGTTGCACTTCTTGTCGCTCGCGTTCTGCACGGTGAGGAGGAGGTGGCGGGCGTCCCTCTCCTTCACCGCGGACACCCCGAGCTCCTTCTGGGAGCAGGTGGCGACGGCGGCCTTGGCCTTGGCTTTGCCGCCGAGAGCCCCCGTCCCGGCGGCGGAGGCCTGAGTCGACACCCCGCACCCAAGAGCCAGGACGAGACCCGCGGCCACGGCCGCACGACGGCCCACGAGGGACTTCACGTTCATCAGCGTGTTCCTTTTCCGATCGGTACGAGGTCGCACGCGCATCCCGGGTGCCCGAGGAAAGGGGTGTCCCCGTGGACGGGTGAGCAGGGGCGCCGTGGCGCTGCCGGACGGCCGGCCACTTCGACCGGTGCGACACCCAGAGCATCGGACGCCGCGTGAGCCCGGGACAACAGCCACCGCCCCACCTGGGACGGTGAAACGATCCCACCCCCGACGACCTGCGAAAACAGCCGGCCCTGGGATGCTTCTGGGACGCCCCCGGGACGACGGACCCCCTCAACCCGGCGCCCGGGCACCGGGTTTCACCGATCACTCGGTGGTCGAGCCGTCCGTCACCGGCCTCCGTGGCCTGCCCGTCGCCGTCGAGTGGACGGAATGCCGTGACCACTGCCTGCCCAAAGGTGAAATGGGCCACGTCCCGTCGGTCGAGTGCGGAAGTCGCCTCCTGCCCGACGGTCACGGAATCCCCAGGTCACCGTTGCGTCCAAGAGGTGCCGACCAAGTGGGCACGGTTCGACCGGACTGCTTTGCAATGCCCTGTCAAGGCGCCCGAGGTCAAGGAAAGTTGACGATACGTCATCGACTTTTTAAGATCACGAAGTTCGTCCGGCCTGACCGGCTTGTCTGTAATACGCGACGGGTCGAATACGGGCCGGGCAGAGGCCCCGGCGGTGCGACGCAGGGGCCCCTGTTTCTCCATCACTGCGCCACTGACAGAAGGGTTAGGCAGCGATGAAGCTCAATCCCCCATTGGACCGGAACCGAGTGCGAGTGAAGGCTAGCAAGGTCCTGGCAATCGCGGCGCTCACGGTGACGGCCGTCGGCCTCGTTGCCCCCATGGCCAGCGCCAGCAACGAGTCGAGCTGGACGTACGGCTGCCGCGGGTACTGGTACTCGACGTCCGGTCACGGCTACTGCAGCCACTCCTATTCCCCCAACGACAGTTACGTCGTTACGTACGACTGCAACAACGAACTCGACCACCAGTCCTTCCCCAACGTGCGGTACAACACCACGGGCAAGATAAGCACCTACGAGTGCACCTTCAAGATCAATAAGACGAGGGTCACCGTCTAGGAATGTTTGATCGACTGCGCGGGGGTGCTCAGGCGCCCCCGCACAGTCCTTTTTGGGGGATTTAATGTCTCAGGGTTCTTTTGCGGCGCTGAGTTCCGTGTCGCAAGGGTACAGAAACAGGCCGGTCATCGAAGACCTGACCTTGACCATCGATGCGGGAATCACCGGTCTGCTGGGTCCGAACGGTGCAGGAAAGACCACGCTCTTTCGCGTGCTCAGCACCTCCGTTCCACCGGACTCGGGCGAGCTCGAACTCTTTGGTGCCAAAATCACGAGCGAGCGGGCTGCGCGTCTGGCGCGCAGGGACATCGGCTACCTCCCGCAGGACTTCGGATATTACCCGTCTTTTTCGGTTTCTGAATTTGTTCGATACTGCGCCTGGTTGCGCGGGGTGTCGGAGCGTGACGCCGGGCAGGCCACGAAAACCGCCGTGCAGATGGTGGGGCTCGAAAGTCGCGCGGGTCACAAAATGAAATCGCTTTCGGGAGGGATGCTGCGGCGGGCAGGTATTGCCGCAGCGATCGTCGGATCGCCGCGGCTGATCCTCCTGGACGAACCGACCGTGGGCTTGGACCCCGCTCAGCGGCTGGAATTCCGCAATCTCCTGCGCGGACTTTCCGAGCGTGGGGCCGCGATCGTACTCAGCACGCATCTGGTCGAAGACGTCAGCGTCGCGTGTGACGCGGTTCTGGTGTTCCGGGAAGGCCGTGTCTCCTACCGGGGAACCCCGGCCCGACTGGCTGCCGAAGCCGCGGCCGGGGCTCCGGGCGACACCCCGATCGAGCGTGGCTACATGAGCGTGCTGACCAAGGGCGCAGAGGTGGACGCGGCGTGCTGAGGACCTACCGCACGGAATTGCGGCGCTCACCCGTTCTGGTTGCTCTGCCGGCTCTCGTCGTCATCGATCTGCTGGTACTTTTCGGGCGAGCCCGGTACTGGATCGGCGTCTGGCCCGAGGCGAGCGCGGCTTCCCAGGAGGTGACACTCTTCCTGGGGCCGGCCCTGGCGGGCCTCGCGGCCTGGCAGGCGGGAAGGGCTTCTCGAGCCGAGATGCCGGAGGCCCTGTCGGTGGCGGCGCGCCCGGCGTGGCAGGCGGAGGCGGTACGGCTCGGGGCCACCCTGACGCTCGGCTTCACCGCATACGCCGTCGGGTGCCTGGTGGCCGCAGGGGTGTCGATCCGTGAGGGCGGACCGGGCTTTCTGTGGCCGTCCTACCTCCTGACCGGAATGGCCACGCTCACCATTTTCGCCGCCGTCGGACATATGGTCGGCCGGTGGTGGCCATCGGCGGCATTCACGCCGGCGGCCTGCGCCCTGGGAAGTTTCATCTGCATGGCGGGACTCGGGCAGTCCCTGGACATGTTCGTGCTCTCCGGAACTCCCGACCAGATGCTGCGAACCGGACCCGTCCTCTGGCACCTGGCCTTTGCGGCCGCGCTGACACTGCTTGCCGTGGTCGTACCGGTGAAGTTCTCCCGGGGCCTTTCCCACTGGCCGTTGTCGGCGGCACGTTATCTGGCCGTCCTCGCCACGGCGGCGGCCACCGTGGTCGCGCTGCTCGGTATCCCGGCGGCCGGCGGCATTCAGGGCGAGCGTTCGGCCGCATCCGTGCGGCCGCTCTGCAAGTCTGTGGCGAACGGCTCCTCCCGTGTGTGCGTTTGGCCTGAACACCGCAAGTATCTGCCGGAGCTTGCCAGGATGGCCGACAATCTTTCGCGGATTCCGCAGGCGTGGGTGCGAGAGCCGAACGTCTTCGCGGAATACGGACTCTTGCGCACGAAGTGGGGCGACCGAGGGTTCGACGTGGCCGAAGGGCATGTCCGCACAGCTGCCGTTGCCATGTCCAGCAACGTTTTCGACGCCTCTTTCCCCAAGTGCCGGCCGCCCGTGGAAAATCGTGACGCCTGGCAGTCGGCTCTGGAACGCATCGAGTTGTGGCTGGAGTACCGGGCGATGCGAGTAGACCCGAAGGCCGCTGACGAAGGGCTCACGATCACCG
Organism: Streptomyces sp. NPDC021080; assembly: GCF_044333225.1. Classification (NCBI taxonomy): domain Bacteria; kingdom Bacillati; phylum Actinomycetota; class Actinomycetes; order Kitasatosporales; family Streptomycetaceae; genus Streptomyces; species Streptomyces sp. NPDC021080. The sequence continues at coordinate 509,517 of NZ_JBIRQM010000006.1, read as the reverse complement.
GCGCGGCGGACGCCCCGAAGGAAGCTGCCGCCGCCGTGAGGAAATCGGAGAGCGAGCAAAAGCGATGGGTCGAGCAGCAATTCGACATCGTGGGCAAAAATGGGTGCGGCCCCTGATGCGAACCACTGTGCTCACGCGATTCGCGAAGGTTCACCGCGTCTGGCCGACCCTTGTGGGCGTGACCGTGGTGGCGGTGGCCTCGGCCGTCCTGGGCGGATATCACGTACCGCTGCCCACGGTAAGGGACGGGGTGTCGGCCGGGGTTCCGTTCCGGCGTGAGCTGCCGATGATTTCCGGGGTTTTTCTGGCGGCCGTCCGAACCAGTTCTCTCGCAGTGTTCGAGGATGTCGCCGGGCCTGCCTACTTCCGCATGAGAACGAACCTCACACTGGCAACGGTGGCGGCTGCCTGTTTGCTCTCCTTTGCCGCTGAAGGGGGTGCGGCAGGAACATCTCTGGGGATCGTCTTCGTTCGTTCGATGCTCATTTGGTACGGGCTCGCGCTGCTGTCCGAACGTGTACTGGGGGCCGGGCTGGCGTGGATCTTTCCGGTGGCTTCCGTGTTCCCGCTGGTGTGGCTGAGCGAGGGCGACTGGTGGGACTGGACCGCGGCTCCCGCTTCGGACCTGACGAGTTGGTGCCTGGCGGGCGCCTGCCTGACGCTCGGAGTCGTCATGACGGCTGTCACGCGAAGGCGGCTGCGTTCCGTGCTCGCAATCTTCGACAAGTCATGACCGTCCGGGCGTGCGCGACACCCGCGACGCAGCCGGCCGCGTGCGTTCGGCCGACTGGGACAAGGTGACACCGTCGCCGTTGAAGACAACCTCCACGCCGTCGTACGTGGCGACGCCGGGCCGCTCCGCCTCGGCGTCGTCCGGCCGGCCGCCGCCCCAGCCGATCGAGGCCGTTCCCTTCCCGACGGCTCGCACGAACCGCTCCTCCCCCTTGCTTTCGGGTGCCTGCCGCCCGCGGCCGGCGTGCTCCGTCGGATCGGGCGACGGGTCGAAAATCGATGGTCATCCGAGCCGGCCGGGCCCACGCTGTAGGCCATGGAAGAACCGCTCCGCAGGATCCGCGCGCTCCACACGGCGTCCACGGTCACCGTCTACCAGGCGTACCGCCCGGAGATCGGCGGACCCGCCGCCCGCAAGGGCCGTTTCCCCGCCGCGTGGAAGCCCGACCGCATGACGTGGATCAAGCCCAGTTTCCTGTGGATGATGTACCGCTCCGGCTGGGGCACGAAGGAGGGTCAGGAGACCGTCCTCGCCGTCGAGATCACCCGCGACGGCTTCGACTGGGCGCTGCGTCATGCCTGCCTGTCGCATTACGTCCGCGGACTGCATCCCGATCGCAGCGCCTGGCAGCGTGACCTCAAGCGCGCACCGGCCCGCGTCCAGTGGGATCCCGAACGCGATCTGCACCTGCAGCCCCTGCCGCACCGGTCGCTGCAACTGGGGCTCTCGGGCGAGGCGTCGGCGCGCTACGCGGACGAGTGGATCGTGTCCATCAACGACGTGACCCCGCTCGCCCACGAGATCCACGCCCTCGTCAAGGACGGCGAACGGGACTCGGCCACCCGCCTGCTCCCCCAGGAGCAGGAATACCCCGCCGGCGCAGAACTCCTGGCCCACCTGCGTCCCTGACCGGCGATCCGGACACAACCGCCGGCATCACCCACGGGTCACATGGCGGCGGCACAAGTCTGCGAACGCGGCTTGATGATCCATGTCAAGCCGGGTTCACCGTCCTCTTTGCGGCCGACGCGCCTCGCGGGATCAACGCGGTGAAGGGCGACCACGTGGGCGCTGCGGGCCGGTACAGCCCTGGGGGCTTCGTGCGGCCGGTCCGAACCGCTGTCATGCGGAAGCCACCACCTCGCCGGCCATGACCTGGGGAGGGTTGGGGAGCAGTGACGCAAGGTTGTCCCGCACGAAGTCCGCAGCCCTCGAGATCGATTCCTCGGCACCGGCCCGGTCCTGGAAGACGCTGGTCGAGACCATCACTCCGTCCCCGGCATCGATCCAGTAGTAGGCCACGAAGCCGGAGACCTGGCGCATGAGCGCCACGAACCCCTCGTTCACGAGACGTGCCGCCTCGGCCGAATCGGTCACCCCTTCGTACCGCCGGACTGCTGCGTACATCGCCAAGCTCCTCACGGCGTTCCGGGTTCGTTCTCTGCTGAGACGTCGTACCCCGGCGACGGCTGCCTGGCTCATGAGGCGTCCGGCAGTCACCTGAAGGGCCGCCTCGGGTGATCCGAACGGCGGCTGCCCCCTCGCCGCCGTCAGTGCGGCAGCGTGGCCGGGTTTCCGCCGTTCGCCTCGTAGCCCGCCACCGCCAGGGCGCGGTAGATCGCGTAGTCGGAGGCCGGGTCGGAGCTCAGGGTCCAGGGCAGGGCGCCGACGTGGCCGTCCACGTGCACCAGCTGGTCCATCGCCTCGGACCAGCGCTCGCCGCGGACCAGGAAGCAGACCAGCAGGTGGCGTACGTGGGCGAGCATCGGGTCGTCGGGACGGGCCGCGTGGACCGCGTACAGCGCGCCGTGGACCGCCTTGGTCACGACCTCGCTCTGGTAGAAGCTGCGGACCAGGTTCACCTCGGGAAGGTGCTCGAAGACCGCGAAGAGCGGCATCGCCGCGAGGAGGGAGCCCTGCGGCGCGCGGGCCGCCGCGGCCTCCGCGAACGCCTGTGCCGTCTCCCGCGAGCCGTGCCACTTCTCGCACCAGTAGTGCAGGGCCGCCAGATGCGCGCCCATGTGGGAGGGCGCGCGGTCCAGGATCTTCAGCCAGAGCTTCTCGAACTCCGGCCGGGAGTAACCGAGTCCACGGGCCACCGACAGCTCGATGATGTACGGGATCGGGTCACCGGGGGACAGCAGCGCCGCGTCGCCGCACGCGGTCCGCGCCTCCTCCATGATGATCCGGAAGTCGTCGGTCCCCGGCGTCGACGTCCGCCAGGCCTGCTGCACCAGGAACTCGGCGTGCACCGCGGCGCCGCCCGCGTCCTTGGGGGCCTCGGCACGCCACACGCGCAGCCACTGGCCGCCCGGAGTCTCACTGACCCCGCCGGGGCGCTGCTGAAGCTCCAGCGACGCGGCGCCCGCGAAGGCCTGCACCCGCTGCCAGCGCGTCTCGCCCTCGCTCTCGGTGCCGGCCAGCAGCTGCGAGGCCGCGCGGTGGTCCTGGGTCCGCTGCACCATGTCCAGGACGTTCAGCAGGTCCTCGTCCGGGCCCGGCATGCGGATGTCCAGCTCCTCCTGGCGCAGGAATCCGTAGTTCGCCGGGTCCGCGGCGTCCGGGTCGTCGGGCGTGACGAGCTGTATACCCGTGCTCCTGCGCCGGTACACCGGCAGCAGGACCATGCTGAACATGGCCAGCGCCATCAGGACCCAGAGAATCACCATGGGTCAAGCGAACCAGACGGGTCCGACAATTGGCCAACCCGGTCCCGTCGTGCTCGTCACGCTCTGCGCGAAGCCCGTCCTCGCCGCCAGAGCGTAGGCCGTCATCGGCTCCCGGGGAGCACTACGCTCGGGACCCATGAGCGACAGGCACATCAGTCAGCATTTCGAGACGATCGCGATCCACGCGGGCAACACCGCCGACCCCCTCACCGGAGCGGTCGTCCCGCCGATCTACCAGGTCTCGACCTACAAGCAGGACGGCGTCGGCGGACTGCGCGGCGGCTACGAGTACAGCCGCAGCGCCAACCCCACCAGGACCGCACTGGAAGAGAACCTCGCGGCCCTGGAGGGCGGTCGCCGCGGGCTCGCGTTCGCGTCGGGACTGGCGGCCGAGGACTGCCTGTTGCGTACGCTGCTCAGCCCCGGTGACCACGTGGTGATCCCCAACGACGCGTACGGCGGCACCTTCCGGCTCTTCGCCAAGGTCGTCTCCCGCTGGGGCGTGGAATGGTCGGTGGCCGACACCAGCGACCCCGAGTCGGTACGGGCCGCCCTGACCCCGAAGACCAAGGTGATCTGGGTCGAGACGCCCTCCAACCCCCTCCTCGGCATCACGGACATCGCCGTGGTCGCGCAGATCGCGCGCGAGGCGGGCGCCCGGCTCGTCGTCGACAACACCTTCGCGACCCCCTACCTCCAGCAGCCGCTCGCGCTCGGCGCGGACGTCGTCGTGCACTCCCTGACCAAGTACATGGGTGGCCACTCGGACGTCGTGGGCGGTGCCCTGATCACCGGCGACCAGGAACTCGGCGAGGAGCTGGCGTACCACCAGAACGCGATGGGCGCGGTCGCCGGGCCCTTCGACTCCTGGCTGGTGCTGCGCGGCACCAAGACGCTCTCCGTGCGCATGGACCGGCACAGCGAGAACGCGGGCCGGATCGCCGAGATGCTCACCCGGCACGCGCGCGTGACGCGCGTCCTGTACCCGGGCCTCCCGGAGCACCCCGGTCACGAGATCGCCGCCAAGCAGATGCGGGCGTTCGGCGGCATGGTGTCCTTCCAGGTCGAGGGCGGCGAGGAGGCGGCCGTCGAGGTCTGCAACCGGGCCAAGGTGTTCACGCTCGGTGAGTCGCTCGGCGGGGTCGAGTCCCTGATCGAGCACCCGGGACGCATGACGCACGCCTCGGCCGCCGGTTCGGCGCTGGAGGTTCCCGCCGACCTGGTCCGCATCTCCGTGGGCATCGAGAACATCGACGATCTCCTCCAGGACCTGCAGCAGGCCCTGGGCTGAGCCGGAGAACCGTCCTCGCCCCGTCCGCGGACCGGCCCGCCGGTCCGCGGACGGGAGCGGCGGGGCACGGGGGCGGGGCACGGTGGTCACGAGCGCGTCGGCGGCGGAGGACGGTGACGAGCCGGTCGGCGGCGGAGGGCGGTCGCGAGCCCGTCGGCGACAGAAGAGCAGTCACCGGCCCGACGGTGGCCGAGGGCGGTCACCGTCGAGCCGGCGGCACCCGTCACCAGCCCGTCAGCGGTGGAGTCGTCTCCGACGGCGGCTCCACCCACGGCCGCGCCGTCGCCGCCCAGACGGTGAAGGCGACGACCGCGCCGAACAGCACCAGCCACAGCAGCCGCCGCACCGCCTTCCCGCGCCGCAGTATGCGTCCTCCGCGGCGTACGACCTCGCCGTACAGGTCGGGCGGCACCACGGGCGGCGCCTCCTGCTCCAGGAGACGCCGTACGGCCGCCTCGCGCTCCGCCAGGTTCATGACGGCACCACCTCCACCACGGCCGGCGCCGGACCGCGGGGCGGATGCAGCAGCGTCGCCATGGCGCGGGCGCAGATCGCCCGCACCCGTTCCGCGGGGAGCCCGAGCAGCGCCGCCGCCTGCTCCTCGGCGACCCCCTCGTACAGCCTGAGGACGAGGATCAGCCGCTCCTGGGGCGTGAGCCGGGCCAGGACGTGGTCCGGGGAGGTGCGCCGGCGCCTGAAGCTCCCGTACTGGTGCCAGGCGGCGCACTGGAAGCGCGCGGCCAGTTCCCGGCGGGCGCTGTCGTACGGATCCTCGCCGTGCAGCCGGTCCCAGGAGGCGTACGTACGGGCGAGGGCCAGCGTCAGCAGCCGCCGCGCACGCGGGTTGGCGTCCCGGGGCTCCGCGGTGAGCAGCGTGGCGGTGTGCAGCAGCCGTCCCGCCGCGCCCGCCACGAACGCCTCGAACTCCCGGGCCCGGCGGACGCCTTGGGAGGCACGCCGTTCTCGCACCATGCCTCCCGCCTGAGGGCGACCCTGAGAACGGGCCCGCGGCCGCGTGCGACCGGTCGCACCCCCGTACGACGAGGACCCGGTCTCATATGAGGCCAGGTGACGCCTTCCGGTCAAGAGTCCGGCGCACATGCACGCGCGCGTGAAGGACCGCGGGGGGCCCGGGACACCGGGCGCGGTCCGCCACCGCTTCGCCCGGACGGGCTCAGGAGGCCGGATCGGACTCCGGTGCCGGCATGCCCTGGGTGGCCTGGCGGGCGGAGAGCGCGCCGTTGAAGCGCGTGAGGAGCGCGCAGAACACCTCACGCTCCTCCGGCGCCCAATCGTGTGTCAGCTCGGCCATCAACTGACGCCGGGACATGCGTACTTCGTCCAGCCGGGACTGGCCGCGCGGGGACAGCTGGAGCACCACGGCGCGTCCGTCCTCGGGGTGCGAGGTGCGCTTGACGAGTCCGGTGTCGACCAGCGGGGCGACCTGCCGGGTGACCGTCGAGGAGTCGATGCCCATGCTCGCCGCGAGCGCCTTGACGCCCATCGGGCCTTCCTTGTCGAGGCGGTTGAGCAGCAGGTAGGCGGCCCGGTCCATGGAGTTGCGCACCTGCCCCACCCCGCCGAGCCGGGTCTGTTCCGCACGGCGCGCGAAGACCGCGACCTCGTGCTGAAGGGCTTCGAGAAGACCGGTGTCACCGACGGTCGTCATGTCCATCGACATCTCTGGTGTAGTGGGCATGGCCGGGGGCTCAATTCATGCGTGGGGAGCTGGGTTGGGGGACAGGTTACGCGGCCCGGGCGCGGGCCGTACCGGCGCTGCGCAAACCGAGTCTCGGAGGGTGGTCACCACCGGGGCGCGCCCGCCTGAACTGCGAGACTGGTGGTCATGAGCTACAGCACGGCTGACTCCTTTCCCAGTGTGACTCTCGACGACGTGCGCGGCGCGCAGAAGATGCTCTCGGGAGTCGCGCGGGTGACCGCGATGGAGGGCAGCCGGTATCTGTCCCGGCTGGTGGGCGCGCCCGTGCAGTTCAAGTGCGAGAACCTCCAGCGGACGGGGTCGTTCAAACTGCGCGGCGCGTACGTGCGGATCGCGGGCCTGCTCCCTGAGGAGCGCGCCGCGGGTGTCGTCGCGGCGAGCGCGGGCAACCACGCGCAGGGCGTCGCCCTCGCCTCCTCGTTGCTCGGTGTGCGGTCCACCGTGTTCATGCCGAACGGCGCCCCGCTGCCGAAGGTCGCGGCCACCCGCGAGTACGGCGCCGAAGTGAGGCTGTACGGACAGGTGGTCGACGAGACCTTGGCCGCGGCGCAGGAGTACGCGCGGCGCACCGGCGCCGTGTTCATCCACCCCTTCGACCACCCCGACGTCATCGCGGGCCAGGGCACGGTGGGCCTGGAGATCCTGGAACAGTGCCCGGAGGCGCGCACGATCGTCCTGGGCATCGGCGGCGGCGGGCTCGCGGCGGGCGTGGCCCTCGCGGTGAAGTCGCTGCGCCCGGACATCCGGATCATCGGGGTGCAGGCGGAGGGCGCGGCGGCGTACCCGCCCTCGCTCGCCGCCGGCCGGCCGCTGTCGATCGAGAACCCGGCCACGATGGCCGACGGCATCAGGGTCGGCCGCCCCGGCGACGTGCCGTTCCGCCTGGTCGAGGAACTGGTCGACGAGGTCCGTACGGTCTCCGAGAACGACCTGTCCAGCGCGCTGCTGCTGTGCCTGGAGCGCGCCAAACTGGTCGTCGAGCCGGCCGGCGCGAGCTCGGTGGCGGCGCTGCTGCGCGATCCCGGCTCCTTCGAGGGTCCGGTGGTGGCGCTGCTGTCGGGCGGGAACGTGGATCCGCTCCTGATGCAGCGCATCCTGCGGCACGGCATGGCGGCGGGCGGCCGCTATCTGGCGGTCACGCTGCGGCTCACCGACCGGCCCGGCGCCCTCGCCACGCTCCTCGGGGTGTTGTCAGTGGCGGACGCTAACGTCCTCGACGTGAGCCACGTACGGACCGATCCACGGCTCGGGCTCACGGAGGTGGAGGTCGAACTGCACCTGGAGACGAAGGGTCACGAGCACTGCGCCGAGGTGAATCTGGCGCTGCGCGAGGCGGGGTACACGGTCATCGACTGAGGCCGGAGCCACCCGCGGAGCCCACCCGCGGAGTCGGGTCGTCCCACTCGGAAAAATCCGTTGAGTGACGCGATACATCGCGTTACGGTGGGTGTCCGGATCGGCGGCGACGGGGCCGGGCCGATGACTTTTCCGTCGTGCACGAGTCTCCAGTACGCGCACATCCGCAAGCACACGCACACCCGAAAATTCCCCAACGACGTGGAGAACACTCATGCCAGGCGCCATATATGCCGAAGGCCTGGTGAAGACCTTCGGTGACGTAAGGGCTCTGGACGGCGTCGACCTCGATGTCCCGGAAGGCACCGTGCTCGGCCTGCTCGGGCCGAACGGCGCGGGCAAGACGACCGCGGTCCGCTGTCTGACGACCCTGCTGCGCCCCGACAGCGGCAGGGCCGTCGTCGCGGGAGTCGACGTGCTCAAGGACCCCGACGCGGTACGGCGCAGGGTCGGCCTGTCCGGACAGTTCGCGGCGGTCGACGAATACCTGACCGGCCGCGAGAACCTCCAGATGGTCGGACAGCTCTACCAGATGAAGGCGAAGGCCGCGAAGGTCCGCGCGGCCGAGCTGCTGGAGCAGTTCAACCTCGCCGACGCCGCCGACCGCACCGCGAAGACGTACTCGGGCGGTATGCGACGCCGGCTCGACCTGGCGGCGGCCCTGGTCGTGTCGCCCCCGGTGATGTTCATGGACGAGCCGACCACCGGCCTCGACCCGCGCAACCGCCAGCAGCTGTGGGACGTGATCAAGCAACTGGTCTCCGGCGGTACGACACTGCTGCTGACCACCCAGTACCTCGAAGAGGCCGACCACCTCGCGCACGACATCTGCGTGGTCGACCACGGCCGCGTCATCGCCCGCGGCACCGCCGACGAGCTCAAGGCGCAGACCGGCGGCGAGCGCGTCGAGGTCGTCGTGCACGAGCGCGAGCACATCGCGACCGCCTCCGAGGTGCTGCGCGGCTTCGGCAAGGGCGAGACGACGGTCGAGGAGCACACCCGCAAGCTCACCGTGCCCGTCACCGGCGGCGCGAAGCTCCTCGCGGAGGTGATCCGCGAGCTGGACACCCGCGGCATCGAGATCGACGACATCGGCCTGCGCCGCCCCACCCTCGACGACGTCTTCCTCTCGCTCACCGGCCATGTGGCCGAGGAGAACGGCGGGCCGGCGGACACCAGGGGCGGCAGGGCCAAGGACGCCCGGACCGGCAGGAGCGAGAAGGAGACCGTGAAGTGAGCACCGTCAGTGACGCCGTGCGGATCACGGCACCCTCGAACCCGGTCTACCAGTCCGTCCGGGACTCCCTGGTCATCGCACGCAGGAACCTGATCCGCATGAGCCGGATCCCGGAGATGGTCATCTTCGGACTGATCCAGCCGATCATGTTCGTGGTGCTGTTCACCTATGTCTTCGGCGGGTCCATGAAGATAGGCGGCAGTACCAGCGCCACCGACTACACCAACTTCCTGATGGCCGGCATCTTCGCCCAGACGGTCACCTTCGCCACCGCGGGCGCCGGCGCGGGCATCGCCGACGACATGCACAAGGGCCTCATCGACCGCTTCCGGTCGCTGCCCATGGCGCGGGGCGCGGTGCTCACCGGCCGCACCCTGGCCGACCTCGTGCAGACCGCGCTGACCCTGCTGGTCCTCGCGGTGGTCGCCCTGATGGTCGGCTGGCGGGTCGGCTCGGACGGCAGCACGAACGCGTTCCGCGTCATGGGCGCCTTCGGGCTGCTGCTCCTGCTCGGGTACGCGTTCACCTGGATCGGCGCGCTCATCGGCCTGTCCGTGCGGACACCCGAGGCGGCCACCTCCGGCGGGCTGATCTGGCTCTTCCCGGTCACGTTCATCTCGAACGCGTTCGTGGACACCAGCAACATGACCCCCTGGCTGCGCCATGTCGCGGACTGGAACCCCTTCAGCGCCACCGTCCAGGCGTGCCGGGTGCTGTTCGCCAATCCGGGGGTGTCGACGTCCGGCGCCTGGCCCATGCAGCATCCCGTCTGGGCCTCGCTGGTCTACTCGGTCCTGATCGTGGTGATCTTCCGGACGCTCGCCGTCCGCAAGTACCGCTCGGCGACGGCGTGACGCAGCACCCGGCGACGGCGTGACCACGGATGCGTCGATCGGCGTGATCGGCGCGGACATGGCGATGCCCCCGGCGTGCGGCCGGGGGCATCGTCGTCGCTGGTCGGGGGCTCAGCCCTGATAGGGCACGGCCTTGAGGATCCTCACCGATGCGAGCTTGCCGTTCGGCAGCTCGTACTGGGCGTCCTCGCCGACCTTCTTGCCGGTCACACCGGAGCCCAGCGGGGACTGCGGCGAGTACGTCTCGATGTCGGAGCTCGCGTATTCACGCGAGGCGAGCAGGAAGTCCAGGGTGTCGTCCTCGTCGCCGTCGAAGGCGATGGTGACGACCATGCCCGGCGCGACCACGCCGTCCGCCGCGGGAGCCTCGCCGACCTTGGCCTTCTCCAGGAGCTGGGTCAGCTGGCGCACACGGAGTTCCTGCTTGCCCTGCTCTTCCTTGGCCGCGTGGTACCCGCCGTTCTCGCGCAGGTCGCCCTCCTCGCGCGCAGCCGCGATCTTGGCGGTGATCTCCGTGCGCGCGGGACCAGACAGGTACTCCAGCTCGGCCCTGAGCTGGTTGTACGCCTCCTGGGTCAGCCAGGTGACGTTCTCGCTGGTCTGGGTCACAGGTGCTCCTCGTAGGTACTGGGAATACAAAGCATCGCCCTACCCAGAAGCATGTTCTTTCACGGGTGGGCGAAACCACGAGCCTAACAATTCAGCGGCTCCGAGGGGAGGACATAAGACATCAGAATTTCATCGGCGCAGGTCAGGCGCTGGTCGCCCCGAGTGATTCCGGCCACGACCGACGGCGCCGGGCAGGGGCGGCGGCGCCGCTCAGCCCGCGTGACAGCCGAGGAGTTCCGCCGTGGAGCCCCGGGCCGTCGTACGCAGGGTGACCACCTTGTCGAGGCGGGACGAGTGCTGGTCGAAGCGGAAGTCCGCGCGGCCCACCTCGACGCCGTCCGCGCTCTGCGAACGCAACGTGCAGTAACCCTTCGTACCCGCGTCCTTGTGCACCTCCAGGTGCACCTCGACCGCGCTGTCCGAGACGGCCTCGAAGGTGATCACCTGGGCACTGATCTCGGCGCCGGCGATGTAGTCGTAGCCGAACCAGCCGACCAGGCCGATCAGGGCGACACCCAGGACGCCGCCGATGATCCTGAGCTTCCGGTCGGCACGCTCGTCCGCGGAGCGGCCGTACCGGCCCTCGGGCAGCTGCGCGCTCGCCGTGGTCATGATCGTCCTCTCGGCCGGGGTTCCTGGGGCGGACCCCGGAATTATTCGCCCCCCGATTCCGTCACTATAGAAGCCGCCCGCAGCGCGGAATCACGCCGGGCGCCGACAGCCGACCTACTCAGGCGACAGCCGACTGACCGAGGATTGAGTCTTGACTGACCAGCTGCGACTGATGGCCGTGCACGCCCACCCCGACGACGAGTCGAGCAAGGGTGCGGCCACCATGGCGAAGTACGTGTCCGAGGGGGTGGACGTGCTGGTCGTGACCTGCACGGGCGGGGAGCGCGGCTCCATCCTCAACCCCAAGCTTCAGGGCGACACGTACATCGAGGAGAACATCCACGAGGTGCGCAAGAAGGAGATGGACGAGGCCCGCGAGATCCTCGGCGTCAAGCAGGAGTGGCTCGGCTTCGTCGACTCGGGCCTGCCCGAGGGCGACCCGCTGCCGCCGCTGCCCGAGGGCTGCTTCGCCCTGGAGGACATCGACAAGGCGGCCGGCGAGCTGGTCAAGCAGATCCGCTCGTTCCGCCCGCAGGTGATCACCACGTACGACGAGAACGGTGGCTACCCGCACCCCGACCACATCATGACCCACAAGATCTCGATGGTGGCCTTCGAGGGCGCCACGGACACCGAGAAGTACCCGGAGTCCGAGTTCGGGCCGGCGTTCCAGCCGCAGAAGCTCTACTACAACCAGGGCTTCAACCGCCCGCGCACCGAGGCGCTGCACCACGCGCTCCTGGACCGCGGGATGGAGTCGCCGTACGGGGACTGGCTGAAGCGCTGGAGCGAGTTCGAGCGCACCGAGCGCACCCTGACCACGCACGTTCCGTGCGGGGACTTCTTCGAGATCCGTGACAAGGCGCTGATCGCGCACGCCACGCAGATCGACCCGGACGGCGGCTGGTTCAAGGTCCCGATGGACGTCCAGCGGGAGGTCTGGCCGACCGAGGAGTACGAGCTCGCGAAGTCCCTCGTGGACACGTCCCTCCCCGAGGACGACCTCTTTGCGGGCATCCGCGACAATGCCTGACATGAGCGCAAGCCTGGCACTGACGCACCTCGTCCCCCTCGCCAAGGAGGTCGACGAGAACAAGGTCACCCCCGGCGTCCTCGGCTTCATCGTCTTCGCGGTGATGGCCCTGGCCGTCTGGGGTCTGATGAAGTCCATGAACCGTCACATGGGCAAGGTCACCTTCGAGCAGGACCCCGAGAACGAGGCGGTGTCCGCCGACGGCACCGGCTCCGGCGGGAAGACCGCTCCCGCCAAGGGCTGAGCCGGAGCCCGCGGGCGCCCCGGCCCTGCGGGAACCCGGGCCCCGCGGGCACCCCGGCCTTCGTGGAAGCGGACGCCCGGGCCCTGCGGGCGCCCAGGTCCTGCGGACGCCCGGGCCCTGCGGGAGCCCCGGCCGCGATTCATGACCGGCGGCCCGGTGTGAGGCCTTTCCGGCGCACGCCGGGCTTCGGCGCGCGCCCGGAAGGCCGGCCGTCTCACATCGGCACCGTCACGCCCATCACGTCGCGGGCGTGGCGGCCCGGGACCATGCCCAGGCGCCAGGCCTGCCAGCCCGCGTCCAGGTTCACGCCGCGCTCCAGCAGCAGCCGGTACGCCTCGATGAAGTCGTCCAGCCCGCCGTCGCGGGTGGCGTGGCCGGCCCGCGAGAGCTGCGACAGCTCCTCCACGGCCACCGCGGCGCCCACCTCGTGGCCGCCCGGCGCCGCGTAGGGGAGCAGGGTGCAGCGCAGGAAGCGGGCCCAGTCCTCCCCGCGGCGGTCGCCGTACGAGGCGAACAGGCCGACGGCCTCGTCGCACAGGGACAGCGCCTGCTGGGTGCGGGCGTTGCCGGCGTCGACGACGGCGAGCTCCAGGCAGGTCCACGCCTCGCCGTGGGCCACCCCGATGCGCTGGAAGTCCGCGCGGGCGTCGACGAGCAGCTGGCGGGCGAAGCCCGAGTTCCGCAGCGAGCCCGTCTGCGCGGCGCGCTGGTCGCGGGTCACCCGGGCCGAGTGGTGGCGGGCGCAGGCCAGGCCGTAGACGTCCCGCATGCGCGAGAACATCGTCCGGGAGCGCTCCAGCTCCCGCACCGCCTGGTCCAGGCCGCCGGTCTCCTCCAGGGCCTGGCCCAGGTAGTAGAGCGTCCACGCCTCGCCGCGCGCGTCCTCGTTCTCACGGTGCCGGGAGGCCGCCTGGCGCAGCCCGTCGGCCGCGGCGGACGGGTCGCCCCCGACGAGCCGGGCGCGGGCGAGCTGGGTGAGCGCCCAGGCCTCGCCGCGGGCGTCGCGCGTCCGGCCGTACAGGTCGAGCGCCTCGCGCAGCTCACGCTCGGCGCGCGGCACGTCGCCCATCCGCAGACCCAGCTGGCCGAGCTGGAAGTGGGCCCAGGCCTCACCGTGCACCGAACCGCTCTCGCGGTGCAGGACCAGGGCCTCGGTGAGCAGGCCGAGAGCCTGGCCGAGCCGGGATCTGTCGCGCTCCACCGCCGCGAGCGCGTGCATCGTCCAGGCGCGGTCGGCCGCGAGCTCGGGTGCGGCCTGCAGGTCCATGGCCTCCTGGAGCTTGGCCGCCGCCTCGACGAGGGCGCCCTGGTGGTGCAGCGTGATCCCGAGGGAGCACAGCGCCCTGGCGGCCCCCGCGTCGTGATGGGCCTCGAAATACAGGTCCACCACCGCGGCCAGGGTCGTCCGCGCCTTGTCCAGCTCGCCGAGCTGGCGGGCCGCGATACCGGTGCGCCACTGCACCGAGCGGACCAGCAGCCCCTGGTCGACGGCCTGGGTCAGCTCGCTGATCTCGCCCAGCCGGTACAGGTCGCCGCGCAGCAGGCAGTAGTCGCACAGGGCGCCCAGGAGGTGAAGCACCGCCGCCTGGTCCACCCCCTCCGCGTGCCGCAGGGCCGCGGTGATGAAGCTCGACTCGTCGTCGAGCCAGCGCAGCGCGGCGTCCAGGGAGGTGAAGCCCTGCGGCCCGAACTGGTCGGCGCGCGTCGATGTCCTGCCGTCCACCAGCCGGATCACCGAGTCGGCGAGCTCCGCGTAGTTCACGATCAGGCGCTCCTGCGCCGCCGTGCGCTCCGAGGCCTCCTCCTCGTCGAGGAGACGGGCCGCGGCGAAGGCCCGCACGAGATCGTGCAGGCGGTAGCGGCTGCCGCGCACATGGTCGATCAGGCCCGCCCGGGACAGGTCGGTCAGATGGCGGACGGCCTCGGGTTCGTCCGTCGCGAGCAGGGACGCCGCCGCTGCCGCGCCCAGCGAGGCCCGGCCGGCCAGGGCCAGCCGGCGCAGCAGTCTGCGCGCCGTGTCCGACTGGTCCGTGTAGCGCAGCCACAGCACCCGCTCGACGGGTTCCACGGGGCCGTACGCCGCGAGGTCGCCGGCCAGAGCGCGGGGGGTGCGGGGGCCGAGCGAGGAGCCCGCGATCCGCAGGGCCAGCGGCAGACCGCCGCACAACTCCCGTATGCGTTCGGAGGATTCGGCGTCGTACGGGCCGGACGCGTCCTGGGCCGCCGCGCTCAGCAGTTCCTCGGAGCCCGCCGCGTCCAGTGCCTCCACGGGGAGCTGGTGCACCCAGGCGGCCAGACCGGCGGGCAGGTCGAGCGGCCTTCGCGCGGTGACCAGGACCAGGCTGTCGGAGCGCTCGGGGACCAGGGTGCTCACCTGCTCGGCGTCGCTCGCGTCGTCCAGCACGATCGTCACGGGCAGGCCCGTCAGATGCTGGTGGTACAGCTCGCTCAGCCGTTTGACCTGCTGGTCCTGCGAGGACCGTTCGCGGAAGAGGAGCTGTTCGCGCGGGGCGCCCAGCCGGTTCAGCAGGTGGAGCAGCGCGTCGCGGGTGGTGAGCGGCGGATCGTCCGGGCTGCCGCCCCGCAGGTCGACCACGCACGCGCCGCGGAACTGGTCCTTGAGGGCATGGGCCGCCCGGACCGCCAGCGCGCTGCGGCCGGAGCCGGGCGCGCCGTGGAGCACCACGACGGTCGGCTTCGTCTCCGTGCTCGCCCGGGCCGCGTGAACCCAGCGCGCGATCCGTGACAGTTCGCCCCGGCGCCCGGTGAACGGGCCGTCCTGCTCGGGGAGCTGGCCGAAGGACTGCTCGAGCACGCTGCGCCGGCGGGCCGCGGCGCTCTTGTCGGTGCGGCGCAGCTGGGGCGCGCCCTTCTTGGCGCCGGTGGTGGCGCTGAGCACCCGCTGCTGGTCGAGGAACGGGCGGACACCGCGCACCTCCAGGGCGGTCAGCCACTGCAGGCGCAGCTGCTCGGGGCCGCCGGGCTGTCCCAGGGCTCCGGCGCGGCGGCTCGCGGCGGGTACGTGCGCGGCCGTCACCTTGAGGACGGTGGCGCTCGCGCCCGCCACGGCCACGGCCGCTCCGGTGCCCACGGCCGTGCCGGCGCCGGTGCCGAGGGCCAGGTCGCAGGCGACGGCCGCGACCGCGCCGACCGCGGCCACCAGCAGGGGAGTTCCCGGTCCCTCGCGCGCGAACCGCTGCCCGAAGGTCTGCCGTCCCGCCTCGGACTCGTCCAGTGCCCGTGTGTAGGCCGTGTACTCCTCGGCGGCCGTCTCCGCCATCGCGTCGAGCGAGGCCCGCGCCCGTGACAACAGGGCGCCGCCGTCCGCGCGCCCCCCTGAGCGGCGCACCTCCTCCTCGACGGCCCGGACCAGCAGCCGCTCGGCCTCAGCCCGATGGCCGTCCCGCATGTCGCGTCCCCCTCCGGCAGCAACTCCCTTGCCTACGAGTGTCCTTCGGCGGGGGCGCGAGCGCGAGGGGGCGTCGATCATTCGGACGGAACGGTGTTCGCAGTATCCATGATTGACATTGTGTAGTGCTTCATTTCGAGAAAAAGGGGATCAAAGGTCCACTCCTGCCCATTCTTTCTCTTGAGTGGGAGGACTGACATGCGTGAGGACCAGGCGACGTTGGTCGGGCTGGGGTTCGGCCCGGAGGAGTTGGCGGCACTGAAGCTGGACAAGCCCGCGACGGCGGAACCGTCCGGGCTCATGGATGCCTATCTGCGACGCAGCAGCAGGAAGGAGGACCTGGCCACGCTGCGGGGACATGTGCGCGACATGGTGCGTTGGGCGCAGATGAACGGACTTCAGATCCGGCGCGTCTGGTTCGAGCAGCTCTCGGCGTCCAAGACCTCTGTGCGACGAAGGGAGTTCGAGAAGGCCACGCAATCGATCATGGAGGGCAGGTCCAGGACGCTCGGGGTGTGGAAGACGGACCGCTTCGACCGCCGAGGTATGGGTGCGGTCGGCAGAATGCTCGACGAGTTCGATCGCCGGCAGGCGCGGCTCGTGTCCGTCTCCGAAGGCCTGGACTCGGCACGGAGTGGCCGCATGGTCTTCGCCATCCTGAGCGAACGCGCCCGCGAGGAAGCCAAGGACATTGCGCAGCGCGTCAAGACGGGCCATGACGCGCACAAGGCGGAGGGGCGGCGAGGCACGGGCAGACCTCCGTTCGGGCTCCGCAGCGCGCCAGGGAGCGGAAAGGTCGAGCCCCACCCCGATGAATACGGAACGGCCCGCAGGCTGGCGGACCTGCTGCTCGCCGGCAAGACGACCAAGGACACGGCCCACAAACTCGACGAGGAGGGCCATCGGACCCGGAGCGGTGCCACTTGGTCGCCCACGGCGGTGAGCAAGCTCGCTCAGTCCCCGCTCTTCGCGGGCATGGTTCCGGTCCGACGGCGTAAGACGGACGAGCACGGCAACCTCCTTGATGTGTGGGAGGGGTACGGCGAGCCATTGCGCAACGGCGTGGGCGAGATCGTTCTGTGCGGCACGGGCGTGGTGACCTCTGCGGAGTGGTTCAGGATCAAGGCGCTCATCGCCGGGCGGACCGACACGCGGTGGGCGAAGGGGAAGCCTGAAGCGAAATACCTGGGAACAGGTAGCTACCGGTGTGGCCGGATCCGTGAAGAGAACGGCACCGGGAAGGGGGAGCCGTGCGGTGGACCGATGAGTCATCGTGGCGGGCGCTATCGGTGCGAGGTGCGCCAGACACGCGGCAGTTCGGTCTGCCGCGGTGTCGTGACCCTCGCCGATCGCATCGACAGGGCTGTCGGACAGGCATGGGTCGACCATGTCGCCGCCCTTGAACCCGATGATCCTGTGGCCGTCGAACTGGCGCGCCGGTGGCTGGCGTTCACGAATCCCGAGACACAGCTGCGCAAGAGTGAAGCTCAGAGGGCGCTCGAAGCCGCGCACCAGCGGGTGAGGAAGCTCGAAGACGACTTCTACGTATACGGGAAGATGGACGAGGAGCGCTTCGAGGAGCTCAGCGAGGGGCAGCGCACCGTCATCGAGAGCATGGCCAGGACCCTTGACGTTCTGGACGCGGAGGCCGCCCTGTCGCCGGTGACGATCGAAAGTCTGCGTGAAGCATGGGACGCGGCGGACATGGCGGACAGGCGGATGCTTCTCAAGTGCACCCTCGGACCCAAGGGTGTGACGGTCAGGCCGGCCGTCCGGCAAGGTGATCACACCCCGATCCTGGAGCGCCTCGAATTCGACTGGATCTCGAAGAAGACCGTCCTCATCGGTTCGTGAGGCCGAGCGGAAGCCGACTCGTGCGCTCGGCTCGGGGAAAGCGCTCCTGCGGAAATGGGTGACAGGACCGGCGCAAGGCCTCGGAGAGCAGAGGTCATCGCCGTACCCACGTGGCACGTGGGCGTGGTTCTGCCGTGTGCGTAAGGATGGAAGCATGGCCAACCGACTTGCGCACGCGACATCCCCGTACCTGCTTCAGCATGCGGACAATCCCGTCGACTGGTGGCAGTGGGAGCCCGCCGCTTTCGAGGAGGCGCGAAGGCGTGATGTGCCGGTCTTCCTGAGCGTGGGCTACAGCGCTTGTCACTGGTGTCATGTTCTCGCTCACGAGAGCTTCGAGGACGAGACGACAGCGGCCTACATGAATGAGCACTTCGTCAACATCAAGGTGGACCGTGAGGAGCGGCCCGACGTCGATGCTGTCTACATGGAGGCGGTACAGGCCGCGACCGGACAGGGCGGCTGGCCCATGTCCGTGTTCATGACCGCCCAAGGCGAGCCCTTCTACTTCGGTACGTACTTCCCGCCCGAGCCCCGCCATGGGTCGCCGTCCTTCCGCCAGGTGCTCGAAGGCGTTCACGGCGCATGGGCGAGCAGACGTGACGAGGTCGGGGAAGTCGCCGAGAAGATCACTCGTGACCTGGCGGGGCGGGAACTGGATCACGGTGCGGGCGGTCTTCCGGGGGAGAGCGAGCTTTCGCAGGCACTGCTGGGAATCACTCGGGACTACGACCCGGCCAGCGGCTGGCTGGGCGGTGGGGACACGAAGTTCCCGCCGAGCATGGTGATCGAATTCCTGTTGAGGCATCACGCCCGGACACAATCCGAGGCCGCCCTGGAGATGGCCGAGGGAATCCGCGACGCCATGGCGCGCTCGAGCCTCTTCGACCAGTTGGGCGGCGGGTTCCACCGCTACGTCCTGCGGCAGCGGCCGGGTGGACCTCTGGTCCCGCACTTCGAGAAGATGCTCTACGACAACGCGCTCCTGTGCCGGGCCTACGCCCATCTGTGGCGTTCCACGGGGTCCGGGCTCGCCCGGCGGGTGGCGCTGGAGACGGCGGACTTCATGGTGCGTGAACTGCGCACCCAGGAGGGCGGGTTCGCCTCCGCGCTCGACGCCGACAGCGACGACGGCACCGGCCGGCACGTCGAGGGCGCGTACTACGTGTGGACGCCGGAGCAGTTGCGCGAGGTGCTCGGCGACGCGGACGCCGAGCTCGCCGCGCAGTACTTCGGGGTGACCGAGGAGGGCACCTTCGAGGAGGGTGCCTCCGTGCTCCAGCTTCCGCAGGCGGAGGGGGTCTTCGACGCGGACCGGATCGCCTCCGTGCGGGAGCGCCTGCTGGCCGCGCGGGCCGGGCGGCCGGCGCCGGGGCGCGACGACAAGGTGGTCGCCGCCTGGAACGGGCTCGCCGTGGCCGCCCTCGCCGAGACCGGCGCCTACTTCGACCGCCCCGACCTGGTGGAGGCCGCGATCGGCGCCGCCGACCTGCTCGTACGGCTGCACATGGACGACCGGGCGCGGCTGGTGCGTACGAGCAAGGACGGGCGGGCGGGCGCCCACGCTGGGGTGCTGGAGGACTACGCGGACGTCGCCGAGGGCTTCCTCGCGCTGACGTCCGTGACCGGGGAGGGGGTCTGGCTGGAGTTCGCCGGGTTCCTGCTCGACCACGTCCTCGCGCAGTTCACGGACGCCGAGTCCGGTGCGCTGTACGACACGGCGGCCGACGCGGAGCGGCTGATCCGCCGTCCGCAGGACCCCACCGACAACGCCACGCCCTCGGGGTGGAGCGCGGCGGCCGGGGCGCTGCTGTCGTACGGCGCGCAGACCGGCGCGGAGCCCCATCGCACCGCCGCCGAGCGGGCGCTCGGTGTGGTGAAGGCGCTCGGACCCCGGGCGCCCCGCTTCATCGGGTGGGGGCTCGCGGTGGCCGAGGCGCTGCTCGACGGTCCCCGGGAGGTCGCGGTGGTGGGCGAGGCGGGTGATCCGGCCACGACGACCCTCGGGCGGACGGCGCTTCTGGGCACCGCGCCGGGTGCCGTGGTGGCGGTGGGGACGCCGGAGAGCGACGAGCTGCCGCTCCTTTCCGGCCGTCCGCTGGTGGACGGGAAACCGGCCGCGTACGTCTGCCGTAACTTCGTCTGCGATGTCCCGGTGACCGATCCCGACCGGCTCCGCGTGGCGCTGAACGGCCGGAAAGCGTAGGTCCCAAGCCGGTCAAACGCCCCCAGAGCGCGAGTAGTTCGGCAATCTGACCGAGTGTGATGAAACACGGTCTTCATCGGATCAACCCTGTGCGCTTCACAGACCCCTCATAGCCTCGGCCCATGACGCGACGGCAGTGATCTGCCGTCGCGTGGGGGGCTTCGGGGGATCTGGGGGGATCTGTTGCTCACGTCTGTCTTCATCGCCGCCGTTTCACTGGCGCTCTTCTGGACGGCCGCTTTCACCCTGTGGTGGCAGATGCACGCGTGGCGCACGCCCGAGGTGCTGGCCTCCACCCGGTTCGGCAGACCCGACGGGGGTGAGAGCCTGTCCTTCTCGCTGCTGCTGCCCGCGCGGCACGAGCAGGCGGTGCTCGACCACACCGTCACGCGACTGCTGGAATCCGGCCACACCGACTTCGAGATCATCGTCATCGTGGGCCACGACGACCCGGAGACCGCCGCGGTGGCCCGGAGCGCCGAGGCGCGCGATCCGCGCGTGCGGGTCGTCGTCGACCACCACGAGAAGAAGAACAAGCCGAAGGCCATGAACACGGCCCTGCCGCACTGCCGCGGCGAGGTGGTCGGGGTCTTCGACGCGGAGGACCAGGTCCACCCGGAGCTGCTCGCCCATGTCGACCACGCGTTCCGCACGACGGGCGCGGACGTCGTCCAGGGCGGCGTGCAGCTCATCAACTTCCACTCCAGCTGGTACAGCCTGCGCAACTGCCTGGAGTACTTCTTCTGGTTCCGCTCCCGCCTGCACCTCCACGCGCAGAAAGGGTTCATCCCGCTCGGCGGCAACACCGTCTTCGTACGGACCGAGGTCCTGCGGGAGGCCGACGGCTGGGACCCGGACTGCCTCGCGGAGGACTGCGACCTCGGCGTGCGGCTGTCCAGCGCCGGCAAGAAGGTCGTCGTCGCCTACGACTCCGACATGGTGACCAAGGAGGAGACGCCGGGTTCCCTGATGTCGCTCCTCAAGCAGCGCACCCGGTGGAACCAGGGCTTCCTGCAGGTCTACCGCAAGCGCGACTGGAAGCAGCTGCCCACCTTCGGCCAGCGGTCGCTCGCCCGCTACACGCTGATGACGCCGTACCTGCAGGCGGTCTCCGGGGTGATCATCCCGCTCAACGTGGCGGTCGCGCTCTTCCTCGACGTGCCGGTCGGGATCGCCTTCGTCACGTTCCTGCCGGCCGTGACCGCCCTGGTCACCTTCGTCTTCGAGCTCGTCGGGCTGCACGACTTCGGCAGGCAGTACGGGCTGCGCGTCCGCACGGTGCACTACCTGAAACTCGTCGCCGGCGGCCCCTTCTACCAGGTGCTGCTCGCGGGTGCCGCCGTGCGCGCCGTCTGGCGCGAGCAACGGGGGCGCAAGGACTGGGAGTTGACCAGTCATGTCGGAGCGCATCTCACCGACGCGACCCGAGAGGACGTTCCCGCGTGACCTCCACCCTTCCCGCGGCGGCCACACCCACGGTCCCCGCGCAGCGGCCTCCCGCGCCCGGAAACACCCCCGCCCCGCCTCCCGGCCCGCGCTCCCGCGGCTCGCGCGCCGACCTGCTCCTGTGCGCGGGCCTGCTCGTGGCGATCCTCCTCGTACAGGGCTGGAACATCGCCGCCTATCCCACCCTCAGCGACGACGAGGGCACCTATCTCGCCCAGGCCTGGGCCGTCCAGCAGGGCAAGGGCCTGGCCCACTACACGTACTGGTACGACCATCCGCCGCTCGGCTGGATCCAGATGGCGCTGCTGACCTGGATCCCCGCGCACCTCAGCCCGTCCCTGATGACGGTGGGCCCGATGCGCCTCGCGATGCTCGTGATCAGCGCCGTGAGCGCGGCCCTGCTGTACGTCCTCGCGCGCCGGCTGTCGCTGCCGCGCTGGGCGGCCGGACTCGCGATGGTCCTCTTCGGGCTCTCCCCGCTCTCGGTCGTGCTCCAGCGGGAGATCTTCCTCGACAACATCGCGGTGATGTGGACGCTGCTCGCGTTCTGCCTGGCCGCGTCGCCGAGCCGTCATCTGTGGCACCACTTCGGCGCGGGTCTCGCGGCCGCGGCCGCCGTGCTGACCAAGGAGACGATGCTGGTCGTCCTGCCCGCGCTGTTCGTCACCATGTGGCGGCACAGCCACCGCGACACCCGGAAGTTCGCGCTCACCGGCGCGGTCACGGCATGCGTGCTGATCGGCGCCGCGTATCCGCTCTTCGCCCTGCTCAAGGGCGAGTTGTTCCCCGGCGGCGGACACGTCTCGCTCTGGGAGGGCATCACCTACCAGATGAGCCGCCCCGGTTCCGGCTTCATCCTGGAACGCGGCACCGGCTCGTACGGGGTCCTGCACTCCTGGCTGTACTACGACCGGATCCTGCCGCTCGGCGGACTCGCCGGAGCCCTGCTGCTCCTGGTCACCCTCCGCCGGTCGGTGACGGCCCGCGCACTGGCCGGACCCGCGCTCGCCGTGGCGATCCTCGCCCTGGTGGCGCTGCGCCCGGGAGGCTACCTTCCCGCGATGTACGTGATCGGGGCGCTCCCCTTCCTCGCCCTCGTCCTCGCCGGAGGCACCGCGAGCGTCGCCCACGCCGTGCTGCGCGGACGGCGGACGAAGGAGGAGCGGACGTACGTGACCTGGGGGCGGCGCGGGCTGGCCGCGGTGCTGGTGACGGCCGCGGGCGCCTATGTCGTGCCCCACTGGTACGACGGTGACCGCACGGCCGTGACGGCGGATGCCAACGCCCCCTACCGGGCGGCCTCCGCCTGGCTGCGGACCGAGGTGGACGATCCGCGGGACACCCGGGTGCTCGTCGACGACGCGCTCTGGCTCGACCTCGTGCACGACGGCTACCGGCCGGGCCTCGGCGCCGTCTGGTTCTACAAGGCGGACCTCGACCCCGCGGTCACGAAGACGATGCCGCGGGGCTGGAAGGACCTCGACTACGTGGTCGCGTCCCCGACGGTACGGCGCGACGCGGCCGACCTGCCGAACGTGCGGGCCGCGATCGCGCACTCCACGCCGGTCGCCACCTTCGGCAGCGGCGCGGACCGCATCGAGATCCGGCGGATCGACGACGGTGCCGGCACCACCGAGACCACCGGCACCACCGACACGGCTCGCTTCGGAGGCAGTCGATGAGCAGTTTCGAGAGCACCGTCCCGGGCGGACTGGGCGAACTCGGCGAACTGGGCGAACCGGCGGCACGCGCCGTCGAGGTCCCCGAGCCGGGTGCCGTCACCATCGTCGTCCCGACCTTCAACGAGTCGGCGAACATAAGGGAGTTGCTGCACCAGATCGGCGAGTCGGTGCCGGTGCGGCTGCCCTGCGAGGTCGTCTTCGTGGACGACTCCACGGACGACACCCCCGAGGTGATCACCGAGGCCGCGCGGGACTGCCCGTTCCCGGTGACCGTGCTGCACCGCGAGGTGCCCGAGGGCGGGCTCGGCGGCGCCGTGGTCGAGGGACTCAAGGCGGCGACCTCGCAGTGGATCGTCGTCATGGACGGGGACTGCCAGCATCCGCCCTCCCTGGTACCGGAACTGGTCGCGTCCGGCGAGCGGACGAACGCGGGTCTCGTGGTCGCCAGCCGGTACATCAAGGGCGGCAGCCGGGAAGGGCTCGCGGGCGGCTACCGGATCGCGGTGTCGCGCGGTGCGACCTGGCTGGCCAAGTCGCTCTTCCCGCGCAGACTGCGCGGCATCAGCGACCCGATGAGCGGGTTCTTCGCGATCCGCCGCAGCGCGGTCACCGCCGAGGTGCTGCGGCCGCTCGGCTACAAGATCCTGCTCGAACTCGCCGTGCGCAGCCGTCCCCGTCAGGTCACCGAGGTGCCGTTCGTCTTCCAGGACCGCTTCGCGGGCGAGTCCAAGTCGGGCGCGCGGGAGGGTTTCCGGTTCCTGCGCCATCTCGTCGGGCTGCGCACCGCCTCGCCGGTGGCCCGCATGGTGGTCTTCGGGCTGCTCGGGGCCACCGGTTTCGTGCCGAACCTGCTCGGTCTGTACGCGCTCACCGCCGCCGGAGTGCACTACGTCCCGGCGGAGGTCCTCGCCAACCAGCTGGGCGTGGCCTGGAACTTCCTGCTCATCGAGCATCTGCTGTTCCGGGAACGCCGACGGCACCGCAAGGGGTGGGACCGGGCGGGCCGGTTCGCGCTGCTCGCCAACGCCGATCTGGTGCTGCGCATCCCGCTGATCGCGCTCTTCGTCGACCGCTTCGGCATGGGCGCCCTGTCCGCCACGGCCCTGGCCCTGGTGACGACGTTCGTCCTGCGCTTCGCCGGGACCGAGGCGCTGGTCTATCTGCCGCGCCGCAACCGCGGGGGCGCGAGCCGCACACCGAGGAGGACCGGGTGAGATTCCGGGGGAGAGCGCGACGGAGAACAGCGCTCCTGGCCGTGACGGGTCTGGCCGCCGGACTGCTGCTGGTGTCACCGCAGCCCGCGTCCGCGGCCGACCTCGTCACCAACCCGGGCTTCGAGACCGACGGCACCGACGGCATGCCGTCCTGCTGGGAGAAGTCCGGCTGGGGCGACAACGACTTCACCTTCGCGACCGTGTCCGACGCCCACTCGGGCACCAGGGCCATGAAGGTCACGCTGACCCGCCGGGTCGACGGCGACCGCAAGGCGCTGATCACCGAGTCCACCGCGTGCGCGCCGGTGGTCACCGCGGGCAGGCAGTACGACCTGGGGCTCTACTACAGGACGACGACCCCCGACGCGGCGATCACGCTGTTCCGGCACGACACCACCGCCGGCTGGCAGTACTGGACCGACCTGAAGACCCTGGACATGGCGGCGGCCTGGACCCCGGCGACGGTGCGCACCCCGGCCGTCCCGGCGGGCACCGACCGCATCACCTGGGGCGTCTCCGTGTACGGCACGGGGTCGGCGACCACCGACGACTACACGATGGAACAGGTCTCCGACCCGATCCCGCCGGCTACCTGCACGGGCACGGCCGACGAGTGCGCGAACGGGAAGTGGACGGTCCTGCCCACGCAGAACCCGGTCCGTTCCATGCACTCCGTCGTCCTGAACAACGGCAAGGTGCTCCTGATCGCGGGCTCCGGGAACAGCGAGGAGAACTTCGGCGCGGGCACGTTCACCTCCGCGGTGTACGACCCGGCGACCGGCTCGTACAAGGTGATCCCCACGCCCAAGGACATGTTCTGCTCCGGGCACGTCCAGCTCGCCGACGGGCGGGTGCTGGTGCTCAGCGGCAACCAGGCGTTCCCGGTCGTGGGCGGGCACGGGTACGAGGGGTACAAGGAGTCGTACGTCTTCGACCCGGTCACCGAGACGTACAGCAGGACCAACGACCTCAACGACGGCCACTGGTATCCGTCCGCCACCGAGCTGGGCAACGGCGACGTCATCTCGTTCGGCGGTCTGCGCGAGGACTCCTCCGGTTCGGTGACCGCCGAGCTCTGGTCGAACGCCCGGCAGCAGTGGCTGCCGCTGTGGCAGGTCAACCAGACGTGGTCGTTCTGGGGCCTGTACCCGTCGATGATCCTGATGCAGGACGGCCGGCTGTTCTACTCGGGCAGCCACGTCTTCGGCAACGGCACCCCGGGCACCGGCTCCGCGATCTACGACTACGACGCCAACACCACGACCGCCGTGCCCGGTCTGCAGAACAAGGACGAACGCGACCAGTCCGCGAGCGTGCTGCTGCCCCCGGCGCAGGACCAGAAGGTCCTCACCCTCGGCGGCGGCAACATCGACTCCAACCCGGCGGCGGGCCGGCTCACCGACGTCATCGACCTGAAGGCCGCGAGCCCGGCGTACACCATGGGTCCGCCGATCCCGCAGGGCGCGGTGGACCTCGGCAACGGCAGAGTGGCCGAGACCGGTGCCCAGGGCAAGATGTACGTCTCCGCGGTCCTGCTGCCCGACGGCAAGGTCCTGGAGACGGGCGGCGCCCTGCACAACCGCGCCGATCCGGTCTACGAGGCGTCGATCTTCGACCCGGCGACCACGACCTTCGACCCGGTGGCCGCCGACCCGGAGGCCCGCGGCTACCACTCCTCCGCGTTCCTGCTGCCCGACGGCCGGGTGATGGCCACCGGCGACAACCCGGGCAACGGCACCTGGAACCACGACGTGTCGGTCTACACCCCGCCCTATCTCCTCAAGGGCACCCGCCCGGCGATCACCTCGGTGATCGACGGCGAGTGGGTCTACGGGGACACGCAGCGCATCACCGTCGACCGGCCGATCGTGAAGGCCGAGCTGATCCGGCCCGCCGCGGTCACGCACTCCTCCGACCCCAACCAGCGGTTCGTGGACCTGCCGCTGAGCGTGGACGGGAACAACGTCGACCTGAACGTGACGAGCAACCCGAACCTGGCGCCGCCCGGCTGGTACATGCTCTTCGCGGTCGACGCCAACGGCGTTCCCTCGGTGGCCAGGTGGGTGCATCTCCAGGGCCCGTCCGCGCTCGCCGCGGACACCGCCTCGGCACACGTCCACTCCTTCGCCGACTCCCCGGCGGGCGCGGTCCGGGGGCCGGGAAAGAAGCGGACCTCGCAGAAGGTGTCCACCACCGTCTCCGGCTGCGACCGCCACTACGGCACGGTCGGCGTCTGTGTGCCGACGGTCTTCCCGGCCGGGGTGAAGCGGACCACGGCCTCCCGCTGCGCCTGGCTGAAGAAGAACGACTACGGACGGCTCAGGATCAACGGGAAGGACGACCCGCTCGGACTCGACCCCGACCGGGACGGACTGGCCTGCGGCGCAAAGGACCTGAGCAGACGCTAGGAACGTCCAAAGGCTCGGGCCGCCCGCCCGTCAGGTCCCGAACTCCGCGAGGGCGCGCTCCACGACGGTCTCCAGCCGGTCGTGGTGCGCGCCCTTCCAGTAGGCGCGCCCGCACTCGGCGCACTGGGCGAAGACGTCGTACGACCGCTCGGTGCCGCTCTCCAGCTGGTCGGCGACCTGCTCCTTGGTGGCCTCGGCGAGCAGGCCGTTGCACGCGGTGCAGCGCGTCCAGGGCTTCAGCTCGGGCGCGAACCGGCCCAGCACGTCCCGCAGTTGGTCGTCGGGGCGGGTGCTGTAGACGAAGCCGCCCGCCCACAGCTCGCGGCGCCGCAGCAGACCGCGGTCGCGGCTGAGCAGGACGCGCCGCTCGGCCGCCGAACGGGCCGCGAGCGCCGGGTCGCCGATGTCGGTGGACTCGTACGCCGTGTCGACGCCGAGCAGGCGCATCCGGCGGGCGAGGGTGCCGAGATGGACGTCCAGGAGGAAGCGCAGCGGCGCGCCGGGGACCCGCTGCGGGCGTTCGACGGCCCGGACCCGCACCGACTCGTCCGCGGCCGGGACGTGCGAGAACGGCACCTCGCGCCCGTCCACGACCAGCGCGCCGACCTCCGTCAGCGGGACGCCCAGCGACTCGACGACATGGCCGAGGGTGGAGACGCCGTCGGTGCCGACGGAGGTGGTCCCGGCGCGGCGGGCGTGCGGGACGAACAGCCCCAGTTCGGGGGCGAATTCGATGTGGATCTCCGGTCCGTTCACGTCGTCAGGATGTCATGCGGGGGGTGCCCGGGGCCTCCGGGTTTCGCGGCGGCAGGCCGTGTTCCAGGACGTCCACGGTCCGCTGGACGAGATCGGCGAAGTCGTCCCGGTGGTCGTTGTCGGCCCAGTAGAGGGAGGTCTCCATCAGCCCGCCGATCAGGGACATCGCGAAGACGCGGACCTCCAGGCTGTCCGGGTCCCGGCCGGTGCGCTCCCCGATGGCCCGGCTCAGCAGCCGTCCGGTGACGGACGCGCTCTCCATCATCCGGGACCGCACCGCCGGGACCTCGACCATCAGCCGCGTCCGCAGCCGACTGACCTGAGGGTTCTCGGAGTCGCCCAGACCGATGGCCTTGCCGAGCACATGACGCAGGGAGTCGAACCACGGCTCGTCCGCGGGGCGTTCCCGCAGTTCCTGTTCGAGGAGCGGGTCGTACTCGTCCGTGAGGACGATGTCCTCCTTGGTCGGGAAGTAACGGAACACCGTGGACGGGGAGACCTCGGCCGCCTCCGCGATCTGCTCGATCGTCGTGGCGTCGTACCCCTGCTGCTCGATCAGCCGGTACGTCGCCTCGCGGATCGCGATGCGGGTCTTGATCTTCTTCCGCTCGCGGAGCCCCGGCTGGGGCTCCGCGGCGGAAGGGGAGGTCTGTGCGGTGGCGGCCATGCTTCTTATTGTCCGGCATCCGCCGGGGCCGGGGCCATGCCGGCATCCTCCCGCTCCGCCTCGGCGCTCTGCCGCGGGCCCGGCAGCAGCGCCGCCGCCAGCAGCGCGGTGACCAGCGCCGCGATCCCGCTGACCAGCAGGACCAGGTCCATCCCGTGGATGTACGCGGCGTTCGCGGAGGCCTCGAGGGCCCGGTCGCCGAGCCGGCCGGCGACGACATGGGCGCCGACCACCGAGTCGTCGGCGGCCTTCGCGGCGGCGCGCGGCAGCGCGGAGGTGTCGAGGCGGTCGGCGTAGGTGCTCGCCAGCAGGGAGCCGAGCAGGGCGATGCCGATCGCGCCGCCCACCTGGCGGACCGTCATCAGCAGTCCGGAGCCGCTGCCCGCCCGGTCGCGGGGGAGTTCGCCGAGGGCGGCGGACATCGCGGGCACCACGGCGAAGCCGAAACCGAGCCCGGCCAGGGACAGCCACAGGGCGGTGGCGCCGTACCCGTCGTCGACGGTCGTGCGGCTGCCGAGGAACGAGGCGAAGGCGAGGACGACGAGACCGGCGCTGATCACGGCGCGGGCCCCGAAGCGGGTGACCAGCGGCTGCGCGCCGCGGGAGGCGATCAGCAGCCCGCCCATCATCGGCAGCAGACGCACCCCGGTGGCGAGGGCGTCGTGGCCGAGGACCGCCTGGAGGTACTGCGGCAGCACGAACATCAGGCCGGACAGCACGAACATGACGAGGGTCGCGGCGAGGGTGTTGAGCAGGAAGCCGCGCCGGCCGAGCAGGGAGAGGTCCAGCATCGGGCGCGGGTTGCGGCGTTCGCGGACGACGAGCAGGGCGATCAGGGCGACGGAGGCGGCGAAGCAGCACAGGACGAGCGGGTCGCCCCAGCCGCGGGACGGGGCTTCGATGATCGCGTAGACCAGGACGCTGAGGCCGGCCGCGGTGAGCGCGGTGGAGACCGCGTCCACCCGGGGCGAGGCGGGGTCGCGGGTCTCGGGGAGCAGGAAGACGCAGGCCGTGATGCCGATGGCGGCCATCGGCACGTTGACCAGGAACACCGAGCCCCACCAGAAGTGGTTCAGCAGCCAGCCGCCGATGATCGGGCCGAGCGGCAGACCGAGCGCCGAGGCGGCGGAGACGGCCCCGACCGCCTTGGTGCGCTCGTCGGGCCCGAACAGCGAGGGCAGCACGGCCAGCGCGAGCGGCATCACCAGCGCGCCGCCGAAGCCCATCAGGGCACGGGCGGCGATCACCCAGGTGACGTCGTCCACGAGGGCGCCGGCCAGGGAGCCGGCGAGGAAGACCGCGAGGCCGGTGATGAGCATCCGGCGCCGTCCGAAGCGGTCGCCGAGCAGGCCCGCCGGGAGCATCAGCGAGGCGAAGACGACGACGTACGCGTCCGCCATCCACTGCTGCTCACCGGTGGACGCGCCGAGGTCCCGGGCCATCGTCGGCAGTGCCACGTTGAGGATCGTCATGTCGAAGCCGAGCACGAGCATGCTCGCGACCAGGGCCCCGAGGGCCCACCAGCGGCGGGGGTCGCGCCGTACGGCGCCATCATGCGTGAGAGTCACCATTAAATGAGAGTAACTCTCAAAAGCTATCTACCGTCAATCGAAAGTGACTTTCGGCCAGTGGGGAGAGCGGGACGGCCGGAAAACGCGCAGTGGCCGCGGCTGGGGAGCCGCGGCCACTGGGAAGGGCGGGTTGGGTGGGGGGTGGGGGTCAGCCGTGCTGGTAGGCCACCAGGGAGATGCCGACGTAGTGCACGATGAACGCCGCGAGGGTCAGCGAGTGGAAGACCTCGTGGAAGCCGAACCAGCGCGGTGACGGGTTCGGCCTCTTGATCCCGTAGATCACGCCGCCCGCGCTGTAGAGCAGCCCGCCGACGATCACCAGGACGAGGACGGCGATGCCGCCCGTGCGCATGAAGTCGGGCAGGAAGAAGACGGCGGCCCAGCCCATCGCGATGTAGCAGGGCGTGTAGAGCCAGCGGGGGGCGCCGACCCAGAACACCCGGAAGACGATGCCCGCCGCGGCGGCGGCCCAGACGCTCCACAGGAGCCACTGCCCCTTGGCCCCCGGCAGCAGCAGCATGGTCAGCGGCGTGTACGTGCCCGCGATGATCAGGAAGATGTTCGCGTGGTCGAGTCTGCGCAGGACGCCGTCCATCCGCGGACTCCAGTTGCCGCGGTGGTAGAGGGCGCTCACCCCGAACAGGAGGCAGGCCGTCAGGGCGAAGATCCCGCAGGCGATGCGGCCGCGGGTCGAATCGGCCAGCGCGGTGAGGACCAGTCCGGAGACGAGGGCGGCCGGGAACATGCCGAGGTGCAGCCAGCCGCGGAGTTTGGGCTTGATCTCTTCCGACAAGGGGTGCGCGACAGACGTCTGGCCGGCTGCCGGCGAGTCCGTGGGCGCGTCGGGGGCGGACGCAGTCATGGGCCGAATCGTACCTACGGAACCGTAAGTTACGCGTCAGTACCGCGTAAGCGAACCACAAGAGTGGCCATGATCTCACGGAGTCGGAGGACGCCGCCGGGGTACGCGCGGTGAACCCGGAGTGAGCGGGCGGAAACCTTCCGCGAAGTGGCGATGCTCACTCCGCTCAGCTGTGAGGCTCTCTGGACATATGCGCGGTTCGGTCCGATCATCAAATGAGTGCGGTCGGCACCGGATGAGCGCCAGAGGTCCCATCACCGAGAAGCATCCGGGTCGCAGCCCCCACGGGGCACAACAACAAACCCCTCATTTAGGAGCAATCGTGGCGCGCGACATCGCGGCTCCCGTCCCGACCAACCACAAGGAACTGATCTCGTGGGTCAACGAGATCGCCGAACTGACCGAACCAGACAGCGTGGTCTGGTGCGACGGATCCGAGGCCGAGTACGAGCGACTGAGCGAGGAGCTCGTCCGCAAGGGCACCTTCAAGAAGCTCGACCCGATCAAGCGCCCCAACTCCTACTACGCCGCTTCCGACCCGACCGATGTCGCGCGGGTCGAGGACCGGACGTACATCTGCTCCGAGAAGGAGGAGGACGCGGGCCCGACCAACCACTGGAAGGCCCCCGCCGAGATGCGGGAGATCTTCTCCGGTGAGCAGGGCGTCTTCCGCGGCTCCATGCGCGGCCGCACGATGTACGTCGTCCCGTTCTGCATGGGCCCGCTCGGCTCGGACCTCTCCGCGATCGGCGTCGAGATCACCGACTCCGCCTACGTCGCCGTCTCCATGCGCACCATGACCCGCATGGGACAGCCCGTCCTCGACGAACTCGGTACCGACGGCTTCTTCGTGCGTGCCGTGCACACGCTCGGAGCGCCGCTGGCCGAGGGCGAGGCGGACGTGCCGTGGCCGTGCAACTCCACGAAGTACATCTCGCACTTCCCCGAGACCCGTGAGATCTGGTCGTACGGCTCCGGCTACGGCGGCAACGCGCTCCTCGGCAAGAAGTGCTACGCCCTGCGCATAGCCTCCGTCATGGCGCGCGACGAGGGCTGGCTCGCCGAGCACATGCTGATCCTCAAGCTGACGCCGCCGCAGGGCGAGTCGAAGTACGTCGCCGCCGCCTTCCCGAGCGCCTGCGGCAAGACCAACCTCGCCATGCTGGAGCCCACGATCTCCGGCTGGACCGTCGAGACCATCGGTGACGACATCGCCTGGATGCGGTTCGGCGAGGACGGCCGCCTCTACGCGATCAACCCCGAGGCCGGCTTCTTCGGCGTCGCGCCCGGCACCGGTGAGCACACCAACGCCAACGCCATGAAGACCCTGTGGGGCAACTCCGTCTTCACCAACGTCGCGCTCACCGACGACAACGACATCTGGTGGGAGGGCATGACGGAGGAGACTCCGGCCCACCTGACCGACTGGAAGGGCAACGACTGGACTCCCGAGTCCGCCGCGCCCGCCGCGCACCCCAACGCCCGCTTCACCGTGCCCGCCTCGCAGTGCCCGATCATCGCGCCCGAGTGGGAGGACCCGAAGGGCGTGCCGATCTCGGCGATCCTCTTCGGCGGCCGCCGCGCCACCGCCGTCCCGCTGGTGACGGAGTCCTTCGACTGGAACCACGGCGTCTTCCTGGGTGCGAACGTCGCCTCCGAGAAGACCGCCGCCGCCGAGGGCAAGGTCGGCGAGCTGCGCCGCGACCCCTTCGCCATGCTGCCGTTCTGCGGCTACAACATGGGCGACTACATGGGTCACTGGGTCGACGTCGCCAAGGGCAAGGACCAGGCGAAGCTCCCGAAGATCTACTACGTGAACTGGTTCCGCAAGAACGACGCGGGCAAGTTCGTGTGGCCCGGCTTCGGCGAGAACAGCCGTGTCCTGAAGTGGATCGTCGACCGCCTCGACGGCAGGGCCGAGGGCGTCGAGACCCCGATCGGCGTCCTGCCGACCCGGGAGTCCCTCGACACCGACGGTCTCGAACTGGCCGAGTCCGACCTCGACTTCCTGCTCACGGTCGACAAGGAGGTCTGGCGCGAGGAGGCCGCCCTGGTCCCCGAGCACCTCAACACCTTCGGCGAGCACACGCCGAAGGAGCTGTGGGACGAGTACCGCGCACTGGTGCAGCGCCTGGGCTGAGGCCCTCAACCACTCCGCGGCCGACCCGAGTTGCCCTGACCTGCGACCGTTGCGCCGGTCGGCCGCGGTGACAG
Organism: Streptomyces sp. NPDC021080; assembly: GCF_044333225.1. NCBI lineage: Bacteria > Bacillati > Actinomycetota > Actinomycetes > Kitasatosporales > Streptomycetaceae > Streptomyces > Streptomyces sp. NPDC021080. The sequence continues at coordinate 476,870 of NZ_JBIRQM010000006.1, read as the reverse complement.
CACCCGCCGGGGTTTCGCACACATGTGTGCGAAACCCCGGCTTTTTCGTGCCCAACGCCCCTGCCCGTGCCGGAACGGCTGAAAAAGCGAGGATTTCGAGGGACACTCCTGACATCTCGCAGTCGACCCCGAAATGAGGTGGGCGGGGTGCGTACGCCTGTCAGTGATCCCATGAGGATCGGGCCGTACCGCATCGTGGGCCGGCTCGGCTCCGGTGGCATGGGATGGGTGTACCTCGGCCGCTCGCCCTCCGGGCGCGAGGTCGCGGTCAAAGTGGTGCGGCCCGAACTGGCCGCGGAGAGCGAGTTCCGGGAGCGTTTCGCACGCGAGGTCGCTGCGGCCCGCGTGGTCAGCGGCGCCTACACCGCGGCCGTGGTCGACGCCGACACCGAGGCCGAACTGCCGTGGCTGGCCACCCTGTACGTGCCCGGTCCCTCGCTCGCCGAGGCCGTCCGCACCGACGGACCGCTGCCCGAGTCGCAGGTACGGCGGCTCGGCGCCGGCCTGGTCGAGGCGCTCCAGGCCATCCACGCCGCGCGCGTGGTGCACCGGGACCTCAAACCGGCCAACGTGCTCCTCGCCGCGGACGGACCGCGCGTCATCGACTTCGGGATCTCCCGCGTGGACGGCGCCCCGGGCCTGACCCAGGTCGGCGTCGTCGTCGGCACCCCGCCCTTCATGTCGCCCGAGCAGATCAGGGGCGCCAAGGTGGGCCCGGAGAGCGACGTGTTCTCCCTCGGCGGGGTCCTGGTGTACGCGCTCACCGGACGGCCGCCGCACGGCAGCGGCGAGGCCGTCCGCTACCGCGTCGCCTTCGAGGAACCCGAACTCGACGGCATCGCGGGGCCGATGCGGGACCTGGTCGCGCGCTGTCTGGCCAAGCGCCCCGAGGACCGGCCCCGGCTGGACCGGCTGCTGGCCGGGCTGCTGGAGCAGGAACCCCGGCAGGCCGACTGGCCGCCGCCCACGGTCGCCCACAGCATCAAGGCGCGCACCCGGGATCTGGTCAAGCGCCGCAAGCAGAGCACCAGTGTGTCCGTCCCCTCCTGTCTGCTGTCGCACGCCCGGGCGCTGCTCGACGCCGGACTGACCGATGCGATGGTCGTCGAGGCGGTGGGGCGTGGCGGTGCCTGACTCCTTTCCCGGACGCGGCCGCGAGATCCTCGAAATCGGAACGCACTGGCGTCAGTTGGTGCAGAACTGGGTGACCGGACGGAATTTCCACACGGTGACCGACACCGTGTCCGTCTCCATGCGGTTCGACCTCGAGGAAACGGGCCGGATGGTCACCGTCCGATTCATGACGACCAAGCGGCTGCTGGTCGCCTTCGCGACCGACGGGCATTTCCTGCGCAAGGACCAACTGGCCCTCGCCGCGGCCGCGTCGAACGCGTGGAACACCGAACAGCTCCGTCCCATGCTGTCCGTGTGGGACGTACGAGGGCCGCGCCCGTGCCTCGCGGGAGTGTGCGACCTTCCCCTGACCTGTCGTATGACGCAAACGGATTTCGATGCTTTGGCCAGTGATTGGGTGGAGCGGGCGAGACAGATGTTCACACGATGCCATCAGGTGTTCGAGTTGTAGAAGTGAAGTCCGCCGCATTCCCCAAACCCTTACGGACGGCCGCCGTTTTCCGCCACTATGGGTGAGTGCCTTTCAGGGCCACGGGGGTGTTTTTTCTTAGGGCCACGGGGGGTCTTTTTCATGCGGCGGCTTTCCTTCCTCATGCTTTCCGGGCTCCTGGCCGCGTTCGCCCCCGCGGTGCCCGCCGCGGCCCGCGAGCCGTGCGGGCCGGCCTTCGCACAACACCTCGGCTGCTGGGCCGGCGTGGTCGACGAGGGAACGGTCCGCGTCACTCTCGACCAGAAGCTGCCGTTCGACGGCAGGGCCGACAACCGCAAGAAGTTCGAACAGAAGCTGACGCTCCGGAGCTACAGACTCCTGGTCGAGGTGCCGCCGAACGCCCACACCGGCCCGGGAGGATCGGCGCTCCTCGTGCTGGCGGACGGCAAGGGCAGGCTCGTCGCGGACAACGCCCACATCGATCCGCTGACGCCCGAGGCCGTGAAGGAGCTGACCGGCCTCGGGGCGTGCAAGGACCTGTGCGTCCGGCTCGGCAAGGGCTCGCTGACCGGACGCCAACTGATCGAAGCGAGCCTGGCCGAGGACCTCTCCCGGCACACGTACACCATCACCGGTTCGGGGAGCGGCTCCTCCGCGACCTCGACCCCCACCGATGAGACCGCCGCCGGCAACCAGAACCAGAACCAGGAGAACGGGAACACCGGCGGCAACGGCCGGGACCCCGCGGACCCCGCCGGCCAGGGCGGCGACTCCGGCTGGGACACCGCCACCCAGGTGCTCACCTTCCTGTGCGCCGTGCTCGTCCTCCTGCTCGGCCTGCTGCTCTTCCTGATCCGCCGGTCCGCCCGGTCCGTCGCCGTCGGGAGCCTCTCCCGGCGCTCGCTCGCCGCCCCGGGCGTCGGCGCCGTGCCGGAGGCCACCACGCCCCGCCCCCGCACGCGTCCCCGTACCCACCTGTCCGACGAACCCGCCGCCCGTCCCCGTCCCCCCGTGTCCGACGAGCCCGCCGCCCGCCCGCGCACCCACGTGCCCGACGAGGCCACCACCCGCCTGCGGACCGCACCGGCACCCCGCGGCCACGGACGGCGGGTCGGCGCCGTCCCGGGCCCCGCCCGGCCCGCCGTCGTCCGCACCGAACTGCACCCGCAGGGGTACGTCGAGGTCGACGACGTGCTGTACCGCGCGGTGTGGGCCGAGCCGGGCCGCGTGCCGCCCGCGCCCGGCGGACTCGTCGACGTCACCGAGGCGGGGGAGCGGGACTCCGACGTCCTCTACGCGTTCCCGCCGACACCCGGACGGCACGCCAAAGCCGCCCGGCCCTGAGACCAGGAGAGATCCCCATGCACAGCGACTACCCGCCCACCCTGCCAGCGGAGTACGCCGACATCGAGTTCGAGAACAACGCGCAGCGGCTGCCGCTCGTCCTCTGCCTCGACATCTCCAGCTCCATGGCGGGTCAGCCCATCCAGACGCTCAACAACGCGCTCGCGGAGTGGACCCGGGAACTGCACGACGACGTCAGCCTCAGCTACAGCGTCGAGGTCGCCGTGGTCACCTTCGGCGGCCAGGGCGTCGCCGCCTGGCGCGGACCCCAGCTCCTGGCCCCGGGCACCCCGGTGAGCCCGTTCGTACCGGCGCACATGTTCCGCCCGCCGCAGCTCGCCGCCGCCGGGGTCACCCTGATGACCGAGGCCCTCGAACTGTCCATGAGCATCATCGCCGCCCGCAAGGCCGAGCTGCGCGCCTCCGGACTCCAGTACTACCGGCCGCAGATCTGTCTCGTCACCGACGGGCTGCCCACCGACGCCACCGGCCATCTCACCGACTCCTGGCACCGGCTGATCCCGGTGCTCGCCGACGAACAGCAGGCCCGCCGCTTCCGGCTGTACGCGATCGGCGTCGGCGGCATCACGGACCGCGGCGAGCAGGTGCTCCGGTCGTTCGCGCCGAAGTTCAACGCCCGGCTGCAGGGATTCCCGTTCCGCGAGCTGCTCCAGATGATGTCCGCGAGCGCCAACGCCGAGCAGAAGGGCGCGGGTGACGAGGTCTTCGAGAAGATCTTCAGCCAGTTCAAGACACAGCGCCCGGCCTGGGAATCGTGACCGATGACCCGATGGGATGCCTGAGTGATGACCGCAGTCGACGAGCGCCGGACGCCGTGGCGGATCCACGGCCTGAGCGTCGAGGGATACCGGCACCGCCGCCAGGGGCAGCCCTGCCAGGACGCCTGCGCGCACACGGCGACGGAGTCCGTGGCGGTCCTCGCCGTCGCGGACGGCGCGGGCAGCCGGCCGCGCTCCGAGGAAGGGGCCCGGCTCGCGGTGGACCTGGCCACCGAGCACTTCGCGCGCCGGGCCGCCGGCGCGGCGGACCACCGTCCGGGCCCGCACGTACGGGAACTGCTGAGGGACGCCTTCCACGACGTCTGCAAGCTGTTCCTGGACCGCACGGGCCCCGAGGCGGCGGACTTCGCGACCACGCTCACCGTGGTCGTGCTCGCGCGGGGCTGGCTCGGCCATCTGTCCGTGGGGGACGGTTTCGTCGTCCTGCGGGCCGGCACGGAGGACGGTGAACGGCAGTTCCATCTGCTGCCGCAGCCGGCCGCGGCCAGCGAGTACAGCAACGAGACGGTCTTCCTCACCTCGCCGGACGCGGCCCGCTGGGTCCACACCGACTGTGTGTCCGACCAGGGGGTCGACGGGGTGCTGCTCTCCACCGACGGACTGGCGCAGGCCGCGCTCAACCGGTCCGCGGGCGGCGCGCTGTCCCCGAACACGTCGTTCGCCGAGGCCGTGTTCCGCTCCCTGGACGTGCCCGGTCCGGTGACCGCGAGCGCCCACGAAGGCCTCGGGACCCTGCTCAGGTCGGACCGGCTCACCGCCCTCAACGCCGACGACAAGACCCTGCTGCGGGCCGTCCTCAAGGCGCGGCCATGAGCGGGCGCACGGTGTTCCTGGACGGCAAGCCGGTGACCCTCACCGAGCTGCCCCTGAAAGGCGGCGGCCAGGCGGCCGTCTTCCCGGTCGTCGGCGACGACGGCATCGTCGTCAAGCTGTACCGCGAGACGCCGGGGCCCAAGGAGGAGCAGCGGCTGAAGCGGATGCTGACGATGTCCCCGCTCGTGACCCGTCCCACCGACGCCTCCCAGCCGCCCGAGCTGGCCTGGCCGACCGCGCTGGCCCGCGGCCCGAAGGGCGAGTTCCTCGGCTACGCCATGCGCCGCTTCGGCGAGCCCCAGCACGTCCAGCTCATCGGCCTGTTCACCCGGGCCCAGCGACTCAAGCTGTTCGCCGACCGGGCCGACTGGCGCTTCCTGCTCGGCGTCGCCTGGAACCTCGCGTTCATGACCGCCCGCATGCACTACGACAATCTCGTCATCGGCGACTTCTCCAGCAGCAACGTCGTCGTCGACGCCAACGGCTTCGTCACCTTCCTCGACTGCGACTCCATCGCCTTCAACGACCCGGTGACCGGGGAACTGTTCCCCTGTCTGATGCACACCACCGACTACTCGTCGCCCGAGCGCCAGGCCGGCGGACCCGCCACCCGCGCCACCGACGAGTTCGCCCTCGCGGTCCTCGTCTACCAGCTGCTGACCGCCGGGAACCATCCCTTCGGCGGCGTCCCGCACGACAGCGCCTCCGAGTCGACCGTCAAGGACAACATCGCGGCCAGCATCTCCTACGTCGTGCGCCCCGAGCGGGTCATCATGCCGCGCGGCACCATCGATCCCTCCGTGCTCCCGCCCGAGCTCCTCGCGCTGGCCCGCACCGCGTTCGGCCCCGGTGTGCACGACCCCGCCACGCGGCCCCCCGCGGAGGCGTGGCTGCGCGCCCTGGACAAGGAGCGCGCGCTGGTCCGGGTCTGCCCCACCCGCCCGCTGCACGCGTTCGGTTCCCATCTGAGCGCGTGTCCGTGGTGCACCCGGGCGGCGCTCACCGGGCACGACGTGTTCAACGTCCCGGTGGCCGCCCCGGGGCCCGGCGTGCCGCAGCCGCCCGTCCCGACGCCGGGCGAGCCGTGGCCCACGGGGCTGAAGGTGGCGCTGCTGATCCTGGCGGTCATGATCCTGGTGGTGATCGTGGCGAACGCCTGAGCCGCCGGCCGCGGTGTCACTGTGAGCGGCCGCGGTCCTCCAGGTAGCGGGTGTGGGACTCCTGGCGCCGTGCCTCCGTCTCCCGCAGGGCCGCCGCGAGCCGGTCCGCCTCCTCCTGGAGCACCGCGAGCTGGCGCTCCAGGTGGCGCTCGGGCGGTTCGGCGCCGGGGGCCAGCCGGGTCCACCAGCGGGTGCGGACGAAGGTGTCGACCGCTTCCGGGACGTCCTGCCGTACGGCACGCGACAGGGCGTGCACGCCCTCGGGGTCCTGGGCGAGGACCTCGGCGACCCAGCCCGGATCGAGCAGGGCGGTGAGGACCTCGGTCAGCTCGGTGAGCCGGCCGGCCGCCGCCGGGGGCAGCTCGACGCCGTCCAGGTACTCCCGCAGCTTGCCGAAGTCGACGCGCAGTTCGGCCAGTTGGGCGGAGGGGTCCGGGAAGTCGGGTGGGGCCGGGCGTTCCGGCGGGGCGATCAGCGCGCCCGCGCCGTACAGACCCGCGACGACGGCCGGCCAGTACGGGCCCGCGAGTCCCGTGAAGGTCAGCGCGAGTCCGGCGATCCCGCACGCGCTGCCGGTGAGGTTCTTGCGCGACTCGAGATAGCCGAGGAACTTACTGGTAGCCACGGATCTCCTCGAAGGCGCCGTCCAGCGAGCCCTTCCGGGCGTCGAAGAGACGGCCGCCGGTCAGGTCGGCGATGTGCTGGAGTTCGCCGCGGTCGGAGTCGCCGAACAGGATGGGGAAGACGGGGATCTGCCGCTGTCCGCCGGGCAGCCGGCGGTAGAAGCCGTCGAAGTCGGCGGGGCTCGCGCCCTTGGTGTTCTCGCCGTCCGTCATCAGCACGATCGAGGTGAACGTGTCGTCTCCGGCGCCCAGATGCTCGTAGGCCTTCTCCAGCGAGGTGTAGATGGCGGTGTCGCCGTCGGCGCTCATCGCGCGGGTGTCCCGGCGGATGGCGTCGAGTCCGGCCCTCGGGTTCCCGGGGCGGACCACGTGGGTGCGGACGCTCTTGACCTGTGAGCCGAACGGCATCAGCGTCACCTCCTCGCGGTCGCGGAAGTCGCCGGTCAGGTCGCCGAGGGACTTCTTGAGCCGGGCGAGCCGGTCGCCCTCCATCGAGCCCGAGGTGTCGAGGACGTACACCGTCCTGGAGGGCCGGCGCAGCTTGTTCTCGTAGGAGTCGAGGAGGCGGTCGGCGACGGACCGGCTTCCCGGGAAGGGGAGTTCGCGCCGGCGTCCGGTGTCGAGTCCGGCCGCCGGGGCGACGGAGGCGACGACCGGGCGCCGGTGCGTCCGCTCGGTGATCAGCTTCTGGGCGGCGGGCGCGCGCAGCGCCTCGGCGAGGCGCCGGACGTCGTCACGGGTGTCCGTGGAGGACGCGGCGAGGGAGGAGAGCGGATAGTCGGCCGTCACGACGCCGTCGCGCGGGCGGATGACGGTCAGTGACTTCATGCCCTTGAGGACGGACTCGTAGTTGAGCAGGGCGTCGACGGTGCCGCGGCGTTCGTAGGCGGTGGCCAGCCAGCCCGACGAACCCGACGTCAGCTTCTGCCCCTTGAAGAACTCCCGCAGGCGCGGGGTCGCCTTGTCCACGTCGGCGTCCGTGAGCGCCGACTGGGCGCCCGACAGCGCGGAGGCCACCGAGATCAGCGTGGAGAAACCGGAGTTGGAGCGGGCCGGATCGGTCATGCCGTACGTGAGCTTTCCGTCCGCGACGGCCTGTTCCACCTGCTTCCAGGTGACGTCGTCCGGTCTCCAGCCGAGGGCCCGCACCGTGGCGGGCTTGACGCCGATGGCCACCGGGCTCGACATGACCGGCGTCTCGGAGACGACCTTCTTCGCGGCCTCGGGGCGCAGGTGCAGATAGGCGTTGGAAGACAGCCACAGGGCGTCGTACCGGTCGTCCGCCGTGCCGCGCGCGATCAGGTCCACGGCGGCGAGGGTGCCCATGTAGGTGGGCCTGACCTTGATGCCGGTCTCCCGCTCGATCCGGTCGAGCACCGGCTTCATGTCGCCGAGTTCGCTGGAGGCGAGGATGCGCAGGGTGCCGGGACGCGGCTTCCCGTCGTCCCCGGAGTCCGTCTTCCCCTGGGCCGTGCAGGCCGTCATGGCGAGCAGGGCGACGGCGGCGGCCGCCCGTCGGATCGTTCTCATCCGTGCCCGCCCTCCAGTGCGCCCTGCGTGCGGCTGCGCTCCAGATAGGCTCCGGCGTTCTGGAGTTCGGAGGTCAGGGACTCCACGGTCGCGGCCATCGTCTCGGTCGCCCGGACCTTGTACGTGTCGATGGCGTCGAGGGTGCGGTAGATCTCCTGGAAGGCGGTGCGCAGGGTCTCGGCGCCGACGGCCGGGTCCGCGGCGATCCGCTGGATCTCCCCGCTCTGGGTGGACAGCATCTCGGCGTTGCCGCGGATGAGGTCCTCCGTCGTGCCGCGCAGGGCGTTGACCTGCTCGACGACCTTGCGCTGGTTGTCGAGCGCGGAGGCGAGCATGACGGAGATGCGCAGAGCGGAGACCGTCGTGGTGGCCGCGCGGTCGACGCCCTTGATCAGTTCGTCGTTGTTGCGCCGGACCACGTCCATCGCCAGATAGCCCTGGGCGCACACCGCGAGCTGGGTGAGCAGGTCCTGGTGCTTCTGCCGGACCGGGAAGAGCACGTCGGAGCGGAGCGTGTCGGCCTGCGCGGGGTCGGCGGCGTCGACGCCCGCGATGTGCGCCTCGACCGCGGTGTCCAGGGCCTGGGTGAGCACGACGTACTCCTGGAGCTTGCCCATCGTCTCCCAGAGCCGGACGCGTTCGGTCTGCAGTGCCGCGTTGTCCCGGCGCAGTTCGTCCTGGCCGCCGCGCAGCGAGCCGACGATCTTGTTCAACGTGCCTTGTGCGGAGGCGTACTTGGCGACGTGGTCGCGCAATTTGTTGCCGCCCGGCAGCCGGGACAGGAACTTCCTGCCCTTGCTCGCGGACGACTCGCGCGGGTCCAGGTCCTCGACCACGCGCCGGAGTTCGACGAGCGAGCCGGCGACGTGCGACTGCGCGTCCTCGCCCGTGGCGGGCAGGCTGCGGATCGTGCGCTCCAGCATGCGGTTGGACTGGGCGGCGGCGCCGCGCATCTCGCTCGCCCCCAGGCCCGCGATCTCCCCGACCTTCCCGGCGAATTCGGGGGAGCGGGCGTCCAGGACGGCGAGTCCCTCGACGTACTCCGCGGCCCGGCGCGCCATGTCGTCCTGTACCCCCGGGTCGACGGGGACGAGCCCGCCCGCCTTCTCGCGGGGCACGGGGGCCACGGCCTCGGGCGGTGTGAGGGTGAACGTGTCTTCGGTGCTGCTCATGTGCTCATTCCCCCTGGTTCCCGGCCCGGCGCGCCATCTCGTGCAGCACCTTGTAGGCGGGCACGGGCGCCTGCCGGACGCCGGTCAGCTTCTGGTTGAGATAGGTCGAACGGGCGGCGGTGGCCGCCGTGAACTCGGCGGTCGCGCCCTGCGGACGGAACCCGTGCCGGACGGCGAGGCGGCGCAACACCGGGTCGGTGCCGATGAGTTCGCCCAGCGCGCGGCCCTCGGGCGTGAGCGGTACGACCGTGTGGTCGCTGTTGGCGGTGGTGTCCGGGTAGAGGACCGTGAGGTCTCCGGTGTCCTTGCCCTGGGTGAGCAGCGCGGCGACCTGCGACTCGTAGACGAGGACGAGCGGGTTGCCCGCGCCGCTGACGAAGTCGCCGAACGCGGCGTCGGTGCTGGGCTGCTGGGCGCCCTGGACACTGACGAGCCGGTGCATCAGGGACGCGGTGCGGCCGACGGCGGCGTTGTCCGTGGCCACCCGCCCGCCGTCGGCCACGTAGGACGCGGCGGCGAGGTAGAGGGCGCCGGAATTGGAGGTCTCCGGGTCGGTGGTGGCGATGTACAGCGTGCCGGTCAGCTCACCGTGGGCCGTGGCGCCCTTGAGCTGCTGCCAGGTCCGCCCGTGCCTGGCCGCGTCGAGGTAGGCGGCCATCTTCAGGGTGCCGGTGTTCTTGTCGAGGGTGGCCAGTCCGTTGGCGGCGAGGACCTGGGCCGCGCTGCGGTGGGCCACCACGACGAGGGGCGAGTAGAAGGGCCGGGGCAGCGGCTGGCGGACGTGGTACTTGTCCGCGAGCTCGTCGGCCGGGGCCTGGCTGGAAGGGAAGGCGAAGTCGTACCCCTTGAGGTCGAGGCCGTCCATGGCCCAGGACCCGGAGGTCTCCGTCTTCACGGTGTAGCCCTTGGCGGCGAGGGCCTTCACCACATCCGGATCGGAGAAGAACTCCGCCTTCTCCGAACCGATCACTCCTCGCACGGTCTTCGTTGCCGTGCCCTTGTCCTGACCCGTGCGGCCCGCGACGACGGCTGCTGCCACTCCGCCGATCAACAGGACCGCCAGGACGATTCCCGCTATGCGTCTCACGCCTGGAGCGTGCACCTCGGAATCCAACGTTCCCCGCCTCGGGGGATGAACACGAGGTGACCACCGGGTCCCGGTACGCAACCGGAGGGGGAAGTGCCGCTACGCGCGGCGCGGAGCCCCCGGCGGGGCGGCGCGGGCGGCTGTGGCGGAGACGGGGGTGGCACCCGGTCGGCGCGCTTCGAAGGCGCGCGGACCGGGGCCGTACGGGGGCCCGGGCCAGGGGCTCAGCGGGAGGCCAGCTCGCGGGGTTCGACGGCGAGCGCGTGGGCGTCCATGCGCTCGGCGGAGAGGATCGCCGCGGCCGTGTCGGCGCGGGAGGCCGCGACGACCAGGGCGCGGCCCGCCAGTGCGTGGGCCCGCCGGTGGAGGGTCACGAGATGGGGCGCCTCGGAAGTGGCGGTGGCCGGGGTGCGCAGTGGGGCGCCGCCGCGCAGCCGGGTCACCTGCTCGGTGAGCCGCTCGGCGCCGGCGTCCAGGTCGGCGGACGGGGCGAGTGCGCGGATCTCGTCCGTGACGGCGAGCAGGGCCGCGAGGTGACCGGCGAGCTGGATGTCCAGTTCCTCCTCGCGCGACCGGTGGGGGAAGTCGGAGGAGGGGGCGCCGGCCATCGTGTGGACCGACTTCGAGCGGATCGGTTCGTACATGGGGTGGCCTCCTGTGCCTGACAGGAAGCCATCCTAGCTTGGAATTCGTCTAAAGTTGAGCAGGTTCGCATACTGGGACGCGGCGCGTACGCAGGGTGAGCGCGGAGCGCGTCACGGCTGGCTGTAGCCGTCCAGGAACGAGCCGATCCGGGTCACCGCGTCCGTCAGGTCCGCGACCGTCGGCAGGGTGACCACCCGGAAGTGGTCCGGCTCGGGCCAGTTGAAGCCCGTCCCCTGGACGACCATGATCTTCTCGCGGCGCAGCAGGTCGAGCACCATCTGCCGGTCGTCCTTGACCTTGAAGACCTTCGGGTCCAGGCGCGGGAAGAGGTACAGCGCCCCCTTCGGCTTCACGCAGGTCACACCGGGGATCTGGGTCAGCAGCTCGTGCGCGACGTCCCGCTGCTCCTTCAGCCGCCCGCCCGGCAGGACCAGGTCGTCGATCGTCTGGCGCCCGCTGAGCGCGGCCACCACTCCGTGCTGCCCCGGCATGTTCGCGCACAGCCGCATGTTCGCGAGGATCGTCAGACCCTCGATGTAGGAGGCGGCGTGCGCGCGCGGTCCCGAGACCGACATCCAGCCGACGCGGTAGCCCGCCACCCGGTACGCCTTCGACATGCCGTTGAAGGTGAGGGTGAGCAGATCCGGGGCGATCTTGGCGGTCGCGGTGTGCGTGGCGCCGTCGTAGAGGATCTTGTCGTAGATCTCGTCGGAGCAGACCAGCAGGTTGTGCCGCCGGGCGATGTCCGTCAGCCCCCGGAGCATCGCGTCGTCGTAGACCGCGCCGGTCGGGTTGTTCGGGTTGATGATCACGATCGCCTTGGTGCGGTCGGTGATCTTCCGCTCCACGTCCGCGAGGTCGGGCATCCAGTCGGACTGCTCGTCGCAGCGGTAGTGCACGGCCGTGCCGCCGGACAGGGAGACCGCCGCGGTCCACAGGGGATAGTCCGGGGCCGGTACGAGCACCTCGTCGCCGTCGTCCAGCAGCGCCTGCATCGCCATCACGATGAGCTCGGAGACGCCGTTGCCGACGAAGACGTGATCGACGTCCGTCTCGATGCCCAGGGTCTGGTTGTGCATCACGACCGCGCGGCGGGCGGCGAGCAGGCCCTTGGCGTCGCCGTAGCCGTGCGCCGAGGAGACGTTGCGGAGGATGTCCTCGAGGATCTCGGGGGGACACTCGAAACCGAAGGCGGCCGGGTTGCCCGTGTTGAGCTTGAGGATGCGGTGACCGGCCGCTTCGAGCCGCATCGCCTCCTCAAGAACCGGACCCCGGATCTCGTAGCAGACGTTGGCGAGCTTCGTGGACTGGATCACCTGCATATCCGTGAGCTTACGGCCGCCCGCCGGGCTCCGGGGCGTGTTTTTCACCACGTGAGACGTGTCGGTTCCGGCAATTTTGTCCTCCGGCTGCGCCGGGCGCCCTGGTGGTCCCTACAATGCGCGATCATGTCCTGGCAGTCCGGAGATCCCGAAGCCCGGCCGACGGTGTACCTCCCGCAGAGCGACGGCGAGACGCCTTTGGCCTATGAGACGTACGCCGATCCCGCGGAGGCGCACGGCTGGAGGAAGGCGTACACGGACGGCGAGGACACCAGCGTTCTGCCCGCCGTGTCCGGCGGCCCGGGAGGACGGCAGGAGCGGCGGCGGCAGCAGCGCGAGCAGAGCCGTCGCGGCCGGCTCGCCGGACGGCTGGCCGTGGCCGGGGGCGCGGTGGGCGTCGTCGCCCTCGGCGCCGCCGTCTTCGGGGTGTTCGACTCCGGGGCGGCCGGCGGACCGGACGGCACGCCCGTGAGCACGCGCAGCCCGGTGCGCCTGGCCACCGGAGAGGCCCAGGCGGACGACGGCTCCCCCGCGGCCTCCGCGCAGCCCCTGCAGGCCCCGCCGGCCACGGCGTCGGCGTCCGCCGGCGCTTCCACGGGCGCGAGCGCGTCCGCGAGCGCCTCCGCGCCCGCGGACGCCTCCACGGCTCTCGCGCCCTCCGCGTCCACCGCTCCCACGGCCTCCGCCGCCACCGCGCCCCCCTCGGCCACCCCGACCGCCCCGGCGACGAGCACCCCCGTCCGGCACGGTCACGGCCACGGGCACGGCGGCCGGTCCTGACAGGGCTCCCCGCCCCCGCCGGTCCCAGTAGGTTGGCCCTGCCGCAAGGGGGAGGCAGGGCATGGAATTCTCGCTGTTGAACGACGAGCCGGTGACCGGGCCCGGGGACGATCTGCTGGGCACCGGCCGGGCCGCCCGCGAACTCGCCAAACTGCTCCACGACTCGCGCGCCGCGACCCCGCTCACCCTCGCGGTGGACGCCGGCTGGGGCATGGGCAAGAGCAGTCTGATGCGGCTCGTGGACGCCGAGCTCCTGACCCGCGAGGGCGTCCACACCGTCTGGTACAACGCCTGGACCTCGACGGGCGCCGACGCGCTCGAAGGCCTGATCAAGTCCGTCCTGATGCGGTTCGACCGGCGCTTCCTGCGGCGGGCGCTGCGCCACGTGTCCGAGCGGGGGGCGTTCTACGGCGCCGTCCGGGCCGCGCTGACGCTCGGGGCCGCGCCGTTCGGGGTCGCCCCGCTCGTCGACCGGCTCTGGCGGGACCTCTCCGTCGACGCGGCGTCCCGCAACGCCATGCGGGACGCGCTGCTGCGGCTGACGCAGGAATGGGCCGAGTCCGCGCCGTACGACACCCGGCGCCTGCTCGTCGTGTTCATCGACGATCTCGACCGCTGCTCCGAGGAGACCGTGCTCGCGGTGTGCGAGGCGGTGAAGGTGTACCTGGACGTACCGGGGCTCGCCTTCGTCATCGGCTGCGACCGCTCCGCCCTCGGGCCGAGCGGGCTGCTGCGGGACCTGTCGCCGGCCGGGTCGGCGTTCATGGAGAAGATCTTCCAGACGAGTTACCGGGTGCCCGTTCCGGCGACCGCCGAGGTGCGCGCGTACGTCGACCGCTGCGCGGAGCGCTCCGGCATCCGGGAGCTGCTCGGCGACCACCTCGCCGAGCTGGTCGCCCTGCGCTCGGCCCGCAACCCGCGCCGGATCAAGCGGCTCATCAACGGCTTCGGCCTGGAGTGCGCGCTCAACCCCGTCTGGGAGTCGTTCAGCGCGGAGGCGGTCATCCGGGTCCTGCTGCTCCAGCAGCTGTACCCCGACTTCTACCGCGTGCTGCTCGCCCGTGACGGCGCCGATGTGCACGCGGCCCGCGAGTTCCTGCGCTACCGCGCGGCCCGGCGGGTGCTGAGCCAGCCGTTCGCCCGGCCCGCGGAGGGGACCTGGCCGGTCGCGGTGGGCTGTCTGCTCGCGTACGACCTCCTCGCGCCGGAACCGGACCGGCCGGACGACTGGGGTCCGCTGCTGGCCCGGCTGGAGGAGCATCTGCCCACCGGCTTCCCCGAGCTCGCGCTCGACGCGAACTTCGTGCGGCTCATCGAGGAACTGATGGCGCTCACCGAGGTGGACGACCTGGTGGGGCAGTTGCAGCGGGGGGCGCCCCGGCTGGCGCCGGAACCCGCGGACGGGGCACCGGAACCGGGCTCGTCCGCGGTGCCGGGCGGCGGCCGGCCCTCGTACGCCGGGATGCAGGTGCTCTGGATCGACGACCACCCCGAGCGCAACACCCAGTTCACCGAGCGGCTGGAGGCGCGGGGCGCCCGGGTCTGGACGGCCACGGACCGTACCCGTGCCGAGCAGGTCCTCGACGCCACCCGGATCGGCCTGCTCGTCTCGGACGTGCAGCGCGGAGCGGACCGGGAGGCGGGGCTCAGCGATCTGCGCCGCTGGCGGGAGAGCGGGCGGTACACCGGGCCCGCCGTCTTCTTCACCAGCCGCACCACCCCGAACCGCGAGGCCCGGGCCGAGGCGCTCGGCGCGAGGTTCGCCACGAGCGGCGCCCTGCTCTTCCGCTACGCCGAGGAAGCCCACGAAATTTCCGGTTCCTAGGCCGGAAAGCGCTCCTTGTTCACTTTCCCCTCTCCCCTCACAATGCGCATGACAACAACTGGCCGGAAGACCTCCGGTCAGCGGAAGGCGGCCGGAGGACCTTCGGCCGCCCCAAGTCGCAAGAGGGGACCCCCACATGAGAAAGCCTCTCGTCGCCGCTCTGTTCGCCCTGGTGCTCGCCGGGGCGGGCGCGGCACCCGCGGTCGCGGCACCCGCTCCCCACGCGGCGGCGCCCACCCTCCAGGCCGTCAGCCTCGCCGGGACCGTCGCACTCAGCAACTGCTCCGGATCGGTCATCCGCTTCCCCAACTCGGCGGACTCCGACCCGGCGCTCGTGCTCTCCAACGGCCACTGCCTGGAGACCGGTTTCCCGGACCCCGGTGAAGTGATCGTCGGCCAGTCGTCCAGCCGGACCTTCGGCCTGCTGAACTCGTCGGGCACCAGGGTCGCGACCCTGCGCGCGAGCAAGGTCGCGTACTCGACCATGACCGACACGGACATCACGATCTACCAGCTCACCAGCACCTACGCGACCATCAAGAACTCGTACGGCATCAGCGCCCTGACCGTGCAGGACACGCACCCGGTCGCCGGCACCGCCATCACCGTGGCCTCCGGCTACTGGAAGCGTCTCTACAGCTGCAACATCGACGGGTTCGTGTACCGCCTCAAGGAGGGCGACTGGACCTGGAAGGACTCGGTCCGCTACACCTCCGCCTGCCAGACCATCGGCGGCACCTCGGGCTCGCCGGTCGTCGACCAGTCCACCGGCAAGGTCGTCGCCGTCAACAACACCGGCAACGAGGACGGGGAACGCTGCACGGTCGACAACCCGTGCGAGGTCGACGCGAACGGCACCGTCACCGTCCGCCAGGGCATCAACTACGCCGAGGAGACCTACCAGATCCCGGCCTGCTTCACGACGGGCAACAAGCTCGACCTGAGCCTGAGCGGGTGCGTCCTGCCCAAGCCGTAACACCGCGGGAGGGCGGGCGGTCACGCCGTGCGGCGGACCGCCCGTCCCGCCAGCACGTCCGTCCGGCGCCCGTCCTCGACGACGAAACGCCCGTCGATCAGGACGTGCGGGACGCCGGTGGGCAGGGTGCGCGGCGCCGCGAAGGTCGAGCCCGCCGCGACCGTCGCCGGGTCGAGGAGGACCAGGTCGGCGCGGTACCCCTCGCGGACGAGACCGCGGTCGGGCAGCCGCAGCCGGGCGGCGGGCCGGCCGGTGAGGTGGGCGACGCACTCCTCCAGCGTCAGGACGCCCAACTCCCTCACGTAGTGGCCGAGATAGTGCGGGAAGGTGCCGTAGGCGCGCGGGTGCGGCCTGGCGCCGTGCAGGATGCCGTCCGAGCCGCCGGTGTGCGCGCGGTGCCGCATGATCGTCCGGACGTTCTCCTCGTGGCCGACGTGCTGCAGGATCGTGGGGCCGAGCCGGTCCTCGACCAGCAGCCGCCGGGCGGTGGTCCAGGGTTCCTCGCCGCGCAGAGCGGCGGACTCCCGGACGGTCCTGCCGACGTACGGGGCGAGCCCGGGGTCGTTCACCCCCGAGATCTCGATCGTGTCCCACGCGACGGGAACGCCGTGGCAGCCGTCGGCGCCCACGACCTCCAGGTGGTGCCGGATCCGTTCGGCGGTGTCGTCGTCCCGCAGCCGGGCGAGCAACGCCTCCGGGCCGCCCTCGCCCGCCCAGCCGGGCAGCAGCGCCGCCAGCGTGGTGCACCCGGGGGTGTACGGGTAGGTGTCGAGGGTGATGTCCGCGCCCTGCGCCAGCGCCTTGTCGAGCAGGGCGAGCAGCTCCGGCGCCTTCCCCTCGTTCACCCCGAAGTTCATGGTGGCGTGGGCGAGATGGAGCGGACAGCCCGCCTCGCGGGTGAGGGTCACCATCTCCTCGTACGCCTCCAGGGCGCCCGCCCCGTACGAGCGGTGGTGCGGGCACCAGTAGCCGCCGTGCTCCGCCACCACCCGGCACAGGGCGGTGAGTTCGGCGTCCCGCGCGTACATCCCGGGGGTGTACGTCAGCCCCGAGGACATGCCGACCGCGCCCTCGCGCAGCCCGTCCGCCACCAACCGCCGCATCCGGTCCAGCTCTTGAGGAGTGGCCTCGCGGTCCTCCCAGCCGACGGCGAGCATGCGGACGGTGCCCTGGGGGACGAGGTAGGCGGCGTTCACCGCGATGCCCTGGCCGTCGAAGCCGTGGTCGAGGCGGTCCAGGTACTCGCCCACCGAGCGCCAGTCGAAGTCGATGTCGTCGCCGTGGCCGTTCCAGCCGGTGATCGTCCGGCGGACCTCGGCCAGCGTGCGGTCGTCGACCGGCGCGTACGACAGGCCGTCCTGGCCGATGACCTCGAGGGTCACGCCCTGGGCGGCCTTCGCGCTGTGGTCCGGGTCCCGCAGCAGCGCCAGGTCGCTGTGCGCGTGCATGTCGATGAAGCCGGGGGCCAGGACCAGGCCCTCGGCGTCCATTTCCCGGGTGCCGCGCGGCCGTTGGCAGCCGGCCGCCGCGGCCTCCTTGACGATCGCGACGATCCGGCCGCCCTTGACGGCCACGTCCGCGCGGTACGTGGGGGCGCCGCTGCCGTCGGCGACGTCCACGTCCTGGACGACCAGGTCGGCGTGGTCCATGGGGCGTCTCCCGTCTCTGGAGGGCGTGCGGATCTCCGGGGCGCAGGGGTCCCGGGAGGGTGCGTACCTCCCGGGACCCGGGAGGCGCGTACGGGTCCCTAGAAGTACGTACGGATGTAGTCGACGACCGTGCCGTCCGACTCGACCAGCGGGATCAGCTGCCACTTGTCGAAGGACGTGCACGGATGGGACAGGCCCATGCCGACCCAGTCGCCGACCTCCAGGTCCGCCCCGGGTGCCGTGCGCAGCCAGGCGTGCTGGTCGGACAGTCCGCTCACCTCGATGCCGGCCGCCGGGTGTTCGGTGCCGCCGCGGCGTACGACCTGGGCGAAGGGAAGGTCGAGGTCGTGGGCCGCGTCCCGCTTGCCGGCGTTGGTGAAGGCCTGCTCGGGGGAGGGCCGTGAGACGACCTGCGACCAGAGGCGGAACGCCGGGTGCAGGGCGCCCTCGTCCGGGACGCGGGTGAAGGGGGTGAGCCTGCGGTAGTGGCCGTCGTCGTGCGAGACGTACGCGCCCGAGCGCAGCAGCTTCAGCACGGGGAGCGAGAGGCCGGGGATCTCGGCGAAGACGTCCGCGACCGCGTCGAACCAGGCGCTGCCGCCCGCGCTGACGACGATCGTGTCGATGTCCTTGAAGCGTCCGGCGGCGTCGAAGGCCGCCGCGAGCGCGGTCAGCCGCCGCAGCCAGGCGCGCACCCGCTCCGGGTTCGCGTCCGGCACCTCGCCCTCGTACCCCGCGACGCCGGCCAGCCGGAGCGTCGCCGTCGCCGCCACCGCGTCGGCGACCGCCGCGCACTCCTCCTCCGTCCGCGCGCCGGTCCGGGCGCCCGCTCCCGCCGCGAGTTCGACGACCACGTCCAGCGGGCGGGCGCTCCCGCGCAGCGCGGCGTCCATCAGCTCCACCCCGCGCACCGAGTCGACGTAACAGACGAACTCGAAGTCCGGGTCCGCGGCCAGCTCGGCGGCGATCCAGCCGAGGGCCGCCGGATCGACCAGCTCGTTCGCGAGGAAGATCCGGTCGATGCCGAACTCCCTGGCCACCCGGACCTGGTGCGGAACCGCGAGCGTGATGCCCCAGGCGCCGTGCTCGATCTGCCGCCAGAACAGCCGGGGTGCCATGGACGTCTTGCCGTGCGGGGCGAACGCGAGGCCGTGCCGGGTCGCGTACGTCTCCATGAGTTCGAGGTTGTGGGTCAGCCGCTCGGCGGAGAGGGCGAGGACCGGGGTGGTGAAACCGTCCGTGAAGAGGTTGCGGCGCTGGGCGGCCAGTTCGCCGACGCTCAGACCGTCGGCGTCCGGGGGCAGGCCCTTGAACCGGTGGTCGACGCGCTCCGCGGCGAGAGCGGCCAGCGGTGCGGCGGCGCTGTCGGCACTCATGGGGCCTCCTCGGCCTGTCAGTGCGTTGCATCATCTGCAACGCTCATTGCGCATGTTGTTTACGGCTGTCTAACATCTCAGCCGACGCAGGGTCAACGGTGCCGTTCGCCGCCGTCGGCCGCCAGAGCGAGGAGCCCCGACCACCGTGACCAGCAACGGACCCGCCGGTGCCGAGCCCCCCGGCACGGGTGCCGGCACCGTCGACGTGGTGGCGCTCGGCGAGTCCATGGTCACCTTCCTGCCCACCCGGGCCGGACGCCTCGCCGACGTGCCCTCGTTTCTTCGGGGCATCGGCGGCGCCGAGTCGAACGTGGCCTGCGCGCTGGCCCGCGCCGGTCATTCCGCCCGCTGGGTCGGCAGGGTCGGCGCCGACGGGTTCGGCGACCACCTGGTGGCGGCGATCGCCGCGTACGGCGTCGACACCTCCGCCGTACGCAGGGATCCCGCCCGCCCGACCGGCGTCTACTTCCGCACCGCGGGCGACCGGGGGACCGACGCCCACGAAGTCGCCTACTACCGGGCCGGGTCCGCCGCCTCCGCCATGACGGCACGGAACACCGACCTGGCCGCCGTCCGCTCGGGCCGCGTGCTCCACCTCTCCGGCATCACCGCCGCGCTCTCCGACGGCTGCCTGGCCCTGATGCGCGAACTGACCGCACCCCGAAGGGGCCGTCCGCTCGTCTCCTTCGACGTCAACCACCGCCCCGGCCTGTGGCGCGGCCGCCCCGGGGGACCGCGCGTCCTGCTCGACCTCGCACGCGGCGCCGACATCGTCTTCGTCGGCGACGACGAGGCCCGCGAGGCCTGGGGACTGCGCGGAGCACACGCGATCCGCGAGGCGCTGCCCGAACCGGACGTCCTGGTCGTCAAGGACGGCGGGGCCGGAGCCGTCATGTTCGCCAGGAACGCGGACGCCGTGGTCGCCGGCGACGCGGACGCCGCCGACGTCGCCGTCTTCGTGCCCGCCCCGCACGTCGACGTCGTCGCGGCCGTCGGCGCCGGTGACGCCTTCGCCGCCGGGTTCCTCTCCGCCACCCTGCGCGGCCTTCCCGCCCGCGACCGGCTGCGGCACGGCCATCTGACGGCCGCCGCCGCCCTCACCGTCCCGGACGACCTCGCCGCGCCACCCGCCCGGGGGCACGCCGACCGGCTCACCGCTCTCGACGACCGTGCCTGGGAGACACTTCGTCTCGGCCCCGGCTGGACCGAAGCCGACGCACGGGCCGCCGAGGAGGTACGTACGCCATGAGCCAGACCGTCGACCGAGCGCTGAGCATCCTGCCGCTGCTCGCCGAGGGCCCCGCCGACCTCGGCCAGGTCGCCGACCGTCTCGGCGTCCACAAGTCCACGGCCCTGCGCCTGCTGCGCACCCTGCACGAACACGGCCTGGTGTACCGCCAGTCCGACCAGCGCTACCGGCTCGGCGCCCGGCTCTTCGCCCTCGCCCAGGAGGCCGTCGAGAACCTCGACGTCCGCGAGATCGCCCACCCCCACCTCGTCCGGCTGGGCGAGAACTGCGGACACACCGTCCATCTCGCCGTGTACGAGGAGAACGAGGTGCTCTACATCGACAAGGTGGAGAGCCGCTACCCGGTGCGGATGTACTCACGGATCGGGAAACCCGTCGCCATCACCGTCGCCGCGGTCGCCAAACTGCTCCTCGCCGACCTGCCCGAGGCCGAGCGCCGCGCCGTCGCCGACAAGCTCGACTACCCCCGGTACACAGCCCGTTCGACCCCCGACGCGCCCGCCTTCCTGAAGGAACTGGCGACGGTGCGCGAACAGGGCTGGGCCGCCGACCTCGGCGGCCACGAGGAATCCATCAACTGTGTCGCCGCCCCCGTGCGCGGCGCCGACGGACGGGTCGCCGCCGCCCTGTCGGTCTCCGCGCCCAACGTCGTCGTCACCGCCGAGGAACTCCTCACCCTGCTCCCGCTGGTGCGCCGTACGGCGGACGCCATCAGCCGCGAGTACTCCGGAAAAGCCCCCACCGCGGAAGACCCCGAAGGAATGAGCACCGCATGACCGACAAGACCGCCCTCACTCCCGCGACCCACGCCGCCCCGCCGGCCAGGTTCTCGCACGGCGTACGGAAGGGGAACATCCTCCAGGTCGCCGGACAGGTCGGCTTCCTGCCCGCCGAGGAGGGCAGGCCCCCGACGCCCGCCGGCCCGACCCTGCGCGAGCAGACCCTCCAGACGCTCGCCAACGTCAAGGCCGTCCTCGAGGAGGGCGGATCCGGCTGGGACGACGCGATGATGATCCGCGTCTACCTCACGGACACCGGCCACTTCGCCGAGATGAACGAGATCTACAACCGGTACTTCGACGAACAGGGCCTCACCGCGCCCCCCGCCGCGCGCACGACGGTCTACGTCGGTCTGCCGGCCGGACTCCTCATCGAGATCGACGTCCTCGCCGTCCTCGGATGACTCTCTTCGTGTAACAGAGGCATCGCCAATTCGGGGCTGACTGTGCCCCGCACAGGATCTTCGACCATACTTCCCGCTGTGGAGCAGCGCATAGGTTCGAAGAGCCAGCCCCTGGACGCCGCCGCGGTGAACCCGGCGTACATCCCCGGGCTTACGTCACCCGTGCCGGCGGAGCCGAAGGACGCGGTCGTGGAGGCCGAGGAGGCCGCCGAGGAGTCCGTCTCCGGCGAGACGGACTCCGACGGCACGGCGTCGGGCGAGGCGCCCGCCGCCGAGACCCCTCAGGAGTCCGCGCCCGAGGAGGAGTCCGCGCCCGAGGAGGAGACCGCCTCCGAGGAGGAGGCCGCCTCCGAGGCCGGCGCGGAAAGCGGTCCCGTCCCCGACGGTCCCGTCTTCGAGGCCTCCGACCGGCGTGCCTCGATCAGGGTCGACCACAGCGGTGTCCTGCTGCGTCTGGACGACCAGGAGGCGGAGTTCCGCTGGGACGAGATCGGCGCCGTCGAGACGGAGACGCCGCGCTTCGGCAAGCGGTTCACCATCACGGTGCACACGCCGGAGCGCCGCTGGTACCCGATCGAGATCGAGGCGAACGCCCGGGCACGTCACAAGGAGTGGGAGGCGCAGCTCGACGCCGTCCTGGACGCCTACTTCGAGGACGATGACGACGCCGAGGCCGTGGAGGAGTCCGCGGTGACGGCCGGGTCGGACGCGCCCGAGGACTCCAAGGAATCCGAGGGCTCCGAGGACTCCAAGGGCTCCGAGGGCTCCGAGGCGACCGCGGCGGACGGCACGGCGGACGCGGTCGAGGCCGTCGAGAAGCCGTAAGCGGTAAGGGGGTCCGCGTGCCCGGTCAGGAAGGGCACGCGGACCCCCGGTCACCGGCCGGCCGGGCCGGCGCGCCGTCCCCTAGGAGCAGTACTGCGCCGCCTTGCCGATGGAGCGGTACATGCAGTCGGCGTTCTCCAGGAGCTGGAGCACGGCGTCCCGGTTGCGGGACGTCTCCCGCTCGATGACCTCGTCGGGCGGGTAGAAACCGCCGCCGGAGCTGGACGTCGGGTACATCTCGAAGGTGTAGTCGAAGATCTTCTGGGTGCCCCAGAGGTAGTCGTCGATCGAGCCGTCCGTGATGTACAGATCACTGGACTGTTCGGCCGTGTACCCGTTGCTGGCGGCCATCTTCTGGCCGATGGCCTTGAACGCGGCGGCGTCGTCCGCCGTCATTCCGGTGGCCGTGTCGGAGGTCGTGTACCCGAACGGCCACAGCACCAGCTCGCTGTAGGTGTGGAAGTCGATCCCGGCGGTGATCTGCTGCTTGCCGCCGACGACCCGGCTCCGCACGAAGTCGGCGACCACCTTCACCTCGGGCGCCGACTCGGCCGACGCGCCGCGGTAGGTCTCGGAGGACGTGGAGCCCGAAGAGCCGCCGCAGCAGCCCCACTTGTAGTTCCAGTTCCGGTTCAGGTCCGTACCGACGTACGAGGAGCCGGAGTTGGGCTGGCGGTTCTTGCGCCACGAGCGGTAGGACCCGGTCGCGATGTCGTACTCGCCGCCGTCCGGGTTGAGGTCCGGGACGATCCAGATCTCGCGGTTGTTCACCATGTTTGTGACCCGGGAGTCGCTGCCGTAGCCGGCTCCGAGCTCGCGCAGCAGGTACAGCGCCATCTCCACCGTGAGGTGCTCACGGGCGTGCTGGTGGAAGGTGAGCAGGACCTCGGGTTCGTTCTCGTCGGTCGCCACGTTGTCGCTGACCTTGATGGCGACGATGTCCCGGCCCTGGTAGGACTTGCCGATCACCCGCTTGCTCATGATGCCCGGATAGGCCGCGAGCCGCTGGTCGATCTCCGTGTTCATCTCGGCGTAGTTGTGGTACTTCGCGTCCGCCGTCGGGAAGTCGAACAGGCGTACGTCGCCGGCGGCCGGGGAGCGGTCGGGCGCCGCGCCCAGCGGTGTGACGTCGTAGCCCTGTCTGCGCAGTGCGGCGATCTGGTCCGCGCGGCCCGAGACGACGACGGTCTCCTCGTCGGCCTCGTCGACGGTGACTCCCGACCGCTGGATCTCGGTACGGGACGCGGGGGTCGAGCTCTGGTGGATCTCGTACTGCCTGACGTCGTCGGGCGAGGGTCGAAGGACCCTGGCCCCGCTCGCCGTGGCGTCGGTGGCGGTGGCGGTCAGGGGAGCCGCGAGGGCGAGCGCCGCGAGGACGGCGAGGGCGGCGGTGCGCCGGCCCCCTCTGCCTCTGCCGTCGGCGCTTCCGCTGCCACGTGGGCGAAGTCGCATGAAGTCTCCTTGTTTCTCCGGTAATCCCGGGATCTCCGGAATTGTGGGGGAGCGGAGCCGCGGAGTGGCTCAAGGTGACGTGCCTGGTGCGGGTGTGGCGCTCATGGTGAGGGTTATGGCATGAGCAGGTCAATAGACGACAAAGAGCCGTCGGCGGGAATCGGCCGCGCCCGCCGCGCCGAGCGGCACCCGCTCCGTCTTCGCCGAGCGGCACCGGCCCCGACCCGGCCCACCCCGCCGGGCGGCACCGGCCCCGCGGGGCCGGTGCCCGCAACGGCAGCGGCCCCGCCCGCCGCGACTGCGACGAGCGGGGCCGGAAGGCGAACCGCCGGGGAAGGGGGGAAGCGGGTCGCCGGACCTACAGTGCGTGCACGTGCGGGCCCACCGCGTTCGACCAGGCGTTGCCCGCCGAGGCGTCCCAGTTCGTCGACCAGGTCATCGCGCCGCGCAGGGCCGGGTAGGCCTTGGAGGGCTTGAACGAACCGCAGTTGGTGAGCTTGGTCAGGCAGTCGAGGGCGTTGTTCACGATGGTCGGCGAGACGTAGCCGCTGCCCGCGCCGCTGGTGGAGGCGGGGAGGCCGAGGCCGACCTGGGAAGCGTCGAGACCGCCCTGCAACTGGATGCAGGCGAGCGCCGTCAGGAAGTCGACCGAACCCTGCGAGTAGACCTTGCCGTCACAGCCGAGCATCGAACCGCTGTTGTAGTACTGCATGTTGACGACGGTGAGGATGTCCTTGATGTTCAGGGCGGTCTGGAAGTAGGAGTTCGACGTGGACTGCATGTCGATGGTCTGCGGGGCCATGGTGATGACCAGGGACGAGCCCGCCTTCGCGGACAGGGACCGCAGCGCCTGGGACATGTAGGTCGCGTTGAGGCCGTTCTCCAGGTCGATGTCCACGCCGTCGAAGCCGTACGTCTGCATCAGGGAGTAGACGGAGTTGGCGAAGTTCGTGGCCGAGGTGGAGTCGCTCACCGAGATGGTGCCGTTCTGGCCGCCGATGGAGATGACGACCTTCTTGCCCGCGGCCTGCTTGGCCTTGATGTCGGCCTTGAACTGGTCGACGGTGTAGCCGCCGAGTCCGGCCGAGTCGAGCGTGAAGCTCACGGCGCCGGGCGTGCTCGTGGCGTCGGCGAAGGCGACGGCGATGATGTCGTACTGCGACTGCACGGCGGAGAGCTTCTGCACGGTCGCGCCGTTGTTGAAGTTCTGCCAGTAGCCCGTCACGGCGTGCGCGGGCACGGTACCCCCGCCGCCCCCGCCACCGCCGGACGCGGTCGTCGTCCCGGTCACGGCCGACGACTTCGCCGACTCACCGGCCGAGTTGGTCGCGGTGACCTGGAAGGAGTACGCCGTGGAGGCGGAGAGCCCCGAGACGGTCGCGGAGGTTCCGGTCACCGCCTGGACCTTGGAGCCGCCCTGGTAGACGTTGTAGCCGGTCGCGCCCGACACCGTGTTCCAGGCGAGCGAGACGGACGAGGAGGTCGTGGAGGACACGGCGAGGCCCGCCGGGGTCGCCGGAACCGTCGGGGCCGGGTCGCCGCCACCGCCGCCGTCGGGGCCGAACACCGAGACGTCGTCCGCGAAGTAGGCGGGCTGCCCGTACCAGCCGTGCGTCCAGACCGTCACCGACGTCGTCGAGGCACCGGTGGTGAAGGTGGTCGAGAGCTGCGTCCAGGTGGTGTTGGGCGTCCAGGTCGAGACGTCCGTCGTCCCCGTGCCGCTCGCCCCGATGTAGGTGTACGCCCCCTGCACCCAGGCGCTCAGCGTGTACGTCGAGTTGGGCTTCACGGCGACGGACTGCGAGCACTGGGCGTAGTCCTGCCCCGCGGGCGTGGCCTTCAGGGCGGCCGCACCGCCGTGCACCGGCGAGGAGACGGTCGTGCCGCTGCCCGCCGAACAGGTCCAGTTGCTCAGCCCGGACTCGAAGCCCCCGTTCTTCACGTTGTTGACGTCGGCGGCCTGGGCCTGGCCGGCCAGACCGGTGAGGGAGAGGACGGACGCGGTGACGGCGGCGGCGAGGGCTCCCGCCCATCTCCGTCCGGGCATACGGGTGACGCGGTCCACTGGGTCCTCCAGGGAGAGGTGGGGGAGGGGAGGGGGAACGGAACGGTGGCCACCGCCGGTGCATACAAGTTGGTCCAGACCAATCGGGTTGTCAAGTCCCGCGTCACGCCAAGTCCCTTATGGGAGAGCCCAGTTGTTTTTGAGACGTCTTACTCTCCGTTGATCACGCCCGCACCTTCGGTGAGATGATCTCGGAGATTGTGTGTTGAGCGGGCCATGCCGTGGATATGGTGCTGATGCAAGAGGGCGTCACAGTGGCGATCCGCGGCCGTACGGGAAACGTCCGTGACGCTCTATGGCGACAAAGGGGCGATCTGAGGCGATGGTTGACCACCTCGCCGCAGCGAACGGGGTGTGTGCAGCGTGCCGACCGCGATAGCCGTCACCAGTCCCGATCTGGTGCTTCCGCCGCACGACCGGCAGACCCCGCCGGCGGTCGTCCAGCCGCTCGGCACCCTGGAGGACTCCCTCACCGGGATGCACGCCCTCATCGAACAGCACGGGTACGTCATCTCCCTCTACCCCGCCGCCGCCGAGAGTGCCGTCACCCGGCGGCTGCACACCGTCCGCTCCGTCCTGGAGAGCGACCGCATCGCGCTGCTCGGCATCGACCTGCCGCCGCTCGGAATCGCCCTGCTGGCCCAGCAGTTACGCCAGCTGTCGGTCTGCGACTTCAGTCCCGGCGTGCTCGCCTCCGCCGCCCGGCTCCTCGCGCACTACATCTACGCCGGCGCCCTGCTCGGCTCGGTCGCCAAGCTCGACCGGGTCCCCGTCTCGCTGACGTCGCACGCCAAGTCATGGGTGCCGGGCGCCCAGTTCGCCGTACTGGCCAACCCCCGGGCCGAGTTGATCAGAGTCGGCCAGGAGGAGCTGCCCGGACCGGAGTTCGGGACCCGGCTGCTCTCGGCGGCCGGTCAGCCGCCCTCCGACTGGGTCACCTCGACCCTCGCGCCCGCCTGGCAGGTCCAGGGCGCCGCGACCGTCCCGCTGCCCGGGGAATCGGTCCGCTGGTGGGGGACGAACCGGCTCGTCGAGTTCGCCGCCGGACTGCACGACGTGTCCGTCCTCTATCAGCTCGTCTCGTCCGTCCGGCGGGACGAGTGCCGCTGGTGCGGCCTCGAACTCATCGGCGACCGCTGCGGGTTCTGTGCCGCCCCGCTCGCGCCGCCCTCCGCGCAGGAGCTTCCGGCCACCACCGTCCGGGCAGCTTCTCCGGTGCGTGCCGCTCTGCCCCGAGGCGTCACATAGGCACCCCGGGCACACCGGCGCAGCACCACCGCACAGCGCCACCGGCACAGCACCACCGGCACATCGGAACAGCGCCAGGCACGACCGGAGCACGACCGAACAGCGCACCAGGCACGACCGAAGTCCGACCGAACCGCACATCGGGCCCCACTGCCCGGACCCGCCGTCCCCTAGATCGAGGTTGTCCTGAACATGCTGCATTGTCCCGGAGGCCGACCCCCGGATCCCCGGCAGGAACGACAGCCCGGTCCACTCCCCGGTACCGCCCCACGAGGTGAGATTCAGTGAACTCGCGCCAGCGCCGCGGCGTCATCCTGCTGGTCCTCTCGGTCCTGTGCGCCCTCGGCGCCTTCGCCGGAGTCCTCTCGGTGATCCGCGACGTGAACTCCAAGGTCGGCCCGGAGGTCACGGCGTACCGCCTCAAGAGCGACATCGCGCCCTACAAGGAGCTGTCCGCCGACCAGTTCGAGAAGATCTCGATGCCCGAGCGGTGGCTGTCGTCCACCGCCGTCACCGACCTCGCCCGCGTCCGCGGGAAGATCGCCGTCACCCGGCTGCAGAAGGGCTCCCTGCTCCAGGCCGACATGATCGTCGACAAGCCGCAGCTGGCCCCCGGCCAGCAGGAGATCGCCATCATGATCGACGCGTCGACCGGTGTCGCGGGCAAGATCGACCCCGGCTCGCGGGTCAACATCTACGCCACCTTCAAGGCCGAGAACGACAAGGGCAGGGACCAGTCCAAGGTGATCGTCGAGAACGCCCGCGTCATCGACGTCGGCAAGCTCACCGCCCTCGAACCCGACCAGTCGAGCGCCGACCGGCGCAACAGCGCCGCCCAGGCGGTGCCCATCACCTTCGCGCTCGGCACCGCCGACGCCCAACGCGTCGCGTACGCCGAGTCGTTCGCCGAGCACGTCCGGCTCGCCCTGGTCGCCAGCGGCTCCGACACGACCGTGGCGCCCGGCGACCGTACGTACACCCTCGACGAGGACAAGTAGGAGGCCGCGCATGAGGTCCATGCCCACGGGGCGGTGCCCGGGGCCGCGTACGCGGCCGGCACGGACGACGCGGACACGGCAGGCGCTAGGCCCCCGGTCCGGGACGCGGCCGCGACCGCGCGCGGTGCCGGGCACAGGAGCCGGCGCGCGGCACGCGAGCGAGGAGCTTCGCCGATGACCATCCGTATCCTTCCCGCCGTCGGCGACATCGACTCGGCCCGCGCGCTCACCACCCTGCTGAGCCAGCTCGCCGACACCGAACCCGTCCCGCCCGTAGCCGACTCGACCGCCCTGCTGGACACCCTCGCGCGCCTCGCCGCGGAGTCCCTGGACGAGCTGCCCGAAGTCGTGCTGGTCCACGAACGGATCGGCCCGGTACCGGCGTTGGACCTGATCCGCGACCTGGTGATGCGCTTCCCGGCCGTCGGGGTCGTCCTCATCACCGCCGACACCAGCACCGGCGTCCTCACCGCCGCCATGGACTCCGGCGCCCGCGGCATCATCGGCCTCCCGCTCGGCTACGACGCCCTCGCCGAACGCGTCCAGGCCGCCGCCGCCTGGTCCGCCGGAATGCGCCGCCACCTGCACAGCGGCGCACCCGAGCTGTACACGGGCCCCGGCGGCACCGTCGTCACCGTGACCGGTGCGAAGGGCGGCGTCGGCGCGACCGTCACCGCGGTCCAGCTCGCCCTCGCCGCGAAGGCCTCGGGGCGCACCGTCGCGCTGCTCGACCTGGACCTCCAGTCCGGCGACGTGGCCTCGTACCTCGACGTGCAGTTCCGCCGGTCGGTGGCCGACCTCGCGGCCATCGCCGACATCAACCCGCGCGTCCTCCAGGACGCCGTCTACCTCCACGACAGCGGCATCGCCCTCCTGCTCGCGCCGGCCGAGGGGGAACGGGGCGAGGAGGTCACCGACCGGGTGGCCCGCCAGATCCTCTCCGCGCTGCGCTCCCGCCACGACGTCGTCGTCGTCGACTGCGGCTCCCAGATGAACTCGGCCACCGCCGCGGCCGTCGAGATGGCCGACCGGGCCCTGCTGCTCGTCACCCCCGACGTCATCGCCGTACGCGCCGCCAAACGCATGGTCCGCATGTGGGACCGCCTCCAGATCCGCAAGGCGGAGGAAACCACCACGGTCGTGAACCGCTTCGCGCGCGGTGCGGAGATCCAGCCGTCCCTCGTCGAACGCGTCACCGGCACCAAGGTCGCCCGCACCGCGGTCCCCGCCGCCTTCAAGGAACTCCAGTCGGTCGTCGACGCGGGCCGGCTCCAGGACCTGGACGCCCGCTCGACCGTCAAGCAGGCGCTGTGGGCGCTCGCCGGCGACCTGGGCCTCGTGGTCCCCCAGGAAGGCGGGGGCGGCGGCAGACGCCGCAAGGCCTCCTCGGACCGGGGCGCGCTCTCGCTGCGCGGCAGGGGCGGCGACCGGGGAGCGGTCACCCTCGAATTCGCCGGGATGTTCCCGCTGCTGCTGGTCGTCATGACGATCCTGTGGCAGTGCGTGCTGTACGGCTACTCGTACTCCCTGGCCGGGAACGCGGCCGACGAGGCGGCACGGGCCGCCACCGCGGCCTACGCGGTCCACGGCGACGTCGCGGGTGCCTGCGCGGCGGCCGGGAGCAAGCACCTGCCGGGCTCCTGGAAGGACGCGGGCATCGCCTGCGGCCGGGACGGCCAGGTCATGACGGCCACCGTCGAGGTCGACGTCCCGCTGTTCTTCCCCGGCTTCGACGCGGGCTTCCACGTGGAGGGCAAGGCGGGCGCGGCGCTGGAGGGGGACGACGGATGAGGACGAACCCGCGGACGGCGTCCGGCGGAAGGGGGCGTGCCGGTACATCACATGTCCGTCGCTCACGTCCGGACCGGCCGACGCCTCACACCACACCGACGTCCGATCCAGCGGCGACGGACGGATGTACCGGCACGGCCCCGACCCACGACGCAGCCGCGCCCGCAGCCCCGGCCGAGGTCGCACCCGCACCCGCGCGCCGGCTCCGGGACGACCGGGGTGTCTCCATCCTGGAGTTCGTCGGGTTCCTGCCCATCCTGCTGCTCATCGGGATGGCGACCATCCAGCTCGGGCTCATCGGGTACGGCGCCAACCAGGCCGGTACCGGGGCGCGGGCGGCCGCGCGGGCCGCCTCGCAGGGCGGCGACGGCGGGGCGGCCGGACAGGCCGCGGTGAGCGGATGGCTGAACCCGACCGTGTCGTTGGGGGGAGGGCCCGGATCCGACCTCACCACGGCCACGGTCACGGTCACGGTCCCCAACGTCATCCCCCTCTTCGGCCGTTACCCCGTCACCCGCCACGCCACCATGCCCACCGACGACTGACCGGGAGGAGCCGACACCATGAGCCTGCGTTCCCGTATCGCCGCCCCCGACGAGGGGGGACCCGCCCGTGAGGACGGACACCTCGTCGCCGTCTACCGCGCCAAGCTCCTCGAGGAGATCGACCTCGCCGAGATGTCCAGCCTGGCCGCGGCCGAACGCCGGGTCCGGCTCGAACGCGTCCTCGGCCACATCATCAGCCGCGAGGGCCCGGTCCTCTCCACCGCCGAACGCTCCCAGCTGATCCGCCGGGTCGTCGACGAGGCACTCGGACTCGGCGTCCTCGAACCGCTCCTCGCCGACGCCTCCATCACCGAGATCATGGTCAACGGCCCCGACTCGATCTTCGTCGAGCGGGCCGGCCGCGTCGAACAACTGCCGCTGCGCTTCGCCTCCAACGAGCAGCTCATGCAGACCATCGAACGCATCGTCTCGACCGTCAACCGCCGCGTCGACGAGTCCAACCCGATGGTCGACGCCCGCCTGCCCACCGGCGAGCGCGTCAACGTCGTCATCCCGCCGCTCGCCCTGACCGGCCCCACCCTCACCATCCGCCGCTTCCCCCGCGCGTACACGCTCCCGGAGCTCATCGGCCTCGGCTCGCTGGACGAGCAGACGCTCATGCTGCTCGCCGCCTTCGTCCGGGCCCGTTTCAACGTCATCGTCAGCGGGGGCACCGGCAGCGGCAAGACCACCCTGCTCAACGCGCTCTCCGGCCTGATCCCCTCCCACGAGCGGATCATCACCATCGAGGACTCCGCCGAACTCCAGCTCCAGCAGGAGCACGTCGTCCGCCTCGAATCACGCCCCCCGAACGTGGAGGGCAAGGGCCAGATCACCATCCGCGACCTGGTCCGCAACTCCCTGCGCATGCGCCCCGACCGGATCATCGTCGGCGAGGTCCGCGGCGGCGAGACCCTCGACATGCTCCAGGCCATGTCCACCGGCCACGACGGCTCGCTCGCCACCGTCCACGCGAACTCCGCCGAGGACGCCCTCATGCGCCTGCAGACCCTCGGCTCGATGTCCGAGGTCCAGATCCCGTTCGAGGCGCTCAAGGACCAGATCAACTCCGCCGTCGACGTCGTCGTCCAGCTCTCCCGGGGCGCCGACGGCTCCCGCAAGGTCACGGAGGTCGCGCTGCTCGTCTCGCACGGCCGCGAACAGTTCCGCGTCACCCCCGTCACCCGCTTCGTGCCCCGCCCGGTCGGCCCCGACCGTGTCGTACGGGGCCACTTCGAGCACCTTCCGCTCCCGCGCCCGGTCGCGGAGAAGCTGTACGTCGCGGGCGAGCCGCTGCCGCCCGCCTTCGGCGTCGCCGAGGCCATCGACGCACTCGACACCAGGCAGGCCATCGGATGACGCCCCCCACCACGGATTCCCTCGCCCCTGGGGCCCTTGCCTCCGGGCCACCCGCTTCCGGGCCACCCGCTTCCGGGCCACCCGCTTCCGGGCCACCCGCTTCCGGGCCACCCGCTTCCGGGTCCCGTGCCTTCGCGCGACCTGCTCCCGTGCCGCCCACCTCCGAAGAGAGGCAGCCATGAACGACCCCGCGCTCCTCGCCCTCGGCGGGACGATCCTCGGCGGCACGCTCGCCGTCGCGGGCGTGCACACCTACGCCTCGGGCCGCGCCCAGCGACGGGAGCTCCTCGACCGGCTCTCCGGCGGCGGCCCGGCGCACACGGCGGACGGCAGGACACGCCGCTTCGCGGGCGTCGACCGACGGCTGCGCCGCACCCGCCTCGGCCGCACGATCCACCTGCGCCTGACCGCCACCGGACTCGATCTCACGGCGGGGGAGTTCTTCACCTACGTCACCGCCGTGGTCGTCGCCCTGTGGCTGATCGCCGCCGCCACCCTGGCCCCCTTCTTCGGCCCGATCGCCGGCGTCCTCGGAGTGTGGAGCGCGGCCGTCTTCCTCAACTGGCAGCGCCAGAAGCGCATCGAGGCGTTCATCAACCAACTCCCCGACGTGGCCCGTCTGCTGGCGAACGCGGCGGCGGCCGGCCTCGCCCTGCGCACGGCGCTCGCCATGGCCGCGGAGGAGCTGGAGGCCCCTGCCGGTGAGGAACTCGCGCACGTGGCAGACCAGTTGATGCTGGGCCGCACGATCGACGACGCCCTCGGGGAACTCGCCGAACGGCTGCCCTCCCGCGAGCTGATCGTCCTCGTCACCACCCTCGTCCTGGCCAACAAGGCGGGCGGCTCGGTCGTCAGCTCCCTGCGCAACCTCACCCAGACCCTGGAGGACCGCAAGGAGACCCGCCGCGAGGTCCGCACCATGCTCTCCGAGGTCAACGCGACCGCCTTCACGGTCCCCTTCCTCGGCATCGGCTCACTGGTGCTGATCAACTCCTCGAACGAGGGGGCCCTGGCCCGCGTCACCGGCTCCGCGCTCGGCCAGGGGCTCGTCCTGCTCGCCCTCGGCCTCTACACCGTGGGCTTCTTCGTCATCCGTCGGCTCGGCAAGATCGAAGTGTGAAGGAGGGGTCACCATGCTGTCGCTGCTGCTCGCCGTCCTGATGGGCGCGGCCGTCGCGGGCGTCCTCCTGGGCGTCCGGATGATCCGCTCCGAGGCCAAACTCCCCAGCGACCTCCAGCTCGCACTGGAGGTCGGCGGCACCCGTGTCTCGGCTGCGGACTCGGCCGTCGACCGCCTCGGCATGCGCTTCGCGCCGACCGTCCTGCGTCTGATGGGCCCCCGGCGCGTGGACGCCAAACGCCGGCGCATCGACATGGCCGGCAACCCCGGTGGTCTGACCCTGAATCGCTACGCGGCCCGCCGCGCGGTCTACGGCGTCTTCGGCGTCGTCCTCGGCCTGGTCTTCCTCTCCAACGGCCAGCTCCTCTTCGCCGTGCTCACCCTGGCGTTCGGACTGCTCGCCGCGGACGCCCTCATCTGGCAGGCCGTCCGGGAGCGCAAGGAGGTCATCGACCGCACCCTGCCCGACTTCCTCGACGTCCTCGCCGTCGTCGTCTCCGCGGGCCTCGGCTTCCGCCAGGCCCTGGACCGCGTCGCGGAGAAGTACGAGGGGCCCTGGGCGGACGAACTGCGCATCACCCTGCGCCAGATGGACATGGGCGTCAGCCGCCGCCAGGCCTTCGACGAACTGCGCAGGCGCAACTCCTCCGAGCAGGTGGCCCAGTTCGTCTCGGCGCTCCAGCAGGGCGAGGAACTCGGCTCCCCGATCGCCGAGACCCTCATCCAGCTCGCCACCGACATGCGCCGCACGGACGCCCAGAACGCCCGCCGCCGCGCCGCCAAGACCATCCCCAAGGCCACGATGGTCACCCTGGTGTTCATGCTCCCGGCGACGATGATCCTCATCGCGACGGGCATGTTCCTGGGCTCGGGCACCGACTTCGGCTCGATCCTGGGGCGCTGATGAAGAGCCTCCCCAGGGGCCGGGGTCACGCGGTCCGCGAGCACCTGAGCCGGACCCTCCGGCTCGCGCGAAGCCGCGCGCACCGGTCCCTCCGGCTCGCGCGCGGACGTGAACGGGGCACCGGCTACCTCGCGGACGACGCCCCCGCGCCCGGCGGCATCCGCCTCCAGCTCAACGCCCTCCAGGCCCTGTGCCGGCAGGCCTTCGCGGTCCGCCTCGCGGCCATCGCGGTCGGCGCCCCCTTCGCGATGACGAACGCCACCGGCGGCTTCCTGCGCTGGGCGGTCCTCGCCGCGGCCGTCCTCGGCGTCATGGGCTCCTACGCCATGCTCCGGGACTGGGACCGCTTCGGCCCCCGCCTCCTCGCCCACCCGACCCTGATGGGCCTGGACCTCACCTTCGGCGCGGTCCTGCTCCTGACCGCGTCCCCCGCCTCCCCGCTCGCCTACGCCACCGTCTGCACCCCGCTCCTGTCGGGCCTGCTGTACGGCTGGCGCGGCGCGGGAGTGTTCACCGGATTCCAGCTCACCGTGCTGCTCACGGTGTTCAGGGCCTGGGAACACCGGCCGGGAGCGGGCTCCAACACCCTGCTCATCGCGGGCTTCTGCGTCGGCGCGGGCATCATCGGAGTCACCCTGCGCAATCTGCTGTTCCGCTTCGGCACGGCGGGACAGGCCCTGGCCGAGGCGACCAGCAGGCTCGCCGTCGCGGAGGCCGTGGAGTCCGAACGGGCCCGCCTGGCACGCGAGATGCACGACTCCGTGGCCAAGACGCTGTACGGCCTCGCGCTGGCAGCGGAGGCCCTGGCCGCCTCCGCGGACGGCACGGACCCGCGGGCACTCAAGCACCAGGCGACCGTCGTGGCGGACGCCGCGCGCCTGGCCGCCGCCGAGTCCCGCACCCTCCTGTCGGACCTGCGGCGGCACACCGACCTGACCGACCCGGACATCGACCTCCTTCCCGAACTCGGCTTCATGGCAGCCGACTTCGAGACCCGCACCGGCCTCGCCCCGGTCGTACGGCACCGGGGCGCGCGTCCGGTCCTGCCCAGCGCCGCCGCTCACCATGTCCTCGCGATCGTGTCCGAGGCCCTGGAGAACACCCACCGCCACGCGGAGGCGAGCACGGTGACAGTCGAACTCGACGTGTCAATGGGCGAGTTCTCGCTTCGCGTCCGGGACGACGGCGTGGGCCTGCCCGCGCCCGCGACCCCCGTGACGCTCGCCGCCTGGACGAGATCCGGCCATTTCGGCCTGCTCGGCATGACGGAGCGGGCCGCGTGCGTCGGCGGCCTCCTCAGCCTGGACCGTCCCCGCGCGGGGGGCACCGAGGTCCGGCTGACCCTCCCGCTCGCGGCGGCCGCCCGTCCCGCTCCCCCCACTCCCCAAGAGGAGGCCGCACATGCCTGACCAGGCACTTCCCGGCCCGTCCCTGCGTGTCCTCGTGGCCGACGACAACCCGGTCGTACGGGCCGGCTTGACCGCGCTGCTGGACGCGCACCCCGACATCACGGTCGTCGCGGCGGCCCGGGACGGCGCGGAGGCGCTGGACCGCGCCGCCCTCCTCACCCCGGACGTGGTCCTCCTCGACGTGCGGATGCCCGGCACCGACGGTCTCACCGCCCTGCCCCGACTGTGCGAGATCGCCCCCGTGATGATGCTGACGTACAGCCGTGAACCCGAGGTCGTGGCGGAGGCGCTGCGCAAAGGCGCGTCCGGCTATCTCGTCCACGGCGAGTTCACGGCGGCCGAACTCATCGCCGCCGTACGGGAGGTACGCCATGGACGCCCGACTGTCCCGGATTCACTCGGAGGTTCGTACCAACCGTACTCGTTCTCTTCGCACCTGCAATCTGCTGTGGCACAGTCTTCGGAGGCTCGGCCCTTGCCGGCGGCGGGACTTCACCGCCATACCGTCCATCAGGCCGAGTTCGGTCTGAGTTCGAGGGAGGTGGAGGTGATGGACCTCATCGCGGCCGGCATGAACAACCGTCAGATCGCCGCCACCTGCTTCATCGCGGAGAAGACCGTCAAGAACCACATCAATCGCATCTTCGCGAAGCTGCACAGTTCTTCGCGCAGTGAAGCGATCGCCCACTGGCTGGGCACGACACACGAGGGGTGGGGCCGGTGACCGTGCCCCGCGCTCCCCACCAGCGAAGTTGGGCCCCTGGGCCCACTCGCGGTAGGCGCCTTCTCACGTACGGTGCTCGGGTCGTTGGTTGCGTCGGCAGGGAGGGCAGTCCTGATGAACAGGTTCACCACATGGACCCGAACGGTGATCTCCCGGACGCGGGGCGCCCACCGGGACGCGGGCGCGGGGTTCGTGGAGTACGCGGGGTTGATGATCATCATCGCGGGGATCTTCACGTTGATCGACAGCCTGGGGCTGGACGGGCTGATCTCGCAGGCCATCTTGAACGCGGTGAGAAGCGTGACAGGCGGCTGACCCTCGTAGAAGCGGGCGATCGGGGGCAGACCCTCCCCATCTACATCTGGCTGACGGGGATCCTGCTCTTCGCCGCGTTCGTCTTCTTCGTCTTCGCCCAAGCAGCGTCCGCCCGCAATGGAGCTCAATCCGCGGCGGACGCTGCGGCGTTGGCGGCCGCACAGGACTCCCGTGACGAACTCATGACGGGGCTGGCGGGAGCCGTCGGTACGGACGACCACTGGCTGGACTGGCTCGACGGCGAAACGTTCGGCGACAAGTTCCATGGCGCGGGGGCATCCACCGCCGCCGACCGGCTGGCCACCGAGAACGACGCGACGGTGCAGGGCGGTGCCCAGCCCACCGTCGTGAACGGACTTCCCGGCTATCGGGTGGCGATCGAGACCCGGTACACAGTGGGCGCCTCGATCGTCCCGGGCACGGAGAGCCGTCATGCCACGGCGCACGCGACGGCGGTCATCGAGCCGCGCTGCACCTTCGCCGCCGACGTGGATCCCAAGAAACTCGTGCACCTGGACTGTGCCGGGCGCAGTGTGGACATCGATCCCGAACATTTCAAGTCGGACGACCTTCCCGACGCGTCCGTGCTGTTCTCAGTACATCTGGCCGAGTGAGAGGAAGCCGTACCGATGGATCTCCGGCACACCATGAAAGGCCGCAGGGCCATGGCCGCGGTGGCGATCACTGCTGGATTGCTCCTCACGGTGTCCGGGTGCGGCGGGGGAGATGGAGGTGACAAACCGAAGGCGGTCTCGTCCACCTCTCAGGCGAGCAAGGGGAACGGTGACGACGCGAAGCAGGCCTCGCCGACAGCAAGCCAGGACCAGGTGCTGGCCGAGGTCAAGGGCGAGAACGGAATCACCCTGACGGTCACTTCGGCCAAGCGTGACCAGGGAGGCTTCGTGACCGTCGAAGGGACGGTCACGAACAACACCGACAACGTCTGGATCGCGGCGGACTGGCGTGGTGACGAACGGGAATTGTCGAAGAACGGGGCATCCATTGCCGGCGCCAGCCTGATCGATCAAAAGGGCAAGAAGAAGTACCTCATCCTTCGGGACACCTCGGGTCGCTGCCTGTGCACCCAATTCACGGGCGGCGTCGGCCAGGGCGAAACCACCCAGTGGTTCGCCCAGTTCCCCGCACCCCCCGCCGGAACCACCGCCGTCGACTTCCAGGTCGGCTCCATGCCACCCGCCTCCATCGAGATCTCCGAGGGCTGACCCATGGCCCTCCCGCCCCGCCCCGCCGCGACCGCGTTCACGGCCCTCGCCGTGCTGATCACCCTCGGCCTCCCGGGTCCCGCCCACGCGGACGGCGGCGACCCCAGCGCCCCGCCCGGCAGCGTCACCACCTCCCCGCCCCCCGAGGTCGACGCCAACAGTCCCGGGCTCAAGCTCGCCGACGGAGCGACCCTGGCGCCCGCCAAGGTGCTGGACATCAAGTCGGTCGTGGAGGACCTCGGCGGCGAGGAACGCCGGGAGGACACCAACGCCGACGTGACGTTCGCGCTCCAGGCGGAGGTCCTCTTCCCCAAGGACAGCTCGAAGCTCAACCCGGACTCCCAGTCCCGTATCCAGGCGATCGCGGACGAGATCAAGGCCCAGCACGCGACGACCGTCCGCGTCTTCGGATTCACCGACAACCTCGGCTCGTACGCGCACGGCCTGACCCTCTCCAAGAAGCGCGCGGAACAGGTGCACGACCGGCTGGCCGCCGCGCTCGGCTCCGCGGAGGCGGACATCACCTTCGAGGTGCGGGGCTACAGCGAGGACTACCCGATCGCCGACAACACCTCGGAACAGGGCCGCCGCAAGAACCGCCGGGTGGAGGTGACCTTCCCGAGGGGCGCCGCCGACGGGAACAGCGCCTGACGAGCGCGTCACCTTCTCCCGGGCCCTGCCTCCTGGCAGCATGCCCCCGACGAACGGGTCGTGCACGAGGTCGATGGAGTCCGCCATGAGGAAGATCGTGTTGATGTCGTCGGTGTCTCTCGACGGATACATCGAGGGCCCGAACCGCGAGATCGACTGGCACCGGGTCGACGCCGAGCTGCACCAGCACTTCAACAACCTGGTCAGAAGCTTCGGCGCCGTGATGTCCGGACGGGTGACCTACGAGTTGATGGCCGCCTACTGGCCGACGGCCGACAAGGACCCGGACGCCGCCCCCGAGGTGATCGAGTTCGCCGGGATCTGGCGGAACATTCCCAAGGTGGTGTTCTCGCGGACGATGGAGCGCGGCACCGGGCACACCACGGTCGTCCGGGAGGTCGTGCCCGAGGAGATCCTGGCGCTGAAGGAGCAGGAGGGCGGCGACCTCGGGCTCAGCGGCGCCGATCTCGCCGCGGAGTTCCTGCGGCTGGGCCTCGTGGACGAGATCAGGCTGTACGTGCACCCCGTCCTCATCGGGGCCGGCAAGCCGCTGTTCCCGCAGTCCGAGGCCCCGACCGACCTGCGCCTCGTCGAGTCGCGGACCTTCGGCAACGGTGTCGCCCTCCTGCGCTACGAGCGCGACACCACCGGTTCCGAAGGCGCGTAAAGCGGTTGTCCGCGTCGAGCCGCCCGGGTAGGAAGGCGGCATGACCTCACTCGGTGTCGTCTTCCGGCCCCAACTGCCCCCCGAGCGGCTGCGCTCCCTCGCGCGCGGGGCGGAGGAGGCGGGACTCGAGGAACTGTGGCTGTGGGAGGACTGTTTCCTCGAAGGAGGCATCTCCGCCGCCGCGGCGGCGCTCGCCTGGACCGAGCGCCTGCGGGTGGGCGTGGGGCTGCTGCCCGTCCCGCTGCGGAACGTCGCCGTCACGGCGATGGAGACCGCCACCCTGCACCGGCTGTTCCCCGGACGGGCCGCCGTCGCGGTCGGCCACGGCGTCCAGGACTGGATGGGCCAGGTCGGGGCACGGGCCGAGTCGCCCATGACGCTGCTGCGTGAGCATCTCGACGCGTTGCGCGCCCTGCTGCGCGGCGAGCGCGTGACCACCGACGGGCGGTACGTGAAACTCGACGGCGTCGCCCTCGACTGGCCGCCCGCCGAGGCGCCCGGGATCCTCACCGGCGCCACAGGACCCCGTACGCTGCGCCTCGCCGGAGAGGCCGCCGACGGTACGGTCCTCACCGCCTCGACCACCGTCGACGGGGTGCGGCGGGCCCGTCGGCTCATCGACGAGGGGCGGAGGGCGGCCGGCCGGACCGACGGGCAGCACCGGGTGGTCGTCTATCTGCACACCGCCACCGGCGCCGGCGCCGCCGCCCGGCTGCGCGCCGAGATCGAGGCCGACGGCGGGAGCGCGGTCCAGGGGCTCGGGGTCGCGGGTGACGCGGACGCCGTCGCCGAGGCCGTCCGGCGTCTCGTGGACGCCGGTGCCGACACGGTGGTCCTCCAGCCCACCGCGGACGAGCCGGATCCCGAGGGCTTCGTCCGCTTCGCCGCCGAGCGGGTACGCTCCCTGCTTCCCTAGCCCGCCGCTTCCCCGGCCCTCCGAACGCCGGGCCCGCCGCTTCCCTGGCCGGCCGCTTCCCCGGCTCTCCGAACACCGGGCCCACTGCTCCCCGGCCCCGCCGGTTGCCCGGCCCCCTGCCTCCCCGCCCCACCGCTTCCCCGGCCCCCTGCTTCCGCGCCCCCTCCCGAGGCCCGGCCCGCCGCTTCCCTCGCCCCTCCGTTCCCCGGCCTCCCGTTTCCCCCGTGTCCCCCTGGAGATTCCCGCCGTTCTCCAGCCCCTCGGACCCCGTGCCGGGGAGCCCAGGGCCGTGATCGATTCCCGGCCGGGCAGATTGACCGAAAACCCCACCATGGGAGGTGCTCGGCGTGAGATGTCCCCGGGACGACAGGCGAGGGCCGAGGGTGCGGCACACCGTGTGCGGAAGATCTGCACGGGGTTTCCACATCGTTATCCAGTGGCTGTCGCCAGGGATGTTCGGCTGACGTAAGTTCAAGCCGAGGTAATTCGCGTGAGCAAAGCTGCGCGTGTGGCACCGCGCAGAGGAGGGGGCTGCGCGGTGCTGCCTTGCCTGGTGACGTGATGTCAGGCCTGCCGGACCGTGATCCGCGCGCCGCGTCGCACGCCCCATCGCTCCATCGACCCGGCCTCCGCCTCCAGGACCTGCCGGGCCCGCGGCCGCGGCAGTCCCAGCCGGCCCGGACGCATCGTGCGTACCGCCAGGACCCGTGACGAACGGTCCAGATAGGCGACGTCGATCGCGAACCGCATCCCGAGCGTGTGCACCGAGTTCGCCGGGGTCAGCAGCAGTGCGCCCTCGATCCCCGAACGCCCGAGCAGCCCCCGCCGCCGGGCGCGCGCCGTGGCGGCGACCTCCAGGGGGACCGGCTCGGACGTCCCCTCCGGCGAGTTCGTCGTGAAGGTGGTCATAGGGGCGAAATTAGCGTGGGGGTCAAGCGGGCCGGCGCCACGCGGATCACTCGCCCGGAGTACGTGCGAACCGTTCGGCGACACGCCCCGAGACCGCGTGCGGACCCATTGGATCTCTGTTGATCCTCCTCGATTCCCTTTGAATCAGCCATGATTCGGCCATGATCACACCCGGAATCGATAGTTCCATGCTCGTCGCGGCGTTGCTGGGCGACTCCGGAGAGTAGTTGTGGCACGCGGATGCACGCAGCATCACTTACGAAGGGTTATGGTGGAACCCCCCCCTCGGGCCGGTCCGTCTCCCCCCCACGGACCGGCCCGTTTTTTGTGCCCGCGACGGCCCGCCCGGCGGGCGCCCCCGTGCGCCCCTCGGGCGGGCCGCCCCGTGCGGCCCGGGATTCCGGTGACTCAGTGCCGTTGGGCCCAGATGTTCGTGCCCTCGGTCGACACCGCGAACGTGTCGATCTCCTTCAGTTCCTCGTCCGTGAGCTCCGGGGCCGCCAGCGCGGCCAGGTTCTCCTCCAGCTGCCGCACGCTGGACGCGCCGATGAGGGCGGAGGTCATCCGCTGGTCGCGCAGCACCCAGGTGAGCGCGAGCTGGGCGAGCGACTGGCCGCGCCGGGCCGCGATGGAGTTCAGGCCGTTCAGCCGGCGCACGACCTCCTCGTCCAGCAGGCCCGGGTCCAGCGACTTGCCCTGGGTGGCCCGCGAGCCCTCCGGGACGCCCTGGAGGTACTTGCCGGTCAGCAGGCCCTGTGCGAGCGGCGCGAAGGAGATGCAGCCCATTCCGGCCGCCTCCAGCGCGTCGAGCAGGCCGTCGTCCTCGGTCCAGCGGTTGAGCATGGAGTACGAGGGCTGGTGGATCAGCGGACGGACGCCCATGTCGGTCAGGATCCGGGCCGCCTCCGCCGTCTGCTCGCTGCTGTACGAGGAGACGCCGACGTACAGCGCCTTGCCCTGCTGGACGGCGGACGCGAGCGCGCCCATCGTCTCCTCCAGCGGAGTGTCCGGGTCGAAGCGGTGAGAATAGAAGATGTCGACGTGGTCGAGGCCCATCCGCTGCAGCGACTGGTCCAGCGAGGACAGCAGGTACTTGCGGCTGCCCCACTCGCCGTACGGGCCGGGCCACATGTCGTAGCCCGCCTTGGTCGAGACGACCAGTTCGTCCCGGTACGGGGCGAAGTCCTGCTTCAGCAGCTTGCCGAAGTTGAGCTCCGCCGAGCCGTAGGGCGGCCCGTAGTTGTTGGCGAGGTCGAAGTGGGTGACACCGAGATCGAAGGCGCGGCGCAGGATCGCGCGCTGGGAGTCCAGCGAGCGGTCGTCGCCGAAGTTGTGCCACAGGCCGAGCGAGATCGCGGGCAGTTTGAGGCCGCTGCGGCCCGTACGCCGGTATTCCATCGAGTCGTACCGCTCCGTTGCGGCACGGTACAGAGTGGGGTCGTTCATGGGGACGAACCTATGTCAGGGTGCACAGGCCCCTCGGGAGCCCTCGCGTTTCGCAGGGGTAGGCTTCGCCCCGGGGGACCGCCATATGGACAGAGACTGTGCTCGGGCGCGGCTGTCCGATCCGCACGGAGGGGCTGACAACACGTGACCTTGCGCGACAACCTGCGCCGTCTGCTGGTCAGGTTCTATGCACGCAGGGTGGAAGGCCACCTCGACCACGACCAGGTGCCCAAGCACATCGGGGTCATCATGGACGGCAATCGCCGCTGGGCGAAGGCCGCGGGCTCCACCACAGCACAGGGCCACCGGGCCGGAGCGGACAAGATCGAGGAGTTCCTCGGCTGGTGCGCCGAGACCGATGTCGAGGTCGTCACCCTGTGGCTGCTGTCCACCGACAACTTCGACCGCCCGCAGGAGGAGCTCGGTCCGCTACTCGGCATCATCGAGGGCGTCGTCCGCACCCTGGCGGCCGACGGCCGCTGGCGGGTGCACCACGTCGGGACGCGCGACATCCTGCCCTCGCCGATGCAGTCGGCCCTCAAGGAGGCCGAGGAGTCCACCGCGCACGTCGAGGGGATAGTCGTCAACGTCGCCATCGGCTACGGCGGCCGCCAGGAGATCGCCGACGCCGTGCGTTCGATGATCCTCGACGCGGCCGACAAGGGGACCTCCATGGAGGACCTCGCGGACCGCGTCGACGTCGACCTCATCGGCAAGCACCTCTACACCGGTGCCCAGCCCGATCCCGACCTGGTGATCCGCACCAGCGGCGAGCAGCGGCTGTCCGGATTCATGCTCTGGCAGACCGCCCACTCCGAGTACTACTTCTGCGAAGTCTTCTGGCCCGCCTTCCGCAAGGTCGACTTCCTGCGCGCCCTGCGCGACTACGCGGCGCGACACCGCCGTTACGGAGGCTGAATACAGGGGTGTCCCGCGTCACCCGGGGCACCCCACGGGGACGTACGTCACCGGGAGTTAACGAATGCGCCGTCATATGCCCTGGCATGGCTTGGCTCGTTCGAGGGCATAAGCCTTGCAGGTCGATGCCCGAACCACGGGTGTCGTATCTCAGCGGACGGCACGGGGCCGTCCGCCCGGGAGGCCCTTTGCACCAGCCCGATCGTGCGGTCAGCACGGACGAAGCGGAGGGCCGGTTTTCGGCCCGTGCATCGGTGCCGCGAACCGGTCCAGCTCTCCTTCGTCGCTCCCCGACCTCATCCGAGGGGGTACGTCCTTCCGTGGTGACCAGCACAAAGCGCCGCACGCCAGACCGGCGCACCTATGTTCTCGACACCAGCGTCCTGCTGGCCGACCCGAATGCCGTGAGCCGTTTCGACGAGCACGAGGTAGTGCTCCCGATCGTCGTGGTCACGGAACTGGAGGCCAAGAGGCACCATCCCGAACTCGGCTACTTCGCCCGGCAGGCGCTGCGTCTGCTCGACGAGTTCCGGGTCCGGCACGGCCGCCTCGACTCCCCGATCCCCGTCGGGGACCTCGGCGGGACGGTGCGCGTCGAGCTCAACCACTCGGACCCCAGCGTCCTGCCCAGCGGGTACCGCCTGGGGGACAACGACTCCCGCATCCTCGCGGTCGCCCGCAACCTGCAGGCCGAGGGATACGACGTCACCGTCGTCTCGAAGGACCTGCCGCTCAGGATCAAGGCGTC
Source organism: Streptomyces sp. NPDC021080 (assembly GCF_044333225.1). Classification (NCBI taxonomy): domain Bacteria; kingdom Bacillati; phylum Actinomycetota; class Actinomycetes; order Kitasatosporales; family Streptomycetaceae; genus Streptomyces; species Streptomyces sp. NPDC021080. The sequence goes on along the minus strand of NZ_JBIRQM010000006.1, from coordinate 433,539 downwards.
CTCCGTGGGGCTCCTCGCCGAGGAGTACCGGGCGGAGCTCGCCATCACGGGCTCGTCCGGTTGGACCGGGATGTCCGAACTGGCCCTGTCCGGCGAGCAGGTGGACATCCTCTTCGAGGAGGGGCGCGCCTACGTCCCCGAAGCGGCCGGCCTGCCCGTGCACACGGGGCTGACGATCCAGTCGGAGCGCGGCAAGGCCCTCGGCCGGGTCACCGCCGACGGCAACGTCCGGCTCGTACGCGGCGATCGCGAGGCGTTCGGCATCAAGGGCCGCAGCGCGGAGCAGCGCATCGCGCTCGACCTGCTGCTCGACCCGGACGTCGGGATCGTGTCGATGGGCGGCCGGGCCGGTACCGGCAAGTCCGCGCTCGCGCTCTGCGCGGGCCTGGAGGCCGTCCTCGAACGCCGCCAGCACCAGAAGGTGATGGTCTTCCGGCCGCTGTACGCGGTGGGCGGGCAGGAGCTCGGCTATCTGCCCGGCTCCGAGTCCGAGAAGATGAGTCCCTGGGCGCAGGCGGTCTTCGACACGCTCTCCGCGGTCACCAGCCGCGACGTCATCGAGGAGGTCACCGCGCGCGGCATGCTGGAGGTCCTGCCGCTCACGCACATCCGCGGCCGCTCGCTCCATGACGCGTTCGTGATCGTGGACGAGGCCCAGTCCCTGGAACGGAACGTCCTGTTGACCGTTCTGTCCCGTATCGGCGCCAATTCGCGGGTCGTTCTGACCCATGACGTGGCACAAAGGGACAATCTGCGCGTCGGGCGGTACGACGGAGTGGTCGCCGTCGTCGAGAAGTTGAAGGGCCATCCGCTCTTCGCGCACGTCACGCTGAATCGTTCCGAGAGGTCCCAGATTGCGGCCCTCGTGACCGAAATGCTGGAGGACGGGCAGATCTGATCCAGGCTGTCCCACCTGGTCAAAGGGTGTGGGATACACGCTGGTTGACGCCGTCCGGCAAAGGCGAAGAGCCTAGCCGGGCGGCGTCCTGCTGCGCTGGCGTTTCCTGGAAGCAGCTGTGGCAAACGGGGTGTGAGCTTTCACACGCGACACGGAATTGCCGCGCGGAGCCGGGTTACGGCTAGAGTCTCACTCCTGTCAGGCCCCGCATACGACACAGCTGTATCCCCAGCGGTACGGCAACACCGGAACCTCAGAACTCCATAGAGCCGTCGTATGCCGCCCGCGCACCACGCGGCGCTCCCCGAGCGGGAGTTGCCCACCGGGCCCGTGTCTCCCCGTGACCCCGCAGTTGGGAGGCCAGCGCCGAGGGGCACGATTGCGTCCGCGAGGGTCACCTAAACGGGCGATGCTGGAAGGAAACCGTGTGAGCCGGATTTCGGTCCGGGGATTCGCAGTGGCTTCGGCCACCGCGGTCACCGCTGTCGGAAGCGTGGTCGGAGTTGCCTCGGGCAGCGTCGCCCAGCCCTCGAACGATGCCGAGGCGACGGCGAGCGACTCGACTCTCCTCGCTGACATACCTGCGGGCCAGCAGGCCCAGGTGCAGACCGCGTCCCTGACGCAGCAGGCCGACGCCCAGGCCATCGCCGCCGACGCGAGCGCCAAGAAGGACGCGGAGGCAGCCGCGCGCAAGCAGGCGGCCGACGACGCCGTCGCGAAGCAGCAGGCTGCTGCGAAGCAGGCGAAGGCCGAGAAGGACGCCAAGGAGCGCGCGGCGGCCGAGAAGGCTGCCAGCCGCTCCGCGACGCGGGACGCCTCCAGCTTCTCGGTCCAGTCCTCGTACACCGTCGCCCAGATCCAGGCGATGGCGGCCCAGATGGTGCCGAGCGGTCAGTTCCAGTGCTTCAGCAACATCGTGAACCACGAGTCCAGCTGGAACTACCACGCCGTCAACGCCTCCTCGGGTGCCTACGGTCTCTTCCAGGCCCTGCCCGCGGGCAAGTACGCGTCCGCCGGGTCCGACTGGCAGACCAATCCGGCCACCCAGATCAAGTGGGGCCTGAACTACATGAACAGCCGGTACGGCAGTCCCTGTGAGGCCTGGTCGTTCTGGCAGGCCAACAGCTGGTACTGAGGTCCACCCCGTACGTCGGCGGTCCACGCCGCACGTCGGCGGCTCAACCTTGCGAAGCCCCTCCCCGTCCTAGGGGGAGGGGCTTCGGCCATGTACGGTCGGACCCGACGACTCCAGGGGGGAGTGGTGGGGAGCAGCGGGGGAAAAGGACGCATCATGTCGCGTGTACCAGGATGGCTCGGCCGGATCGGCGCCGGTCTCACCGAACTCGGCGAGAAGCTGGACGAACGCCGCGCCGAGGTCGAGCTGGAATCGCAGGGCCCCCTCGACGGCGAGGACGGCCTCGACCGGCACGTCCCCCTCGACGCACCCGGCACCCGCCCGGAGGCCTCCGGGTCTCCCGAGATCCCGCACGAATCGGTGGCGGACGCCGAGCCGTCCGCGCTCCCGGTCCAGCGCCCGTCCGAGGAGCAGGCCGCGGCGCACCCGTACGCACCGCTCCACCACCGGCCCGACCCCGCCCTCGCCGTGCCGTGGGGCGTACGCGTCGCCGCCGAGGCCGGCTGGCGGCTGCTCATCCTCGCGGGCGCCGTCTGGGTGCTGATGCGGGTCATCAGCGCCGTGCAACTGGTCGTGCTGGCCTTCGTGGCCGCGCTGCTCATCACCGCGCTGCTCCAGCCGACGGTGGCCCGGCTGACGCGTCGCGGGGTGCCGCGTGGGCTCGCCACCGCGCTCACCGCCATCCTCGGCTTCGTCGTCATGGGGCTGGTCAGCTGGTTCGTGGTCTGGCAGGTCCAGGAGAACGTCGACAACCTCTCCAACCAGATCCAGGACGGCATCGACGAGCTGCGCAAGTGGCTCCTCAGGGGTCCGTTCCACGTGACCGACAAGCAGATCAACAAGATCGCGAAGAACCTCCGCGAGGCGATCGGCGCGAACACGGACCAGATCACGTCGGCGGGTCTGCAGGGCGTGACGGTGATCGTCGAGGCCCTGACGGGCATCCTGCTCACGATGTTCTCGACCCTCTTCCTGCTCTACGACGGCAGGCGGATCTGGGAGTGGTCGCTCAAGCTCGTCCCGGCCGCCGCACGGCCCGGGGTCGCGGGCGCGGGCCCGCGCGCGTGGCGCACGCTCACGGCGTACGTCCGCGGCACGGTGATAGTCGCCCTGATCGACGCGATCTGCATCGGCGTCATCATCTACTTCCTCAAGGTCCCCATGGCCGTGCCGCTCGCCGTCTTCATCTTCCTCGGCGCGTTCATCCCGCTGGTGGGCGCGGTGATGTCCGGGGCGCTGGCGGTGGTGGTCGCGCTGGTGACCCAGGGCGTCTTCACCGCCGTCATGACCCTCGTCGTGGTCCTTGCCGTCCAACAGCTCGAGGGCCACATCCTGCAGCCCTTCATCCTGGGCCGCGCGGTCCGCGTCCACCCCCTCGCGGTGGTCCTCTCGGTCGCCGCGGGCGGCATGATCGCCGGCATCGGCGGAGCGGTCGTCGCGGTGCCGCTGGTCGCGGTGACCAACACGGTGGTCGCGTACCTGCGTTCGTACGCGGCCGAGGCGGATCTGCGCCATGCGCCGGAGCCCCGCGGGGCCACCGCCGTGGACGCGTCCCCGGCGCACCGGGGCTGACGCCGCGGCGACCCTCGGACGACGCGCAGGGCCCCGCCCACCGTGAGGTGGGCGGGGCCCTGCGCGTGAAGCGGACCGCGGGGCGCCCGGGTGGGCGGACCGCGGGCGAGGACTACTCGGCGAGAACCGCCTCGGCGTCCAGCGTGGCACCGACGGCCTGGAGCACGGCGGCGATCTTGACCGCCTCCTGGACCGTCTCCCGGTCGACGCCGGCCTTGCGGAGCACCTGCTCGTGGGAGTCGAGGCACTGGCCGCAGCCGTTGATCGCGGAGACGGCGAGCGACCACAGCTCGAAGTCGACCTTCTCCACGCCCGGGTTGCCGATGACGTTCATCCGCAGACCGGCCCGCATCGTCGCGTACTCCGGGTCGGAGAGCAGATGCCGGGTCCGGTAGAAGACGTTGTTCATCGCCATGATCGCGGCGGCCGACTTGGCGGCCGTGTACGCCTCGGGCGACAACCGGGCCTTCGCCTCGGGCTCCAGCTCACGCAGCACGCGCGGGGAGCGCGAGGCGATCGCGCAGGCCAGCACCGTGCCCCAGAGCTGCTGCTGCGGGAGGTCGCTGTTGCCGATCACCGAACCGAGGTTCAGGCGCAGGTCCTTGGCGTAGTCCGGTATCGCGGACTTCAGTTCGTCGAGAGCCATGGAAGGTCACTCACCGGCCAGCAGGGCGACCGGGTCGAGGGTGCTCTCGCCCTTGGTCCAGTTGCACGGGCAGAGCTCGTCCGTCTGGAGGGCGTCCAGGACCCGCAGGACCTCCTTGGGGTTACGGCCGACGGAGCCGGCGGTCACCATGGAGAACTGGATCTCGTTGTTCTGGTCGACGATGAAGACGGCGCGCTTGGCGAAGCCGTCCTCGCCCTCGATGCCGAGGTCGCGCATGAGCTCGTGCTTCGAGTCGGCCATCATCGGGAAGGGCAGGTCGCGCAGGTCCTCGTGGTCCTTGCGCCAGGCGTGGTGCACGAACTCGGAGTCGCCGGAGAAGCCGAGGACCTGCGCGTCACGGTCGGCGAACTCGTCGTTCAGCTTGCCGAACGCGGCGATCTCGGTCGGGCACACGAAGGTGAAGTCCTTGGGCCACGCGAAGACGATCTTCCACTTGCCCTCGTAGGTCTTGTGGTCGATCTGCTGGAACTCCTGACCCTTCTCCAGCGAGACGCAGGCGGTCAGGTCGAACGTGGGGAACTTGTCACCGACAGTGAGCACAAACTCTCCTAGCAGATAGGGATAGCCCTTTTTGGGGGCATTTCCCTGGGGGGTGGACGACGACGATGGTGGCACAGGCAGCATTGATTCGGGAAATAGCTACACTTGGTTGCATTGATCGAGCGCAGCTATCAGTGACGGCCGGTGAACCGGTCCGGAGCGAGAGGTACGGCCATGGCGAGCCCCACCGGCAGGGCGGGCGGCAAGGGCGGCGGGCGCCGCAGCCCCAGCCTCGCGCAGCTGCGCGCCTTCACCGCGGTGGCCGAGCACCTGCACTTCCGCGACGCGGCCGCCGCGATCGGCATGAGCCAGCCCGCGCTGTCCGGAGCCGTCTCCGCCCTGGAGGAGGCCCTCGGGGTGACCCTCCTGGAGCGTACGACCCGCAAAGTGCTCCTGTCGCCCGCCGGCGAGCGGCTCGCCGTCCGCGCCAGGGCCGTGCTGGACGAGGTCGGCGCGCTGATGGAGGAGGCGGAGGCCCTGCGGGCGCCGTTCACCGGGGTGCTGCGCCTCGGCGTCATCCCCACCGTCGCCCCCTACCTCCTGCCGACCGTCCTGCGTCTCGTCCACGACCGCTACCCCGACCTCGACCTCCAGGTGCACGAGGAGCAGACGGCCAGCCTGCTGGACGGGCTCCTGGTCGGCCGGCTCGACCTGCTGCTGCTAGCGGTCCCCCTCGGCATGCCGGGCGTCGTCGAACTCCCGCTGTTCGACGAGGACTTCGTGCTGGTGACCCCGCTCGACCACCGGCTCGGCGGCCAGGAGGGCATTCCGCGCGAGGCGCTGCGGGAACTGCGTCTGCTGCTGCTCGACGAGGGGCACTGCCTGCGCGACCAGGCCCTGGACATCTGCCGTGAGGCCGGGCGCGCGGACGCCCCCGTGACCACCACCGCCGCGGGCCTGTCGACGCTCGTCCAGCTGGTCGCGGGCGGTCTCGGGGTGACCCTCCTGCCGCGTACCGCCGTCAAGGTGGAGACGACCCGCAGCAACCAGCTCCTGACCGGGTACTTCGCCGATCCGGCGCCCACCCGGCGGATCGCGCTCGCGATGCGGTCGGGCGCCGCGCGGAGCACGGAGTACCGGGAGCTGGCCGATGCCCTGCGCGAGGCTCTACGGCCGCTGCCCGTACGGGTGTTGGGCGCCGGAGCCTGAACCGCCGTGCATAGTCGGTCATTCGGACGACCGATGAAGTCCCGTGGCAGCCGGGATATTTCAACTTCCGTCAGGTAGCGCGACTCCCGCGGGGATATCCACCCCGGCTGATACACATGACCCCTGAGGGTGACTCGTCAGGCGTCTGTGCGAAGTGCCGGAAGTTCCAAGGGGAGTGATGTCGGGCATTCGGGATTCCCTTGGCCGGGTCGGATACGACCTGCTGTCGCGCGCGCTCGGCGAATGCCAGAGCGAACGGGCGACGGGAAAACTGCGGGTGTCCGGAAAACCCGGGGGAGTCTTCCATCTTCGTGACGGCTGCGTCGTCGCCGTCGAGAGTCCGGGCGCCCCGGGAGCGGAGGCACGGCTGCTGCGCTCCGGCCGGGTCAGCGGCGAGCAGTGGGCCGAACTGCTCCGCGAGGCCGGCGGCACCCGGTGGCCCGAGGCCGGGCTGATCGCCCACGGTTACGCGGGGGCCGCACAGCTCCGGGTCGTCTGCATGATGGCGATGCAGGACGCGGCCTTCGCCGTCGTGGCCGGTGACGTGGAGGCGTGCGACCCGCTCGACGCCGCCTTCGAGCCGTACGCGCCGGTTGTCCTCGGAGAGGCTCCCGGGCGGCTGCTGCAGGACGCGGCGAGGAAGCTCGCGGCGGTCGCCGCCCTGCCGCGGCCCGTACGGCCCGACCGGGAACGCCCCGTGGCCGCCGCGGTCCCGGACGAGATACGCGAGCAGCTCCCGCCACCGCAGAAGGAGTTGCTGGCCCACGCCGACGGCCGTCGGACCGCCCGTGACATCGCCTTCGCGACCGGCCTCGGCGCCTACACCGTGACGGTGGGGATGGCCCGCATGCTCGGCGAGGGGCTGCTCGAACTGCCCGCGGAATCCGCTTCCGTCACCGGCGTCACCGTACGGGACCTGCCGACCGGAACCCTCCGGCAGCGGCCGCCCGGCGCCCCGCCCGCACTGGACCCGGAGGTCTTCTCCGCCCTGACCTCGGCGGTGGCCGCCGGAGAGTCCCCACCGCCGGACCCCGGGCCGGACCCCGAGCCGGACTCCGGCACCCGGTCCGGGCCGGATTCCGGTACCCGGTCCGGCGCGGACTCCGGACCGTGTCCCGGAGCGACCGCTCCGTCCCTCCCTCGCCGGGATCCCGGAGCCCATGCCCCGTCGCTGCCCCGGCGCGAGCCCGGCGCGAGCGGAATCACCGAAACCCTCGCCCCGGAAAAGGCCGGGGCGAGCTGGAAAGGATTCTTCCGGCTGCGGCACCGGATCTGGACCCCCGATTCCGGTACATGAATCCGAATACCCGCCATCGAACACATGCGCACCATGATCAGGGAGTTCAGCACATGAATCACGAGGCACTGGCCAGGGAAATGAGGGAACTCCGGGAACGGGTGCCCGGAATCACCGATACGGCGGTGGCGGCCGCCGACGGAATGCTCATCGCGGCCGACACCGCCGACACCATCGACCCGGAGAGCCTCGCCGCGATCGCCGCCGCGGGCCTTGGTATCGCGCGCCGCGCGACCGCGGTGACCGCCAGGGGCGCGTTCCGCCAGACCGTGACCTACGGCAGCCAGGGCCTCGCGGCCTTCTACGCGGTCGGCGACACCGCACTGATGATCGTCCTCGGCGACGAGGGCATCGACCTCGAACGGCTCCACGAGCAGACGCGGCCGGCCCTCGGCCGCATCGGAGCGATCCTCACCGGGGCCGGCCCCGACCCGCTCGCCGGGATCCCGTCCGAACCCGACCCGCTCGCCGGAACTCCGGCGCCCGCGCCCGACGCACTCGTCGGAGCCGTGACCGACACCGCGACCGAAGGGGTATGACGACATGGCCACCAAGCGAATGACACCGGGGTTCTCCGACCAGATCATGGGTCTGGTCAAATCACTGCGCGCCGACGCCCCCGACTGCCTCGCCTCCGGAGCGGTCGACATGTCGACCGGGATGCTGCTGAGTTACGAGACCGTCGACAACCATCCGCCGGAGGTCCTGGACCTGCTCGCGGGAGCGACCCTCGACCTGTTCCAGGGACGCACGGTCCAGATGATCGAGGACGTCTTCAAGGAACGCCGGGGCATCGAGTCCGACACGCACTTCTTCCAGGAGATCCTGGTCAACAGCGACAACCTGACCCATCTGTTCATCCGCATGAGCGACACCCAGGACGTGGTCGCCGTGGTGGTCTGCCGCAAATCGGTCAACGTGGGCATGCTCTTCGCCCAGGTCCGCCGCGTGGTGAAGGAGTACAGCCTCTGAACGCGGACCGGTGGCCCTCCCGGCCGGGGAGGGCCACCGGCGGCGGCACCGGTCGCGGGGGGGGGGGCGCCCGCCCCCCCCGCCGGCCCCGCCCCCCCCCCCCCGCCCCGCCGCCGCGCCCCCCCGCCCCCGAATGGGCGGGGGGGGGGGGGTCGGGCACAGAAGCACCGACACCCCCCCGCA
>NZ_JBIRQM010000006.1:313209-425116 GCF_044333225.1 Streptomyces sp. NPDC021080 | reverse complement strand
GCCGCCGGGGGGCCCCCCCGCGGGGGGGGCCCCCCGGGGGGCGGCCCCGGTCGCGGACGGCGCCCCGCCGCCCGCGCGTCCGTCCGGCGCCCTACTCCGTGCGCAGTCCGTCCGGCCGCATCAGCCGGATCAGCGGCGGCAGGCTGAGCAGCGTCACCAGAAGCACGACCCCCGCGCCGATCCCGGTCATCGACAGCACGCTCGCCCAGTCCACGCTCACCGAGGTCCCCGTCATCTTGAGCAGGACGGTGCCGAGGGTGAGCCCCACGACCGCCGCGAGGCCGAGCCCCAGCGCGATCGGGATCGCGGTCTGCCACAGCACCGACATGCTCAGTGTGCGGCGCCGGGTGCCGAAGGCGACCAGCGCCGACAGCAGCTTCCTGCGCTCGCGCAGCTGCTCGAGCTGGGAGACCAGCAGGCTCGCGCCGATCAGTACGAGGACGCAGGCCGCGCCGACGAACAGGCCCGTGCGGATGGAGGTGAACTTCTCCGACCGGATCGTCGCCGTCCAGGTGGTGGTGTCGGTCAACGGGCCGCTCCTCGCCGCGCTGTTGCGGACCAGGTCGCGGACGTCCGGCACCGACTCGTCGAGCCGCAGGAAGACCGTCGCGTGCACGGTGGACGCTGCCCGGCCGGGCAGCGCGCCGGGCGTGAACAGGAAGCCGCCGCGCTCCTCGCCGACCGGGTCCTTGCGCGAGCGGGCCGCCTTGACGCCCTTCGGCACCGTCCAGGAGATCTCCCGGCCCTTGACGGAGGAGCCGTAGGACGGATCGATGTAGAGCCGGGTGCCGGCCTTGTCGATCTTCGAGGTGCTCGTGTCCCAGTCGAGGCCCTCCACGGCGAAGATGTCGCCGTTCTTGCAGGAAGGCAGCTCGGCCGCCTCCCGCAGGGCCGTGCAGTCGCCGACCGTCACGGACGTCTCGTGCGCGGGTTCATGGCGTCCGTCGCCCACGTCGGTCCGCCCCAGGGTCGTCGTGTGCGTGACGCCCTTCGTCCCGGACAGCTGCCGGACCGCCGTGCGCAGCGGGGCGTCGGCCGGTATCTCGACGGTCATCTGGGCCCGTGCGAGGTCGGCCTTGCCGACCTTGGTGTAGTCGCTGTCGACCCCGGCGAACAGCATCTGCAGGGCTATCGCCCCGGCCACCGCCACCGCGATGCCGTTGACCATGCGGGCCGCCGAACCGCTGCTCAACTGGAGCCTTCGGACGGCCAGTTGCCAGGCGACCCCGCCGGAGTTCAGGCGTCCGACGACCGCCTCGACCACCCAGGGCAGCAGCGCGGTGATGCCGACCAGCAGCAGCAGGACGCCGCCGACGACGAGGTACTGGTTGAAGTCCCCGTTCTCCCGCCCCTGCCCGATCATCGGGTACAGCATCGCGAGGCCGCCCAGCGGCAGCAGCAGCCGCCACCACAGCCGGCGCCGCGAGGGCCGTGCCGTACGCACCACGCCGAGCGGTTCGATCACGACGCCGCGCAGCGCGAAGAGCGTCACGGCGACCGCCGCGGCCGGGACGGCGACGGCCACCAGCGCCACCAGAGCGGGCGACGGATCGAGGTCGCCCGGGAAGACGCTGGTCCTGAAGACCATGACCAGGCCGGCGAGCCGGCGTCCGATCAGGAAGAATCCGGCGCCGAGGACCAGTCCGGCCAGCGCTCCGGCCAGGGCCTCGCCGGCCGCGATCCGCCGGGCCATCCGCCCGTCCGCGCCGACCAGCCGCAGCGCCGCGAGCCGCCGGTCGCGCCGCTCGCCGCCGAACCGTACGGCCGCGGCGATGAAGACGCCGACCGGCATCAGCAGCACCACGAAGACGATCAGTACGAGCAGTACCAGGACGGGATCCATCGGCTCGGACTGCCGGACGGAGCCGAACCGGTCGATGCGCTCGGTCCGTTCGGTGCTCCGTTCGTTCGGGGTCAGGTGGTCGGATCCCGCGTAGTAGGCGAGTTCGTGCGGATCGACGAGACCGCTGTCGGCGATCGTGCCGCTGATCCGGTAGGTGATCCGCTCGCGCAGGAGTTTGCCGTCGGGGGACTTCAGCAGCCGGTCCAGAGCGGGCGAGACGACCATGTCGCCGGTCGCCGGGAACGCGGACACGCCCGGCGGCAGGGGGGCCCGGGAGCCCTCGGGCTCGACCAGCCGGCCGCGCACGTCCTCGTCGCGGAAGGTGGTGTCCGTGTGGGCGATGAGCAGCGTACGGTCGGAGCGCTTCTTCACCGCAGAGTTGTACGTCATGTCGTCGCGGGCACTCTCCCGGTCGTGCCGGGAGGCGAGCGCGCTCGGGATCGCCGTGGTGAGCAGCAGCAGCGCCACCCCGAGCCCGACACCGACGGCCGTCAGCAGGACGCGCACCCACGCCTCGCGGCCCCCGGTCACCGCGAACCGGGCGCCCATGGCGAGGTCGCGGGACCACTGGCGGGCACTCATACGATCCGCTCCATGTCCTTGGACCTGCCGTCCCGTACGACGACCTCGCGGTCCGAGTACGCGGCCACGCGCGCCTCGTGCGTGACGAGCACGACGGCGGCGTTCGTCGAGCGGGCCGCGTCGGTCAGCAGCTCCATCACGCGCTCGCCGTTGAGCGAGTCGAGGGCGCCGGTCGGCTCGTCGGCGAACAGCACCCGGGGGCTGGTGACCAGCGAACGGGCGACGGCCACCCGCTGGCCCTGACCGCCGGAGACCTCACCGGGCCGCTTGCCCTTGAGGTCGTCGACCTCCAGCCGCTCCATCCACGACAGAGCGGTGCGCTCGGCCTCCTTGCGGCCCGTGCCGTTCAGCCGCAGCGGCAGCGCGACGTTCTCGACACAGCTCAGTTCCGGTACGAGCTGGCCGAACTGGAAGACGAACCCGAACTCGGAGCGGCGCAGCGCACTGCGCTGGGCGTCGTTCATCGTCGCCATCTCGCGGCCGTCGTACGTGATCGAGCCGGAGTCGGGCGTGACGATCCCGGCGAGGCAGTGGAGCAGGGTGGACTTGCCGGAGCCGGAGGGGCCCATCACGGCGACGACCTCGCCGGGGTGGATGGAGAACGCGGCACCGTCCAGCGCGGTGGTCGGGCCGTAGGTCTTGCGCAGCTCCGCGGCGGTGAGCAGGGAGCCGGGGGGAGGGGTGGGCGCGGTCATCGGGCCGTCACCGCCTCGGCGAGCCGGTCGAGGCGCGCGGCCGTCAGTTCCAGCCACCGCAGATCGGCCTCCAGGTGGAACAGGGCGTGGTCGCAGATCAGCTGGTCGGCGAAGTCGCCCTTGCGCTTGCGTTCGGTGAGCATGCGCATCATCCGCAGGTGCTCCGAACGCTGGGTGTCGAGGAGCTCGCTCGCGTCCCGGCGGGTCAGCAGGGCGAGGACGACCTTCGTGTACAGGGTCGACTGGAGGTACGGCTCGGGCTTCTCCGGCGTCGCGAGCCAGCGCTGTACGTCGGTGACCCCGGCTTCGGTGATCGCGTACCGCTTGCGCTCGGGCCCGTCGCCCGCCTCGATCCCGTCGATCTCGACGAGTCCGTGCTTCAGCAGCCGCGACATCGTCGAGTAGACCTGGCCGTAATGCAGTGGCCGGTCGTGACCGAATTTCTCGTCGAAGGCCCGCTTCAGGTCGTAACCGTGACGCGGCCCGGACTCCAGGAGTCCCAGAAGGGTGTGACCGATGGACATGCCGAGCACTCTACACACGGCGTATACACCGCATGTATACGTGACGTGTATAGCCCGCCGGAGAGGGGGCCGGAAGGGCGCCCCGGGCGGAGGAACAGGCTGGTCACGCCTGATTGTCACGATTCTGGAACCGTCCCGCCCCGTGTCGCCGGATCGCCGGCTCCCACTCCTCCGGATCCCCGGCTCCTCGTCCTTCGCGGGAGCGGTCACGGGTGGAGGGCCTCCGCCTCCGGTACGGGCGGGACCGCCCCCGTCTCCGGTGCGGGCCGGACCGTGCGGACGGCCCACGGGGCGGCGTGCGGGGCGGCGCCGGGGAGCGGTCCGGGAGGGCCGGACGGCGGCGCGAGCCCCCCGCCGATGCCGTGCGCGGCGCGTTCCCGCACCCGGGGCTCCGGCAGGCCGGGCACCCCGCCCGCGGCCCCGGCGTCGGACGCGCCCGGTGCGGGAGAGGGGTAGCGGGACGCGGGGGAAGGGAGTGACGGCGTGACGGGTCTCCCGCCTCGCGGGCCCGGCTCCGTTCTGTCGGAGTGCCGACACTTTGGCCGTCGTGGCAACCTTCCGCCCCTTCCGCTCGTCGCATTCAGTGGGGGTGTGCCCAGGGCGTGCTGATTGTCACGTCCGGAAAAGGCCGGATCGGCGCCCCTTTGTCATAGGCCGCGGTGTTAGCTTGCTGAGCTGACCTGGCCGACGAACTTGTGTGCCACACGAGAAAGAAGCGGAGCGGATCGACCCATGGGACGAGCTGACGAGAGACGAGCGCGGCAGGCGCAGGGCCGCCGCGTGGCGCCCCAGAGCTCGTCTGGGCATGAATCGCCGGGCCCCGGGCCCGGCGCGAAGGCGGGCGGCAAGTCCAAGCCCCGCCGCACCGGCATACGCCGGTTCGTGAACTGGAAGACGATCCTCGGGACGTTCTTCGGCTTCTGCCTGCTCGGCATGGGCGGCTTCATCGTGCTCTACATGATCGTCCCGGTGCCCGAGGTCAACGCGGCCGCGAAGCGCCAGAGCAACATCTACGAATACAGCGACGGCAGCTTGATGGCCCGCACCGGCAAGGTCAACCGCGAGATCGTCGACCTGTCCAAGGTGCCCAAGGACGTCCAGAAGACGTTCGTCGCCGCCGAGAACAAGACCTTCTACGGCGACTCGGGCATCGACCTCAAGGGCACCGCCCGAGGTCTGATCAACACCCTCTCCGGCAAGGGCAAGCAGGGTGGTTCGACGATCACCCAGCAGTACGTCAAGAACTACTACCTCAGCCAGGACCAGACCGTCACGCGCAAGCTGAAGGAAATGGTCATCTCGCTGAAGGTGGACCGCCAGAAGTCCAAGGACGACATCCTGGCGGGCTACATCAACACCAGCTACTACGGCCGCAACGCCTACGGCATCCAGGCGGCGGCGCAGGCCTACTACCGCGTCGACGCCCAGAAGCTCTCGGTCGCGCAGGGCGCCTACCTCGCCTCGCTGCTCCAGGCCCCGAGCCAGTACGACTGGGCGGTCGCCTCGAAGACCGGCAAGAAGCTCGTCGAGGCCCGCTGGAACTACACCCTCGACAACATGGTCGAGAAGCACTGGCTCGACGCCGGCGAGCGCTCCGGCCTCAAGTTCCCGGTCCCCAAGGAACCCAAGGGCGCGCCCGGCATGGAGGGCCAGCTCGGCTACATGGTGGAGGCGGCCGACAACGAGGTGGCCAGGCAGCTCGTCTCCCAGGGCACCGCCGACGACCTGGACGACGCCAAGGCCCTGCTCACCGCGGGCGGCTGGACCATCAAGCTGAACGTCGACAAGGACAAGCAGGCCCTGCTCGAGAAGGCGGTCAAGCAGCAGCTCACCAGCAAGCTGGCCCCGAAGAAGCGCAAGGTCGACGCCGACGTCCAGGCCGGTGCCGTGTCGGTCGACCCCAAGACCGGCAAGGTCCTCGCGATGTACGGCGGCACGGACTACTTCAAGCACTTCTACAACAACGCGACGCGCGACGACTACCAGGCCGCGTCGACGTTCAAGCCGATGATCCTCGCGGCCGCCCTGGCGGAGAACGCCAAGACGCACTCCGGCAACCCGATCACCGCGAACACGGTCTACGACGGCACCAACCGCCGTCCCGTTGTCGGCAGCGGCATCGGCTTCGCGCCGCCGAACGAGGACGAGACCAGCTACGGCCCCGTCACCGTGCAGACCGCGATGAACAAGTCCATCAACTCCGTCTTCGCGCAGATGGGCGTCGACGTCGGCATGGACGAGGTGCTGAAGGTCGCGGGCAAGCTCGGCATGAACACCAAGGGCCTGCAGGCGGTGCCCGCCCAGACCCTCGGCTCCATGGGCGCCAGCCCGCTGGAGATGGCGGGCGCGTACGCCACGCTCGACAACCACGGCAAGAAGGTCACCCCGACGATCGTCGCCTCGGTCGAGCACAAGGACCGTAGGGTCGTGATGCCCGACGCGATCGGCGGCCAGGTCATCAGCGAGGAGGCCGCCGACACGGTCACCTCGGTGCTGACCGGCGTGGTCGACGACGGTACGGCCAGGGAGTCCGTGGCGAACAACCAGGCCCGCGACGGCCAGCAGGTCGCAGGCAAGACGGGTACGTCGGACAAGAACAGGTCCGCCTGGTTCACCGGCTACACCCCGAACCTGGTCACCTCGGTGCTGCTGTTCGGCGAGGACCCGAAGACCCACGCCCATGTCCCCATGTACGGGGCGGGCGGCGTGCCGCGCGTCAACGGCGGTGGCTTCCCGGCGAAGATCTGGGCGGCCTACACGTTCGAGGCGATGGCGGGGAAGGTCACCAAGTTCGACCTGAACACCACCTCGGGCGCGGCCGTGGCGCCGACCGGCCTGCCCACCTTCAGCCAGACGCCGTCCAGCACGCCGTCGTCGACCCCGACGACGGAGGAACCGTCGACGCAGCCGCCCACCACGAGCAGCCCGCCGTCGCCCACGAACGAGCCGACGACGCCCGCACCGACGACGACGAGCCCGTCCACCCCGACGAGTTCCCCCACCGGCGACGTCCTGGACAACCCGTTCGGCGGAACGACCCAGTAGCGCCGCCGACACACACACGCCAGAGGGGCACCCGGATCTCCGGGTGCCCCTCTGGCGTGCCGTCCGTTCCGTTCAGTTCCGGTTCAGCTCGAACCAGACCACCTTGCCGGTGCTCAGCCGGGTCGCCCCCCACCGCCGCGCCAGCCGGTTCACCAGGAACAGCCCGCGGCCGCCCTCGTCCGTGGCCCGCGCCTGCCGCAGCCGCGGCAGCTGGGGCACGTCGTCGCCGACCTCGCAGCGCAGCACGTCCGTCCGCAGCAGCCGCAGCGTCACCGGCCGCGAGGCGTACCGCACCGCGTTCGTCACGACCTCGCTGACCAGCAGCTCCACCGAGTCGGTCATGTCCTCCATGCCCCAGCGGGCCAGGGCCCGCCGGGCCAGGCGCCGGGCCCGGCCGGGAGCGGCGTCCTCCGGCTCCAGGAACCAGTACGCGACGTCGCTCGGCGCGATCCCGTCGAACCGCGCCGCGAGCAGCGCGATGTCGTCGTCCCGGTCTCCCGGGCCGAGCATGTCGAGCACCTCGTCGCACAGGGCTTCCAGCGGTGGCGGATGATCCGGCCCGGTCAGCGCCGCGACCGCCGCGAGCTTCTCCCGCAGCTGTTCTATCCCGGTCCAGACGTCGCGGAGCCGCGACTCGACCAGACCGTCCGTGTACAGCAGCAGCGTCGCCCCGGCCGGCGCGTCCAGCTCCACCGCCTCGAAATCGACCCCGCCCACACCGATGGGGGCGCCCGGAGGCACCCGCAGCACCTCGGCCCGCCCGCCCAGATGCAGCAGCACCGGCGGCGGATGGCCCGCGTTGGCGATCGTGATCCGGTGCGACACCGGGTCGTAGACGGCGTACAGGCAGGTCGCCATGCGGTCGGTGCCGAGCCGCTGCGCCTGCTCGTCGAGATGGTGCAGCACCTCCTGCGGCGGCAGATCCAGTCCCGCGAGGGTCTGCGCCGTCGTCCGCAGCTGGCCCATGATCGCCGCCGACGTCATGGAATGGCCCATCACGTCACCGACGACCAGCGCGACCCGGCTGCCCGGCAGCGGGATCGCGTCGTACCAGTCGCCGCCGACCCGCGCCGTCTCCGCGGCCGGCAGATAGCGGGACGCGAGCCGGACCCCCGTGGGCCGCGGCAGCGTCTCGGGCAGCATCGTGCGCTGGAGCTCGTCGGCGATGTACGCCTCACGGCCGTACAGCACCGCCTTGTCGATGCCGAGCGCGCTGTGCGTGGCCAGCTGCGCCGCGACCAGCAGGTCGTCCGCCTCGAACGCGAGCCGCTCGGGCCGGCGCAGGAACAGCGCCGCGCCGATCACCCGGCGGCGGCCGCGCAGCGGGGCGAGGATCGCGCGCTGCCCGCTCGGCACCGGCAGATCGTCACCGAGCAGCTCGGGCAGCGCGGCCCGCGCGGCGGGCGCGTCCGCGAACACCGGCCGCACCCCGCGCAGCACCTCGGCGAGGGCGCCACCGGGGCGCACCTCGCACAGCTCCGCCGTCAGAGCCGACAGCTCACTGGGCTCGGGCCGCAGCGCCGGCAGGAAGCCGCTCTCGGTGTCCCGCTCCTCGGGGATCCGGTCCGTGCGCCGCAGCCGCAGCACCAGCGGACCCGTCGGCCGTTCGTCCCCGACCGGCAGCGGGTCCCGCAGATAGACGAGGATCGCGTCCGAGAACGTCGGCACGGTCGCCCGGCACAGCCCCATCACGATCTCGTCGAGGTCGATGCCCCGGGCGATCCGCCGGGTCGCGGCGCCCACGAACCGCAGCCGGTCCCCGTCCCGCCGCATCGGCATCGGGCCGCCCTGCGGGCCGCCCTGTCCGCTCCGGCGCTCCTTGCCGCCGGCGGGCCGCGCGGCCCGGCCCTTCTCGGCGTCCGGCTGGATCGGGATGCCCTCCGGCGCGGGCCGCGGCCGGTGCGTGTCGGGCTCGGTCGCCGACGGCTGCGAGTGCTCGGAACCGGGCCCGGAGGAGGCCGGCGGCACGTTCGTGCCCGAGGACGCGGACATGCCGGCGTCGGCGGACACCTGGCCGCCCGACTTCCCGCGCTTGCCGCGCGGCTTCGGCGCACCCGAACCCCTCGGTGCGTCGCCCGTACGGGCCTGCACCGGTAACGCTCCGGGACCCGGCAGCTGGGACGGCGGCTCCGAGGTACGCAGGAGCGCCCCGCGAGGGTCCGCGGGGGCGGCCGGCCGGCCGGCGCCGCTCTGCCGGCGCTCGTGCGAGGTGGGGTGCTCCGTCACGCGTGTCGAGTCCATCCGTCCGGGGCTGCGCGCCGTGCGCGCAGTTCTTCCCGCAGCCCCGATACCCGGAATGTGTGCCCCAGGAACGGATTCTGCGTGTCGTCAGGGCCGGGACCGACGGCGCGAACAGCCGTCGCCCGGCACGGTACGGCTCGCCGACGGCCGAAAACGGCCCGTGCCGGCAGCGGGGCGGTGACCGAAGCCCCGGCCCGTACGGCCGTCGTGGCGGGTCCGCGCGGTGCGACCGGTCTCTGGCCGGCCACGCCGCCGTACGCCTCGTACCCCTCGCTCACGTCCTGCCGCCCCTCGGTGACATGTGGTCAAGCCCGGCTCATCCTGCGGGAGTTGTCGCTGCCGTGTGCCCTTGCGGAAGACGATCCTACGGTTGTACCACGGGGGCGCATCAAGGGTCTCATGAGGACACGTGCGCGGGCGTACGGTCCCAGTCATCCGGCAGAACAGGAACCGGCCAGCCCGGATCCGGCCTCCAGTGCTGCCACCCGTCCGAGAACGGCGCACCCCAGGCGCGGATCACCTCCACCGCCGACCACCCCGCTTCCCGTACCCGTGCCGCCAGTTGAGCATCCATCAGTCCGGCCCGCTGCGCCATGGCGAATTCGTCCTCGTCGAGCCAGCGCCAACTGCGGTCCGGGTGGACCGAGATGTCGAGGAAGTGGTCCTCGGAGTCCACCCCGCCCGCCCAACGGGTCAGTGGAGCCTCCAGGTTCACGTACCAGTTCTTGAAACGCCAGCCCTGTTCCCAGAACAGCCACACCGACCACGCCTCGCCCGGCCGGGCCAGCTTCAGCACCCCGGTCCCGGACCAGCGGCCGCGCCGCACCGCGCGGGGCTTCGTGTAGCGCGACTCCAGCGGTTCTGCATGCACCGGCGACCCGTCGGCGAGCACGGGCTTCACACACTCCGTGCCCGGCGCCATCCACACCGCGAGCAGGTCGGCGTCGTCCCGGGCGACCGTCACCGGACGGCAGATGTGGACCTGCTCCCCGGCGTTCTCCCGGTACCGCCACAGGATCTGGCTGCCGGGCTCCCAGAACGCCGTCCGTCCGCCCGCTTCCGCTCGTCTCACCGCTCCACCCTCTGCCATGACCAGATATTAGGTGCCCCGGGCATACGACGCTGTGGTTCCCGCCATGGTTCGCGCCAACGGTGACCTGCTGTTACGGAGCCGTCATCAGGCGTTTCTCTCCGGACGCGGGCTGTTACGGGTGCGTCATCCGCAGGACATCCAGCGCCTCGTCCAACTGCTCCACGGTCAGGTCCCCGCGCTCCACGTACCCCGAATCCAGCACCACCTCGCGGATCGTCCTGCGTTCCGCCAGCGCCCTCTTGGCGACCTTGGCGGCCTCCTCGTACCCGATGTACCTGTTCAGCGGCGTCACCACCGACGGCGACGACTCCGCGTACTCACGGGCCCGCTCGCGGTGCGCGACGATCCCGTCGACCGTGCGGTCGGCGAGCAGCCGCGAGACGTTCGCGAGCAGCCGCACGGACTCCAGCACGTTCCTGGCGATCACCGGCAGCATCACGTTGAGCTCGAAGTTCCCGGCCGCGCCCGCGACGGCGACCGTCGCGTCGTTGCCCGTCACCTGCGCGGCGACCATCAGCACCGCCTCGGGAACCACCGGGTTCACCTTGCCCGGCATGATCGAGGAGCCGGGCTGCAGATCCGGGAGGCCGATCTCGGCCAGTCCGGTGCGCGGCCCCGAGGCCATCCACCGCAGATCGTTCGCGATCTTCGTCAGTCCGACGGCGATGGTCCGCAGCTGCCCGCTCGTCTCCACGATCCCGTCGCGCGCCCCCTGCGCCTCGAAGTGGTCGCGGGCCTCGGTCAGCGGCAGCCCGGTCGTCCGCGCCACCTCCGCGATCACCGCGGCGGAGAACCCGGGCGGCGTGTTGATCCCCGTCCCCACGGCCGTGCCGCCGAGCGGCAGTTCGGCCAGCCGCGGCAGCGAGGCCTCCAGCCGCTCGACCCCGTACCGCACCTGGGCCGCGTACCCGCCGAACTCCTGGCCGAGCGTCACCGGCGTCGCGTCCATGAGATGGGTGCGCCCCGACTTCACCACATCGGCGAACTCCCGCGCCTTGCGCTCCAGCGAGGCGGCGAGATGCTCCAGCGCGGGCACGAGATCACGGGTCACGGCCGCGGTCGCCGCGATGTGGATCGAGGACGGGAACACGTCGTTGCTCGACTGCGAGGCGTTCACGTGGTCGTTGGGGTGCACGTCCCGGCCCAGCCGCTCGCCGGCGAGCGTCGCGATGACCTCGTTGGCGTTCATGTTGGAGGAGGTGCCCGAGCCCGTCTGGAAGACGTCGACCGGGAAGTGCGCGTCCCAGCGCCCCTCGGCGACCTCCGCCGCCGCCTCCTGGACCGCCTCCGCGACATCCTTGCCGATCACCCCCAGCTCGCCGTTCACCTTCGCGGCGGCCCCCTTGATCCGGGCCAGGGCCTCGATGTGCGCGCGCTCCAGGCGCTGCCCCGAGACGGGGAAGTTCTCCACGGCGCGCTGCGTCTGCGCCCGCCACTTCGCCTCCGCGGGCACCCGCACCTCGCCCATGGAGTCGTGCTCGATCCGGTACGCGCCTTCGCCCAGGCCATCCGTCATGGGTGACACCTCCATGGGGGACAGCATCCCGGAGCCCGCCGGTGTTCCCGCCGCACGGACCGTCCGCGCGCGAACGGCCGCCCGCGACGCGCGCGTGGCCGTGAAACGCGAACGGCCGCCTTGTCGGCGGCCGTTCCCCCGGCCCGTACGGCGTCACGCGCGCGTCACCCGCACGGCGTCACCCGGGAGGGGGTACGCCGTACGGGTGACGCCTTACGCGAGTTCCGGGCCCCGCGTCACGCCAGTCCCGGGCCCCGCACCGGGATCGTGGTGAAGGTCGGGGCGGGCGCGGGGTCCTGGAAGAAGTCGTTGCCCTTGTCGTCGACGACGACGAAGGCCGGGAAGTCCTCGACCTCGATCTTCCAGACGGCCTCCATGCCGAGCTCCTCGTACTCGACGACCTCGACCTTCTTGATGCAGTCCTGGGCGAGCCGGGCGGCCGGTCCGCCGATGGAGCCGAGGTAGAAGCCGCCGTGGCCGGCGCAGGCGTCCGTGACCTGCTTGCTGCGGTTGCCCTTCGCCAGCATCACCTTGGAGCCGCCCGCCGCCTGGAACTGCTCGACGTAGGAGTCCATGCGGCCGGCCGTGGTCGGGCCGAAGGAGCCGGACGCGTAGCCCTCGGGGGTCTTGGCCGGGCCCGCGTAGTACACCGGGTGGTCCTTCAGGTACTGCGGCATCTCCTCGCCCGCGTCCAGCCGCTCCTTGATCTTGGCGTGCGCGATGTCGCGCGCCACGACGAGCGGGCCGGAGAGCGAGAGACGGGTCTTGACCGGGTACTTCGTCAGCTCGGCGAGGATGTCGTCCATCGGCTGGTTGAGGTCGATCTTCACGACGTCACCGGCCTCGTCCAGGTGCTCGTCCGTGGTCTCCGGCAGGAAGCGCGCCGGGTCGGTCTCGAGCTGCTCCAGGAAGACGCCCTCGGCGGTGATCTTCGCGACGGCCTGGCGGTCGGCCGAGCAGGACACGGCGATCGCGACCGGGCAGGACGCGCCGTGGCGCGGCAGGCGCACCACGCGGACGTCGTGGCAGAAGTACTTGCCGCCGAACTGCGCGCCGATGCCGATCTTCTGGGTCAGCTCGAAGACCTTCTCCTCCAGCTCCTTGTCCCGGAAGCCGTGACCGAGCTCGGAGCCCTCGGAGGGGATCTCGTCCAGGTAGTGCGCGGAGGCGTACTTCGCGGTCTTCAGCGCGTACTCGGCGCTGGTGCCGCCGACGACGATCGCCAGGTGGTACGGCGGGCAGGCGGCCGTCCCCAGCGAGCGGATCTTCTCCTCCAGGAACTTCATCATGGAGCCCTCGTTGAGGACCGCCTTCGTCTCCTGGTAGAGGAACGACTTGTTGGCGGAGCCGCCGCCCTTCGCCATGAACAGGAACTTGTACGCACCGCCGTCGGTGGCGTACAGCTCGATCTGCGCCGGCAGGTTCGAGCCGGTGTTCTTCTCGTCCCACATGGTCAGCGGGGCCATCTGCGAGTAGCGCAGGTTCAGGTTCTTGTACGCGTCGTAGATGCCGCGCGAGAGGGCGGCCTCGTCGCCGCCCTCGGTCAGCACGTTCTGTCCGCGCTTGCCCATGACGATCGCCGTGCCGGTGTCCTGGCACATGGGCAGGACGCCCGCGGCCGCGATGTTCGCGTTCTTCAGCAGGTCCAGGGCGACGAACTTGTCGTTCGCCGAGGCCTCCGGGTCGTCGATGATGCGGCGCAGCTGGGCGAGGTGCGCCGGGCGCAGGTAGTGCTGGATGTCGTGGATGGCCTCCGCGGCGAGCTCGCGCAGCGCCTCCGGCTCGACCTTGAGGAACGTGCGCCCGTCGGCCTCGAAGGTGGAGACACCCTCGGAGGTCACCAGCCGGTACGGGGTGGTGTCCTCTCCCTGGGGGAGCAGATCGGTGTACGCGAACTCAGGCATCTCGCCCATTCCTCACTCGGCAGACAGCTTTCGGGGCTTCGCCTCGGGCGCGCCCGTTCGGCTCACTCGCCGGAGGCCGGCCGTCATCGGCAGCGTCCACCAGCGTAGAACCTGGCGCGGACGGCGAGGCTGTGAGGTAAGGCTCAGTTCGGACACCGGACCGGCGGTCCCCGGGCGGAGGGCGGGCGGAGGACGGGCGGAGGGCGGGTTTCACGCGGGTGGCGGGAGAGGGGTAGTCGCGATCTATCGCGTTTGGGTACGCTGTTGCCGTGGACCTTCAAAAGAGCCCCGACGCGAGTGCCGCCACGGCGGCGAAGCCGGCCGAGCTGCGCGCTTCCGACGCCGACCGCGACCGGATCACCGACATCCTGCGCGAGGCCGTCGCCGAGGGGCGTCTGACCGCGGAGGAGCACGCCGAGCGGGTCGAGGGCGTGCTGGCCACCAAGACGGTGGGCGAGCTCGACCAGTTCGTCCGGGACCTGCCCGCCGCCCACGCCGGCCGTGCCGCCTCCGCGTACGTCTCCGCGCCCAACCGCCCCACCCAGGGAGCGATCCCGGTGGAGCCCGACGAGAACGTGGTGGCGGTCTTCAGCTCCGCCGTCCGCAAGGGCCGCTGGCGGGCGGGCCGGCGCATCCACGCGTACTCGGTCTTCGGCAACGTCGAGATCGACCTGAGCGAGGCGATCTTCGAGTACCAGCAGGTCGTGATCAAGGCGATCTCGGTCTTCGGCAACGTGGAGATCTTCGTCCCGGAGAACGTCTCGCTGCGCGGCAGCGGCGGCGGTGTGCTCGGCAACTTCGAGGTGGACACGCTGGATTCGGGCGACCCCGACGCGCCCGTGGTCTACATCGACGGCCTCGCCGTCCTGGGGAACGTCGAGGCGCGGCCCAAGCGCGGCAAGCTCATCGCGGACATCCTCGACCGGGTGACGAGCCGGGTGAACGAGCGGGTGGCCGACCGGCTGGACCGGAGTTTGCGCAAGCACCTCGACCGTTGACGCCTGTGAATATGCGGGCGGCCGATGCGGCCGCACCGGCGGCGGACGATCGATCACGCGTGAGAACGGCCGGGCTTCGGCACGCAGTGCATAGGCGCGCGCACAGCGGGTAGGGCTTGCTGCATCGTCTCTTGGAGGGCGCTGCGGGACTTCCCCGGCGCCCGGCACGCTCGCGAAGCCGTCGTCAGGAGTAGACCGTGCTGCAACCGCCGCATCAGTCCCTGCAGGTAGCTGCCGTTCCGGCCCAGCGGGCGCCCGTGCGGGACAGGGATCAGGAAGCGCCATGGCACACGGAGGCGGTGTGCAGGCGTGACGAGGCCGGCCTGTTCTTCGCCCCGTCCAAGGAACCGACCGCCTCACGGCTCTCCCGCGAGGAGGCCGCCAAGCGCGTCTGTGCGCGCTGCCCGGTCATGGTCGAGTGCCGCGAACACGCGTTGCTGCAACCCGAGCCGTACGGCGTCTGGGGCGGCCTGACCGCCGCCGAACGCCGCGTCGTGCTCGCCCGGCGCCGCCGCCGCGACCTGGAACTCAAGAAGGCCGCCCACGGCACGATAGCCGCGGCCGGCTGACCCACCCCGGACGACCGGACCGCCCGCCCCGTCCACGGGGAGGGCCGGTCCCGCTTCACGCGGGCGCCCTGTGATCGTATCCGCGCAGGAAAAAGGGGCGCCCCTCCGCACAAGGGGCGCCCCTTTCGCGCCTCGCGGGCGCCCGGCCCGCCGGGCCGGTGGTCCTACTTGGCGCGGTCGAAGTCGATCGCGCTGTACGCCCGCAGCTTGCTCAGCCGGTGCTCCGACCGGATCTGGCGGACCGTGCCCGACTTGGACCGCATCACGATCGACTCGGTCGTCGCGGTCTCGGAGCGGTAGCGCACTCCGCGCAGCAGCTCGCCGTCGGTGATGCCGGTCGCGACGAAGAAGACGTTCTCGCCGGAGACCAGGTCGTTCGTGGTCAGGACGCGGTCGAGGTCGTGCCCGGCGTCTATGGCCCGCTGCCGCTCCTCGTCGTCCTTCGGCCACAGCTTGCCCTGGATGGTGCCGCCGAGGCACTTCACGGCACAGGCCGAGATGATGCCCTCGGGCGTGCCGCCGATGCCGAGCAGCAGGTCGATGCCCGTACCCTCGCGCAGCGCGAGGATGGAGCCGGCGACGTCGCCGTCGGAGATCAGCTTGATGCGTGCGCCGGTCTCCCGGATCTCCTTGATGATCCCGTCGTGACGAGGCCGGTCCAGGATGACCACCGTGACGTCCTCGGGCGTGACCCGCTTGGCCTTGGCGACCCGGCGGATGTTCACCTCCACGGACGCGTTGATGTCGACGAAGTCGGCGGCCTCCGGCCCGGTGACCAGTTTGTCCATGTAGAAGACCGCGGACGGGTCGAACATGGTGCCGCGGTCGGCGGCGGCGAGCACGGCGATCGCGTTCGTCATGCCCTTGGCGGTGAGCGTGGTGCCGTCGATCGGGTCGACGGCGATGTCGCACTCGGGACCGGTCCCGTCGCCCACGCGCTCCCCGTTGAAGAGCATGGGGGCCTCGTCCTTCTCCCCCTCGCCGATGACGACGACGCCGTTCATCGAGACGGTGGAGACGAGGGTGCGCATGGCCCGGACGGCGGCGCCGTCGGCGCCGTTCTTGTCGCCGCGGCCGACCCAGCGGCCCGCGGCCATCGCGGCGGCCTCGGTGACCCGGACGAGTTCGAGGGCGAGGTTGCGGTCGGGGGCTTCCGACGGGACTTCGAGTTCGGAGGGCAGATGATGCTCGGTCATCGACACGCACCTTTCTGATACGACGACGGCCGGATGAGGGTGATGCCCCGACTCTATCGCCAGGCTTGCAAAATGAGCAGGGGGCCCCACGGATGAGCAGGCCAGGGCACCTGCGACGATAGGCGCGTGGCAGGTATGAAAGGCAAGCAGTCAATCCGGGACATGATTCTCTCCCTGGCCCTTATCGGGCTCATGGCGGGCGTCATCTACATCTTCATCCCGCATGACGACTCCAAGCCCGATCTCAAGCGCGTCGACTACCGGGTCGAGCTGCTGACGGCGCGCCGCGCGGCGAGTTATCCCGTGGCGGCGCCCGAAGGGCTGCCCTCGGCGTGGAAGGCGACCTCGGTGCGCTACGACGGCAGCGAGTTCGACGCCTGGCATCTGGGATACCAGGCTCCCGACGGTCAGTACGTGGCGGTCGAGCAGTCCACTCAGCGGCCGGCCGTGTTCATCGACACGGCGAGCCAGGGCGCGCGGCGGACGAAGGCCGTCCAGCAGATCGGCGACCGGACCTGGCAGCGCTACGAGGGCGACCACTACGACGCCCTGGTCCTGCAGGACAAGGGTTCCACGACGGTCGTGACCGGCACCGGTTCGTTCGCCTCGCTGGCGAAGATGGCGGAGGCCCTGAAGACCTCGTAGTCCCTGTACGGGTCCCCGTACGGCATGGAGAAGGGCCCCCCGCGGTGTGCCGGGGGCCCTTCTCGGTCTCTGTGCGGGGCCGGACGGTGGTGCCGGCCCCTGGGTGCCGCAGGTCAGACGGTGGTGATGACCTGGTCGGCCTCCAGGCGCGGGGAGCGCTGGAACCAGGCGTCCTCGCCCGGCTTGCCGATGTTGACGATCATCAGCGGGGTGTGGTCGTCGTCCAGGAACTCCTTCTGGACACCGGCGAGGTCGGCGCCGGTCATCGGGCCCGCGGCGAGGCCGGCGGCACGGATGCCGATGATGAAGTACGCGGCCTGGAGCGCGGCGTTCATCGCGGCGGAACCCTCACGGACCGGGCGCTCGGAGAAGAACATGTCCTTGGCGGCGGGGAAGTGGGGGAGGAGCGCCGGCAGTTCCTCGTGGAACTCGTTGTCCGCGGAGAGGATCGCGACCAGCGGGGCGGCGGCGGTCTTCGCCCGGTTGCCCTCGGCGAGGTGCTGCACCAGGCGCTCACGGGCCTCGGGGGAGCGGACCAGCGTGATGCGCAGCGGCGACTGGTTGAAGGCGGTCGGGCCGAACTTGACCAGGTCGTAGATCGCCTGGACCTGCTCGTCGGTCACCGGCTCGTCGGTGAACGTGTTCGCGGTGCGGGCCTCGCGGAACAGCAGGTCCTGAGCGGTGGGGTCAAGGACGAGAGACATGAAGAACCTTCTCGGTATGTGCGGTGGATCCATGGGGGGATCTGTTGGCGAGTACGACAGTACGCCGAAGAGGTTTAAAATTCAATCAAAAGTGGGGCGTGGTGATCCGCTTCACAGACGGAACGATCGAAAAAAGATCGAAAAAAGGGGGCCCGCCGTGTCGCGGGCCCCGCTGGAACTGCTCGAAGCAGGGCGTCACCCGGAGCCGGAGCCGCACCCGCTCGTCACCCGGAGCCGGGGTCCTTGCCCGGAGCCGCACCCGCTCGTCACTCGGAGCCGGGGTCCTTGCCCTCTTCCTGCTCCTGGGGCTCCTCGGCCAGGGCCGCGTCCAGACGGGCCCGCGCGCCCTCCAGCCAGCGCCGGCACACCTTGGCCAGCTCCTCGCCGCGCTCCCAGAGCGCCAGGGACTCCTCCAGGGTCGTACCGCCCGCCTCCAGGCGGCGCACGACCTCGATCAGCTCGTCCCGTGCCTGCTCGTAGCCGAGTGCCTCGTCCACCTTGCTGGTCATGCGCCCACCCTATGCATCGACTCGAACCGTGAATTCACCTTCGGCGACCCGCGCCCGCAGCGTCTCGTCCGCCGCGACCTCGGCCGGGTCCCGGACCACATGGCCGTCGCCCCGCTGCAGCACCGCGTACCCCCGCTGGAGGGTCGCGGCGGGGGAGAGGGCCACCACGCGCGCGCGGGTGTGCGTCAGCTCCGAGTCCGCGCGGTCCAGCAGATGCCCGAGGGTGCGCCGGCTCCGGTCGAGGAGGGCGGAGACCTGGTCCGCCCGTCCGTCGACCATCCGGTACGGATCCTCCATCGAGGGCCGGGCCAGCGCCTGCGCGAGGCCGCGCTCCTCGCGGTCGACGAACGCCTGCACGCAGCGCCGCGCGCGGTCCCGCAGGAGCCGCACCCGCTCGTACTCCTCGCCGACGTCCGGCACGACCTTCTTGGCCGCGTCCGTCGGCGTGGACGCTCTCAGGTCGGCCACCAGGTCGAGCAGCGGGCTGTCCGGTTCGTGCCCGATCGCCGACACGACCGGCGTACGGCAGGCCGCGACCGCCCGGACGAGCTGCTCGTCGGAGAACGGCAGCAGGTCCTCCACGCTGCCGCCGCCGCGCGCCACGACGATCACGTCGACCTCGTCGAGCGCGTCCAGCTCCCGCACCGCCTGCACCACCTGCGGTACGGCGTGGACGCCCTGCACGGCGACGTTGCGCACCTCGAAGCGGACGGCGGGCCAGCGGCGCCGCGCGTTCTCCAGCACGTCCCGCTCGGCCGCCGACGCGCGCCCGCACACCAGCCCGACGAGCTGCGGCAGGAACGGCAGCGCCTTCTTGCGCCCGGCCGCGAACAGCCCCTCCGCCGCCAGCGACTTCTTCAGCTGTTCGAGGCGGGCCAGGAGCTCCCCCACCCCCACCGCCTTGATCTCGGCGGCCCGCAGGGACAACTGTCCCCGCGGCGCGTACCACTCGGGCTTGGCGTGGACGACCACCCGGGCGCCCTCGCCCACCACGTCGGCGACCGCGTCGAAGACCTGGCGGTAGCAGGTCACGCTCACCGAGATGTCGTACGACGGGTCGCGCAGCGTCAGGAAGACGACGCCCGCGCCGGGGCGCCGCGACAACTGGGTGATCTGCCCCTCGACCCACACCGCGCCGAGCCGGTCGATCCATCCCCCGATGAGCCGTGACACCTCGCCGACGGGCAGCGGAGCATCCGCGGACGTGTTGAGAGTCATGCGCCGAGCGTAGTGGCCACCACCGACAACGCCCGTGAGCCCGTACACCCAGGTGGGCGGCCATGTCCCCGAGGAGGCGATCCTCGGCCCGTCCGGCGCGGCCTTACGATGGTGGGCATGACTGCTTCGCCCGGCCGCCGTGTCCTGCTCGCCGCCCCCCGTGGCTACTGCGCGGGCGTGGACCGCGCCGTGATCGCCGTCGAGAAGGCCCTCGAGCAGTACGGGGCTCCGATCTACGTCCGTCACGAGATCGTCCACAACAAGTACGTGGTGCAGACCCTGGAGAAGAAGGGCGCGATCTTCGTCGAGCAGACGGCGGAGGTCCCCGAGGGGTCCATCGTCATGTTCTCGGCGCACGGCGTCGCCCCCGTCGTCCACGACGAGGCCGCCGCCGGCAAGCTCGCCACCATCGACGCCACGTGCCCGCTGGTCACCAAGGTCCACAAGGAAGCCGTCCGCTTCGCGAACGAGGACTTCGACATCCTCCTCATCGGGCACGAGGGCCACGAAGAGGTCATCGGCACCTCCGGAGAGGCGCCCGACCACATCACCCTGGTCGACGGCCCCGAGGACGTCGCCAAGGTCGAGGTCCGCGACCCCTCCCGGGTCGTCTGGCTCTCCCAGACCACCCTCTCCGTCGACGAGACCATGGAGACGGTCGACGCCCTCAAGGAGAAGTTCCCGCTGCTCATCTCCCCGCCGAGCGACGACATCTGCTACGCCACGCAGAACCGTCAGCTCGCCGTGAAGCAGATGGGCGCGGAGGCCGACCTGGTCATCGTGGTCGGATCGCGCAACTCCTCCAACTCGGTGCGCCTCGTCGAGGTCGCCAAGCTCGCCGGCGCCCGCGCCGCCCACCTGGTCGACTTCGCCGAGGAGATCGACGAGGCCTGGCTGGAGGGTGTGAGCACGGTCGGCGTCACCTCCGGTGCCTCCGTCCCCGAGATCCTCGTCGAGCAGGTCCTGGAATTCCTGTCCGGGCACGGCTTCGAGGACGTGGAGATCGTCAAGGCCGCCGAGGAGTCCATCACCTTCTCGCTCCCCAAGGAGCTGCGCCGCGACCTGCGCGCCGAGGCGGCCGCGCTGGTGGAGGCACGTACCGGCGGTCCGTCCGGGAAGTGACGGTCAGCCGTACGACGTAACGTAGGGCCATGAAGATCTTCGGTGTGGACATTGGCGGATCCGGGATCAAGGGTGCCCCTGTGGACCTTGACCGCGGGGACCTGGCGGAGGAGCGCTGCAAGGTGCTCACCCCGCACCCGGCGACGCCCGACGCGGTGGCCGACGGCGTGAAGGACGTCATCGACCACTTCGGCTGGACCGGCCCGGTGGGCATCACGTTCCCGGGTGTGGTGACCGGTGGTTCCACCATCCGTACGGCGGCCAATGTCGACAAGTCCTGGATCGACACCGACGCGGGCGCGCTGCTCGGCGAGCGGCTCGGCGGTCTGCCGGTGACCGTGCTGAACGACGCGGACGCGGCGGGTGTCGCCGAGATGGAGTTCGGCGCGGGCAAGGGCCGCCGGGGCACGGTCATCCTGCTCACCTTCGGCACCGGCATCGGCAGCGCCCTGTTCACCGACGGTGAGCTGGTCCCGAACACCGAGCTGGGCCATCTGGAGCTGAACGGCCACGACGCCGAGAAGAAGGCCTCCACCAAGGCCAAGGACGACAACGACCTGACCTGGGAACACTGGTCGCGCCGCGTCTCGAAGTACCTCGCCCATGTCGAGATGCTCTTCTCCCCGGAGCTCTTCATCATCGGCGGCGGCGTCAGCCGCAAGGCCGACAAGTTCCTGCCCCTGATCAAGGGCGTCAAGGCGGAGATCGTCCCCGCGCAGCTCCAGAACAACGCCGGGATCGTGGGCGCGGCGATGCGGGCGGCGCAGGTCAACCGCTAGCGACGAGACCGTCCGCGACGGTCGGCGGGTCAGCGGGCCTGTCGGTCGGACGGCAGGCCGCGCGCCCGGTCCCGCCGCCGGTCCGCCCGGCGGCGGTTCGTCAGACGGATCCTGCGGAAGACCACGACGAGGACCGCGGCCAGCGTTCCCCCGTACAGCCAGCCCGCCTGCAGGGCGAGGGCGGTGACCAGGCCCATGAGGTGGCCGCCGACGCCGCCTCCGCCGTCGTCGGCGATCGGCGGCAGACCGCAGGCGAAGGCGATCGGTGCGACCACGGGCGCGGTCACCAGGTCGCCGGGCCGCACCCACAGTCCGGTCAGCACGCACACCGGCAGGAACAGCACCCCGTACACCGTCGCCGACCCGCTGAACAGCAGGGCGTCGAGGCAGGCCAGCGCGAACATCGACGCGCCGCAGAACAGGCCGCCGCCGAGCCCGGTCAGCCGGGGGCGCGAGGTCCGGCGTGTCTGCCGGACACCCGCGGGCGCGGGCCGCCGCGCCGCCGTGCCGTCCCGCCGGACACCGTCGTCCGCGGCCCGCCTGGCCTGAGCCGGAACGGGTGCCCCGCGTCGCGATCTGTACTGAGGGGGACGCGTCCTGTGTTGCTCCACTGGACCAACTTAGGTCGTTTTATGTGTGGAATGGCTCATGGGACACGCCGGAGACCGGCCGAAGTCGAGGCCGTGGAGCGACCTTGGCCATGCGTTCGATACATCGCGGGCGGGGGCCGGGGCACGCCGTAGACTGGTGGATCGGCCCGCTCTTCTGGAGGGCCCCTCGCCCACCTCTCGTACGGGAAGTCGCAACGTGTCGCTCACGATCGGAATCGTCGGTCTGCCCAACGTCGGCAAGTCGACCCTGTTCAACGCCCTGACCAAGAACGACGTGCTCGCGGCCAACTACCCGTTCGCCACGATCGAGCCGAACGTCGGCGTGGTCGGTGTCCCCGACCCCCGTCTGACCAAGCTGGCCGAGATCTTCTCCTCGCAGAAGATCCTCCCGGCGACCGTCGACTTCGTGGACATCGCCGGCATCGTGCGCGGCGCCAGCGAGGGCGAGGGCCTGGGCAACAAGTTCCTCGCGAACATCCGCGAGTCGGACGCGATCTGCCAGGTCATCCGTGCGTTCAAGGACGAGAACGTCGTGCACGTCGACGGCAAGGTCTCGCCCAAGGACGACATCGAGACGATCAACACCGAGCTGATCCTCGCCGACCTCCAGACGATCGAGAAGGTCCTGCCGCGCCTCCAGAAGGAGTCGCGCATCAAGAAGGACATCGCGCCCAAGGTCGCGGCGGTCGAGGCGGCCAAGGAGATCCTGGAGAAGGGCGACACCCTGTTCTCCGCGGGCATCGTCCAGGGCTCCGGCAACGAGGAGCTGCTGCACGACCTGCACCTGCTCACCACCAAGCCGTTCCTGTACGTCTTCAACGTGGACGAGGACGAGCTGGTCGACGACGACTTCAAGGCCGAGCAGCGCGCCCTGGTCGCCCCCGCCGAGGCGATCTTCCTCAACGCCAAGCTCGAGCAGGACCTCGCCGAGCTCGACGAGGAGGACGCCCTGGAGCTCCTGGAGTCGGTGGGCGCGGAGGAGCCCGGCCTCGCCACGCTGGCCCGCGTCGGCTTCAACACCCTCGGCCTGCAGACCTACCTGACGGCCGGCCCCAAGGAATCCCGCGCCTGGACGATCAAGAAGGGCGCGACGGCCCCCGAGGCGGCCGGCGTGATCCACACGGACTTCCAGAAGGGCTTCATCAAGGCCGAGGTCATCTCCTTCGCCGACCTGGTCGAGACCGGCTCGGTCGCCGAGGCCCGCGCCAAGGGCAAGGCCCGCATGGAGGGCAAGGAGTACGTCATGCAGGACGGCGACGTGGTGGAGTTCCGCTTCAACGTCTGACGGCATGTCAACACCTGTGCCCGACCTGCTTGCCGGCGGGTCGGGCACAGGTGTCTGTCCGCAGGGGGTCGTCGGCCCCGTGTTGCGGTGGCAACGCTCGGCCGGGCAGGCGCGGCGGCGGGATGGCCTCAGACCTTGACGACCTCCACGGAAGGGCCGCACAGGAGTGTCAGGTCCTCGGGGTCGGAGGTGAGGACGGTGACCGGCCGGTGTGCAGTGCGGGCGATGGCGGCGAGAGCAGCATCGATGGCGTACTCGTGGCCGTGAAGGTGATGGGTGCGAAGGAGGGTGGCGGCCTGGCCGGCGATCTCCCTGGTGACGTCGTGAACGTCGACGCGGGAGAGGACCCACTTGATGCGGGCCGGGTGGATGCGCTCGTGGTCGGCCTCAAGAGTGGTCATGGCGCTGGTGGCGACGCGGACACCCTCCTCCGACGCGGCCTGGACCAGAGCCACGACGGTGCGGTCCTTGCGGTAGAGCTTCGAGAGCCCTTCGCTGTCGAGCAGCAGGGTGCCGGGCATCAGGCGGCGGCCCCGCCGGTTTGTCGGTGGTCGTGGCGCAGCAGCGCGCGGGCGGCCTCGATCTCTTCGCGGGTGAGTTCTTCGTTGTCGGTCTCGAAGTCGGCGACGATCTCCCGCAGCTTGTCCATGGCGACCCGCTGTTCGAGAGCCTCGGCGACGTAGGCGGAGAAACCGCCGGGCCCGACGTGGGCGCGTACGGCTTCGGCAAGATCCTCGGGCAGGCTGATCGAATACTTCCTGCTACCACTCATGGTGCCGATCCTACCGGCGGTCGTAAGTCTGGGGGGCGGCTCCCGCGAGGTTCGATCGATCCGCAGGGCGCCGCGAACGTCCGCCGGGGTCCGGTGCGGGCGGTGGAAGGATGCGGGGAGGGCCGGAGAGGGGCGGGAAGCGTGGGGCGTGGAGAGCGGGACACGGTCGCGAGGGGAGTGCGACTGTACGAGGCGGCGCAGGCGGTGGCCGGTGACCACGGAAGGGCGGTGGAGGCGGTACGGGCGGCACTGAAGCCGATCCACGACGCAGCGGTGAAGCGGGAACTCGACGCCATCCCTGTCGCCCGACTGCAAGACGTCACCGAAGGGCGGCTGCGGCTGAGCAGCGTCGAGAAGAGCGGACTGCGCACATTGGGCAGTGTTCTCGACGCAGGCCCCTACCGGTTGCGGCAGATTTCCGGTGTCGGGCAGCGCACCGTCGACCAGATGCTCGCCGCCGCCCGCCGGCTCTCCGAGGCTGTGCACGAGACCGTGGCCGTCCACATCGACGTGGACCGGCCGGAGCCGAGCACCACCGCGCTCGTCATGGCCCTGCACGTACTGGTGGAGGCCGGCCCGGACGCTCGACGTGCGGTCGACAAGGCCGCCGTCGTGTCGGAACGACTGGGTCCGTTGTTCGTCGCCGCCAGGCCCGCCGCCGGACGGATCCGGATGCTTCTGGCGGGCCAGGAGAAGAAGGCTCGCGCGTTGGCGGCGGTCACCGAAATCCGGTCGCTGGTGGACGAGGCGGAGCAGGCGGGCCTGCCCGGGCTGCTCGCCCAGGCATCGGTGGACCTGCTCCGGGGGCCTTCGTCCGACATCGCGGCTTGGGTGGACTTCGAACTCCGCTCCGCCGAGTACTACAGCCTGCTCGCCGAACTCTCCCGGCGGCTGCCGGACGTGGCTGCCGCGGAGGGCTTCCTGCCGGACGAGATTGCCGAGCGGGTACGGACCCAACACCTCGACGACACGCACCGGCGGGTCTCCCTGCGCGGTTACCAGGCCTTCGGCGCGCGGTTCGCGATCGTGCAGCGCAAGGTGATACTCG
This sequence comes from Streptomyces sp. NPDC021080, assembly GCF_044333225.1. Lineage (NCBI taxonomy): Bacteria > Bacillati > Actinomycetota > Actinomycetes > Kitasatosporales > Streptomycetaceae > Streptomyces > Streptomyces sp. NPDC021080. The sequence continues at coordinate 400,217 of NZ_JBIRQM010000006.1, read as the reverse complement.
GCGACGAGATGGGCCTCGGGAAGACCATCCAGGCGATCGCCGTGCTGGCACACCTGGCCTCCGGGGGACAGAGCCACTTCATGGTCGTCTGCCCGGCGAGCGTCCTCGTGAACTGGACACGGGAGATCGAGGCCCGCAGCGCCCTGCGCGTCATGGTGCTCCACGGCCCCGATCGGCACTACGCGTTGGCCGAGTGGAAGGAGCGGGGCGGGGTCGCGGTGACCACGTTCGACGCGCTGCGCGGTTTCCCCGCACCGGGCGATGGGGAGGTCGCACTGCTCGTCGTCGACGAAGCGCACTTCGTGAAGAACCCCCGGGCCAAGCGGTCCCAGGCGGTCGCCCTGTGGACCGAGCGTTGCGGGCGTGCCCTCTTCATGACCGGAACCCCGATGGAGAACAGGGTCGTGGAGTTTCGCGACCTGGTGCGCATGCTCGACGGTGATGTCGCGGACTCCCTCGGCGAACGGGATGCGCCGGCCGGATCGGTCGCCTTCCGCAAGGCCGTCGCCCCCGTCTACCTGCGGCGCAACCAGGAGGACGTGCTGACGGAACTCCCCAGTCTTCAGCGCACCGACGAGTGGGAGGAGCTGAGCGCGTCGGACGAGGAGGCTTACCGGGAAGCTGTGCGCGCGGGCAACTTCATGGCGATGCGCAGGGCCGCGTACATGCGTCCCGAGAAGTCGGCCAAGCTGGACCGGCTCCGGGAGATCGTTCGGGAGGCCGCCCAGAACGGGCAGAAGACGGTGGTCTTCTCCAACTTCAAGGACGTACTGAGTGTGGTGAAGGAGGAACTCGCGGCGGGAACCGCCGACCGCACACCGCTGTTCGGTCCGCTCACCGGAAGCGTCCCGGCCGGGCGGCGGCAGCGGATCGTCGACGAGTTCGCCGGCGTCCCGGGCCCCGCGGTGCTCCTGGCGCAGATCCAGGCGGCCGGCATCGGCCTCAACATGCAGGCAGCCTCCGTCGTCGTCATCTGCGAACCCCAGATCAAACCGACCATCGAACATCAGGCGGTGGCCCGGGCCCACCGTATGGGACAGGTCAGACCGGTTCGCGTGTACCGTCTCCTCGCTATCGGGGGCGTGGACGAACGCATGGTGAAGGTGCTGGAGGCCAAGACCCGCCTGTTCGATGCCTACGCCCGCCGCAGCGTCGTGGCGGAAGCCACCCCGGACGCGGTCGACGTGTCGGACACCGAGCTGGCACGCCAGATCGTCGAGGAGGAGCAGGCGCGCCTGGGCATGACCGTGTGAGGCCGCACAGGGCGTCAGGCCCGCGCCATCCCCGTCTTCGCTCCCGCCCCGCACAGCGGCACCACGGCCTCCCGTGTGCCGAGGGCTCCCTCACGGACGGCCGCCCAACAGGCCACCCCGGTGGACTCGACGTACAGCCCGCGCCCCGCGAGATCCCTCTGGGCGTGGCGGATCTGATCCTCCGTCACCGTCAGGAAGGCGCCGCCGGAGGAGCGCACCGCGTTCAGGATCCGGCGGGCCCGCAGCGGGTGCGCGATCGCGATGCCCTCGGCGGACGTGGGCGCCATGGGGGTGACCCCGACGAGATCGTCGGCCCCCTCGGACCAGGCACGGGCCAGCGGGGCGACCGCGGCGGCCTGGACGGCGTACAGCGCGGGCCTCCTGTCGATCAGCCCCGCCGCGTGCAGTTCGGCCACGGCGAGGGCGGCGCCGAGGAGCAGGGTGCCGTTGCCGACCGGCAGCACGACGACGTCCGGCAGTCGTCCGCCGAGGTCCTCCCAGAGCTCGTGGACGTACGTCTTCGTGCCGTGCAGGAAGTACGGGTTGAAGACGTGCGAGGCGTAGAACACGCCGTCCTCGCCGGCCGCCTCGCGCGCCGCGCGTGCCGTCGCCTCGCGGTCGCCCTCGACCACCCGCAGCCGGGCCCCGTGCGCCTCGATCTGCTCCAGCTTCTTCGCCGAGGTGCCCTCGGGGACGTAGACGGTGCAGGGCAGTCCGGCCCGCGCGCAGTACGCGGCGACGGCCGTGCCCGCGTTGCCGCTGCTGTCCGCGATCACCTGCCGGGGCCCGAGCCGCAGCGCCAGCTCGGCCAGCAGCACGGCCCCGCGGTCCTTGAACGACAGCGTCGGCATCAGGAAGTCGAGCTTGGCGAGGACGCCCTCGCGCAGCGGGACCAGGGGGGTGCGGCCCTCGCCGAGGCTGACCGTGGGCGCGGCCAGCGGCAGGCACTCGGCGTACCGCCACATCGAGTTCACCCGGCCGGTGAGGGAGGCGAGGGGGGCCGGCGTCGGCGCGAAGTCCAGGTCGAGCGGGCCGCCGCAGACCGGGCAGCACCAGGCGAGCGAGCCGGCGGGGACCCGCGTGCCGTCCGTCGGGCAGAAGCAGTCCGGCAGTGCAGTCATGGGTGCAGGTTAGACGCGGCGCCGGGAGACGGAACGCGGCGAAGGCCCCGGAGCCGCCGGTGTCCCGCGGGTTCCGGCGACGCCCCTGTTACGACCCCGTCCGTGCCGCGCTTACGATGCGCGCAGCCGTCCGGCAGTCGTACGCGCGTTCCGTCGCGAATGGATGAGGAGCAAGGGAAACCGTGGCCATACCCCCGCCGCCCGGCCCGCAGCAGCCCGAGGGGCAGTACCCGCCGCCGGGGACGCCGCCGTATCCGCACGCTCCGTACCCCCAGGGACCCTCGCCGCAGGGCCCCTACCAGCAGTCCCCCTACGCGGGCCCGTACCAGCCCTGGGGGCAGGGCTACTCCCCGTACAACCGGCCCGTTCCCTTCAACGGGCTCGCCATCGCGGCGCTGGTCCTCGGCATCCTCTGTTTCCTGCCGGCCGTCGGGCTGGTGCTCGGGATCGTGGCGCTCGTCCAGATCAGGAAGCGGGGCGAGCGCGGCAAGGGCATGGCGGTGGCCGGCATGGTGATGTCGTCGATCGGTGTCCTGCTGCTCGCGCTCATGGTCGCCACCGGGGGAGCGCGCGACTTCTGGGACGGCTTCGAGGAGGGGGCGGGCGGCAGCGGCAGCACGTTCTCCCTGCACAAGGGCCAGTGCTTCGACGAGCCGAACGACACCCCCCTGGAGGGCATCGCCTACGACGTCGACGTCGTGCCGTGCGCGGGGGAGCACGACGGCGAGGTGTTCGCCGAGGCGAGGGCGCACGGCGGTTCCTACCCGGGCGACTCCGCGGTCTCCGCCGAGGCCGGGGACATGTGCTACACCCTCACGGACACGTACGCGATGGACGGCTGGGCCGTCCCGGACGACGTCGACGTCTACTACTTCACGCCGACCCGGCAGAGCTGGGGCATGGGTGACCGCGAGATCACCTGCATGTTCGGGAACACCGACGAGGACGGCACCCTGACCGGCTCGCTGCGCAACGACTCCACCACGCTCGACGCGGACCAGCTCGCCTATCTGGAGGCGGCGCGGATCCTCAACAGGGCGATGGAATCGGCCCCCGAGGAGGAGTACGTCGAGGACGACCTGCCGGGCCACAAGAAGTGGGCGACCAGGGTCTCGGGCGCGCTCGCGCAGCAGGCCGCCCGGCTCCGCGGCCACACGTTCGCCCCCGCCGCGAGCGAGCGGGTCGCGGTCCTGGTGAAGGCCCTCGACCGCTCCCGGAAGGAATGGGTGAAGGCGGCGGCCGCGCCGGACGCGGACACCTTCTACGCGCACTACGAGAAGGCCCTGAAGCTCATCGACCCGAGGAAGACGGTCACCACCCGCAAGGCTCTGGGGCTCGCCACCACCCCGCCGAAGGACGACACCGGAGGGGGTACCGGTAGCGCCGGCGAAGACGGCTCTCGAATCGAGGTGTGACGGCAGCCACAATGGGGAGAAAGTGCCTGCGTAATGCCCTCAGCGGACATCTGTCATCACATCGAGTGATTCTCTGGCCTTCGCTTGCATGGCACAACCCACGGTTGCCACGCTGTTGCTGTCTGTACAACCTGATGGGAGCGGCTAAGTGACATTCGGTGAGCAGCCGGCGTATCTGCGTGTCGCGGGTGATCTCCGCAAGAAGATCGTCGACGGCTCGCTGCCACCGCACACCCGGCTCCCCTCGCAGGCCAGGATCCGCGAGGAGTACGGGGTCTCGGACACCGTCGCCCTGGAGGCGCGCAAGGTGCTGATGGCCGAGGGCCTGGTCGAGGGCCGCTCCGGTTCGGGCACCTACGTCCGCGAGCGGCCGGTGCCGCGCCGCCTCGCCCGCTCCGGATACCGGCCGGACAGCGGTGCCACCCCCTTCCGCCAGGAGCAGGCCGACTTCGCCGTGCGCGGCACCTGGGAGTCGCACAGCCGGCAGGCCGAGGCCGGCGTCGCGATCGCCGAGCGGCTGGCCATCCAGCCGGGCGACCGCGTGATGTGCACGAACTACGTCTACCGGGACGGCGGCGAGGCGATGATGCTCTCCACGTCCTGGGAGCCGCTCGCCGTGACCGGGCGTACGCCGGTGATGCTTCCCGAGGAGGGGCCGCTCGGCGGCATGGGTGTCGTCGAGCGGATGGCGGCCATCGACGTGATCGTGGACAACGTCACCGAGGAGGTGGGCGCGCGCCCCGGCCTCGCCGAGGAACTCCTGGCCCTGGGCGGCGTGCCCGGGCATGTGGTCGTCGTCATCCAGCGCACCTTCTACGCCTCGGGCCGTCCGGTGGAGACGGCGGACGTGGTGGTCCCGGCGGACCGTTACCGGATCGCCTACCACCTGCCGGTGAAGTGACCGCGCGTCACCTCTCTCCGGCATCCCGTACGGCGTTCTCCCCGGCATCCGGTACGGCGTGACGTACGGCCTGGCCGGCCCGCGTGTCGGCGCGGGTGCCCGTGCCTCGACGGGGCCGCTCGTGGGCCCGGTTGGAATCTGGCCTTTCTCGCCCGGCGGACCCGGGGGCGACTTCGCCCTGTTCGGGGGCGTGTGAGGGTCGTGAGCGGCGTGTTCGGCGGCGCGCGCCCCCTGGATCGGTACTCCTTACTGGCCGGTTGCGTACCTCTTTGTGTAAACCCGTGTTCGCTGCGTGAAGGTAAGGCGTAGGCTCGGGCATATGCGGATTGCGGTTTCGATGGAATGCGGGGTTCGGCGGGGGGCCGGGGCGGGAAGTGGAGGGGCTCGATGAACGACAGCACGATCACGCTTCCCTGGCTCGTCATACGGCAGGACGACAACGGCAATCGCTATCGCGTGGGCAGGTACGCGACCCGCGCCGAGGCGCAGAAGATCGCGGACAGCCTCGACGACCGCGGGCACAAGCAGCTCTACTGGGTCGAGCGGATCGGCCCGAACGGAACCCGCTGATCCACCGGGAGTCGGACCCCCTCCCGCTCCCGTAGGCTCCGGCGCATGACGGAACGCATCGTGGTGGTCGCGGGCGCCGTGGTGCGCGCCGGACGTCTGCTCGCCGCCCGCCGCAGCGCACCCCCCGACCTCGCCGGGCGCTGGGAGCTCCCGGGCGGCAAGGTCGAGCCCGGCGAGAGCCCCGAACGCGCCCTCGTGCGCGAACTGCGCGAGGAACTCGGCGTCGACACACGGGTGCTGGAGCGGGTCCCCGGCGAGTGGCCGCTGAAGCCGGGATACGTCCTGGTGGTGTGGGCCGCCCGGCTGCTGCCCGGCTCGGCCGAACCGGAGCCCCTGCAGGACCACGACGCACTGCGCTGGCTGACCCCCGAAGAGATCTGGGACGTGGACTGGCTGGACCAGGACGTGCCGGCGGTCAAGGGCGCACTGGCGTGGCTCGATCCGGGCGCATGATGCTCCGGGCGCCCGCTCGTGCGCCGTTCGCGCCAGAGGTGCCCCCGGGCGCGATAAAGCCTCCACGATACGGGTATGTGCTCATTAACCACCCGAAACCGGGCATGGGTGGGTTCTGGTCTGGGAAGTGATCGGCTTGATCGACACTGACGGCGACTGCGCCGAGTGGACCTTTCCCGCGGAGCCCGGTGCCGTCCGCACCGCCCGCGCCGTCGTCCGGGGACAACTGCGCGACTGGGATCTCGAATCCCTCGGTGACATCGCCGCACTCCTGGTCAGCGAACTGGTGACGAACTCGCTGCGGCACGCGACGGGCCCGATCGGCGTTCGTCTCGTACGCCCCGGGGACGTACCGGGCGCTCTGCGCGTCGAGGTCTCCGACCCGCTGCCGGACCCGCCCCGCGAACGGGCCGCCGACACCTCCGACGAGAGCGGCCGCGGACTCCAGCTCGTGGCCGGCTCGTGCCGGCGCTGGGGCACCTGGCCCGCGGACGACGGAAAGACCGTCTGGTTCGAGCTGGCCGTGCCGGGCTGAGGCGGGCCGGGACACGGAGGCCGGACCGTCCGCGGCCGGATCACGCTTCCGACAGGTGTCGCGTTGTTTGGTTCGACGGGGCGCCACCTGGTTAGAAGACTGGGAGTATGGCGCGCGGTCCAAAAATCATCGGGACCGTGCTGTGATCGTGAACACCGTGCCGTGCGGCGCCGTAGTGCTGGATACTGCGGGCAGCCGCCCCCGGTGACCGGTGCCGGACGCGGTGAGCTGGAGGGGACGGTTCGCGTGAGCGAGATACCAGCGAAGGCCACGGAGTCCGAGGACCCGTCGGGCGGCGCCAGGGCTGATGCGGCGGGCGAAGTCGCGCGCGCGATTCCCGTCGGGGCGACCGGCGCCGACGGTGAGACGGCGGACGGCGGCTCGGCCGGTCCGGCCGACGACGCGGTCGCCGAGGGCGCCGGCGAGGTGCCGGGCGACCCGATGTGGCAGAGCAGTCCGCCCGGTTCCATCTACGACTACATCAAGGCCGCCTCCTTCTCCATCGGCGCGGACGGGCTCGTCGACCAGTGGAGTCTGCGGGCCGAGCAGATCTTCGGCATCCCGGCGGAGCGGGCCGTCGGCCTGGATCCCATCGAGGCGTTCGTCCCCGCCGACCGGCGCGAGTCCGGTCAGCGGAAGATGGCGGAGATCCTGGACGGCCGCGAGTGGACCGGACTCGTGCCCTTCCGTACGCCCGCCTCCGAGGACGCGGGCGAGGGCGCCGAGGACCTCGGAGGCAGAGAGGGCCTCGCCGAGGTCTATGTGATGCCGACGACCACCGAGCACGGTGAGCGGGCCGCCGTATGCATCGTGGTGGACGTCCGTACCCTGCGGACGATCGAGACCGACCTCGCCGCGTCGCAGGCGATTTTCGGTCAATCTCCGTTCGGGTTCCTGCTGATCGACACGGACCTCCAGGTCCGGCGCGCCAACCAGCGGTTCGCCTCGATCTTCGGCGGCACCGTCGACGACCACCGCGGCAAGGGCGTCCACGACTACCTCCCGCGCGCGGAGGCCGAACGGGTGACGGCGGTCCTGCGCCGGGTCCTGGAGACCGGGGAGTCCATCACGGACATGCACGTCACCGGGCAGGTCCCCGGCTCCGACGAGCGCCGCCACTGGTCCATCAACCTCTACCGGGTGCACAGCGGAAGCGGCCGTCCCATCGGCATCGCCTGGCTCGGAACCGACATCACCTCCCGCCGTGCCGCCGCCCGTGAGGCGGCCGCCGCCCGGCGCAATCTCGCCCTGCTGAACGAGGCGGGCGCCCGCATAGGCAACTCCCTCGACCTGGAGACCACCGCACGCGAACTCCTCGACGTCGTGGTCCCCGGCTTCTGCGACCTCGCGACGGTCGACCTGTACCAGGGGCTGCTGGCCGGTGACGAGACCCCGCCCGGCCTCGCGGACGGCAGCGCCGAACTCCGCCGGGTCGCCTTCGCCAGCGCCGTCTCCGACGCGCCCCTCGCCGGCGGCCCCGTACCCGTCGCCGTCGGCGCGGTCCACCACTACCCGTTCAACTCGCCCTGCGCGGACGCCCTGCGCACCGCGCGGCCGCAGCACATCCCCGCCGACGACGGCGGCCTCATACAGTCCACCCTCGCGGTCCCGATGGTCGCCCACGACACGGTCGTGGGACTCGCCCAGTTCTCCCGGACCAAGGGCAGCGAGCCGTTCGGGGAGCGCGACCGCGCCCTGGCCGTGGAGCTGGCCGCCCGCGCGGCCGTCTGTATCGACAACGCCCGCCTGTACCGCCGTGAGCACGAACGCGCCCTCATCCTGCAGCGGTCCCTGCTGCCCCCGGGCGACCCGGAGGCATCGGGCCTCGACATCGCCTGCCGCTATCTGCCGGGCAACGCGGCGACGGAGGTCGGCGGCGACTGGTTCGACGTCATCGAACTCCCGGGCCACCGCACGGCCCTCGTGGTGGGCGACGTGATGGGCCGCGGGCTGCGCGCCGCCGTGGCGATGGGTGAACTGCGCACCGCGGTACGCACCTTGGCCCTGCTCGACCTCGAACCCGCCGAGGTCCTCTCGGCGCTGGACGAGATCGCGCGCGGCCTCGGCACCCCCGGAGGGGTCCAGCAGGCCACCCGCACGGCCCGTCAGCCCCGCGACGCCGACCTCTCCGAGGTGTACCTCGCGACCTGCGTGTACGCCGTCTACGACTCCGTGACCCGTCGGTGCACCTTCGCCAACGCGGGCCATCTGCCGCCCGTGCTCGTCGAGCCCGGCGAGAGCGCGCTGATGCTCGACGTGCCGCCCGGGATGCCGCTCGGGGTGGGCGGCGAGCCCTTCGAGGAGGTGGAGGTCGAACTGCCCGAGGGCGCCCTGCTGGCGCTCTACACGGATGGACTGGTCGAATCGCGCGACCATCCCCTCGACGAGGGCCTGCAGGCGTTCGTCGGCGCCCTCACCGACCCCTCCAGGCCGCTGGAGGACGTCTGCGACCACGTCCTCAACACCCTCGACACCCACCACGGCGAGGACGACATCGCCCTGCTGATGGCGCGTGTCCAGGGGCTGCCCGAGGACTCCGTCGGCGACTGGACCCTGCCGCGCGAGCCGCGCAGCGTGGGCCGGGCCCGCGAGTACGCGCGCACCCAGCTCGTCGCCTGGGATCTGGAGCCGCTCGTCGACACGGCGGAGCTGCTGGTGAGCGAGCTGGTGACGAACGCCCTGCGCTACGGCGAGGGCGAGATCAGGCTGCGGCTGCTCCTGGACCGCACCCTCGTCTGCGAGGTCTGGGACGCGGGCCTCGTCCAGCCGCGCCGCCGTCGCGCCCGCGACACCGACGAGGGCGGGCGGGGCCTGCAGCTCGTCGGCCTCCTCTCCGCGGGCTGGGGCTCCCGCCGGACCCCGCGCGGAAAGACGGTGTGGTTCGAACTCCCGCTGCCGGACGGCGAAACAGGCCTCACCGACCCGGCGGAAGCACTCCTGAGCCTGTTCTGACGGCCGACGGCTGACGGCTGGGGGCTCGGGGGGCTCGAGTCCCGGGCTCGGTCCAGGCTCGGGCCGGGCTCAGGCGGGGTTCGGGGGCAGGGCTCGCCGAGGGGGCCGGGGCGCGGCCGGGCGGCGCATGCCGACGGCGGGCCGCGTCGTCGCACGCAGCCGACGGCCGGGCCGACCGGGCCGCGGGCCCGGGGCCCGTACGACCCGGCGGGCCCACGTCCGCCGACTGCTCGGGCACCTCCTGCGCCGAGGGGCCGGGGTCGGTGCCTTCGCGCCCGGGCCGACCGCACGTGTGCTCACGCCCCGGGTGCCCTCCGGGCGCCGCTCCCGGCGACGGAGGCTTCCTGGTGGGCCCGGGGCTGCTCCGGCCGCCGGTTCAGGTGAAGAACGCTCCTCGGCGACCCCGGGTGCGGGGCCCGCCGTAGCTCATCGGACCGCCCTCACCGTCGCTCAGGAGGATTCCGCCGAGCACCGCGCCGCCCGCTCCGGCGCCCCCGCGGCCGCCCGAGGGATTGCCGTACGCCCGTACGTCCCGCTCGGCGAGCCGTCGTGCCTCCCGGGCGAGGTCGTCGGCCCGCAGCACCTCGGACAGCGGCACCGACCCCGGCCCGAGCAGCCGCCGCGCCTCGGCCAGCCGGGTCCGCGCCTCGCTGCCGACCGCTCCGCGGTGCGTGCCGATGAAGCACGCGGCCCCGCCGAGCGCGCTGCGGGCGGGGACCAGGGCCTGCTCGTGCCCGTCGGGCAGCTCTCCGCCCCCCGCCCCGGCCAGACCCGCGGCCGCCTCCGCCACGCGGCGCAGCGCGTCCAGCGGATCCGAGGGCCCGTCCGCCGTCTCGTGACGCACCGCGGAGAGCACGGACTCCGCGTGCCCGAGCGGCCCGACGAGCGCGGCGCGGGCGTCCGGCGGAAGTCCGCGGGCCGCGTCCCGCGCGGCCTGTGCCGCCGCGATCGCCTCCGGCAGCCCGGCCGTCGCCGAGGCCAGCTCTCCCGCCAGCCGGTCCACGCCGTCCACCAGGTCGGCGGCCTGCGTCAACGCCCCTTCCGCCGCCCGCAGATGGGCCGCCGCCTTCGGACCGTCGCCCCGGTCCGCGTACTGCCGGGCCTGGTTGAGATGCGAGGTGGTGAACAGCAGCCGGTCCTTGGCCTGTTCGGCGTCGCCGGCGACCGGGAGCGAGGCGGCGGGGGCGTACCGCCCGTGGAGCGAGGCGATCGTGGCCTCGGCGGCACGGACGCCCGCGGCGACCTTCCGGAAGCGGGTCTCGGCGAACTCCAGCGCGGCTGTCGCGTTGCGTTCCAGCGCTCGGATCTGGTCGAACCCGGGGGCGGCCGCGTCCAGCCGCTGCCCGGCGTCCTGGCACCGGGCGATGATCTCCTCCAGGACGTCCCTGCGGTCGTCCTCGCCCCCGGCCGGGTCCGGGCCGGTCGCGTCGGCCTCGTCGAGGCGCTGCCGCAGCCGGAAGGCCGCTGCGAGTCCGGCTTCCGCGTGCCTGAGGTCGTACACGTACGGTTCGACCGCGTCGCCCGCCGCCCGGTCCATGGCGAGGGCGAGTTCCTCGGCGCCGACGCGGACGCAGTCGTCGGTCTCGACGAGCAACCGCCGTGCCTGCCGGTCGAGTTCGTGCAGGGGCGTGAGCCCGGGATCGCCGCCGGGTGTCGTCCGGGCCGCCCGCCGTCTGCGGCGCCCGTACCCGTACGCCGCGACCGCGCCCGCGGCGCCGGCCGCGACCAGGGGCGGTACGAGATCGCCGGTCGTCGTGGCGGCCTGCGGGGCCGCGGCCGGCGCGGCGGTGGCCCTCGCGCTCCGTGCCGGGGCCGCCGGGGCGTCGGCTCCCGCCCGTGCCAGCGGCAGCACCATCCAGCCCATCGCGACCAGCCCCCCGAGCACGGCATGCGCCACCCGCACGGCTCTGTGCGACGGGACCCGGCGCGACCGGTTTCGGCTCAGGGACGACGTCACATTTGGGAGCGTATGGCCGTTCGAGCGCCGCCGCGACCGGTATACGAGGAGTTGGGAGTACTTGGAGTACGGGAGGTACGGGGGTGTACGGGAGGGGCTCGCGGGGTCTGTTTTCGGGCACTTCCGGTGTACGGATTCCTGCGGGAGGCGTGCCGCAGGACATCGGTCCGCGAGGGGTGACCGGCAAGGGACCCGCGTGCCATGATCGGGGCGCGTGCCCGTTTCCGGCACGCGAGGGGGAGGGGGCTCGATGCACTGGTATCTCGTGGGGAGCGCCGCACTGCTCGTCGCCGCGCACGCCGGACTCGGGATCGTGGCCGTCACGACCGGCTGGGTTCCGCCGTCGTTCCGCCGCCGGGTGGCGCGCCCGAGGCTGTTCGGATGGAGCGCCCTGGCCGGGGCCGCGGGCCTGGGCCTGTTCATGTTCCCCGGACCGTTCCACGGACATGACGCCGCCCTGACCCCCACGGCCCTGGTCGGAATCCTCCTGTTCGTCGCGAGCACGGTGCTCCAGGTGATGTCGCAGCGCCCCGGCGGGCGCGGCCCGGCCCCGGCGGACACCGGGACCGGATGACGCCGTGACCGGACGACGGCGGGACGCGCCTACGTCCGCCGTCTGCCGATCTTCGAGCCCAGCCACACGAGCGGGTCGTACTTGCGGTCGACCGCCCGTTCCTTCAAGGGGATCAGCGCGTTGTCCGTGATCTTGATGCCCTCGGGGCAGACCTCGGTGCAGCACTTGGTGATGTTGCAGTAGCCGAGACCGTGCTCGTCCTGGGCCGTGGCCTTGCGGTCCAGGCCGGAGTCCGCGGCCGCGTCCAGCGGATGCATGTCCAGCTCCGCCACCCGCATCAGGAAGCGCGGTCCGGCGAACGCGGGCTTGTTCTCCTCGTGGTCACGCACCACATGGCAGGTGTCCTGGCACAGGAAGCACTCGATGCACTTGCGGAACTCCTGCGACCGGTCGACGTCCTCCTGCATCATCCGGTACTCGCCGGGTCCGACACCGGCCGGCGGAACGAAGGCCGGGACCTGCCGCGCCTTGTCGTAGTTGAAGCCGACGTCGGTCACCAGATCCCGTACGACCGGGAAGGCGCGCAGCGGGGTGACGGTGATCGTCTCCTCCCGGGTGAACACCGACATCCGCGTCATGCACATCAGCCGCGGCCGTCCGTTGATCTCCGCCGAGCACGAACCGCACTTGCCCGCCTTGCAGTTCCAGCGCACGGCGAGGTCGGGGGCCTGGGTCGCCTGGAGCCGGTGGATGATGTCGAGCACCACCTCGCCGTCGTTGACCTCGACCCCGAAGTCCTCCAGGCCGCCGCCCTTCACGTCCCCGCGCCACACCTTGAAGCGGGCCTCGTAGCTGCTCATTCGTACAGCTCCTCCTCGGCGAGGTACTTGACCAGCTCCTCCTTCTCGAAGAGGGCGAGCAGGTCGGGGCGGACGGGCTGGGTGTTCTCGGTCGCGAGGTCGATCTGTCCGGCCACCGGGTCGGTGGCGGCCAGTCCGCCGGTGGGGTCGGTGAGCCGGCACAGCAGGTTGATCCGGCGCCAGGACCGTTCCATCGCCGGGTGGTCCTCGCGGGTGTGCCCGCCGCGCGACTCCGTGCGCTCCAGTGCCGCCCGTGCGACGCACTCGCTGACCAGGAGCATGTTCCTGAGGTCGAGGGCGAGGTGCCAGCCCGGGTTGAACTGCCGGTGGCCCTCCACCCCGGCCCGGCGGGCCCGTACCCGCAGCTCGGCCAGTTTCTCCAGGGCCCGCTCCATCTCGGCCTCGCGGCGGATGATGCCGACCAGGTCGTTCATGGCCTGCTGGAGCTCCTGGTGCAGGGTGTACGGGTTCTCGGGCGGCTGCGCGGCGGGGGCGGCGGTGCCGTCGGGCGGCGCGGCGGGAACGGACTCGGGTCCCTCGGCCGAGAAGGGGCGCAGCGCCTCCGCGGCGGCCGCGTCGATCTGGGTGTCGTCCACCGGCGGGCGGGTGTCCTCCCCGGTGAGGGGGGCCGCGTACTCCGCCGCGTGCCATCCGGCCCGTCGCCCGAACACCAGCAGGTCGGACAGGGAGTTGCCGCCCAGCCGGTTGGAGCCGTGCATCCCGCCCGCGACCTCACCGGCCGCGAACAGTCCGGGCACCCCGCGCGCCGCCGCCGTGTCCGAGTCGACGGCGATGCCGCCCATGACGTAGTGGCAGGTGGGCCCGACCTCCATGGCCTCCGCCGTGATGTCGACGTCGGCCAGTTCCTTGAACTGGTGGTACATGGAGGGCAGCCGGCGTTTGATCACCTCGGCCGGCATGCGGGTCGACACGTCGAGGAACACGCCGCCGTGCGGGGAGCCGCGGCCGGCCTTCACCTCGGAGTTGATGGCCCGCGCCACCTCGTCGCGCGGCAGCAGTTCCGGAGGGCGCCGGTTGTGGTCCGGGTCCTCGTACCAGCGGTCGCCCTCCTCCTCCGACTGCGCGTACTTCTCCTTGAAGACGTCGGGGATGTAGTCGAACATGAACCGCTTGCCCTCGGAGTTGCGCAGCACCCCGCCGTCGCCGCGCACCGACTCGGTGACGAGGATGCCCTTGACCGACGGCGGCCAGACCATGCCGGTCGGATGGAACTGCACGAACTCCATGTTCAGCAGCGGCGCCCCGGCGAGCAGCGCCAGCGCGTGCCCGTCGCCCGTGTACTCCCACGAGTTGGACGTCACCTTGAAGGACTTGCCGATGCCGCCGGTGGCGATCACCACGGAGGGCGCCTCCAGGACGAAGAAGCGGCCCGACTCCCGCTCGTAGCAGAAGGCCCCGGAGACCCGCTCACCGTCCTTCAGGATCCGGGTGACGGTGCACTCCTGATAGACCTTCAGGCGCGACTCGTAGTCACCGGTCTCCCGCATGTCCTCCTGCTGGAGGGACACGATCTTCTGCTGGAGGGTGCGGATCAGTTCGAGGCCGGTGCGGTCGCCGACGTGGGCGAGGCGCGGGTACTCGTGGCCACCGAAGTTGCGCTGCGAGATCCGCCCGTCCTTCGTCCGGTCGAACAGGGCACCCCAGGTCTCCAGTTCCCAGACCCGGTCCGGTGCCTCGCGGGCGTGCAGCTCGGCCATCCGCCACTGGTTGAGGAACTTGCCGCCGCGCATGGTGTCGCGGAAGTGGACCTGCCAGTTGTCGCCCGAGTTCACATTGCCCATGGCGGCCGCGATGCCGCCCTCGGCCATCACCGTGTGGGCCTTGCCGAACAGCGACTTGCAGATCACCGCCGTACGGGCGCCGCGCTCGCGTGCCTCGATCGCGGCACGCAGTCCGGCGCCACCGGCACCGACCACGACGACGTCCCACTCCTGTCGGTCGACCACGGACATCAGGGGGCTCCATCCGATCTAGAAGAAGCGCGGATCGTCGAAGGCGCCGGACGCGACCAGGTACACGTAGAAGTCGGCGAGCGCCACGCTCACCAACGACGCCCAGGCCAGCAGCATGTGACGGGCGTTGAGCTTCCCGACCCACTGCCACATCCGGTACCGCACGGGGTGCTTGGAGAAGTGCTTGAGCTTTCCGCCGACGATGTGCCGGCAGGAATGGCAGGAGAGGGTGTACGCCCAGATCAGCGTGATGTTGACCAGGAACACCAGCGTGCCGAGGCCCATGTGGCCCCAGGCGTAGTGCTCGTCGCGGAAGGAGAGCACGGTGTCGTACGTGAGGATGCCGGCGACGACGAGGGCCGCGTAGAAGAAGTACCGGTGGACGTTCTGCAGGATCAGCGGGAAGCGCGTCTCGCCGGTGTACTTCTTGTGCGGCTCGGCCACCGCGCAGGCCGGCGGGCTCGCCCAGAAGCCCCGGTAGTAGGCCTTGCGGTAGTAGTAGCAGGTCAGCCGGAATCCGAGCGGGAAGACCAGGATGATGATCGCGGGGGAGATGCCCCACCAGCTCCCGAACAGGTCCGCGTTCGGGCCGGAGCGCATCGTCCCGCACCGCTCGGCCAGACAGGGCGAGTAGAACGGCGAGACGTAGGGCGCCGCGTAGTAGTGCGTGTCCGAGAAGGCCCGCCACGTCGAGTACACGACGAAGGCCAGCAGCCCGGCCGCGGTGGCGGCGGGCGCCAGCCACCAGCGGTCGGTCCGCAGATGCGGGGCGGCGATCGCGGCGCGCGTACCCGTTCGTACACCGCCGCTGTTCAGATGAGGTTCCGTACCAGTGGCCAACTTCGCACTCCGGTCGGGTTCGGGGGTGCGCCGGTGTCGTGGGCGCTAGTGGGAGGGACCGTGGTGCGCGCCGAGACCCTCGTCGTCGGAATCGGTCCACAGGGAGCTGTCGTACGGGGTGTCGGAGACGGTCACCAGGTCGGGCAGCCTGTCGGAGGCGGACACCGCCGGCCCGGGCCCGGTGGGGCGCCTGGGGGAGGGTCCGGCGGCCTCGCGCAGCAGCGCGAGGCTCTCCCGCAGGTGGTCGGCGTCGGCGCGCACGCGGCGCATCTCCAGACCGGCACCCATCTGCTGTTCCAGGCGCCGCACCGACCGCTGCAGATCGTCGAGGCAGCGCTGGACTGACGTCAGGTCGTCGTGCACGGACATGACTTGCCCTCACTTCCGTGGGCCCCGCGGCCTTCAGGCGGCAACGTTCATGCGCCTGCGAGTGTTGCGCGTCACCCGCGCCCGTGTGAAGGCGTGTGCACGGATTGAAGGCGCTCGCGCTCCAGAACGAGCCTCGTGCGCCGGTTCCTTCGCCCGCGCGCCGGCCGGTTCGCCCGCGCGCCCGGGAGCGGACCGGAGAGCCGCGCGGCAGGCCGGGCGGCGCGCGGCACCGGGCGACGGGACCGCGCCCCGGCGTACGCCGTCCCCGGGACCGGGCCCATGGCACGGCCCGGGGCGCGGTTCCGGATTGCGCCGCACGAGTGGGGTTCCCCGCGTCCGCCGCCGTGTCGCCGCGGCCCCCTCGCCGCCCTGCTCTTCAGTTGGCACGTAGATCGGATCAGCTCACTAATACCGCCGAACGGGATCAGAAGCAGACCTGCCCCCGCGGCGGAGCGTCCCCCGGAGGTTGCAGTGATGTCCCACGAAGGCGTCGGACTGCGCGCGGTGATGCGCTCGGCCGCATTCCTCACCGCGGGCGCGCTCGCGGTACCCGCCCTCGCCGCGTGCAGTGCGGACGACGAGGCGGACAGACCCGTGGCCGTGCAGGACATCGCGCCCGCGTCCCGTGACCTGATCGCCGACGGCGGCACCCTGCGCTGGGCCGTGGACGCCGTACCGGAGACGCTGAACGCGTTCCAGGCGGACGCCGACGCCGCGACCTCCCGGGTCGCCGGCGCCGTCCTGCCGTCCATGTACCGGCTGGACGCGAACGGGCGGCCGCAGATCAACTCCGACTACCTGGAGTCGGCGAAGGTCGTCGGCACCTCGCCCAAGCAGGTCGTGCTGTACAAGCTCAACCAGCAGGCCGTGTGGAGCGACGGACGCGAGATCGGCGCCGCCGACTTCGCCGCCCAGTGGCGCGCCCTGTCCGGAAAGGACTCCGCGTACTGGACGGCACGCAACGCCGGCTACGACCGGATCGAGAAGATCGAGCGGGGCAAGAACGACCTGGAGGTCCGCGTCACCTTCAGCCGGCCCTACGCCGACTGGAAGGCGCTGTTCTCGCCGCTGTACCCGAAGGACGTCATGGGGACCGCGGACTCCTTCAACGACGGCGCGCGGCGCAAGCTCAAGGTCAGCGCGGGGCCCTTCGCGGTGAAGACGGTCGACCGCAAGGCCGGCAAGGTCCGCCTCACGCGCAACGCGCGCTGGTGGGGGCGCCCCGGCAAGCTCGACGAGATCGACCTGGTGGCCGTCGCCCGTGACAAGCGGGCCGAGGCGCTCGCCGACGACAAGGTCGATCTGGCCGAGATCGACCCCGCCGAGGCCGAGCGCGTCACCCTCGCGGCCCGGAACAAGGACGGCGCCCCGATGCAGGGCGCCTCCGCGACGAGCGAGAGGGACCCGTCCGCGGAGAAGAGCGAGAAGAGCGAGAAGAGCGAGAAGAGCGAGAAGAGCACCTCCAAGAAGAAGAGCGAGAACAGCGAGTCCGAGGAGGAGGACGGGAAGAACGCGGCGGACGAGAAGAGCGACAAGGACGAGGAGGGCACCAGGCACGAGAAGAGCACCAAGCACGAGAAGAGCGACAAGGACGAGGAGAGCACCGGGCACGCGAAGAGCACCAAGCACGCGAAGGGCGAGAAGGGCGAGAAGAGCGGCCACGACGACAGCGACGAGGGCGACGGGAGCGACGGGGGAGAGAAGTCCGCCGAGCACGCGAAGAGCGCCAAGCACGCTAAGGGCGCCAAGCACGCGAAGAGTGACGAGGGCGCGAAGAGCGACGACGAGCAGAGCGACGACGAGCAGAGCGACCGGGGCGAGAAGAGCGCCAAGCACGCCAAGAGCGACGGGAGCGGGAAGGGGGAGCCGGGCGCGAAGGGGAGCGGCGCCGGGACGAAGGGGGCTTCCTCGGCGCTGAGCGACTTCGTGGTCCGCAAGTCCCTCGAACCCGCCTACACGCAGCTCGCCCTCAACGGCTCCGAGGGCCCTCTCGCCGACGAGCGCGTCCGCCGCGCGGTGGCCCGTGCCCTGGACCGCAAGGAGCTCGCCCGGGTCGTCCTCCAGCCGCTCGGCCTGCCCGCCGAGCCGGTCGGCAGCCATCTCGCCCTCGCCGGACAGGCCGCGTACGCCGACAGCAGCGGCGCCCTCGGCGCCCAGGACGCCGCCGAGGCGCGGGCGCTGCTCGCGGACGCCGGGTGGGTGCCGGGCGGACCCGTCACGGAGCAGAAGAAGACGGAGAAGGCGGCCGGGTCCAAGGGCAGGAAGAAGGGGGACTCCGGCGAGGACGACAGGCCGGGCGACGGCGGAACGTACGTCCTCGGCGGCGACGACAAGCCCGCCGGTGTGGACAGGAAGCCCGCGCAGGACCCGAAGGACCACGCGCGCAAGCAGGAGCAGCAGGCCGGCGCGCGGCAGGGCGTCTTCACGGACGACCAGGCCGCCCGGCATCTGGACGGCCGGCAGTACGCCGGGCAGGGCGGGCTTCCGGGGGCGTACGCGCCCAAGGGGACGGCCGCTCCGGCGGGTGCCGCGTCCAGCGTCCTCGCCAAGGACGGCAAGCCGCTGACGCTCCGCTTCGTCGTGCCCTCCGGCGCGGGCTCGGAGTCCCTGCGCCTCGTGGCCGACCGGATCGCGCGGATGCTCCAGCGCATCGGTGTCCGCGCCGACATCACGAAGGTCTCCGACGAGAGCTACTTCAAGGACCACATCGCCTCGGGACAGTACGACCTGGCGCTCTACTCGTGGCCCGCCTCCGCCTTCCCGGCCACCGACGCCCGCCCGATCTACGCCAAGCCCGTTCCGGCGGCGGACGGCTCGCTGAGCGTCGAGCAGAACTACACCCGTGTCGGCACCGACCAGGTCGACCAGCTCTTCGACCAGGCGCTCTCCACCCTCGACGAGGACAAGGAGCACTCCCTGGTCCGCAAGGCGGACGCCCGCATCTGGGCCGCCGCCGGCTCCATCCCCCTCTACCAGCGCCCCCAGCTGGCCGCCGCCCGCATCGGTCTGGCCAACACCGGAGCCTTCGGATTCCAGACCCCGGTGTACGAGGACATGGGCTTCCTGAAGAAGGGCGCGAAGGGGCCGCAGCAGTCCCCGACCGCCGGGAGTACCGGCAAGTAGGGTGTCCCCCCGTATCCAGTGATCATCGCTGGATACGGGGACACGGGGGGACGATCATGAACCGGCGCACGCCCACGGACACCGCGGCGGGAATCGCCGCGGCCGTCCTGCTCCTCGGCACCGCCGCCTGCACGGGCGGCACCGGGGGCCGGGACGAGAAGGAGCACAAGGCCGCCGTGTGCGCGCACGGCACGTACGCGTGGTCCGATGTGGTGCGCGGGTACAAGCTGACCGGGCTCGCCGACCCGATCACGCTGAAGAAGAAGACGCACTCCGTCACGGGACGGATCAAGCCGCTGAGGGGCGTCAGCTACAAGCCCCACATGACGTCCTCGGCACCCGGGGTCCTCGCGGCCGACGCCATCGAGGCACTCGGCCGGCACCTCGGGACGGAGGAACCGCTCGCGGGCCCCTCGGAGTCGGCCGAGCCGGAGGAGACCCCCACCGAGTTCCGCCACGAAGGCGGGGACTTCAAAGGGTCCTACTACGCGTGGAACTCCGTCGCTCTGGTCGAGGCCGACTTCACGTACACCTGCCGGGGCGGCGCCGAACCGGTCAGGGGCCATGTGGTGACCTGGGAGACGGTCGGCGGCGGGTTCCTGAGCTGCGCCGACCCCATCGGGGACGATGCCCCCTGGAAGGCGGACACCGCCGCGCGAGCGGCCGCCCGCACGCTCTGCCCGGCCGGCTCCCCGGCGGCGAGGAGCGCCTGATCACGGGGCCGGGAGCGCTGTCGCGGGGCCGGGCGCCCAGGCCCGCGGAGGCCGTCTCCGTCCGGGCCACGTACGATGGGGTAAGGCCGTGGCGTGTTCAGCCCGGCAGTGGCCCCGCGGATGCGGAGGCCGTCCACTCACTCCGGGAGAAGCGCCTCACTATGGCCACGCGCCACGACATCCGCAACGTCGCCATCGTCGCCCACGTCGACCACGGCAAGACCACCCTGGTCGACGCCATGCTCAAGCAGGCCGGTGCCTTCGCCGCGCACGCCGCAGAGTCGCTGGACGACCGCATGATGGACTCGAACGACCTGGAACGTGAGAAGGGCATCACGATCCTGGCCAAGAACACGGCAGTCAAGTACCACCCGAAGGATGGCGGCGACGCCATCACGATCAACATCATCGACACCCCCGGCCACGCCGACTTCGGTGGTGAGGTCGAGCGCGGCCTGTCGATGGTGGACGCGGTCGTCCTGCTGGTCGACGCCTCCGAGGGCCCGCTGCCGCAGACCCGCTTCGTGCTGCGCAAGGCGCTGCAGGCCCGCCTGCCCGTCATCCTGTGCATCAACAAGACGGACCGCCCGGACTCGCGCATCGACGAGGTCGTGAACGAGGCGTACGACCTCTTCCTCGACCTGGACGCCGACGAGGACCAGATCGAGTTCCCGATCGTCTACGCCTGCGCGCGTGACGGCGTGGCCTCGCTGACCAAGCCGGAGAACGGCACCGTCCCGGCCGACAGCGACAGCCTGGAGCCGTTCTTCTCCACGATCCTGGAGTCCGTCCCGGCCCCGTCCTACGACGAGTCCGCGCCGCTCCAGGCCCACGTCACCAACCTGGACGCCGACAACTTCCTCGGCCGTATCGCGCTGCTGCGCGTCGAGCAGGGCGAGCTGCGCAAGGGCCAGACCGTCACGTGGATCAAGCGCGACGGCACGATGTCCAACGTGCGCATCACCGAGCTGCTGATGACCGAGGCGCTCACCCGCAAGCCCGCCGAGGTGGCCGGCCCCGGTGACATCTGCGCCGTCGCCGGTATCCCGGACATCATGATCGGTGAGACCCTCGCCGACCCCGAGAACCCGATCGCGCTGCCGCTGATCACGGTCGACGAGCCGGCGATCTCCATGACCATCGGCACGAACACCTCGCCGCTGGTCGGCCGCGGTGGTACGGGCAAGGGCGCGGACGCCAAGGCCGCGGTCAAGGACCGCAAGGTCACCGCGCGCCAGGTCAAGGACCGCCTCGACCGCGAGCTGGTCGGCAACGTCTCGCTGCGCGTGCTCGACACCGAGCGCCCGGACGCCTGGGAGGTCCAGGGCCGTGGTGAGCTCGCGCTCGCCATCCTGGTCGAGCAGATGCGCCGCGAGGGCTTCGAGCTGACCATCGGCAAGCCGCAGGTCGTCACCCAGGTCATCGACGGCAAGGTCCACGAGCCGGTCGAGCGCATGACGATCGACGTCCCCGAGGAGCACATGGGCGCGGTCACGCAGCTCATGGGCGTCCGCAAGGGCCGCATGGACAACATGTCGAACCACGGCTCCGGCTGGGTCCGCCTGGAGTTCGTCGTCCCGTCCCGCGGCCTCATCGGCTTCCGCACCGAGTTCCTGACCGGTACGCGCGGCACCGGCATCGCCCACTCCATCCACGAGGGCCACGAGCCGTGGTTCGGCACCCTGACGACCCGTAACAACGGCTCGCTGGTCGCCGACCGCGCCGGCGCCGTCACCGCGTTCGCGATGACGAACCTCCAGGAGCGCGGTGTGCTGTTCACCGACCCCGGCACCGAGGTGTACGAGGGCATGATCGTCGGCGAGAACTCGCGCTCCGACGACATGGACGTGAACATCACCAAGGAGAAGAAGCTCACGAACATGCGGTCGGCCTCGGCCGACTCGTTCGAGGCGATCGTCCCGCCGCGCAAGCTCTCCCTGGAGCAGTCGCTGGAGTTCTGCCGCGACGACGAGTGCGTCGAGGTGACCCCGGAGTCCGTTCGCATCCGCAAGGTCGTTCTCGACCAGAAGGAGCGCGGTCGCACCGCGAGCCGCGCCAAGCACGGCTGATCCACCGGTCCCGCCGGCCTGATCGACACGGTCCGGCCGGCTGATCCGACGGCGACCTGAGCCCGGGTGCCCCCGCATGGGGGCACCCGGGCTTTTTTGCCACCCGTTTTCCGCGCCCTCGTGTCCGAAATACGGTGCGCCCAGACCGATACGCATGTAACACGTCCGTTTCGGGGGCTTCTCCCGCAGATCATTTTGTCCAGATTTTGGAAGATGTACGCGGCAGCTGTGATGGAACCGAGACCTAAAGGCTGTGGTCGGTTATCTGGCTCATGTCACATAGTTAGCCGCGTAACGCTCGGGTCAATGGGTCATGCGCTGTGGGGACAGCGCCGACTCACGAGCACAGTGGGGTGCTTGATCTTCCGTCAGGGGTGTCGGAGGTCGGCAGCACCCCTCCTGTCGGTGCACGGTTGAGTCATGAGGAGGTACCCATGTGCGGTGTCATCAGCGCCCTGTGGGTCACATCGTCCCCTGCGGTCCGCGACGACGGCGCGAAGTTCCGAGCGCGGATCCGCGCCCGCGCGCACTGACACGGCACCGGCGCCGGCACCCGGCCCGACGGACCGTGACGTGGTTTCAACTACGCGCGTCCCGCTGGGGTTTCCGGGTGCTGCCGGGCAATCGACGTCTCTTCTGAACCGAATGGTGGCCGGGCACGCCAGGTGACGGCCGCCGACTCGGCACGGCCTGATCCGCCCCGGCGGACCGGCGCCGCCGGGTACGGCACACCCACACTTGCGGAATGGGCGAATTGTGACGAGTCCTATCGAGACTGAGGACGGCGCGGAACCGGTCGTCGTGCACGGCGGGCAGGCGGCGACCACGAAACCCGAGGGCGAGCAGCTCGTCGGCCGGTCTCCCGGCCAGTTGATGTGGACCCGCTTCAAACGGGACCGTGCAGGGGTCGTCTCCGCCTACGTCGTGGGGTTCTTCTTCCTGATCGGGGTGATCGCCCCGCTGATCTCCAAGCTGTACGGCAAGAATCCGTACACGGTGTACGCGGACGAGCGCCCCGAGCTCTTCGACAGCGCCGGCGTGCCGCTGCAGCCCAACGGCGGTATCAGCAGCGAGTTCTGGTTCGGTCTGGAGCCGGGCAACGGCTACGACGTCTTCACCAAGCTGATCTACGGCATCCGTACCTCGCTGATGATCTCCGTGGCGGTGACGGTCACGGTCGTGCTCACCGGCATCCTGCTGGGTGTCACCGCCGGCTACATGGGCGGGAAGGTCGACTACGCCATCAGCCGCGTCATCGACTTCCTGCTGGCCTTCCCCTCGCAGCTGTTCTTCATCGCGAGCATGCCGGTCGTGGTCTCGCTCTTCGTGAGCCCCCGCGACGAGACACCGACCTATGTGCGCGTGATCGCACTGATCGCCGTCCAATGGGTCCTCGGCTGGATGAGTCTCGCCCGCATCCTGCGGGGAACCGCACTCGCCCTGCGCGAGAGGGAGTTCATCGAAGCGGCCAAGGTGAGCGGGGCGCCCCCCTGGCGGATCATCCGCAAGGAGGTGCTGCCCAACGTGGTGACACCGCTCCTGGTGCAGGCCACCTACCTGCTCCCCAACTTCGTGACGATCGAGGCGGGTCTGTCGTTCCTCGGCGTCGGCATCGTCGAACCGACGCCCGACTGGGGACAGATGTTCTCCAAGGCCTCGACGGAACTCGTCCTGCAGAACGACATCACCTACATGTTCTTCCCGGGCGTCTCGATGATCATTTTCGTCGTCGCGTTCAACCTGCTCGGGGATTCGGTCAGGGACGCCTTCGATCCCAAGACGGCTCGCTGACCAAAGAGTTGTGGGCGCCTTCGCCCCGTTCACGAACGGCACTTCCACAGCACCGCAATGTCCGATCACTGGTCCGAAGACCGCAGACGCAACTCACCGGCACCACAGGTGCACTTGTTCGCACCGGTGACAACAGATGGGTAGGAATCTGAGTGATGAGTAGGGGCGGACGGCACGCATACGCCGCAATCTCTGTGCTCGCGGCGGGAGCTCTCGTGCTCACCGGTTGCAGCAAGGGCGGCAGCGACAACGGGAACAAGAACAACAAGGACAAGGAGAACGCGCAGCGGCAGCAGGCGTCGATCAAGTTCGGCGACGCCGCCGACTCCACCGGCCCCGCGGCCGAGGTACCCGGCGCGAAGAGCGGCGGCACGATGGAGGTCCTCCAGCGTGACAGCTACGCGCACCTGGACCCGGGCCAGATCTACGTATCCGACGAGGGCTCCCTCGCCACGCTGATCCACCGTGGTCTGACCGGATACAAGGCCACGAGCGACGACGGCTCCAAGCACGAGGTCGTCGGCGACCTCGCCACCGACTCCGGCACCACGACGGACGGCGGCAAGACCTGGAAGTACACGCTCAAGGACGGCATCAAGTTCGAGGACGGCTCGCCGATCACGTCCAAGGACGTCCGCCAGACCATCGAGCGCCTCTTCGCCCCGTTCATCAACCAGGGCCCGCCCTACATCCAGCAGTGGCTCGCCGACACCCCGGGCGCGGACTACCGCAAACTGCTGAAGGACGGCCCCTACAAGGGCAAGCACCTGCCGGACAGCATCCTGCAGACGCCGGACGACAAAACCATCGTCTTCAAGTTCAAGACCTCGCACCCCGACCTGCCGTACGCCCTCGCCATGGCGGGCTACGCGGTCGTCTCCGCCAAGGGCGACACCAAGACCAAGTACGACCGGGCGCCCGTGACGACCGGCCCGTACAAGATCCAGTCGTTCAAGTCCGGCAAGTCGATGGTGCTCGTGAAGAACACCAACTGGGACCCGAAGACGGACCCGATCCGCCACCAGTACGTGGACCAGTTCAACATCACGTTCAACCAGCAGTACGAGACGTCCACCAAGACGCTGCTGGCGGACACCGGCGCCGACCAGGCCGGCATCAGCTTCAACAACCAGGTCGACGCGGGCAACCTCTCCAAGGTCCTCGCCGACCCGAAGATGAAGTCCCGTACGGTCTCGGGCTTCCAGCCCTACGTCGGCCAGATGAACATCAACATGAGCCACCCGGCGCTCAAGGACAAGACGATCCGCGAGGCCATCGCCTACGCCCTGCCGATCACCCCGTTCGTCCGCGCCTACGGCGGCACCGACGCGATGCAGGTCGCCGGCGGCCTGATCAGCCCGACCGTCAGCGGCTACGACGCCTCCTTCGACCCGCACGGCAAGATCAAGAAGCCGGCCGGTGACCCGGTCAAGGCCAAGGCCCTGCTGAAGAAGGCCGGCAAGGTGGGCATGAAGCTGACCTTCGGCTACATCAACACCCCCGAGGGACAGCAGTACTCCACCGCCATGGCGGCGGGCCTGCAGAAGGCCGGCTTCAACGTCCAGCGCCAGGAGATCCCGGCCGAGACCTACTACGACCAGGTCAGCAAGCTGGACAACAACTACGACATCTTCCACACCGCGTGGGGTGCCGACTGGCCGTCCGCCTCGACCGTGATCCCGCCGCTGTACGACGGCCGCGCGATCGCCGACGGCGCCCAGAACTACTCGCAGGTCAACGACCCCAAGGTGAACGCGGACATCGACCGCATCAACAAGATCACCGACCCGGTCAAGGGCGCGGCCGAGTGGGAGAAGGTCGACCAGTACCTGGTCAAGGACGTCGTCAACGTCGTCCCGACCGGCTACTACAAGCAGACCCAGATCGCCGGCTCCAAGGTCGGCGGCATGGTCTACGACGACGTGATCGGCGGCGTCGACCCGCGTCGCCTGTTCGTCAAGTAACCGTCGCTTCGACGGGGCCCGGCGCGCTCGCCCTCGGCGAGGGGGACGCGCCGGGCCCCGCCGGGCCCCGCTGACGTCTGAGAGCTGCCCCTGCCATGCTGCGCTTCCTCATTCGCCGGACACTCGGCGCCGCCGTCATTCTCTTCCTGCTGAGTATCGTCGCGTTCCTGCTGTTCTTCGGGATGCCGAGGGACCCGGGCCTGCTGATGTGCGGCAAGACCTGCACGCCTGCCAACCTCGCGAACATCCATCACGTGCTCGGCCTCGACAAGTCGATCCCCGAGCAGTACTGGATCTTCCTGCACAACCTCGTGCTGGGCAGCAACGGCTTCGACCAGGGTCCGTGCCCCGCACCCTGTTTCGGGTACTCGTACCACACCAACGAGCAGGTCTGGGGCACGCTGATGGACCGCCTGCCCACGACGGTCTCGCTGACGCTGGGTGCCGCGGTCTGTTTCCTGGTCGTGGGCCTCGGCACGGGCATGCTCTCCGCGTGGAAGCGCGGCACGCTCGTGGACAAGACCGTGACGGCCGGCGCGATGGTGCTCAGCTCGATGCAGATCTACTTCCTCGGCCCGCTGGCGCTCGCGGCTCTCGTCTACCAGAGCCACCTCTTCGACAAGCCCGCCTACAACGACTTCACCGCGAACCCGGCCAGCTGGTTCAGCGGGCTGATCATCCCCTGGGTGATCCTGTCCACGATCTTCGCCTCGCAGTACACCCGTATGGCGCGCTCGTCGATGATCGAGCAGCTCCAGGAGGAGCACGTCCGCACCGCGCGGGCCAAGGGCATGTCCCGCAAGTACGTCTTCTTCCGCTACGCCTGGCGCGGATCCCTGATCCCCATCGTCACCATCTTCGGCATCGACCTCGGCTCGCTGCTGGGCGGGGCGATCATCACCGAGTACACCTTCGGACTGCCCGGCCTCGGCAAGCTCGCCGTCGAATCGGTGTTCTTCAGCGACCTTCCGCTGCTGCTGGGCGTGATGCTCTTCTCCGCCGCCATGATCCTGCTGTTCAACATCATCGTGGATGCCTGCTACGCCTTCATCGACCCGCGCGTGCGGCTGTCCTAGGAGCAATCCGTGACCACTTCGACCAAGGAATCGGGCGCCGCCGCCCCGGCGGACCGGGGGCCCTTCCTCTCGGTGCGTGACCTGTACGTCCGGTTCAAGACCGAGGACGGCGTCGTCAAGGCCGTCGACGGGCTCTCCTTCGACCTCGAACGGGGCAAGACCCTCGGCATCGTGGGGGAGTCGGGCTCCGGCAAGTCGGTGACCAACCTGACGATCCTCGGCCTGCACAACCCGATGTTCACGACCGTCGAGGGCGAGATCGTGCTCGACGGACAGGAGCTGATCACCGCCCGCGAGTCGGAGCTGGAGAAGGTGCGCGGCAACAAGGCCGCGATGATCTTCCAGGACCCGCTGACCGCGCTCTCCCCGTACTACACCGTGGGCCGGCAGATCGCCGAGCCGTTCTGGAAGCACACCGGGGCGTCGAAGAAGGACGCCTGGGACCGGGCGGTGGAGATGCTCGGCAAGGTCGGCATCCCCAACCCCCAGCAGCGGGCGAAGGACTACCCGCACCAGTTCTCCGGCGGTATGCGCCAGCGCGCGATGATCGCGATGGCGCTGGTCTGCGACCCCGACCTGCTGATCGCCGACGAGCCGACCACCGCGCTCGACGTCACCGTGCAGGCCCAGATCCTCGACCTCCTGAAGAACCTCCAGCAGGAGTTCGGCTCGGCGATCATCTTCATCACGCACGACCTGGGCGTGATCGCGGACATGGCCGACGACATCATGGTGATGTACGCGGGCGGGGCGGTGGAACGCGGCACGGTGAACGAGGTGCTGCGCTCGCCCCAGCACCCCTACACCTGGGGCCTGCTGAACTCGATGCCGCGGCTGGACTCGGACCTCGGCACCCCGCTGGCCCCGATCCCCGGCGCGCCGCCCTCCCTGCTGCGGCCGCCGTCGGGCTGCCGGTTCCACCCCCGCTGCACCTTCCAGGGCGAGGTCGGGGGCGCGCGGTGCGTGGACGAACTCCCGCTGCTGCCGACGGGCCGGGGAGGCGCGTGCCACCTCACGGCCGAGCAGAAGCAGACCATTTTCGTCGAGCAGATCAAGCCCCGGCTGCGGTAGGGAGAACGCGTCATGAAGGAAGACGTCGCGAAGGACGTCACGGCGGGCGCCACCACGCTGCCCGCCCCGCGCGCCGGCGCCGGCGACGGCTCCGCCGAGCCGCTGCTCGTGGTCGACAAGCTCGTCAAGCACTTCCCGGTGAAGGGCGGCTTCCCCATCCGGCGCACCATCGGCGCGGTGCAGGCCGTGGACGGCATCGACCTGACGGTGCACGTGGGCGAGAGCTTCGGGCTGGTGGGGGAGTCGGGCTGCGGCAAGTCGACGACCGGACGCCTGATCACCCGGCTGCTGGAGCCGACGGGCGGCACCATCAGGTACCGCGGCCAGGACATCAGCCACGCCAGCCGCAGGGAGCTGGCGCCGGTCCGCTCCGAGATCCAGATGATCTTCCAGGACCCGTACTCGTCGCTGAATCCCCGCCAGACGGTCGGCAAGATCATCTCCGCGCCGATGGAGATCAACGGGATCGACCCGGAGGGCGGCCGCGAGAAGCGGGTCCGCGAGCTGCTGGAGATCGTCGGTCTGAACCCCGAGCACTACAACCGGTTCCCGCACGAGTTCTCCGGCGGCCAGCGCCAGCGCATCGGCGTGGCCCGCGCGCTGGCCTCCGAGCCCAAGCTGATCGTCGCGGACGAGCCGGTCTCCGCCCTGGACGTCTCCATCCAGGCGCAGGTCGTCAACCTCCTCCAGGAGGTGCAGCGGGAACTGGGCATCGCGTTCCTGTTCATCGCCCACGACCTGGCCGTGGTACGGCACTTCTCGCAGCGTGTCGCGGTCATGTACCTCGGCAAGGTGATCGAGGTCGGCGACCGGGGCTCGATCTACACCCGGCCCCGGCACCCCTACACCCACGCCCTGCTCTCCGCGGTCCCCGAGGTCGAACTGGAGGAGACCGACAAGGCTCCCCGGGAGCGCATCCGGCTCGCCGGCGACGTGCCGTCCCCCATCTCCCCGCCCTCCGGCTGCCGCTTCCGCACCCGCTGCTGGAAGGCGCAGGACAAGTGCGCGGCCGAGGAACCGCCCCTGGTCCAGATCGCCGGCAACCGCGCCGGGCACCTCACGGCCTGCCACTTCCCGGAGGACCCGACCACCGAGGCACGCGACGAGGACATCGTGCTGGACCCGGCACTGGTGGCCCTGGAGGACGCGTCCGAGGGACAGTAGGGCGACACGCCGTACGAAGAGGGGCCCGTCGCCGTCGCGCACGGGCCCCTCTCCCGTGGTGGTGAACACGCCGCCCAGGCGGGGCGGAGCTCCAGGCCGGGCGGGACCGGGCGGCGCGGTCCGGGACCGGGCCGGAGGACGGGGCGGGGTGCGGCCGGAGGCCCTTGCCGCGGGCGCTCAGGCCCGGCCGGCGACCGTGATGATCTCGGGTGCCGTGGGGGAGAGCGGCTGGCGTCCCCAGTCCCCGAACTGCTCGTGCACGACGAGTCCGGCCTCGCCGAGGAACCCCCGCAAGGCGTCCGCTCCCAGGAACCGCAGCGTGCTGCGGCTGACCCTCGGCCGCCCCCAGCGCGCGTGCTCGAAGGTCTCGCTGAACGTCACGCGGTCCCCGTGCACCGGCGTCTCGACCTCGTGCCGGACCCGTACGGCGTGCCCGTGCACGTCGCTCACCTCGCGGGCCCGCTCGGGCCGCCATCTCTCCCACGCCCGGACGGCGGGATTGCGGGTCTCGAAGACGAACCGCCCGCCGTCGCCGAGAGCCTGCCGTACGGCGGCCAGCGCGGAGCGCACCTCCTCGTCGCCGACGAGCACCTGAAAGGCGTGCCCGGTCATCACGACGAGGTCGAACTCCCGCTCCCAGCGCACCGATCCGAGGTCTCCGAGCACCCACTCGACGTCCGCCTGCCCGCGCGCCTGCACCAGCATGGCCGCGGCGGGATCCAGCCCGCACAGGCGCCCCGCGTGACCGGCCTCCCGGGCACGCGCCAACAGGCGTCCCGTCCCGCATCCGACGTCGAGCACGGACCGCGCGGACATCACCAGATCCAGGTAGAAGTCGTCGCTCGGCCCCCAGGGATTCAGCGCGTCGTACAAGGCGGCGAGCGAGACGTCACTGAACGAACGGTCAGCCATCGCAGCAGTCTCTCAGCCCGCGGGGCCATCCGAAACCACTGATCGGGAAGGAATCCTGTGAGCAAGTGGCCGAAAAGAGGGGCAGGTCGAACGGGGGGCGAGGCCGAACTCGTGGCCGCCCGGGACGAGCAGGCGGCCGACGGACCCCGTCGGCTGTTCAACCCGGTCCGACCAGGCGGCCGTTAATCGCTCGACACCGGACGAGCCGGGCCGCGATGCTTCACCCCGATGACTTCACAGAATCGAACAGACACTCCTCCGGCCTGGGACGAGCGCACCCAGCTGGCCACCTTCCTCGACTACGTCCGTGCCACCGCCCGCGCCAAGTGCGAGGACGTGTCGGCGGAGGACGCCCGCAAGGCTCCGCTGCCCGGATCCCCGCTGATGACGCTGAGCGGGTTGATCAACCATCTCCGCTGGGTCGAGTACTACTGGTTCCAGGTGGTCTTCCTCGGCGAGGAGGACGAGGGGCCCTGGACGGACGAGGACCCCGACCGCGAGATGCGCATCGCCGTGGACTTCCCGCTGCCGCAGCTGCTCGAGGAGTACGAGGAACAGAGCGCCCGCTACCGCGAGTTGGTGGCCGCGCACGACCTCGACGCCAAGGCCGAGCGGCCGGGCCGCGACGGCACGCACGTCGACCTCCGCTGGATCGTCCTCCACCTCGTGGAGGAGACGGCCCGGCACAACGGCCACATCGACATCCTGCGCGAACTGGCCGACGGCCGGACGGGAGACTAGACCATGCCGGAAGCACAGGCGTCATACCCCACCATCCGTACGATCACCTTCGACTGCACCGGCGATCCGTACGATGTCGGGCTGTTCTGGAGCCGGTTGCTCGGCAGGCCGCTCGACGACGACGACAAGCCCGGTGACCCGGAGGCGGTGATCGAGGACCCGGCCGGCGGCCCGACGCTTCTGTTCGTGCAGGTCCCCGAGGGCAAGACGGTCAAGAACCGCGTCCACCTCGACCTGACCCCGCACGGCCGCACCCGCGACGAGGAGGTCGAGCGCGCCCTGTCCCTCGGCGCCCGCCGCGTCGCGGACCACATCCGCCCCGACGGCAGTGGCTGGGTTCTCCTCGCGGACCCCGAGGGCAACGAATTCTGCGTGGAACGCGGGCCGTCGGAGATGGGCGGCTAAGGGGCGAGATCCGGTGCGGTCGCTCGTCCGTCAGCTCCGGGGCACGTCTCCCGCCTTCCCGTACCGGCGGAAGGCGTCGGTCCTGACGGTCCACGGGCCGAACGGGACGGCGTCGCCGAAGATGTACGAAGCCTTGTCCTGGTAGCGGTTCTTGCAGGGTTCGGAGTGCACCTCGATGGTGCCGGTGCGGGGATCGACGATCATGTAGTGAGGGATGCCCATGGTTGGGTACTCGGTGAGCTTCTCGGCGTAGTCGTTGGCCGGGTTGGACGGTGAGACCACCTCGACGACCGCCAATACCTGAGTGGCGTCGACTGCCAGGCCCTCTTCGTCGAACGCCGCCTCCGGCATCACCAGGGCGTCCGGGCGCCGCATGCGGCCGATGGCCGGGTGCTCGATCTCCGGGCCCGTGGCGCACACGTATCCCGGATCGGTCGCCGGGAGCTGAGCGTTGAGCTGGCTGCTGACGCGGTGAATCGCACCCTCATGGCGTTTCGAGGGGCTCATCATCGCGAGAAGCGGTCCGGAGGGACCGATCTCCACGCTCCAGGATCCCTCGAGCCGCTCGGCGTACTCCGTCAGCTCCTCGGCGATCGCACGCATCTTGGCGTAGTCCATGTTCTCAGGGTAACGAGATCGACGTTCCGTGCCACGCCCACGACGAAGGCCCGCACCCAGAGGGTGCGGGCCTTCGTTCCCCTGAAACCGGCGTTCATGGGCTCGGGTCAATGGGCCGGGAAAGTCGGTTCCGGAAGGGGGCGGCTGACGAAAAGGGGTGTGTCAGACCGCCGCCTCGGGGTCCTTGGCGAGACGCTGGGCCGGAACGGTCTCCGTGGTCTCCGGGTAGTGGCAGGCGGTCAGGTGACCGTCGTTGCTGCCCGAGATCTGGACCAGCGGCGGAGCGTCGGTCGCGCACTTCTCCGTCGCCTTCCAGCAGCGGGTGCGGAAGCGGCAGCCCGACGGCGGGTTGAGCGGCGAGGGCACGTCACCCTTGAGCAGGATGCGCTCGCGCGCCGGGACCTCGTCCGCGGTCGCCTCGGGAACGGCGGACATCAGCGCGCGCGTGTACGGGTGGCGCGGGTTGTCGTACAGGTCCTCGCGGTTGGCGATCTCGACGATCTTGCCGAGGTACATCACCGCGACGCGCTGCGAGAAGTGCCGCACGATCGCGAGGTCGTGGGCGATGAACAGGAACGCGATGCCCAGGTCCCGCTGGAGGTCCTGGAGCAGGTTCACGACCTGCGCCTGGATGGAGACGTCGAGCGCCGAGACCGGCTCGTCCGCGACGATCAGCTTCGGCTCCAGGGCCAGCGCGCGGGCCACCCCGATGCGCTGGCGCTGACCGCCGGAGAACTCGTGCGGGAAGCGGTTGTAGTGCTCGGGGTTGAGGCCGACCGTCTCCAGCAGCTCACGGACGCGCTTCTCGTGACCGCCGGGCGGGTTGATCCCGTTGATCTCCATCGGACCCGAGATGATCTTGCCGACCGTCTGCCGCGGGTTCAGCGAGGCGTACGGGTCCTGGAAGATCATCTGGATCTCGGAGCGGACCGGCGCCAGCTGCTTGCGGTCGGCGTGCGTGATGTCCTGGCCGCGGTACTTGATGCTGCCGCCGGTGGGCTCCAGCAGACGCGTGACCAGCCGGCCCGTCGTCGACTTGCCGCAGCCGGACTCGCCGACCAGACCGAGGCTCTCGCCCTCGGCGACCTGGAAGTCGAGACCGTCCACGGCCTGGACCGCGC
Source organism: Streptomyces sp. NPDC021080 (assembly GCF_044333225.1). Lineage (NCBI taxonomy): Bacteria > Bacillati > Actinomycetota > Actinomycetes > Kitasatosporales > Streptomycetaceae > Streptomyces > Streptomyces sp. NPDC021080. The sequence goes on along the minus strand of NZ_JBIRQM010000006.1, from coordinate 367,736 downwards.
CGATCTTCCGCTTGAAGGGGAAGCCGCCCATCACCGGGAAGTGCTTGGTCAGTCCGGTGACGTCCAGGAGGGGGTTCGTGTTGCTCATGATCGTGAAGTCCCGTCTCAGTTACGTCAGTGCGACCGCGTCGCGGCGTAGTCGGCGAAGAAGTCGCGGCGCTGGTCCGCCGTGAGGTGGCAGGCGGCACCGCGCCCGTCGGTGACCTGGAGCGGCGGCTGCTCGGTGGAGCAGAGGCCGCCGGTGACCTTCTCCGCGAAGGTGCACCGCGGGTGGAAGCGGCAGCCGGACGGCGGGTTGAGGAGCGAGGGCGGCGAGCCGGGGATCGGCGACAGCGGCACGTCGACCGGTCCGTCCAGGCTCGGCATCGAGCCCAGCAGGCCCCAGGTGTAGGGGTGCTGCGGCGCGCGCAGCACCTCCTTCTTGGTGCCCCGCTCCACGCACCGGCCGCCGTACATCACCAGCACGTCGTCCGCGATGTCGGCGATGACACCGAGGTCGTGGGTGATGAAGATGATCGCGGTGCCGAACTCCTGCTGGAGGTCCTTGAGCAGGTCCATGATCTGGGCCTGCACGGTGACGTCGAGCGCGGTGGTCGGCTCGTCCGCGATCAGCAGCTCGGGGTCGCAGACCAGCGCCATCGCGATCATCGCGCGCTGGCGCATACCGCCGGAGAACTGGTGCGGGTAGTCGTCCACGCGGACGTCCGGCTGCGGGATGCCCACGCGCCGCAGCATCTCGATCGACCGCTCCCGGGCCTCCTTCTTGGAGGCACCGGTGTGCTTGCGGTACGTCTCGCCGATCTGCCGGCCGATGGTGTGGTACGGCGACAGCGAGGCCAGCGCGTCCTGGAAGATCATCGACATCTTGTTGCCGCGCAGCCGCTCCAGCTCCCGCTCGGAGGCGGTCAGCAGCTCCTTGCCGTCGAGCAGGATCTCGCCGTCGATGGCGGTGCGGTCACGGTCGTGCAGACCGAGGATCGTCAGGTTCGTGACGGACTTGCCCGAGCCCGACTCGCCCACGATGCCGAGCGTCTTGCCCTTGGCCAGGTCGAAGGTGAGACCGTCGACGGCCTTGACGACGCCGTCCTCGGTGGAGAAGTGGACCTTCAGATCCCTGACGGACAGGAAGGGCTGCTGATCGGTGCTCGTCACGGGGACGCTCCTGGGGGGTGATGCGAGGGGGTAGCTTGCGGGTCGGCGGGGACGCCGGGTCAGGCGAGCCGGATCCGCGGGTCGATGAGGGCGTAGACGGCGTCGACGATGATGTTGAAGATCACGATCGCGCCGGCGGACAGGACGGTGACGCCGAGCAGCATGGGCAGGTCGCTCTTGTTCACGGAGTCCACCGCGAGCCGGCCGATGCCCTGGAGGCTGAAGACCGACTCGGTGATGATGGCGCCACCGATCAGCGTGCCCAGGTCGATGCCGAAGACCGTGACGATGGGGCCCATCGCACCGCGCCAGGCGAACCGGAAGAAGACGTTCGCGCGGGACAGGCCCTTGGCCCGGGCCGTGCGGACGTAGTCCTCGCTGAGCTGTTCGACGAGCTGTGAGCGGGCCATGCGCGTGTAGTTGGCGGTGAAGATGATCGCCAGCGTCAGCCAGGGCAGCAGCAGTCCGGAGAACCAGGCCACCGGGTCGTCGGTCAGCGGTGTCCACGACGGCTGCGCGAACAGTCCCAGCTTCGAGACCAGGAAGAACATCGCGACGTAGCCGACGAAGTAGATCTGGAGCGAGGAGCCGAACAGCGAGGCCGAGCTGGCGAACTTGTCCAGGAACTTGCCCTGCTTGACGGCGGCCAGCATGCCGGCGCCGACACCGAAGATCAGGAAGACGACGGCCGCTCCGAGAGCGAGCGAGAGGGTCGTCGGCAGGCGGTCCATGATCGTGCCGAGGACGGGCTCGTTGTTGGCGAAGGAGTAGCCGAGGCAGGGGGCCGGGCAGTTCCCGAAGCCGGCGTAGTCACGCCCGACGAAGACGCCCTTGAGCCAGTACCAGTACTGCACCGGGACCGGGTGGTCGATGCCCAGGTTGTGCCGGATCTGCGCGAGCACGTCGGGCGTGCAGTTCTTGCCGCACGACATCATCGCCGGGTCACGCGGGATGGCGTAGAAGAGACCGAAGGTGATGGCGCTGATGATCAGCAGGATGACCAGTGCGCCGAAGACTCGGCGGACGAGGAAGCGGGACATGGGGGCGTGACTTTCCGGACGGGGCGCCGTCGCCGGGGGGCGTGGAGGGGGGAGGGCCGGTGGGGGCGGCCGGTGAACGGCCGCCCCCTCGGGTCGTACGGCTTACTTCATCGCGTAGAGCTTGCAGAGCGCGACGCAGGTGTTGCCGCTGTCGTACACGACGTTGCCGACCTTGGAGCCGTGCATCCAGTTACGGATGGAGTGGTAGTCCGGGACCACCGCGGCGAGCTCCATGATCTGGCGGTCGACCTCGCCCCAGGCCTTGTTCGCGGCTTCGACGTCCGTGATCTTGGCGGCGGCGTCGATGGCCTTGTTGACGCTCGCGTCGTTCAGCTGGGCGTAGTTGCTGCGGCCGTCGCCGATGTTCTTGCCGCTCCAGCAGGGGTAGAAGACGGAGTAGCCGTTCGGCCAGTCCGGGCTCCAGCCCGCGGCGAAGAGGTCGAAGTCGTTGTCGATCTTGCCGATCTGGGTGTAGAAGGTCGACTTGTCGACCTGCTTGTTGACGACCTGGAAGCCGGCGGCCTCCAGGGCGTTCTTGATGGCGACGGCGGACTTCACCGCGGTGTCGGACGCCTGGTACGCGATGACCAGCTTCTGGCCGACCTTGCCGGCTTCCTTCAGGAGCGCCTTGGCCTTGACCGGGTCGCCACCGGGCTTCGTGGTCACGCCGTACAGGTCGAACTTCGCGTAGCCCGGGGTCACGGGCGAGAGGATCGTGGTGGCCAGCTCGCTGGTGGAGGCGCCACCGCGGATCGTCTGGAGCTGCTGGTGCGGCCAGGCCCAGTTGATGGCCTGACGGACCTTGACGTCCGTGATGCGGGTCGTGTTGATCGGCCAGTAGTACGTGACCGTGTCGACCTCGGTGAGGACGCGCTGCTTCAGCTTGGCGTTGGTGAGCACCTGGGCGATGCGCTCGGGAGCGACCTCGTTGAAGATCGACATCGCGTACTGGTCCTTGCCCGAGTCCGCGATGTAGCGGTCGGTGGAGGCCAGCAGCTCGAAGCCGAACTGGAAGACGTACTGGTCCGGGTAGTTGTTGCGGATCGAGTCCGTCGCCGGGTCCCAGTGCTCGTTGCGCACGTAGGTGAGCGACTTGCCGACGCTGCGGCTGCCGATCTTGTACGGGCCGCAGGAGAAGGGCTGCTTGTCGTACTTCTCCTTGGTGTCCTTCTTCTTGTTCACCAGGGAGTAGCCGCGCATGGCGAGCGTGAAGTTGAAGTCGGTGCGCGCCTCGTTGAGGTGGAACGTGATGGTCTTGCCGTCGACCTCGATGGAGTCGAGCTTCTTGCCGCTGTAGGGGCCCTTGTACTTGTCGCCGCCGACCAGGAACTGCTGGACGTAGCGGGGACCCTCGGTGATGAAGGAGGCGAAGAGGCGCTCGAAGGTGTGGCGGAGGTCGTCGGAGGAGATCTCCGAGCCGTCCTCCCACTTCAGGCCGTCCTTCAGGGTGAAGGTCCAGGTCTTGCCGCCGTCCTTCATGGTGCCGGCGTCGGTGGCCGCGTCGCCGACGAGCGTGGCGCCGCCCTTGTCGTCGATCTTGTAGCCGGTCAGACCACGCAGGATCGGGGCGGTGATGGCGCCCTCGGTGGAGACGTAGATCTGGGCCGGGTCCAGGTGGTCCATGTCGAACTGGTCGAGGGAGTAGATCGTCCCGCCCTTGACCGCTCCCTTGACCTCCGGCGCCGGGCCGGTGGAGTCGGCCTTGGTGCCGACCGGGATCTCCTGGGTCTTGGAGCCGCTGACCGAGGGAACCTTGCGGCTCGACTTGTTGTCGCTGCCGCTGCCACCACAGGCGGTCAGTACGGACGACGAGGCCGCGACCACGCCGGTGGCGATCAGGAAGTTTCTACGGGAGAAAGACATGGATGATCCTGCCTCATAAGGGACGATCGGGACGGATGATCCGGCCGCAGGACACTGAATCGGCCGGGGTGAAACGGGTGGCTACCGCTTGGACTTCGGGTCGAGCGCGTCGCGCACCGAATCGCCGAGCAGGTTGAAGGCGAGGACGAAGATCACCATGGACAGGCCCGGGAAGAGCATGAAGGTGAGGTCCTCGGTGTAGAACTGGGCGCCGCGCTGGATCATGACGCCCCAGTCCGGAGTGGGGTCGATGATGCCGACGCCGAGGAAGGCCAGACCGGCTTCCGCGGTCACGTACGCCGGGAGCATCAGCGTGGACTGGATGATGATCGGAGTCCACAGGTTGGGGAGAAGTTCCTTGAACACGATGCGGCGGGAGGACGCACCGGTGACCTTGGCCGCCTCGATGTACTCCCGTTCGCGCAGTCCGAGGACCTGGCCGCGGAGCAGGCGGGCGATGGAGGCCCAGCCGAAGCCCGAGAGGACGAGGATCAGGGAGACGGCCCGCAGGGACGTGGGGATGTTCTCGTCAGGGGCGACGAACAGCCCGTACACCACCGGCATGAAGGCGATGAAGAAGAGCGTCGAGGGGAACGACAGCAGGATGTCGATGATGCGGCCGACGAGGTAGTCGGTCCTGCCTCCCAGGTAGCCGGCCGTGATGCCGACGACCACACCGATGAGGGTGGTCAGCAGGGTCGCGGCCACCGCGATGCCCAGGGAGGTCCGGATGCCGTAGAGCAGGAAGGTGAAGACGTCCCTGCCCAGCTGGGGCTCGATGCCGAACCAGAACTCCGAGCTCATCCCGCCGTTGGGGCCGGACGGGTATGCGAAGGCGTCGAGGAGTTCCGGACGCTGGCTGGCGTAGGTCGTGTACGGGTTCTTCCCGTACAGCTTCGCTATCAGTGGCGCGCAGATCGCGATCACGAAGAAGAAGATCACGATGTATGCGGAGGCGACACCGGTGCGGTCGCGCCGGAACCGCTTCCAGGCGAGTCGTCCCGGGGAGCGACTCTCCGAGCCCTTGGAGGTGGAAGACGGAGCCGGGTTCTTGCCGGTCTCGTCGGTCACCTCAAGTGGGGCGGCCGCGGATGGAGTAGGGGGGGTCATGATGCTCCAGGCCCGAGGGTCAAGGGCTCCGCAGGGCGCTCCCTACGGGCTACGCCGGACTTTTTCAACGCAATTCATGCAAGGTCAATAAAATCTCGGTCGCCTTGGTCTTCTCTTTACTTTCTTTACTCGACGATGACCCAAGCGTAACTACGCGTGTAGTGCACTGTGGCCGTTCCGTGTCCGGATTCGGACTAACGGTGCGAAACGGGCAATGAGTTCGTTATCCGGACGCCGGAGTCTCGGAATGCGTACATCTGGTGCACTGGAATCAACAGTTCCGCATCAAAGAGCGGAGACCTGTTGCGCCGAAGGTCAAGATCGCCTTCTCCGAAGGTCAAGATCCCCTGACGAAGTGTCCGGAGCGCCCCCTTCCGGATGGATCGCCACCCGGAAGGGTGGAGCCAATGTGCGATATGCCCTCTATGGACAGATATTGGGCCCTAAAGGCACACCGCACCGGAGCCGCGCGTCCGACCCCGGCGCCGGCGGCACAGCGCACTCTCGAGGAGGCACTCCATGCGTGGAGCCACGCACGCCAAATGGGCCGCATGTGCGGCGGCGGTAGCCCTGGCGGCGTCCGCCTGCGGGGGCGGAGGGGGCGGCAGCAGCAGTAGCGGCTCCGGCACGGTCAGCGCCTCCTGGGGCGACCCGCAGAACCCGCTGGAGCCGTCCAACACCAACGAGGTGCAGGGCGGCAAGGTCCTCGACATGATCTTCCGCGGGCTGAAGCGGTACAACGCCCAGACCGGCGCGGCCGAGGACATGCTCGCCCAGAAGATCGACACCTCGGACTCCCAGAACTTCACGATCACGGTCAAGAGCGGCTGGAAGTTCAGCAACGGCGAGGCCGTCACCGCCCAGTCCTTCGTCGACGCGTGGAACTACGGCGCCAGCCTGAAGAACAACCAGAAGAACGCGTACTTCTTCGGGTACATCCAGGGCTACGACAAGGTGCACCCCGAAACGGGAACGCAGACCGCCGACACCATGTCCGGGCTCAAGGTGACCGGCACGGACACCTTCACGGTCGCGCTCACCCAGAAGTTCTCGACGTTCCCGGACACCCTCGGCTACGTGGCCTTCGCGCCGCTGCCCAAGTCGTTCTTCAGCGACCACGCCGCCTGGATCGCGAAGCCGGTCGGCAACGGTCCGTACACCATCGACTCCTACAGCAAGGGCTCGCAGATGGCCCTGAAGAAGTGGGACGGCTACCCCGGTGACGACAAGGCGAAGAACGCCGGTGTGACCCTCAAGGTCTACACGGACAACAACACCGCCTACAACGACCTGCTGGCCGGCAACCTCGACCTCGTCGACGACGTGCCCGCGGCCCAGCTCAAGAACGCCAAGTCCGACCTGAACGGCCGGTACATCAACACCCCGGCCGGCATCATCCAGACGCTCGCGTTCCCGTTCTACGACCCGAAGTGGAACACCAGCGGCGCCACCAAGGTCCGCCAGGGCCTGTCCATGGCGATCAACCGCCAGCAGATCACCGACACCATCTTCCAGAAGACGCGGACGCCCGCGAGCGACTGGACCTCACCGGTGCTCGGCGAGAAGGGCGGGTTCCAGAAGGGCCTGTGCGGCAAGTACTGCGACTACAACCCGTCCGAGGCCAAGAAGATGGTCCAGGAGGGCGGCGGTCTGCCCGGCGGCCAGGTCAAGATCTCGTACAACGCGGACACCGGCTCGCACAAGGAATGGGTCGATGCCGTCTGCAACTCGATCAACAACGCCCTCGGCAACGAGAAGGCCTGCGTCGGCAACCCGGTCGGAACCTTCGCCGACTTCCGCAACCAGATCGGGCAGCACAAGATGCCCGGTCCGTTCCGGGCCGGCTGGCAGATGGACTACCCGCTGATCCAGAACTTCCTCCAGCCCCTCTACTACACGAACGCCTCCTCCAACGACGGCCAGTGGTCCAACAAGCAGTTCGACAGCCTCGTCAACCAGGCGAACGCGGAGACCGACACCACCAAGGCCATCCAGCTCTTCCAGCAGGCCGAAGGGGTCGTACGCGACAACATGGCCGCCATCCCGCTCTGGTACCAGAACGGCAGCGCCGGCTACTCGGACAAGGTCTCGAACGTGGCCCTGAACCAGTTCAGCGTGCCCGTCTACAACGAGATCACCGTCAACTGAGCCGCCCGGGGCGGGCCGCTCACACCGGTCCGCCCCTCTATCCCCGGAGCACTCATGGGACGGTACGTCGTCCGGCGTCTGCTGCAGATGATCCCGGTCTTCTTCGGCGCCACCATTCTCATCTTCGTGATGGTGAACGTGATGGGCGACCCCATCGCGGGCCTGTGCGGCGAACGGCAGTGCGACCCCGCCACGGCCGCCCAGCTGCGCGCGGAGTTCGGTCTCGACAAGCCCCTGTGGCAGCAGTACCTGACCTACATCGGCCACATCTTCACCGGTGACTTCGGCACCGCGTTCACCGGGCAGCCGGTCACCGAGCTGATGGCCTCCGCGTTCCCGGTCACCATCCGGCTGACGATCGTCGCGATCTTCTTCGAGATCGTCATCGGCATCACACTCGGCGTCATCACCGGTCTGCGCCGCGGCCGGCCCGTCGACACCGGGGTCCTGCTGCTCACCCTCGTGGTCATCTCCGTGCCGACCTTCGTCACCGGTCTGCTGGCCCAGCTGCTGCTCGGCATCCAGTGGGGCTGGATCAAGCCGTCGGTCTCGCCGGAGGCCACCTTCGGCGAGCTGATCGTGCCGGGCCTGGTGCTGGCCTCGGTGTCCCTCGCGTACGTGACCCGGCTGACCCGCACCTCCATCGCGGAGAACAAACGGTCCGACTACGTCCGTACGGCCGTCGCCAAGGGCCTGCCGCGGCGCCGGGTGACCACCCGGCACCTGCTGCGCAACTCACTGATCCCCGTCGTCACCTTCATCGGCACCGACATCGGCGCGCTGATGGGCGGCGCGATCGTCACGGAGCGGATCTTCAACATCCACGGCGTCGGTTACCAGCTCTACCAGGGGATCGTGCACCAGAACACCCAGACGGTCGTCGGCTTCGTGACCATCCTCGTCCTCATCTTCGTGGTCGCCAATCTGCTCGTCGACCTTCTGTACGCCGTACTCGACCCGAGGATCCGCTATGCCTGAGCAGCCGCCGTACGAGGAAGAGGAATTCCACCACGGTCCCGAGGGCCCGCCGCCGGAGGACCTCGCCATCGCCCCGACCGGCTTCGGAGGCACGATGGACCTCGGGTCGAGCGAGGCGGAGACGCTGGAGAGGACGCCGGGAGGACCGGAGGGGACGGGGCCGAAGGAGAAGCCGCGCTCCCTGTGGTCCGACGCCTGGCGGGACCTGCGCCGCAACCCGGTCTTCATCATCTCCGGAGTCGTCATCCTCTTCCTGGTCGTGATCTCGATCTGGCCCTCCCTGATCACTTCCCAGAGCCCGCTCAAGTGCGACCTCTCCAAGGCCCAGCAGGGCTCGCAGCCCGGACACCCCTTCGGCTACGACGGGCAGGGCTGCGACGTCTACACCCGGACCGTGTACGGAACCCGCGTCTCGATCAGCGTCGGTGTCCTCGCCACGATCGGGGTCGCGCTCCTCGGCTCGTTCCTCGGCGGACTGGCCGGCTTCTACGGCGGGGTGGGCGACTCGGTCCTGTCCCGGATCACCGACATCTTCTTCGCGATCCCCGTCGTGCTCGGCGGTCTGGTCCTCCTCTCCGTGGTGACCAGCAACACGATCTGGCCGGTCGTCGGGTTCATGGTGCTGCTCGGCTGGCCCCAGGTCTCCCGGATCGCGCGCGGCTCCGTCATCACCACCAAGGAGAACGACTACGTCCACGCGGCCCGCGCGCTGGGCGCCTCCAACTCGCGGATGATGCTGCGGCACATCACCCCGAACGCGGTCGCGCCGGTCATCGTCGTCGCGACCATCGCGCTCGGCACCTACATCTCGCTGGAGGCGACGCTGTCGTACCTGGGCGTCGGCCTCAAGCCCCCGACGGTCAGCTGGGGCATCGACATCTCCTCGGCCTCCGCGTACATCCGCCAGGCCCCGCACATGCTGCTGTGGCCGGCCGGCGCGCTCGCGATCACCGTGCTCGCGTTCATCATGCTCGGCGACGCGGTGCGCGACGCCCTCGACCCGAAGCTGAGGTGAGAGCCGTGCTGCTCGAAGTGCGCGACCTGCACGTGGAGTTCAGGACCCGGGACGGTGTCGCCAAGGCCGTCAACGGGGTCAACTACAGCGTCGACGAGGGGGAGACGCTCGCCGTCCTCGGCGAGTCCGGCTCCGGCAAGTCGGTCACCGCCCAGGCCGTGATGGGCATTCTCGACATCCCGCCCGGGAAGATCACCGGCGGCGAGATCCTCTTCCAGGGCAAGGACCTGCTGAAGTTCAAGGAGGAGGAGCGGCGCAAGGTGCGGGGCGCCGAGATGGCGATGATCTTCCAGGACGCGCTGTCGTCCCTGAACCCCGTCATCAGCGTCGGCGACCAGCTCGGCGAGATGTTCATCGTGCACCGCGGGATGAAGCGCAAGGAAGCCCGCGCCAAGGCGATCGAGCTGATGGAGCACGTGCGCATCCCGGGAGCCGCCGAGCGCGTGCGGGACTATCCGCACCAGTTCTCCGGCGGCATGCGCCAGCGCATCATGATCGCCATGGCGCTGGCCCTCGAGCCCGCCCTGATCATCGCCGACGAACCGACCACCGCGCTCGACGTCACCGTGCAGGCCCAGGTCATGGACCTGCTCGCCGAACTCCAGCGCGAGCTCCACATGGGGCTCATCCTCATCACCCACGACCTCGGCGTGGTCGCGGACGTCGCCGACAAGATCGCGGTGATGTACGCGGGCCGGATCGTCGAGACCGCCCCGGTCCACGACATCTACAAGGCGCCCGCCCACCCCTACACCAAGGGGCTCCTCGACTCGATCCCCCGGCTCGACCAGAAGGGCCAGGAGCTCTACGCCATCAAGGGCCTGCCGCCCAACCTGATGCACATCCCGCCGGGCTGCGCCTTCAACCCGCGCTGCCCGATGGCCCAGGACATCTGCCGCACCGAGGTGCCGCCGCTCGCGGAGGTCGACGCGGACCGCGGGAGCGCCTGCTTCTTCTGGAGGGAGTGCCTCGATGACTCAAGCCGCAAGTGAGCCGCTGCTGGAGGTCAGCGGACTGGTCAAGCACTTCCCGCTCACCCAGGGAATCCTGTTCAAGAAGCAGATCGGGGCGGTCAAGGCCGTCGACGGCGTCGACTTCCACCTCGGGCACGGCGAGACCCTCGGCATCGTCGGCGAGTCCGGCTGCGGCAAGTCGACCGTCGCCAAGATGCTGGTCAACCTGGAGCGGCCGACCGAGGGCGCGATCAAGTACAAGGGCGAGGACATCACCCAACTGTCCGGCAAGGCGCTCAAAGCCGTGCGCCGCAACATCCAGATGGTGTTCCAGGACCCGTACACCTCGCTCAATCCGCGCATGACCGTCGGCGACATCATCGGGGAGCCCTACGACATCCACCCCGAGGTCGCGCCGAAGGGCGACCGGCGGCGCCGGGTCCAGGACCTGCTGGACGTGGTCGGGCTCAACCCGGAGTACATCAACCGCTATCCGCACCAGTTCTCCGGCGGCCAGCGCCAGCGCATCGGCATCGCCCGGGGCCTCGCGCTGCGGCCCGAGATCATCGTCGCCGACGAGCCGGTCTCCGCGCTCGACGTGTCGGTGCAGGCGCAGGTGATCAACCTGCTGGACCGGCTCCAGGCCGAGTTCGACCTCAGCTACGTCTTCATCGCGCACGACCTGTCGATCGTGCGGCACATCTCCGACCGGGTCGGGGTGATGTACCTCGGACGGATCGTGGAGACCGGCAAGGACACCGAGATCTACGACCACCCGACGCACCCCTACACCCAGGCGCTGCTGTCCGCGGTGCCCGTGCCGGACCCGGAGGCCCGGGAGCACCGGGAGCGGATCATCCTGCACGGGGACGTGCCCTCGCCCGCGCACATTCCGTCCGGCTGCCGGTTCCGCACCCGCTGCTGGAAGGCACAGGAACGCTGCACGCTGGAGGTGCCGCTGCTCGCGGTGCCGGCCGAGTTCCGGCTCATCGAGAGTCCGGCCGCCCACGACTCGGCCTGCCACTTCGCGGAGGAGAAGCGGGTCGTGCCGCCGGAGGAGCCGACCGACGGGACCGCATAGCGGCATAAATGTGAACGAACTTCGTTAACATGCAGGCAACTTGACGGAAGCGGTACCGATATACGGACGCGGCAGGGTGAACACCGTACGGCCGTGCGGGTGCCGTGAACGAGCCGGGGTGCGCCATGTCACCCCGGCTCGTACTTTTGCGCCTGAACCGGCGCCGCTCCCGCGGAGGTGGCCGGTGCCTCGTCGTGGTTCCTCGATCGACGGTTGCGGTGCTCGGTGGAGTGTCGGCGCTCAGTCCAGGTTCAGGGCGCGCCGGAGGAAGTCGACCTGGAGCAGCAGCAGGTTCTCGGCGACCGTCTCCTGCGGGGTCATGTGGGTGACCCCCGACAGCGGCAGCACCTCGTGCGGGCGGCCGGCGGCCAGCAGGGCCGAGGAGAGCCGCAGGGCGTGCGCCACCACCACGTTGTCGTCCGCGAGGCCGTGCACGATCATCAGCGGCCGGTGCGTGTCCGCGGGTGCGGACAGCCCCTCGTCGGTGATCAGCGAACTGCGCGCGTACACCGCCCGGTTCGCCGCCGGGTCGCCGAGATACCGCTCCGTGTAGTGCGTGTCGTACAGCCGCCAGTCCGCGACCGGGGCGCCCGCGATCCCCGCGTGGAAGACGTCGGGGCGGCGCAGCACGGCGAGCCCCGCGAGCCAGCCGCCGTACGACCAGCCGCGGATCGCGACCCGGGACAGGTCGAGCGGGAACCGCTCCGCGAGCGAGTGCAGCGCCTCCACCTGGTCGTCGAGGGAGAGGGTCAGGTCGTCGCGGATCGCCTTCTCCCAGGCGGGGGAGCGCCCCGGGGTGCCGCGGCCGTCGGCGACGACCACCGCGAAGCCCTGGTCGGCGAACCACTGCGAGGTGAGGTGAGCGTTGTGCGCGGCCAGCACCCGGGGGCCGTGCGGACCGCCGTAGGGGTCGAGGAGGACGGGCAGGGGGGCGTCACCGTCATAGTCGGTGGGCAACAGCACGGCGCATGGGATTTTCTGTGCGCCCCCCTGTGTGAGCGTCACGCGCGGGGACAAACCGGGATCTTCGGCGTACGAGGAGATGCTCGCCAGGCGCTTCCCCTCGCGCAGCACCTGTACCTGGGCTCCCGGCCGGTCGAGCACCGACGACACGAGCACGGTCACGCCCCCGGCGCGCACCGCCGAGTGCACGCCGGGCTCCTGCGAGACGCGCTCCAGGCCGAGTTCGTTCACCCGGTACACATGCACTTCACCCGTTTCGGGGGAACTCGCGTCCTCGCCCGCCGAGGCCGCGACCAGGACGTCGTCGGCCGAGACGTCGAGCACCGCGCGCACGTGCAACTGGGCTCCTGTCAGCGGGCGTTCGCCGAACGCCAGCACCCGCGCGCCGCCCTCGTCGGCGATCCGCACGAGCTGTCCGCCCGGACTCCAGCACGGCACTCCAGGGAAAAGATCAAGCCAAGTTGGATCTTCATCCGCGTGCACCATCCGGGTCGCCCCGGTGTCCGGGTCCACGGCCAGGAACAGCTGGCTGCGCTGGTCCCTCGCCTGCACCAGAAGCAGCGGCGCACCGGCGTCTGACCAGTGCGCATGTGCCAGATACGGGTACCGCGCCCGGTCCCAGGACACCTCCGTGCGCACCCCGTCGAGCCCGAACACGAAGAGCCGCACCTCGGCGTTGGCGCCGCCCGCCCTCGGATAGGCGACCCGCTGCGGATCGGCTTCCGGGTGCGCCGGATCGGAGATCCACCAGCGCTGTACCGGCGTGTCGTCGACCCGTGCGACGAGCAGCCGGTCTCCTTCGGGCGACCACCAGAAGCCGCGTGAACGCCCCATCTCCTCGGCCGCGATGAACTCGGCCAGTCCGTAGGAGACCGTGCCGGCGCCCTCGGCCGGCTCCGGCTCCGCGAGGGCCCGGTCGCCCTCGCCCTCGGCCCCGACGACCCGCAGCGCGCCCCCGTGGACGTACGCCACGTGCGTGCCGTCCGGAGAGGGGCGCGGGTCGATCACGGGCCCGGGGACCGGGAGTTCGCGTGCCGTGCCGGCCCGCAGTTCCGCCGTGAACAGCCGCCCTGACAAGGCGAAAGAGGCCAACTCGGCGGTAGCGTCGGTGGCGTACCCGACGATCCCCGCGCCGCCCTCGCGGCTGCGTTCGCGGCGCGCCCGCTCCTCCGGGGAGAGGTGTTCGGCCCTGCCGCCGAGCAGGGCCGCGGGGTCGGCGGCGACCCGCTCACGTCCCTCCGGCACGTCGAGGACGCAGAGTTGGTTCGCCCGCTCCGTGCCGGAGGGGGACCGCAGGAACACCACGCGGGAACCGTCGGGGGACACGGTGAACGCGCGCGGCGCGCCGGAGGTGAACCGCTGAGTGCGGGCGTACCGGCGTGGGAAGGAGAGAGGCTCGTCCGTCATGCCTCGACCATATTGGCCATGCGCCCCCTTGTGCGGCCGTGCGCCGATCGATGCGCGCGTACGGATAGTTATGATCACTAGCGCTGTGTGGGTAGGAACCTGCTGGCTGCTGTTTGGATTGACCGACCCCCCATGTCCGACCCCGTACCGGACCCCAAGTCCCTGGGAACTTTGGAGGTGAGCCGCCGTGGCACTCTCGATTTCGGCGGTGGTGCTGCTGGCGATCATCGTCTTTCTTCTGATCAAGAAGTCAGGACTGAAAGGCGGGCACGCGGTCGTCTGCATGCTGCTCGGCTTCTATCTCGCCTCCTCCACCATCGCGCCCACGATCAGCGATCTGACCACGAACATCGCGGGCATGATCGGCAGCATCAAGTTCTGATCCGCGCCGGGACCGTGGGCTCCGGGCGGCCTCGCCGGGAGCTCGCACCCGCCCTGTTCCGACCGGCCGTTCCGTCGCCGTGCCGAGTGATGTGAGCCGGCAGGACGGTACGGGCCGGACGGGACTCGCACCGGGAACCCGGCCGCCCGTGCTCCGGTGCGGCGGGCGGTCTTTCCAGGAACGTCGGGGAGAAAGAACCTCCACCGGACCCCACCCCCTCCCGCCCGCGACGCAAACTCACTCGCGCGAGTGAACATCGCCAACTGGGCCGGATTCGGGACCGGTTGCCTGCCCTGCGCTCGGTGCGACACAACAGCGGACGTGCGACGGCCCCCGCACGGTCTCCCGCAACCAGCCAGGACGCCGCACCGACGCCGAAGCCGCTCCCGAACCCGCCCGGCCGGCACGCTCCACCCCGGCGCACGTCCGGGCGGCGCACGCCGAGCCGGGGGAACCCTGCTCCGAAATGCCCCGAGCCGGGACACCTCGCCCCGGAACACCTCGCCCCGGGACACCCCAGGCCCCGTGTGCCCCCGCAAGCCCCTCCCCGCGGTGCCGCAGCCCGTCTGCGCCGCCCCCGGACTCCTGGAGGCCGCCGCAGGGCTCCTCGCGGAACTGCGCCGCCACGACCACCGCCTGCTGTTCTCCGCCGGTGACAGCGCCCACCTGGCACCCGGCGTCGCCGCCAGACCGGAGCGCGACGTCAGCGTCACCGCCGTACGCCACGCACTCACCACCGACCCGCCCCTCGAAGGACTGCGGCGCCCGGCCGCCCTCCTGGCTCACCGCCTCGCCGCGCAGGTGCCACCCCCGCCCCCGTTCCGGGCGCCCGGCCGGCCGTCCGCCGTCCGGTCTCCGCTCCAGACCTGCGACGGCTGCGACCGCGCCTTCCGGGCACCGGAACCCGGCCGCTGCCGCGACTGCCGGGCGGGCGTGCCCGAGGCCGTCCGAGCGGTTCCCGCGCGGGCGTTCGGAACCCCGGGCCACCGGCTTCACGACAAGAGCCGTCCGGAACACGAGGACCCGGCCGTCGCCCGGGAGGCACCGCGGGAACCGACCTCCGTCCCGGACGAGGCCCGACGGACGGGCGGCGGCCGGCCGTCCGGCCGGGCACCGGTGCCTCGTAGGGTGGGTTCCATGACGGAACTGCCCGACCGGCGTCTGCTCCTGGTGCACGCGCATCCGGACGACGAGTCGATCAACAACGGCGCGACCATGGCCCGCTACGCGGCCGAGGGCGCCCAGGTGACGCTGGTGACCTGCACCCTCGGCGAGGAGGGCGAGGTCATCCCGCCCGCGCTCGCCCATCTCGCCGCCGACCGCGAGGGCGGACTCGGCCCCTACCGCACCGGTGAGCTGAGCGCCGCCATGAAGGAACTGGGCGTCGCCGACCACCGCTTCCTGGGCGGCCCCGGGCGGTTCCGCGACTCCGGGATGATGGGCGCCGAGCAGAACCACCGCGCCGGCGCCTTCTGGGCCGCCGACGTCGACGAGGCCGCCGACCACCTCGTCGAGGTGATCCGCGAGGTGCGGCCCCAGGTGCTCGTCACCTACGACCCCGACGGGGGTTACGGCCACCCGGACCACATCCAGGCCCACCGCGTGGCCGTGCGCGCCGCCGAACTGGCCGCGGAACCCGCCCACCGCCCCGAACTCGGCGGCGCGTGGCGGATCGCCAAGACCTACTGGAACCGGGTGCCGCGCCCGGTCGCCGAGGAGGCGTTCGCCCGCCTGCGCGAGGCCCTTCCCGGGCTGCCGTTCGACAAGGCGGCGGCCGTCGGCGACGTACCGGGTGTGGTCGACGAGGAGGCCGTCACCACCGCGATCGACGGGACCGCGTACGCCGCGGCCAAGGCCGCCGCGATGCGGGCGCACGCCACCCAGATCACCGTGGACGGCCCCTGGTTCGTCCTCTCGAACGAGCTGGCCCAGCCGGTCTTCACCACCGAGTACTACGAACTGGCCGGCGCCCCGCGGCCCGCGGAGCGCGAGACGGACCTCTTCGAGGGGACGGACCTGTGACGAGCGTGAACGGACAGCGCGGCGGCGGAAGCATGCTCGCCCAGCCGCTGACGCGCCCCTCGGGCGGACGGATCGCCGCCTACCTGGGGCTCTTCCTGCTCGGTGCCGTGGTCGGAGTCGCCGGAGCGCTGGTGCAGCCGGGCTGGTTCCCGCTCGGGCTGCTGCTCGCCCTGGCGGGCGCCGCCGGACTCTTCGTGGGCGGAGCGCGGGCGACCGAGTCCCGGGGCGGGGCCGTCGCCCCCGCGGCGGGCTGGATGGTCGCCGTCGTCCTGCTCACCGCCAGTCGCCCGGAAGGGGACTTCCTCTTCGGCGCGGGCGTCGGCTCGTATCTCTTCCTGCTCGGAGGCATGGCCGTGGCTGTGATGTGTGCCACTCTCGGCCAGGGGCGGCAACCGGGCCCTTCCGGTGCCCGACTTGGCAAGTGACGTACCACTTCGCCGCATCGGTCCCGCGCGTGTCCCGTGCCAGATTCCTGCCCGGGCGAGGTTTGCGGGCCGGACATGGCCAGTATGGTGGTGCGCGCCGCCGAGCTGCCCGAGATGAGGTCGAGTAAACGGGCGGCGGAGCCAACCGGGAGAACCTGCCTTGAGTCGTGAAACTGACAGTTCGTCCTCCGGGCCCAACGGGCGCGGTGGAGCCGCGTACCCGTCGGGGACGCCGCCGTACGGCACCCCCGCGGCTTCCGAGAACGGTGCCGGCGAGGGCCGTTCGGCCGCCGGCAAGCCGACGGAGGAGCGCAAGACCGAGACAACCCTGACGACACGGATCCGGATCAACATCCCCGGATCGCGGCCCATCCCGCCCGTGGTCGTCCGTACACCCGTCGCCGACGCCGACGCGCCGTCCGAGGACGGCGACGGCACGCAGACCGGGACACAGGCGCCGCAGGGCGCGGGTTCGCCCGCGGGCGCGTCGAGCTCCAGCACGACGGCCACCACCCCGGTCCCGCCCGCGCCCGCGGAGCAGCCCGCGCAGGCCGAGCCGAGCAACTGGTTCGCGCCCCGCAAGGCCGCCGCGCCCCCCAAGGGCGGGCCGGCCGTCGGCGCGGCCACCGGGGCGGGCGCGCCGGGCGGTTCGGCTCCCGCCGGCCCCGCGCCCTCCGCCCCCGCGGCGGGCGCACCGGGCACGGGACGGCCCGCGCCGTCCATCGGCGCCGGTCCGCTGGGCATCACCGGTGGCGTCAGGCCCGGCGGCACGAACGGTGCCGCGCTTCCCGGTGCCACCGGCGCCGGGCCCGTGGCCCCCGGCCACGGCGGCGGTACGGGCTCCTTCGACGTCTCCAAGGCACTGCGCGACACCGGTTCCTTCCCGGTCATCGGCTCGTCCGGCGGGAACGCCGGGAACGGCGGGAACGGTTCCGCGGGGTCCGGCGAGTCGCGCCGCGACGACCTCCCGTACTTCTCCGAGAGCGGCCGGGGCGGCCCGGCCGGTCCGACCGGCGGTCCCGCCACCGGCGACGGCCCGCTGCGGCCCCCCGCGGGCGCCGGCGCGGCCCCCGGCAGCCTGGCCGCGCCGTCCGGCCCGGCCCCCGGCGGCCGGAACACCGGCCGGGGATACCCCGCCGCCGGTACCGGCACGCGCGGTGGCCTGAGCGGCGGTCTCAGCGACGACACCGCGATCCTGACCCCGCAGAAGCCGGCCCCCGACCCGGGCCCCGGCGGCTACGGAGCCCCCGCGGAGAACGTCTCCGGACACACGCTGACCAGCGGCATGCCCGTCGTGTCGCCCAGCCACAACTTCGCGTACGAGGGGGACCGCGACGACAGCCCCCGGTCGCACACCCCGCCGAAGCTCCCCGAGCCGGCCGGCCGGCCCTCCGCCCCGTCGAAGCCGGCGAAGAAGAAGGGCCGCAACAAGCCGGCGCTCCTCGCCGTCCTCGTCGTGGTCCTCGCCGGCGGTGCCTACGGTGCCGGCCTGCTCATGAACCACTCGGACGTGCCCAAGGGCACCACGGTGCTCGGCGTCGACATCGGCGGCGGCACCCGCGACGACGCCGTCAAGAAGCTCGACGCGGCCCTCGGCGACCGGACGGTCGAGCCGCTCACGCTGTCCGTCGACGGTGACACGGTCAAGCTCAGGCCCGACCAGGCCGGACTCCAGCTGGACAGCCAGGCCACCGTCCGCGCCGCCGCAGGCAGCGACTACAACCCGATCTCGGTGATCGGCTCGCTGTTCGGCCAGGGGCGCGAGGTGGACCCCGTGATGCCGGTCGACAAGGAGAAGCTGCAGGCCGCCCTGGAGCACGCCGCGAGCGGCTCGGGTTCGGCGAACGACGGCACGATCAAGTTCCAGCCGGGCAAGGCCGTCCCCGTCTACGGCAAGGCGGGCAAGGGCATCGACGTCACGGCCTCGCTGCAGGCCGTCCAGGACGCCTACCGCGCCCAGGTGGAGACCGGCGCGAAAACGCCGGTGAAGGTCGCCACCACGACCCGTCAGCCCACGGTCAGCAAGGCCGAGGTGGACCGGAAGATGGCGACGTTCGCGAACCTCGCCATGTCCGCGAACATCATCATCCGCACGGACGCCAACCACTACATCCCCTTCAGCCCGCAGAAGTCCATCTGGAAGTTCCTGAGCGTCCGGCCGGTCCAGGGCAAGCTCGTCGAGTACTACGACCTCAACGCGCTCCAGTCGCTGTACGGCCACGCCTTCGACGGCGTGACGATCACCAAGGGCGACGGCAGCCAGAAGGCCGTCAGCCCGCAGGACGTGGCCTCCGCCGTAGGAAGGGCGCTGGTAGGGAAGACGACCGCCGAGCGCGACGTGACCATCCCCACCAACCCCAACTAGCGGGCTCGCCAAGCGCGTCGAGGGCACCCGGCCGAACCGGCCGGGTGCCCTCTTGCGTCGGCGGGCCGGGACGTGGGCCGCCGACATGACATCTGTCATCCGCCGCTCAGGACACACCACACTGCCGTGCGCACCCCCCTCTCCACCACGATGGACGGCATGACAACGACTGCGGCGACCACCACCACATCGGTGGTCCGGTTCGAATCGGTGACCAAGAGCTACGGGAGTGTCCGGGCGGTGGACGGACTGACGCTCGAACTGCACCCGGGCGAGACCGTCGCCCTGCTGGGCCCCAACGGCGCGGGCAAGTCGACCACGCTGGACCTGCTGCTCGGCCTGAAGAACGCCGACAGCGGGACGGTCCGGGTGTTCGGCACCGGCCCGCGCGAGGCCATCGTCGCCGGCCGGGTGGGCGCCATGCTCCAGAGCGGCGGACTGATGGACGAGGTCACCGTCGGGGAACTGGTCAAGCTCGCCTGCGACCTGCACCCGAGGCCGTACCGCGCCGACGAGGTCCTCGCCCGCGCGAGCATCGCCCAGATCGCCGACCGCAAGGTCAACAAGCTCTCCGGCGGCCAGGCGCAGCGCGTCCGCTTCGCCCTGGCCACGGCCGGCGACAGCGACCTGATCGTTCTCGACGAACCCACCACCGGCATGGACGTCTCCGCCCGGCAGGCCTTCTGGGCCACCATGCGCGAGCAGGCCGACCAGGGCCGTACGGTCCTGTTCGCCACCCACTACCTGGAGGAGGCCGACGCCATAGCGGACCGCGTCCTCGTCCTGCACCGGGGACGGCTGCTGGCCGACGGCACCGCCGCCGAGATCAAGGCCAAGGCCGGAGCGCGCCGCGTCTCCTTCGACCTGGAGGGCACGATCGACGAGGCCCCGCTGCGCGCGCTGCCCTTCCTCACCTCGGTCGACGTTTCCGGGCAGACCGTCCGCATCCAGTCCTCCGACGCCGACGCGACCGTCCACGCGCTCTACGGGCTCGGCGTCTACCCCCGCAACCTCGAAGTCGCCGGGCTCGGCCTGGAGCAGGCCTTCGTCGCCATCACCGAGGCCGAAGAGGCCACCCGCACCGCCGCCGAGGAGGCCGCGTCCAAGTGAACAGTCTCATCAAGCTGGAGATCACCCGTGCCCTGCGCAACCGGAAGTTCCTGTTCTTCTCGGTGATCTACCCCTCGGCCCTGTTCCTGCTGATCGCGGGCAGCGCCGACGACCACACCAAGGTGGACGGCACCGGCCTGACCCTGCCGACCTTCTTCATGGTCTCCATGGCCTCCTTCGGCGCCCTGACCGCCGTCCTCATGGGCAACAGCGAGCGCATCGCCAAGGAGCGGGAGAGCGGCTGGGTACGGCAGCTGAGGCTCACCCCGCTGCCCGGCCGCGGCTACGTGTTCGCCAAGACCGCGAGCGCCGCCGTGATCAGCCTTCCGTCGATCGTGATCGTCTTCGTGGTCGCCGCGGCGGTCAAGCACGTACGCCTGGACACCTGGCAGTGGTTCGCGCTCACCGGCGTGATCTGGGCCGGCAGCCTGGTCTTCGCCGCGCTCGGCGTCGCCATCGGCTACCTCGCCAGCGGGGACGCGGTCCGGCCGATCACGATGATCGTCTACTTCGGTCTGTCGATGCTCGGCGGCCTGTGGATGCCGACGACCACCTTCCCCGACTGGCTGCAGGACATAGCCAAATGGCTCCCCACGCACGCGTACGCTGCCCTGGGGCAGGCCATCGAACTGGGGAACGCCCCGCACGCGAAGGACGTCGCCATCCTCGCCGTGTCCTTCGCCCTCTTCGCGGGCGGCGCGGCCTGGCTGTACCGGAAGGACACGCTGAAGGCGTGAACGCCATGACGGAAGACCCGCTGCCCGACAAGGCCCGTACGGACCGGATCGTGAGGATGGGCGAGTCCCCGCGCAACCTCCGCGAGGCCCTGCGCAAGTCGGTGTGGATCGCCATCTGGCTGGTGTTCCTGAGCTCGCCGGTCCACGACCTCGTCTCCGGCCCCCACACGCCCACGGCCATCGCGGCCGGCTCGGCGGGCCTCGCGGCCTTCGTCGCGGTCTATCTGACGCTGGTCTTCCGGCACATGGGCAAGGCGTTCACGGGCTCCCTGGCCGTCACCCTCATGGTGCTCGCCCTCGGCGTACTGGCCGTCGTCCTGTGCCTGACGCTCGGCGCGCCCTGGCTCGGCCTGTTCGTGTACGTCTCGGTCGCCTGCGGCACGACGCTGCCGCTGCGGGTCTCCTACTGGACGATCCCGCTGACCGCCGTCGTGATGATGCTCGTCGGCCTGCACGGCGGCGAGGAGGACGCGCGCAACCTGGTCCTCCTCGTCGTGCTGATCGGCTTCGCCATGACGGGTGTCCGGCAGCTCGTGCGGACGACGATCGAACTGCGCAAGGCGCGGGCCACCGTCGCCCAGCTCGCCGCGAACGAGGAACGCCTGCGGCTCGCCCGGGACCTGCACGACCTGCTCGGCCACTCGCTCTCGCTGATCACGCTGAAGAGCGAACTGGCCGGGCGGATGCTGCCCGACCACCCCGACAAGGCGGCCCGGCAGGTCGCCGACATCGAACAGGTCAGCCGTCAGGCCCTGATCGACGTGCGCGAGGCGGTCACCGGCTACCGCAGGCTCCGGCTGACCGAGGAACTCGCGGGCGCCCAGGTGGCGTTGACCGCCGCCGAGGTGACCGCCGACCTTCCGGCCGAGCCCGGCCTCGACGGCGTTCCCGAGGAGACCGAGTCCGCGCTGGCCTGGGCGCTGCGCGAGGCGGTCACCAACGTCGTACGGCACAGCGGCGCCGGGCGCTGCACCGTGGAACTCGTCCGGCGCCAGACCCTGGACGGTCCGGTGCTCGAACTCTCGGTGGAGGACGACGGTTCGGGCGGCACCTCGGGCGCCGCACCCGGCAACGGCTTGACCGGACTGGCCGAACGCCTGGAGAAGGCGGGCGGATCGATGGAGGCACGCCGGGTCCGGCACGGATTCCGGCTGGTGGCACGCGCACCCCTGGAAGGAGGCCGGACCTCTGTGGGAGCGGCGGGCGACCCCGTAGGATCCGGTGCATGAGCCGCACGATCAAGGTCCTGCTCGCCGAGGACCAGTCGATGGTCCGCGAGGCGCTGGCCGCCCTGCTGGGACTGGAGCCGGACATCGAGGTGGTCGTCCAAGTGGCCCGCGGCGACGAGGTGCTGGCCGCGGCCCGCGCCCACGACGTGGACGTGGCGCTCCTCGACATCGAGATGCCGGGCATGACGGGCATAGAGGCGGCGGCCGAGGTCCACAAGGAGCTTCCGGGCATCAAGCTGATCGTCCTCACCACCTTCGGCCGCCCCGGATACCTGCGCAGCGCCATGGAGTCCGGCGCCGACGCCTTCCTGGTCAAGGACGCCCCGGCCGCCCAACTCGCCGCTGCCGTGCGCAAGGTGCTGGCCGGCGAGCGCGTCATCGACCCCACCCTGGCGGCGGCCGCGCTGGCCGAGGGCGCCAACCCCTTAACCGACCGTGAACGCGAGGTCCTGCGCGCCGCGGCCGACGGTTCCACCAACGCCGAGCTGGCCAAGGCCCTGCACCTCTCCCAGGGCACGGTCCGCAACTACCTCTCGACCGCGATCCAGAAACTCGCGGTGCGCAACCGGGCCGAGGCGGTCCGCACGGCGCGCGAGAAGGGGTGGCTGTGACCGGTCCGGCCGGCCGGTGCGTCAGTTGAGCATCGCCCGTGCCGCGTGGGCCTGTCGGCGCACCCGGGACGCGGCCGGTTCGTCGACCGCGGCCACCACGTCCGCATAGGCGTCGAGTTCGGCCGCGCCGGTCAGGAAGTCGCCCCGCTGGACCATGAGCTGGGCCCGCTCGTACCGCAGTCGCGCCGGGTGCGAGGGCAGCAGCAGGGAGAGTTCCACCGACCACAGGGCCACGTCGGAGCGTTCGGGCCGGGCGGCCGCCCAGGCCCGGACGTTGTTCAGGACGCGCTGGACGACGTCGAGCGGGTCGGCGGGGACGAGCATCGACGGCTCGAGCGGGGCGCCGGTCGCGCCCGCGACCAGAAGCTCGGCGTCGGAGCCGGTCAGGACGCGCCCGCCGTCGAAGGGGTCGGCGAGCACCTGCCGCTCGGGCGGCCCGAAGCCCACCACGAAGTGACCGGGCAGCGCGACCCCGTAGACCGGCGCCCCGGCCCGCCGCGCGACCTCCATCCACACCACCGAGAGCAGGATGGGCAGCCCGCGCCGCCGGCGCAGCACCGCGTGCAGCAGCGAGGACTCCAGCCGCTGGTAGTCGCCCGGTGAACCCCGGAATCCGCACCGCCCGCCGAGGAGCTCGGCCAGGGCGGTCGCCCAGAGCAGCGGGCCGCCCGGACGGAAGGGCAGCCGGCCCGCCAGCTCGTCCAGCAGGATCTGCGCCGCGTCCATGCCGGCGTCGTCCAGCGTCCCGTCCGCCGCGGCGCCCACCAGCAGGCACAGCTCCGCGAGGTCGGGCCGCTCGGCCCGCGCCTCGTCGGCGAACCGCCGCCGTACCTCGTCGGCTCGCTCGGGCTCGGGTGGCTGGGGGGAACGCATAGCCGGTTCGTGCCCCGTCACGTCGATCGATACGGCTCGGCACCCGGACCGGCGTCGCCGGGCGCGCCGCCCGTCCTCGGCGAGGCGTCCGCACCGGCGCTCGCCGGGCCCGCCTCCGTGACGGGGGCGGACGGCCACCGGTAGTGGTGGTAGGCGTGATGCGGGCCGAAGCCCATCCGGGCGTACAGCTCCCGTGCCCCGGTGTTGTCCGCCTCCACCTGCAGCCAGGCCGCCGAGGCGCCCTCCTCCAGGGCCCGGCCGGCCAGAGCCGCCATGACGGCGGTGGCGAGGCCCCGGCGCCGCCGCTCCGGGGCGACCTCCACGGCGGCGAAACCCGCCCAGCGGCCGTCCACCACGCACCGCCCGATCGCCGCCGGAGGCTCGCCCTCCGCGCCGGGCACCGTCGCGAACCACACCGAGGGGCCGCCGCCCAGCACCTTCAGGGCCGTCTCGCCGACGCCCTTGCGCTGGTAGCGGCCGAGCCACGCCTCGTCGGCCGTGCGGGAGAGCGTCACCCCGGGTGCCTCCCGGTCCGCGAGGGGCGCGAGCGCGCCGGTCCACAGCTCGGCGCTCACCTCGCGCGTCCAGCCGCGTTCCTCCAGCTCCGCGCAGAGCAGTTCCTGCGTGCCCTCGGCGCCGGTGGCGGTCTGGACGAAGGCGGGCAGATCACGGGCCGCGTACCAGTCCCGTACGTAGGTCAGGGCCTCGTCGAGCGGCACGCCCGGGTCGGCCAGCGGCAGCACGGAGTTGGCGCGCCGGGTGAACCCGTCCGCCGCCCGCAGCTCCCAGCCGCCGAGCCGCTCGCTCTCCACCGGCGGCCAGGCCCGCGCGGCGACGCGCGCCAGCTCCTCGTAGGACGCAGCGGGACCGCGCCGCCGTGCCGGGGCAGGCGGTACGACCTTGGCCGCGACCAGGGAGGACTCCTCGATCCGGACACGTTCTCCGGTCCGGCGTGTGATCAGCAGCACACCGTTGTCCCATGATGTGAGAACTCCGACCGTATCGGTGAACTTCTCCACCGTGTCTCCATTGTCGGTCAGGCGACGCACCGAGACGCGTTTCCCCACGTCAGCAGCGGTGACGCGGACCTCCAGGCGGCCGGCGGCAGAGAATTCCACAGGTCAGTTCACCCCTCCTGTTCGGATCATGCCCAAGAACGGAGATACTAGGGGCGGGCATCGACGAGCCGCGCTCCCGCGCGCCAGGCGGCGGAGCCTACGACAGGCCCGCCAGCGCCCTATCGAGGAGGAACGACAGCGTGACCTACGTCATCGCGCAGCCTTGTGTCGACGTCAAGGACAAGGCGTGCATCGAGGAGTGCCCGGTCGACTGCATCTACGAGGGCTCCCGGTCCTTGTACATCCACCCGGACGAATGCGTCGACTGCGGAGCCTGTGAGCCGGTGTGCCCGGTCGAGGCGATCTTCTACGAGGACGACACTCCGGAGGAGTGGAAGGACTACTACAAGGCGAACGTCGAGTTCTTCGACGAGCTCGGCTCCCCCGGCGGTGCCAGCAAGCTCGGTCTGATCGAGCGCGACCACCCCTTCATCGCAGCGCTGCCGCCGCAGAACCAGTAAAGCGGCCCGCACACGCGCCGCCTCGGTCCCGTACGGCCTGATCGCTCCGATCGGTGTACGGGACCGAGGCGTTTGCGGTGCCGGTCCGCGCAGTGACCGTGCAGCGGCCCGTACCTCGGGGACGGGGCGCCCGTACGAGAAAGTGAGCCTGATCCCGTGTCCGCAGTCTCCGACCGGCTTCCCGTCTTCCCCTGGGACAAGCTGGAGCCCTACAAGGCGACCGCCGCCGCTCACCCGGGCGGCATCGTCGACCTGTCCGTCGGCACCCCGGTCGACCCGGTGCCCGAGCTGATCCAGAAAGCTCTGGTCGCGGCCGCGGACTCGCCCGGCTATCCCACGGTGTGGGGCACGCCCGAGCTGCGGGACGCGCTCACGGGCTGGGTGGAGCGACGGCTCGGCGCGCGGGACGTCACCCACCGCCATGTCCTGCCGATCGTCGGCTCCAAGGAACTGGTCGCCTGGCTGCCGACCCAGCTCGGCCTCGGCCCCGGCGACAAGGTCGCCCACCCGCGCCTCGCCTACCCGACGTACGAGGTCGGCGCGCGGCTCGCGCGGGCGGAGCACGTCGTCTACGACGACCCCACCGAGCTGGACCCGGCGGGCCTGAAGCTGCTGTGGCTGAACTCGCCGTCGAACCCGACCGGCAAGGTCCTGTCCACCGCGGAGCTCACCCGGATCGTCGCCTGGGCCCGCGAGCACGGCGTCCTCGTCTTCTCCGACGAGTGCTACATCGAGCTGGGCTGGGAGGCCGACCCGGTCTCGGTGCTGCACCCCGACGTGTGCGGCGGCTCGTACGAGGGGATCGTCTCGGTCCACTCGCTGTCCAAGCGCTCGAACCTGGCCGGCTACCGCGCCGCGTTCCTCGCGGGCGACCCCGCCGTCCTCGGCGACCTCCTGGAGATCCGCAAGCACGGCGGCATGATGACCTCCGCGCCGACCCAGGCCGCCGTGGTCGCCGCGCTCTCGGACGACACCCACGTCCGCGAGCAGCGCGAGCGCTACGCGGCCCGCCGCACCGCCCTGCGCGAGGCCCTGCTGAACCATGGCTTCCGCATCGAGCACAGCGAGGCGAGCCTCTACCTCTGGGCCACCCGGGACGAGTCCTGCTGGTCCACGGTGGCCCACCTGGCCGAGCTGGGCGTCCTGGTGGCCCCGGGCGACTTCTACGGCGAGGCGGGCGAGAAGTTCGTCCGCGTGGCCCTCACCGCCTCGGACGAGCGGGTGGCGGCGGCGGTGGAACGCCTGCGGTAGTACGGCCGCCGACAGCACGGCGGGGGTCCGGGGAAGCGAGTTCCCCGGACCCCCGTCGCCGTACGAGCGCGAACAGTACGAGCGCGAGCTGTACGAACGTGAACCGGACGCGGGGCCTAGCCCAGCGGCAGCTGACCCGTGGGCAGGCCGCCCTTGGCCACGGCGCCCGTGGGCAGGCCGCCGTCGGACGCGGTCTTCGCGGTGTCGCCGAGGAGGCCCCTGGCGTGTCCGGTCGTGTCGCCGGCCACCTTCCGCGCGGTGGGCGCGGCCTTCTTGGCGACCTTGGCGCCGACGCCCGGCAGGGCCTTGCCGACCGCCTGGCCGCCGGACTTGGCGGCGACCCCGGTGACGTGCTGCGTCGCTCCGTCGACCGTGCCGGTGACGTTCGCCCCGTCCAGGGCGGTCAGCCCGCCGAGGCCGGGCGTGGCCGGCAGTACGGGCGCCGCGCAGGCGGAGCCGGCCGCGCCGACCACGGGTGCCGCTCCGGCCGCGACGAGCAGCACGACGCGGGCGATCCGGCGGGTCAGGGGGAGGGACATGGTGCTCCTTAGACGGGAGGGAACGGGGAAGTGTCCTGCCGTGCCGAGCGCCGGACGCCGATCGGCCGAGGTGATCGGCCGAGGTGATCGTTCCGGGCTCGGACGCCCTGACTACCGCTCGAAGCCCGCGAAGGTTGCGGTGACCCGACGTAAAGAGTTGGCAATGCGTCGCATTATCGGTTGTGGATAAAAACGGGCAAAAATACCCGGCCGTGATGTCACCGGTGTCCCCGCGGCCCTGTGTTCCCAAGGGATTTCACGGGCGGGCGAGTGAGCACCCGAAAGCCGGTGCACATCGCCTTCCGCCAGGGACCCGGTCCTCCCCAGGGGTGAGGCCCCGTACTACTGCCCGGTGACGATCCGGACCTCGGCCGCGGCCTCCTTCGCCCCCGCTCCGTTCTTGTCCTCGGTCGTGCGCCACGAGCCCTCCGCGGTTCCCGCGGTCCACTCGCGCCCCGCGTACGACACCCGGTCGATGTGCAGGGCCGAGGAGTTGGCCACGGCCCAGTGCGCCAGCTCCCAGCCGCGGTGGAGCGCCTCGCTCCCGGTGGCGGACCCCTCGGGCACGGGGACCGTCACGGTCCGGTCGGCGGCCTCCGTGGAGGCGGTGGAGGACGGGGAGGCGGACGAGTCCGGGGAGACCGGTGCGTCCGAGGCGTCGGGCGCGGTCGACACGGAGGAGCCCTCGGCGGCCACGGTGGCACCCGCCTCCTGCAGCACATCGCGCCCGAAGTCCCGTGCGAGCGCGGCGCGCACCGGCGCCGGGCCGCCCGCCGGAGTGGTCGCGGCCGGTCGTCCCTGGCAGGTCAGCGTGGCCGCCGCGCGGCCCGTCAGGGCGGCGGCGAGCAGCGTGGCGTCCGGCTCGTGCTTCGCGTACGCCTGCGGGAAGCCGCTGTGCTGCACCCGCTGCGCGGCGACGGTGAGCGGAAGCCGCGAGTAGCCGGGCACCTTGGCCAGGTGCTCGTAGAAGACGCCCGCCGCGTACGTCGGGTCCATGATCTGCTTCTCGGTGCCCCAGCCCTGCGACGGACGCTGCTGGAACAGGCCGAGCGAGTCCCGGTCGCCGTGCTGGATGTTGCGCAGCCCCGACTCCTGGAGCGCCGTGGCGAGCGCGATGGCCACCGCCCGCTCGGGCATGCCGCGCGAGGTGCCGATCGCCGAGATCGTCGCCGCGTTCACCGCCTGTTCGGGGGTGAATTCGTACGACGCGCCGTCGCCGTTGCCGGAGACGACCTTGCACCGGGGCGCGCCCACGCCGCCCGTGAGGTACTGCACGCCGAGATAACCCGCGACCGCGAGCAGGACCACGAGGGCCCCGCCGAAGCGCAGGAGGCGACCGCGGCGCCGGACTGGAGTGGGGGACGGCTCAGACACGCGTACAAGGTACTGGAGAGCGCCGCGGGCGAACCCTGGGGCTGTGGACAACGTGAGCGAGGCCGGGGGATACGACCGCATCCGGCTGCTTTCGGTACCCGGGGCCGGGCGCGCTAGGGTCGACGCCATGGCCGACACCCCGCTTGACCTCACTCTCGACGCAGCCGAGCTCACCGCGCGGCTCGTCGACTTCCGCTCGGAGAGCGGCGACGAGAAGCCGCTCGCGGACGCCGTCGAGACGGCCCTGCGCGCCCTGCCGCATCTGACGGTCGACCGGTACGGCAACAACGTCGTGGCCCGTACGGACCTGGGCCGCGCCGAGCGGGTCGTCCTGGCCGGTCACATCGACACCGTGCCGATCGCCGGCAACGTGCCCTCCCGCCTCGACGAGAACGGCGTGCTGTGGGGCTGCGGCACCTGTGACATGAAGTCGGGCGTCGCCGTCCAGCTCCGTATCGCGGCCACCGTCCCCGAACCCAACCGGGACCTCACCTTCGTCTTCTACGACAACGAGGAGGTCGCGGCCGATCTGAACGGGCTGAAGCATGTGGCCGAGGACCGCCCGGAGTGGCTGCGGGGCGACTTCGCGGTCCTTCTGGAGCCCTCCGACGGACAGGTCGAGGGCGGCTGCCAGGGCACGCTGCGGGTCCTGCTGAAGACCAAGGGCGAACGGGCCCACTCGGCCCGGAGCTGGATGGGCGCGAACGCGATCCACGCGGCCTCCCCGATCCTTGCCGCGCTGGCCGCGTACGAGCCGCGCCACCCGGTGATCGACGGTCTGGAGTACCGCGAGGGCCTGAACGCGGTGAACATCTCGGGCGGGGTCGCCGGCAACGTCATCCCCGACGAGTGCGTCGTCACCGTCAACTTCCGCTACGCGCCCGACCGCACCGAGGAGGAGGCGGTCGAGCACGTGCGCGAGGTCTTCGCCGACTGCGGGGTGGAGGAGTTCGTCGTCGACGACCACAGCGGTGCCGCCCTCCCCGGCCTCTCCCACCCGGCCGCCGCCGCGTTCATCGAGGCGGTGGGAGGCGTCCCGCAGCCCAAGTACGGCTGGACGGACGTGTCCCGCTTCAGCCGGCTCGGCATCCCGGCGGTCAACTACGGCCCCGGCAACCCCCACCTGGCGCACAAGCGGGACGAGCGCGTGGAAACGGCCAAGATCCTCGCGGGCGAACAGCGGCTGCGGGACTGGCTCACCGCCTGAGGCGCGGCCCGTACCCGTCGGCTGTTCACGGCGGACATGCCCACGTCCCCCCGCCGTAACCAGCGGAGATCTACGCTGGGGCGGAACGACCTTCCCCCGCACCGGCTCACGGCCGGAGCGGGGGAGATCCGTACGCGGAGGGAGTGGACATGGCTACTGGCGACCCGAGGGGCAAGAAGCGGCCACCGGACGAGCAGCGGCTGGGCCCGGTGCTGCGCAGGCGGAACCAGGTTCAGGCGAGCACCACGGACCAGCGACTGCTGGACGCGGGCGGTCCTTCGGACTGGGTGCACACCGACCCCTGGCGCGTTCTGCGCATCCAGTCGGAGTTCATCGAAGGCTTCGGCACGCTGGCCGAACTCCCGGCCGCGATCAGCGTGTTCGGCTCGGCGCGGACGCCGGTCGACTCGCCCGAGTACGACGCGGGTGTCGCCCTCGGCCGCGGTCTGGTCGACGCCGGGTTCGCTGTGATCACCGGCGGCGGACCGGGTGCCATGGAGGCCGCCAACAAGGGCGCCCTGGAGGCGAAGGGCATCTCCGTCGGCCTCGGCATCGAGCTCCCCTTCGAGCAGGGACTGAACCAGTACGTCGACATCGGCCTGAACTTCCGCTACTTCTTCGTCCGGAAGATGATGTTCGTCAAGTACGCCCAGGGGTTCGTGGTGCTGCCCGGCGGCCTCGGCACCCTCGACGAACTCTTCGAGGCGCTCACGCTGGTGCAGACCCAGAAGGTCACCCGCTTCCCCATCGTGCTGTTCGGCACGGAGTACTGGGGCGGTCTCGTGGACTGGCTCAAGAACACCCTCGTCGCCCAGGGCAAGGCGGCCGAGAAGGACCTGATGCTGTTCCACGTGACCGACGACGTCGACGAAGCGGTGGCGCTGATGTCCAAGGAGGCGGGCCGCTAGCCGTGCCGTCGCGGGGTGCGGGAGGGGTCGGCTTCACGGTCACTCCCGCACCCCGCGTGCCGCGCGGCGCACCCCCGTGCCGCGCACGCCCTGCGCTCCGCCCGTCAGGCCAGTCCGCGCCGGGCCACCGCCGGCGGACGGTGCCCGGCGATCGACGCCACCATGTCCAGCACCTGCCGGGTCTCCGCGACCTCGTGGACGCGGTACACCTGCGCCCCCAGCCACGCCGAGACGGCAGTCGTCGCCAGCGTTCCGACGACCCGCTCCTTGACCGGCTTGTCGAGCGTCTCGCCCACGAAGTCCTTGTTGGAGAGGGAGACGAGGACCGGCCACCCGGTGGAGACCATCTCGCCGAGCCGCCGGGTCGCCTCCAGACTGTGCCGGGTGTTCTTCCCGAAGTCGTGGCCGGGATCGATGAGCACCGACTCACGGGGCACTCCGAGGGCGACCGCGCGCTCCGCGAGGCCCAGCGTGACCCGCAGGATGTCGGCCATCACGTCGTCGTAGGCGATCCGATGCGGGCGCGTCCGCGGCTCGGACTCCCCGGCGTGCGTGCACACGAGCCCCACGCGGTACCGGGCGGCCACCTCGGCCAGCCGGGGATCGACCCCGCCCCAGGCGTCGTTGAGCAGGTCGGCACCGGCCTCGCAGACCGCCTCGCCGACCTCGTGCCGCCAGGTGTCGACGCTGATGACCACGTCGGGGAAACGCCGGCGCACCTCGGCGACGAAGCCGACCGTCCGGCGCGCCTCCTCCTCGGCGGTGACCTCCTCGCCCGGCCCGGCCTTGACCCCGCCGATGTCGATGATCGCGGCACCCTCGGCCACCGCCTGCTCCACGCGCGCGAGGGCCGGCTCGTCGCGGAAGGTGGCCCCCTGGTCGTAGAAGGAGTCCGGGGTCCGGTTCACGATCGCCATGATCACCGGCTCGTGCGCGTCGAATTCGCGCCTGCCCAGCCTGAGCATCCCCTGTGACCTCTCCCAGTAAGTCGCACCGATAAGCCGCCTGCGACCTTAACTGTCAGACTCGCATGGCACGATCGGAGCCTGACACTTCCAGCGTCAGACTGCTTTCGCCAGCACCAGTACTTTCGCGCCGACGCGACCCGCGCCGGCACCAGAGCGTGGGGACCTCAGCGATGTTCATGTTCTTGTTCCTGGTCGTCGCCCTCGCCGTCGTGGTCGCCGCGGTCACCCTGTCCGTGGTGGGCGGCGGCGAGAGCACGCCCCTCGCCGACGCCGAACCCGAGCGGCTGCGCGATCCGCTGCCGTACGACCGCCCGGTGCACAAGGGGGACGTGGACGCCCTGCGTTTCGCCGTCACCGTGCGCGGTTACCGCATGGCGGACGTCGACGACGCGCTCGGCCGGCTGGGCGCCGAGATCGGCGAGCGGGACGCCCGGATCGCCGACCTGGAGGCCGCGCTCGCGGGTGCCCGCGCGGCGAGCGCCACCACCTCGCTGCGCAAGCACCCCGAGGACGAGCGGTGAGCGGGGCACTGGCCGGACCCGACGGCGCGCTGCGCTGCCCCTGGGCGCTGTCCACCGAGGACTACGTGGCGTATCACGACGAGGAGTGGGGCCGGCCGGTCCGCGGCGACGACGCCCTGTACGAGCGGCTGTGCCTGGAAGCCTTCCAGTCGGGGCTGTCCTGGATCACCATCCTGCGCCGCCGCGCCGGCTTCCGCGCGGCCTTCGCGGACTTCGAGATCGCCGAGGTCGCGGCGTTCACCGAGGCCGACGAGGAGCGCCTGCTCGCCGACCCGGGGATCATCCGCAACGGCGCCAAGATCCGGGCGACCGTCGCCAACGCGCGCGTGCTGGCCGAGTGGGCCCCGGGCGAGCTGGACGAGCTCATCTGGTCCTTCGCCCCCGACCACGCCACCCGGCCGGCCCCCGAGCGGCTCGACGACGTACCGGCCGTCACCGACGAGTCGACCGCGCTGTCCAAGGCGCTCAAGAAGCGCGGTATCCGCTTCGTGGGCCCGACGACGGCGTACGCCCTGATGCAGGCGTGCGGCCTGGTGAACGACCACCTGGCCGACTGCTCGGTGCGCGACGCCGGGTGACCCGGGCGCCCCTTCGGGGCGAAGGACGTCCGCCACGGGCCGTGTGCGGCCCGCGGCGGACGCCACCCGGGCGGTCAGTGCCCCAGGTACTTGGGCTTCTCCTTGTTCACGAACGCCTGGACCGCGATGGCGTGGTCCTCGGAGGCCCCGGCCCGCCCCTGGAGCTCGTCCTCCTTCTCCAGGGTCTCCTCCAGCGAGTGGGTGAGCCCGAACGCGACGGACTCCTTCAGGGCGGCATAGGCCAGCGTCGGCCCGGAAGCCAGCGCCCGCGCCACCTTCTCCGCCTCGGCCCGCAGCTCACCGGCCGGAACCAGCCGGTTCGCGATGCCCAGCTCGTACGCCTCCTGGGCGCTGATGCTGCGCGGGAAGAGCAGCAGATCGGTGGCACGGCTCGGGCCGATCACCCGGGGCAGCGTCCAGGAGATGCCCGAGTCGGCGGTCAGCGCGACACCGGCGAAGGACGTGTTGAAGGCGGCCGTGTCGGCGACGACGCGATAGTCCGCGGCGAGCGCGAAACCGAACCCGGCCCCGGCCGCGACACCGTTGACCGCGGCCACCACGGGCTTCGCGGCGCCGGTCAGCGCCCGCACGATGGGGTTGTAGTGCTCGCGCACGGTCCTCATCGTCCCGCCCGACCCCGACTCCCTGTCGGCGGCCAGCAGCCCGATGTGCTCCTTGAGGTCCTGGCCCACGCAGAACGCCCGGTCGCCCGCCGCGGTCAGCAGGATCGCCCGTACGGTGTCGTCCGCGGCGGCGGCCTGCGCCGCGTCCCGGAAGGCGACCTTGGTCTCGACGTTCATCGCGTTCATCGCCTCGGGGCGGTTCAGCGTGATCGTCGCGAGTCCGTCGCTCACCTCGTAGAGCACGGTGTCGGCCATGATGGGGTCCCTTCCGGGGGTCGCGGCTCGACGTACCGGCCGGTACGTCCTGTGTCAGATGACAGCATGGCGGAGATCACCGGCGGTGGCGCGAGGCGTACATGTGACCTGCATCAAAGAATTCCGCGCCGCGGAAGTCGATGCGGTGGCGAAGTATCGCAGCCACATCGCCGAATTGAGTGGTTTTGCTCAAGCGCGTTGCGCAAGCGATGCCGACTGATGTTGGTCATCGGGTCCTGAGATGCGAGATAATGGCCTGGAAGCAATGTGTTCGATGCCGGTGACGTGTGTCCTATGAGGGGACGTGCGTGCCCTCCGAGGGGGCCGTCGGCGACGATGAGCTGGTTTCAGGAAGGGGAACGAGCATGGCGGCCATGAAGCCGCGGACGGGCGATGGCCCGCTCGAGGTGACCAAGGAGGGGCGGGGCATCGTCATGCGCGTTCCGCTCGAAGGCGGCGGTCGGCTTGTCGTCGAGCTGACCCCTGACGAGGCCGACGCGCTCGGCGACGCCCTCAAGAAGGTCGTCGGCTGACGCGGAACGCGACCCCTACCTCTTCCGGCTTCCCCGGCACCGCACGCGGTGCCGGGGAAGCCGCATTTTCCGGCCCGGACACCTGCCGCACGACTCGGCCGACAGAGGTCGACGGGGGCGAACTGCCTGGTCAAAGACGTCGAACGCACCCGGCCGACAGCGGAACCAGCTGCGGATCGGGCTGCGGTCCGGGCGGTGCGGTCAGCGCTTGACCGCGCACAGCAGGCCGTCGCCCACCGGCAGCAGCGACGGCACCAGGTCCTGGCTCTCGCGCACCGCGCGCAGCAGTTCGCGCAGCCGGCTCACCTCGACCGGCTGCGGTCCCGAGTCCACGGTGCGGCCGTCCGCGAAGACGCCCTCGAAGGCGACGAGCCCGCCCGGACGCAGCAGGCGCAACGATTCAGCGAGGTAGTCCAGGCACTCCAGCCGGTCGCCGTCGCAGAACACGAGGTCGTATCCGGAGTCCGCGAGACGGGGCAGGACGTCCAGAGCCCGGCCCGGGATGAAGCGCGCGCGATTGCTGGCGAACCCGGCGGCCCGGAAGGCCTGGCGGGCGAACTGCTGGCGCTCCGGCTCCGGATCCACCGTGGTCAGTACCCCGTCCGGCCGCATGCCGTGCAGAAGATGGATTCCGGAGACACCGGTCCCGGTACCGATCTCGGCGACCGCCTTCGCGTCCACCGTGGCGGCGAGCATGCGCAGCGCGGCGCCCGTGCCCGGTGTCACCGAGCGCAGGCCGGCCTCGTGGGCCCGGTCCCGGGCCCAGGACAGCGCCTCGTCCTCGGCGACAAAGGCGTCGGCGAATGCCGCCCAGCTCGTCTGCCGGTTGCCGGTAATGACCCTCTCCTGTCCCCGTGATTGCCTGGGCGTGACTGTATCCGTTGGTGCCGGGAACCTGCGGATGGGACCGGGCGTTTAGAGGGGTGGGAGAACCGAGCGGGGGGAAGTCGATGGGCCGGTACACGGAGCGGGGACGCGGGCGGACGTCGGCGCACCCATATGACCCCGTATCAAATTCACGTAAAACCGCTTATCCGGAGCTAACGGGCGAGGTGGCTATGGTAGGGGCTCCACTGGACACCACCAGAGCCGACAGGGGAGGTGCGGCTGCGCCTGGGGATCGGGGAGGAGTGCTGCGGCGCCTGCTCAGATCGACGGGTGAGCCGAAATCCGTGACCGACAACGCCGACCAGCTCCCCGTTGCTGCCCCCGCGCAGACCGCGACGTTCACCACCGACGCGGAGTCGCAGGCGTGGACTCCTCCCACGTGGGAGGAGATCGTCAGCACCCACAGCGGTCGCGTCTACCGTCTCGCCTACCGCCTCACGGGCAACCAGCACGACGCCGAGGACCTCACCCAGGAGGTCTTCGTCCGCGTCTTCCGCTCGCTGTCGACCTACACGCCCGGCACCTTCGAGGGCTGGCTCCACCGCATCACCACGAACCTCTTCCTCGACATGGTGCGGCGCAAGCAGCGCATCCGCTTCGACGCCCTCGGCGACGACGCGGCCGAGCGGCTGCCCAGCCGTGAGCCCTCCCCGCAGCAGGTCTTCAACGACGCGCATTTCGACGCGGACGTCCAGCAGGCGCTGGACACCCTCGCGCCCGAGTTCCGCGCCGCCGTCGTCCTGTGCGACATCGAGGGACTGTCCTACGAGGAGATCGCCGCGACCCTGGGCGTCAAGCTCGGCACCGTCCGCTCCCGGATCCACCGCGGCCGCTCCCAGCTGCGCAAGGCCCTGGCACACCGGTCTCCCGAGGCCCGCGCCGAGCGTCGCTCGTTCGCGGCCCGTGTGCCCGTGCTGGGGGGAGGAGGCGCGACCGCGTGAGTGGAACCCGTCCCACCCCTGCCGAGCAGCACCTCGGGGACCGACTGTCCGCCCTGGTGGACGGAGAGCTCGGTCATGAGTCGCGCGACCGCGTCCTGGCCCACCTCGCCACCTGCGCGAAGTGCAAGGCCGAGGCCGACGCCCAGCGCCGGCTGAAGAACGTCTTCGCGGAGATGGCCCCGCCGCCCCCCTCCGAAAGTTTCCTCGCCCGCCTCCAGGGCCTCCCCGGAGGAGGCGACTTCGACGGCCCCCGGCTGAACGGAGGAAGCTTCGGCCGCGGGCTGCCCGGCGGCCCCGGCCTGCCCGGTGTCTTCGGAACGCGGGGCGAGACCTTCGGGTACGTGCCGGCCGGACCGCACGCCGATGTACTGCCCTCCGCCCCGGGGCGCGGCTTCCGGATCCATGACGTCAGCCGCCACGAGGCCGAGCGGTCGGCCTCGCGCGGTCTGCGGTTCGCGTTCGTCGCCGCCGGCGCGGTGTCGCTCGCGGCCGTCGCGCTCGGCGGAGTGACCACCGGCATGCCCGGGGACACGGACGCGCGCGGCGCCGGGAGCAATGTGACACCGTCCCGGACCCAGGGCGCGGGAGCGAGCTCGGTCCCCGAGTCGCAGCGCCGCCGGTCCACCGGACCGCTGCTCGCCCAGGGCGAGCGGTCGCTCGGCAACGGCCCGGTGGCGCCGACCGGGGTGTCCGCCCCGCTGCTGCCCGGAGTCCCCGCTCCGGCGGGCCGCGGCCAGGACGCCGTGCACACGCTGACGACACCGGTGGTCGCCGGCGCCGCCGCGATGTCCCCGCTCATACGTCCGCTCACCGACGCCCAGCCGCTGTCGCTGACCCCCGCTCCGGGACTGCTCGCCGCCCCCGCGGTCACACCGTCCCCCTCCTCGTCCTCGTCCCCCACCCCGCACAGCGCCCACTGACACCGCCCTCTGCGCGGCGGCCCGCGAACCTGGTTGAATCCGGGGTGGGGCGCGTCCGCGGGAGGGTTCACGGGCGCGGAGTCGACAAGTCCGTGACGGCCCTCGGCGCGTCGTGCCGCGGGCCAGGTGTGGGGAGAGCATGAACGAGGGCAGGCCCACGAAGGCGAAGTGGTGGAGTCGGCCCCGGGCCGAGGGCACGGGCACGGACACCGCACCGGCTCACCTCACGGAACCGGATTCCCCGCACCCCGCCGACCCGTCCCGGGGCGGCGCGGTCCACGGAGCGGCCGCCGAGGGGGGAATCCCGGCCCAGGGCGGCACGCCCTTCGACGCCCCGCCCCTCGTACCGGAGCCGGAACCGGAACCCGAACCGGAATCCTCCGGGCTCCCGGACGGGACCGCCCCCACCCCCGAGCCCCCGGCCGAGTCCGGCGAGCCCGGGTCCGCCGAATACGGAGACTCCGCCGAGTCCGGTGAGTCCGAGACCCCCGATCCCTGGCGGAACTACGACCCCTGGGCGGCCGCGCCCGCGTTCCCGCAGGACGACGGCCACCTCCGGCAGCACGGGCCCTTCCAGCAGAACGGCGTCGCCGTGCCCACCGCGGAGCAGCGGCGCAGGAGGGCGCGCAAGGCCCTGGTGTCCGGCGCCGTCGCGCTCGCGCTGGTGTCCGGAGGCGTGGGCGGCGTCGTGGGGGCGTATCTGGAGCGGAACGGGGGACTGACGGACATCGAGCTGCCGCAGGCCGCCAAGGAGGCCCCCGGGCGCGCCCCGGACAGCGTCGCCGGGATCGCGGCGCACGCGCTGCCCAGCGTCGTCACCCTGCATGTGCACGGGAGCGAGGAGGACGGCACCGGCACCGGATTCGTCCTCGACGCCGAGGGACACATCCTCACCAACAACCACGTGATCGCACCCGCCGGCGGAAGCGGCACGATAACCGTGACGTTCAGCGGCGGTCAGACCGCGAAGGCCCGGGTCGTCGGGCACGACAGCGGCTACGACCTCGCCGTGGTCAAGGTCTCGGGAGTCCACGGACTGGCCCCGATGCCGCTGGGCAATTCCGACAGCGTCCAGGTCGGCGACCCCGTCGTCGCCATCGGCGCGCCCTTCGACCTCGCCAACACGGTCACCTCCGGGATCATCAGCGCCAAGGAGCGGCCCATCACGGCGGGCGGCGAGAAGGGCGACGGCACCGACGTCTCGTACGTGGACGCCCTCCAGACCGACGCCCCGATCAACCCCGGCAACTCGGGCGGGCCCCTGCTCGACTCCCGGGCCCGTGTCATCGGCATCAACAGCGCCATCCGTTCCGCCGACGGCGGCTCCGACCTGGAGACCGGCCAGGCCGGTTCCATCGGGCTCGGCTTCGCCATCCCCGTCAACCAGGCCAAGCGCGTCGCCGAGGAGCTGATCAACACCGGCCGGGCCACCCACCCTGTGATAGGTGTCACGCTCGACATGAACTACGCGGGTGACGGCGCGCGGGTCGGCGCCAAGGCCGCCGGGGGCGGTCCTGCCGTCGCCGCCGGGGGCCCCGGCGCGAAGGCGGGCATCAGGGCCGGTGACGTCGTCACCGAGGTCGACGGCACCCGGATCCACTCCGGTCAGGAACTCATCGTGAAGACCCGTGCCCACCGGCCCGGCGACCGTCTGCGGCTGACGCTCAGGCGGGGCGGTGCGGACCGGAGGGTCACCCTGGTCCTCGGTTCGGCGGACGGCGACTGAGGGCCGCTCGCGCCGGGGCCCGAGAGTGACACGAACCTCACAGTCGAGCACGACGCCGCAGCTCCGGACGGCAGACATCGCAAACATCAGGGAAAACCGGTGGCGCACACGAAGCCGGAGACCCCGGGACAGTTCCGGACGGACAGGTACGCCGGGTACCGTTGGGGGCGGCCCGGACCACGGAAGACTCCCGAGGGCCGAGGACCGAGGGCATCGCGAGGAGCTATCAGGTGTTCAACGACGTAGGACCGCTCGAGCTGGTGACGATCTTCGTCCTTGCCGTGCTCGTCTTCGGTCCCGACAAGCTCCCGAAGCTGATTCAGGACGTGTCGCGCACGATCCGCAAGATCCGTGAGTTCTCGGACAGTGCCAAGGCGGACATCCGCGACGAACTCGGCCCGCAGTTCAAGGACTTCGAGTTCGAGGATCTCAACCCCAAGACGTTCATACGCAAGCAACTCGACGGTGACGAGCTGGGGCTCAAGGAGATCCGCAACGGCTTCGACCTGAAGAAGGAGATGGCCGAGGTCACGGACGCGGTGAACGGCCGCGAGGCCGAGTCCTCCGCGGCCGCAGGGCTCTCCGCGGCTGCCGGGTCCGCCGTCGGCACGGCCGGCGGCTCCGTCGACATGACGAAGAAGCGCGAGAAGCTCGACGCCGACGAGCGCCCGCCCTACGACGCCGACGCCACCTGATCCGTACGGAGTACCGCGGCGCGACCCGTCGTACGGGAGCGCCCGCGACCGGGTGGCCATGGTCCCACGGCCCTGCGCGCCCTGCCTCTGTCCGGTGCGGATACGGCCCGGTACCGGGTCCGTTCGCGGGTCCCGAACAGGCCCCGCGCGGTCCGGACACGCCGTTCGCGCGCCTTACGCGCCGGGCGCTTTCACCGCTGCTCGGAGCGGGGTGGCTATGCTGCCCAGTTGTTGTGCGGACCGACAAGGTCGCCCGAGGGGGGTGGGCCGCCCGGTCCGACGAGAGCGAGGAGGCGTCCGGCAGATGGAGACGACAAGTCGGGTAGGCGCGCAGGCGCCGGCCGCGGAGGGTGGACAACAGGTCCCCTCCGCCCGGCGTACGGTCGACGGCTACCTGCTGGCGCCCTTTCCCTGGTACGGCCTCGACGAGGCCTTCACGGGGCCGCGCTGGCTGATGCAGGTGGGCACCTCCGCGGAGGGCGTGGTCGAGCACGGTTCGGTCGGGCACGGGGACGAGCCCTCGGTGCGCCCCGAGCCGGGCGAGGACAAGGAGCGGTTCGCGGTGGTGGTCACCGTCGCCGCCAGCCCCGTACGGCGCAGTGCGGACGGCACGGGACTGCTGGAGGCCACCTCGGTGTCCTCGGCTGCATGGCTGGCCGGTGTGGGGCTGCTGTCCTTCACCTGGCCCGGCCAGATGGACCACAGCCTGCGCGACGACTGGCTGGACCAGCAGACCGAGACCGCGTGGGTGCTGGCCGACGACCTGGACGGGCCGGACTGGTCCACCCTGTCCCTGCCCGTGGACGGTGTCCCGACGCTCTTCCACTACCGCGAGTCCGAGTTCGGCTGGGTCCTCGCCGGTTCGACCCAGGAAGGCGTCCACGTGGGCGCGTACGGGCGGGGGATGAGCGCGTACGGGCTCGGCTTCGCCATGATCAAGGACATCGCGGCGTACGCCCCGTAGGGCCCTGGCGGCGGCTACGAGGGCCGGGGAGCGCCACGGGCACCCGCGGGCCCCTCGAAGGCCCTTGAGGCCGCTACGAGGAAGGGGGCGCCGTCCGTGTGGACGGCGCCCCCTCCTATGTCGGGACGGTACCGGAGTCCCGTGCCGGAGTCCCGGAGACCGGGATCGGCCCGGGCCCTAGAACTTGTTGCGCGGGGTGATGCCCAGCGACATGCCCGACAGGCCGCGCTGACGGCCGCCCAGCTTGCCCGCGATGGCGCGCAGCGCCGAGCCGGCGGGGGAGTCGGGGTCGGTCAGGACGACCGGCTTGCCCTCGTCGCCGCCCTCGCGCAGGCGGACGTCGATCGGGATGGAGCCGAGGACCGGGACGGTCGCCCCGGTGGTGCGGGTCAGACCGTCGGCGACCGACTGGCCGCCACCGGTGCCGAAGACGTCGACCATCTCGTCGCAGTGGGGACACGGCAGCCCCGACATGTTCTCGACGACGCCCACGATCTTCTGGTGGGTCTGCACGGCGATGGAGCCGGCCCGCTCGGCCACCTCGGCCGCCGCCTGCTGCGGGGTCGTGACGACCAGGATCTCGGCGTTCGGGACGAGCTGGGCGACGGAGATCGCGATGTCGCCGGTGCCCGGCGGGAGGTCCAGGAGCAGGACGTCCAGGTCGCCCCAGTACACGTCCGCCAGGAACTGCTGGAGGGCGCGGTGGAGCATCGGGCCGCGCCAGACGACCGGCGCGTTGCCCGGGGTGAACATGCCGATGGAGATGACCTTCACACCGTGCGCCGACGGCGGCATGATCATGTTCTCGACCTGGGTCGGCCGGCCCTCCGCGCCGAGCATGCGCGGCACCGAGTGGCCGTAGATGTCGGCGTCGACGACACCGACCTTGAGCCCGTCGGCGGCCATCGCGGCCGCCAGGTTCACGGTGACCGAGGACTTGCCGACGCCGCCCTTGCCGGACGCGACGGCGTAGACACGGGTGAGCGAGCCGGGCTTGGCGAAGGGCACCTCGCGCTCGGCGGTGCCGCCCTTCAGCGCGGTCGCCAGCTCACGGCGCTGTTCGTCGCTCATCACGTCGAGTTCGACGTCGACCCGCGTGACGCCCTCGACCCGCGAGACCGCCTCCGTCACCCGCTGGGTGATCGTGTCGCGCATGGGGCAGCCGGAGACCGTCAGGTACACGGCGACCGCGACCACGCCATCCGCACCGATCTGCACCGATTTGACCATCCCCAGTTCGGTGATGGGTCGGTTGATCTCGGGGTCGTTCACCGTCGCCAGTGCTTCACGCACCGCGTCTTCCGTAGCCATAGGGACGATGGTACGGCGCGACCCATGTGCCCCGGAAAGCCCTGTCACCGGTCGTCTACGTCACGTCCCTGCGACCGTTCCGCCGGGAATACGACCCGTCCGCCCCCGTGACCGTCGGGATGGCGGTCCTCCAGCTCCTTGACCAGGTCCTGCAGCTCGTTGCGGATCCAGTCGCGGGTGGCGACCTCGCCGAGGCCCATCCGCAGTGCGGCGATCTCGCGCGTGAGGTACTCGGTGTCGGCGATGGAGCGCTCGTTCTGCTTGCGGTCCTGTTCGAGGTTGACCCGGTCCCGGTCGTCCTGCCGGTTCTGCGCGAGCAGGATCAGCGGGGCGGCGTAGGAGGCCTGGAGCGACAGCATCAGGGTCAGGAAGATGAACGGGTAGTTGTCGAAGCGCAGGTGGTTCGGCGCGAAGATGTTCCAGACGACCCAGACGATGATGACGACCGTCATCCAGACGATGAACCGTCCGGTGCCGAGGAAACGGGCGATGCGCTCCGAGAGCCGCCCGAAGGCCTCCGGGTCCCACTCGGGCAGCAGCCTGCGCCGCGGCGGCTTCGGCTGGTCGAGCCGGGTGCGCGGGCGGGGGGCCGCCGTCGCCCCCGTGGCGGCCCGCTCACGGGCCTCACGGTCAGGCGCCATGGCGTCCCTCGGGGTGCTCCTCGACGCGTTCCTCGTGCATGCTCTCGTGCACGCCCTCGTCGAGGTGGAACTCCGTCTCCCGCCAGTCCTCGGGCAGCATGTGGTCCAGTACGTCGTCCACGGTCACCGCCCCGAGCAGCGAGCCGCTCTCGTCGACGACGGGCGCCGCGACCATGTCGTACGTGGCGAAGAACCCGGCGACCACCGGCAGCTCGTCCTCCGGGGCCAGCGGCTGGAGGTCGTCGTCGACGAGCGAGCCGACCAGGGTGGGAGGCGGATCGCGCAGCAGCCGCTGGAAGTGCACCGCCCCCAGGTACTTGCCCGTCGGCGTCTCGTCCGGCGGGCGGCACACGTACACCTGGGCGGCGAGCGCGGGGGAGAGGTCGGGGTTGCGGATCCGGGCGAGCGCGTCGGCGACGGTCGCGTCGGGCCGCAGCACGATGGGCTCGGTGGTCATCAGCCCGCCCGCCGTGCGTTCCGCGTACGCCATCAGCCGCCGCACGTCCGCCGCCTCGCCGGGCCGCATCAGCGTCAGCAGCCGCTCCACGTCCTCGGTGGGCAGTTCGGCCAGCAGGTCGGCCGCGTCGTCGGGGTCCATCGCCTCCAGGACGTCCGCCGCGCGCTCCTCCTTGAGCTTGCCGAGGATCTCGATCTGGTCGTCCTCGGGCAGCTCCTCCAGCACGTCGGCGAGCCGGTCGTCGTCGAGGGCGGCGGCCACCTCGCCGCGCCGCTTCGGCGACAGATGGTGCAGCACGTTCGCGAGGTCGGCGGGCCGCAGCTGCTCGAACGTGGCGAGCAGGCTCTCCGCGCCCTGTCCGTGCTCCTCCAGCGAGAAGCCGGTGACGGAGGACCAGTCGACCGTCATCGTCTCGCCCTTGGCACGGCGGAAGGCGCCGGCGCGCCCCCTGCGCACGAAGACCCGGCCGATCTCCCACTCCCTGCGGGCCGGCAGCTGCTGGATCGACACGTCCAGGACCGTCACCTCCTCACCCGTCTCGACGAGGGTCACGAGCCGGTCGAGCAGCTCGCCGAAGACGAGTCGTTCGGTGGGCCGCTGCTCGAAGCGGCGCACGTTCAGGACCCCGGTCGTGATGACCTGGCCGGACTCGATGCCGGTCACCCGGGTCATGGGCAGGAAGATCCGGCGGCGGGTGGACAGTTCGACGACGAGGCCGAGCATGCGCGGCGGCCGCCGTCCCACGCGCAGCATGGCGACGAGGTCCCGCACACGGCCCACCTGGTCGCCGTTCGGGTCGAAGACGGCGACGCCGGACAGGTGCGAGACGAAGATCCGGGGGGCGGCTGCGGCCATGCCCGCGCCTCCTTCGCCTCGATGCGTTCTGTCCCGTTCTGTCCGCTCGGTTGGGCTTCAGGCTAGCCCGTCCCGGTCGGGTACGCCCTGGTGGGCGGTCCGGACGGACTGCCTCCGCCGGACAGGTGCCGCACCGGTACGCTGCCGTACGCCGTTCGAGGACCGCGTAGGAGAGGCAGCCCCACCTGTGACCGCAATTCCCCAGGGCCTTACCCGCAGAGCCGTGACGGTGGCCGCGATGTGCGCGCTGGCCGTGACAGGGACGGCGCTGACGGGGTGCGGCAGCGAGGATCCGGACGCGGGCACGAACGGGGTCGGCAAGCTGTCCGCCGCGGCCATCCAGGCGAAGGCGAAGAAGGCGGCCGGGACGGCGTCGGCGGTGCGGCTGTCCGGGACCGTCGTCTCGGGCGGCACCACGTACACCCTCGACATGCGCCTGAAGTCCGGCGGCGGCACCGGCTCGGTCACCTCGAAGGGGGCCGGTTTCCATCTGCTGCGGGTCGGCGAGCACCTCTTCCTCAAGGCCGACGCCGCGTTCTGGGCCCATGAGGACCGCAAGGGCGGCGGCAAGCCGGGGGGCACCGCGGCGGCGGACAAGCTGGAGGGCATGTACGTGAAGGTGCCGACCGGCGACCCCGCGTACAAGCGCTTCAGCGGCTTCACCGACAAGGACGTCCTGCTCGACGGGCTGCTCGGGCTGCACGGCGCCCTCGGCAAGGACGGTCACCACGAACAGTCCGGCGTCCCCACGATCCGCATCACCGGCGACAAGGGCTCGGGCGGCACCCTGGACGTCTCCCTGCGGGGCACCCCGTATCCGGTCCTGCTCGGGCGCGCGGGCAACGCCGGCACGCTCCGCATGACCGACTGGGGCAAGGACTTCAAGCTGGCGGAGCCGGCCAGGAAGGACACCGTCGACTACGGGCAGCAGCTGCCCTCGTCGTAGTTCCGCGCGGCCCGGCGGGGGCTTTCG
This sequence comes from Streptomyces sp. NPDC021080, assembly GCF_044333225.1. Classification (NCBI taxonomy): domain Bacteria; kingdom Bacillati; phylum Actinomycetota; class Actinomycetes; order Kitasatosporales; family Streptomycetaceae; genus Streptomyces; species Streptomyces sp. NPDC021080. Next base: position 323,565 of record NZ_JBIRQM010000006.1, on the reverse strand, counting down.
CCGCCCGCCGCCCGCCGCGGTACCAGCCGCGTACTAGCCGCGCCCGCGCCGCTTCAGCAGGAGCCGGGGCAGCGCCGCCGGAACCGGCCGACGGGTCGTCGCCGGGCTCGGCAGCGGCGGTTCGGCGAGTGATCCCTCGGGCAGGTCGGCGGTCGCGCCCGTCGGTTCCAGGCGCACCACCCGGCATGTGCGTGCCCAGCGCTCCGGCATGGCCTCGCCGTCCGGCGCGTTCAGCCGCTTGCCCTTGAGCTCCCCGACGGCCGCCTCCCACTCCGGGGTGTTCGCCGCGAGCTCCACGACGGTGGCGGACCAGGTGACGAGCCGCCCGCCCTTGTCCTTGCTGCGCACGGTGACCACCGCGTGGCCCCCGTCGGCCAGCCCGGGCAGCGGCTGCTCACCGGGCCCGTCGCCGACCAGGCAGGCCGCGCCGTCGTGCCACACGTGCCACAGCGCGCGGGTGGGCACCTCCTCGCCCGGGCCGGCGGGCGAGGAGGTGCCCCGTACCCAGATCAGCCCGGACTTCTTGGTGGCCTCCTCGACGAGGGCCTGGTCGAGCAGCTCTTGCGTCATGGGGCCCAGACTATCCAGCCCGCCCTACAGCCAGCCGTTGCGCTTCAGGATGCGGTGGATCGAGAGGCAGAGCCCGACCGTGATGCCCATGACCACCGGGTAGCCGTAGCGCGCGTGCAGCTCGGGCATGTACTCGAAGTTCATGCCGTACACACCGCAGACCATCGTCGGTACGGCGACGATCGCGGCCCACGAGGTGATCTTGCGCATGTCCTCGTTCTGCGCCACGGAGGCCTGCGCGAGGTTGGCCTGGAGGATCGAGTTGAGCAGTTCGTCGAAGCCGAGGACCTGCTCCTGCACGCGCGCGAGGTGGTCGGCGACATCGCGGAAGTACTTCTGGATGTCGGGGTCGATCAGCCGCATCGGACGCTCGCTGAGCAGCTGCATGGGGCGCAGCAGCGGCGACACCGCCCGCTTGAACTCCAGCACCTCGCGCTTGAGCTGGTAGATCTGCCCGGCGTCCGTGCCGCGCGGGGTGCCTCCCCGGCCCGGCGAGAACACCTCGGTCTCGACCTCGTCGATGTCGTCCTGCACGGCGTCGACGACCGCGATGTAGCCGTCGACGACATGGTCGGCGATCGCGTGCAGCACCGCCGAGGGGCCCTTGGCGAGCAGCTCGGGGTCGTCCTGGAGGCGGTGCCGCAGCCCGCGCAGCGACCCGTGCCCGCCGTGCCGGACGGTGATGAAGAAGTCCCCTCCGGTGAAGCACATGACCTCGCCGGTCTCGACGATCTCGCTGGTCGCCGTCAGCCGGTCGTGCTCGACGTAGTGGATGGTCTTGAAGACGGTGAACAGGGAGTCGTCGTAGCGCTCCAGCTTGGGCCGCTGGTGGGCCTGGACGGCGTCCTCCACGGCCAGCGGGTGCAGCCCGAACTCGCGGGCGATACCGGCGAATTCGTCCTCGGTGGGCTCGTGCAGACCGATCCACACGAAGCCGCCGTCGCGCCGCACCTGGCGCATGGCCTCCTGCGGTGTGAGCGGCGCGCGGGTCGCGACGCGGGCACCGTCGCGGTAGATCGCGCAGTCGACCACGGCCGACGGGGTGCCGGGGTCGCGGGTGGTGTCGTACGAGCCACTGTCCTTGCGCAGGGACGGGCGGGGGCGGACCGCGGCGCGCAGGTCACGGATCATCGACATGGCAGGCTCCTTCTCGCGGCGGAGGCGGCCGGGCGACGGTTGGAACTACCCGGAATGAGGACGTCCTGACTGCGGATGTTTGGCACGTCCACAAAGCGGGGAGCACCGCACCGTCGCGGTGGCAGCTTCGCTACTGATTCAGATCAGACAGATCAGGGGTTCAGATCGGACAGATCAGGCGGAAACGAAGCGCTCTTCCGTGGTGCGCCGGGCAACGCTGACACGTGCGCACACGATTGCGGGAGGCGGTAGCCGGCAGGGCCGAAGAAACCCGGTGGAACCAGCTACGAACTCAGCGACCGGAAGAGCGGGTGGTACTGCACGATCGACTTCGATCCATTGCAGCCCCACCTCCTCCGGTCGGTCCCCCGTGAGGGACGATCCATCCCCCGCGGGGGAGTCCGACTCCCTCCGAAGGGGAGTCAGATCAGTCTCAGTGCGTCGGAGCCCGGGAGCAACTCCCGCAGCGCCATGAGGGCCTGGGGGTCCTCAGTCATGCACTGCTCCGACCAGCGGCCAAGAGTATCAGCGCACCGATACGTCAAGGCCCCGCTTTGCGCGTTGTTGACCGGGGTCCGGTGTGCCCTGGCGTAATTGACGCGGCCTATGCTCGGTTCATGGCTGATGTTCTTCCTCTGGTCGAGGCCCGTTTGCGCTCCGCGCTGGGCGAACCCGACGCGCGGGCCGCGGTCACCTTCCTCGGCACCGACCGCATCGAGGTGCTGCGCTTCACCGAGGGCGACATCGTCCGCTACGCCACGCTCGGCATGTCCGCCCAGCCGATGGCCGATCCCACCGCCGTCCTCGCCGATCCGGTGAAGGGCCCGCGTGCCGAGCTGGTCCTCTCGGTCCGGCCGGCCGGGGCCGACACCGACAAGGTGCTCCGTCCCCTCGCCGTGCTCGCGGCCTCCCCCCAGGTCGAGGGTCTGGTCGTGGCTCCCGGCGCCTCGCTCGACGTGGGCGAACCCCTGTGGCCCGGCGCGCCGTTCACCTCCGTCCTGGTCGCCGAGTCCGGCGGTCTGGTGGAGGACCTGGAACTGGACGCTCCCGCCGATCCCGTACGTTTCCTGCCGTTGCTCCCCATGACGCCCAACGAGGCCGCCTGGAAGCGCGTCCACGGCGCCGCCGCCCTCCAGGAACGCTGGCTGAACGGCGGAACGGACCTGCGCGATCCGCTGCGCAGGTCCGTTCCGCTGGACTGACCGGCCGGACCGACCGGCCGGACCGACTGGTCGAAGTGACCGGCCGAGCCGTCCGACCGGATCGTCCGGACGGTCCCGGGTCCCGGGTCCGGGGCGTGACGGGACTTCACGCCGGGTTCCCGGTGGGTCAGTTGGCGAAGACCGTGACGCTGTCCTCGGCGGCGTGGACCGGCTCCAGTTCCCCGGCCTTCGCCGTGAGCGCGTCGCGCCGTACGTAGACCACCGCCGCACCCAGCAGCGCGGTGACCGCGGCGACCACGAACGGCACGTGGATGTCGCTCCACTCCTCGATCTTCGGGGCGAAGTACGGCGCAGCCGCCGCCGCGAACCAGCGCACGAAGTTGTAGCCGGCGCTCGCCACGGGGCGCGGGGCGTCGGAGACGCCGAGGGCCAGCTCCGTGTAGACGGTGTTGTTCACGCCGATGAAGGCGCCGGACAGGACCGTGCAGACGACCGCGGTGGTGTGGTCGCCGTAGCCGAGGACGAGCACGTCGGCGGCGAGCAGCACCAGGGAGCCGCCCAGCACCTTCAGCGAGCCCAGCCGCGCCTGCAGGCGCGGCGCCACGATCACCGAGAAGACCGCGAGCAGCAGACCCCAGCAGAAGAACACCGCGCCGGACCGGTACGGCGTCATGTCCAGCACGAACGGGGTGAAGGCCAGCACGGTGAAGAACGTGTAGTTGTAGAAGAACGCGGAGGCCGCGGCGGAGGCGAGACCGCCGTGCCCGAGGGCGCGCAGCGGATCGAGCAGCGAGGTCGTGCGCGCGGGCTTCGGCTGCTCCTTCAGGAACGCCGTGATGCACAGGAAGCCGACCGCCATCAGGAACGCGGTGCCGAAGAACGGGTAGCGCCAGCTGGCGTTGCCGAGCAGGGCTCCCAGCAGCGGCCCGCAGGCCATGCCGAGGCCCAGCGCGGACTCGTACAGCAGGATCGCCGCCGCGCTGCCGCCGGCCGCCGCTCCGACGATGACGGCGAGCGCGGTGGAGACGAACAGCGCGTTGCCGAGCCCCCAGCCGGCCCGGAAGCCGACGAGCTCGCCGACCGATCCCGAGGTGCCGGCGAGGCCTGCGAAGACCACGACGAGGGCGAGGCCGAGCAGCAGGGTCCTGCGGCCGCCGATCCGGCTGGAGACGAAGCCGGTCAGCAGCATCGCCACGGCGGTGATCAGGAAGTACGAGGTGAAGAGCAGCGACACCTGGCCGGGTGTGGCGTCGAGCCCCCGGGCGATGGACGGCAGGATCGGGTCCACGAGTCCGATGCCCATGAAGGCGACGACGGACGCACCGGTGGTCGCCCAGACGGCCCTCGGCTGACGCAGGATGCCGCCCGCGCCGGCGTCGAACGTGTCGCCCTCCGCGGGGCCTTCCGTGCTGTTGATCATGCCCGCTCCTCCGCTGTGCGCCGACTGGATCGTTGTCGTATACACACAATAAGTTAGGTGAGCTAATAAATGCAAGATGCACGTAGTTTTCGGCGTGGCGGGCCCGCGCCGGACGGGTGATCGTCCTTGACGTGGGCAGGGACGGGGAGGACCGTTGAGCCCTATGAGGGGCGAACCCAGTTGCCCGAAGTGTGGTGGCCGGGTCAGGGCTCCCGGTCTCTTTGCCGATTCCTGGCAGTGCGATGTGCACGGCACGGTGCATCCGCTGCAGCCCGTGATCCCGCCCAGCGTCGAGGCCCTCGGTGTGGTCGTGCACCGTGCCCGGGTGCCGGTGTGGATGCCGTGGCCGCTGCCGGTCGGCTGGCTGTTCACCGGGGCGGCGTTCGCGGGGGACGACCGCAGTGGAGGCAGGGCCACCGCCGTCGCCTGCTCGGGGCCCGGACCGCTGGGCGGCATGGGAGAGCTGATCCTCGTCGCCGAGGAACTGGGCGTCGGTCTCGGCGCCCGGTACGCGGGCATGGACGGGCCCGATCCCGGCCCGTACATGAGCGTCGAGAAACCGCCCCAGGCGAAGGTGCTCGCGGCGGGCCGTCCCACCCCGCTCTGGCATGTCTCCGGTTCCCCGGACGACCGCGCCGTCTTCGCGGGCGAGGCGCGGGGGCTGTGGCTGTGGGCCGTCGTCTGGCCCGAGCAGACCGGGCTGCTGATGTACGACGAACTGGTCCTGACGGATCTGCGTGACGCGGGCGCGGAGGTCGACCTGCTGCCGTGCGGCGCGCTGTCGCCGAGGATTCTGGAGCCGTAGGGCCGCGCCGCGCCTTTCGCGCCGGGCCACGTTCCCGGCGTGCCACGCCGTGCCGTTGCGTGCGGTGCCGCACCCGTGCCGGACCGCACCCGCGCGGGGTCGGGCCTTTCCGGGCCGCGCGGTACCGGGCTCCGGTGGCCCGGAGGGTGCCGCGGGTGGCGCTTCTGGAGCGTCAGGGGGTGCAGCCTGCGCGGACTCCGGGGTGCGGCCTGTCCGGGGGCGGGCGGTGCGGCGTGTCCGGGCGGTGTGGCGTGTCCGGGCGGTGTGGCGTGTCCGGGCGTCAAAGGGTGCGGCCCGCTCGGGTGCCGGAGGTGCGGGCCTGCGCGGACTCCGGGGTGCGGGCCTGCCCCGGTGTCAGGGGCGCGGTCTGCCCGGACCTCGGTCTCGGGGTGCGGCTCGCCCGAGCCTCGGGTTCCGGGGGCCGGCTCGCCCGGTCGGTGGAGAGTGTAGGGGGTGCTCCCCTCGTGCGGGTGTGACATCGGGGGGTGGAGTCCCGCTATCCTTGAGCGTCCCCATCCGTTCCGTCACCGCCTGGAGTCCGCGTAGTGCGTATCGACCTGCACGCCCACTCCACCGCCTCCGACGGTACGGACACCCCGGCCGAGTTGGTGCGCAACGCCGCCGCCGCCGGTCTGGACGTCGTCGCGCTGACCGACCACGACACCACGCGCGGGTACGCCGAGGCGATCGCCGCACTGCCCGAGGGGCTCACCCTCGTCACGGGCGCCGAACTCTCCTGCCGGATCGACGGCATCAGCATGCACATGCTGGCCTACCTCTTCGACCCCGAGGACCCCGCACTGCTCGCCGAGCGCGAACTGGTGCGGGACGACCGGGTGCCGCGGGCCCAGGGCATGATCGCCAGACTCCGGGACCTCGGTGTGCCGATCACCTGGGAGCAGGTGGCGCGCATCGCGGGCGACGGCTCGGTCGGGCGCCCGCACGTCGCCTCCGCGCTGGTCGAGCTGGGCGTCGTCGGCAGTGTCTCCGACGCCTTCACCGAGCAGTGGCTGGCCGACGGGGGCCGCGCCTACGTCCCCAAGCACGAGACCGACCCCTTCGAGGCGATCCGGCTGGTCAAGGGGGCCGGTGGCGTCACCGTCTTCGCGCACCCGGCCGCCGCCAAGCGGGGCCGCACGGTGCCGGAGTCGGTGATCGCGGAGCTGGCGTCCGCGGGCCTCGACGGCATCGAGGTCGACCACATGGACCACGAACCGGCCACCCGGGCGCGGCTGCGCGGTCTGGCCTCCGAACTGGGTCTGCTGACCACGGGTTCGTCCGACTACCACGGCAGCCGCAAGACCTGTGTGCTCGGGGAGTTCACGACCGACCCCGAGGTCTACGGGGAGATCACCCGACGCGCCACCGGGGCGTTCCCGGTACCGGGCGCGGGCGGAGCCTGAATCCCCGGACGCTCCACGCCGACGGGTCCGGCCGGGCCGGTGACCGAGGGCGCGTGACCGCGGCCGCGGCCGCCCCGACGGGCCGGTGCCGTCGAGTCCGGTGTGCGGGGCCCGTACGGACCGGGCCGGTGCCGTAGGACCCCTGCCCCGGATCCGTCCCCCGACAGCCGTCCCGCTCCCGCCGCTCGGCGCGCGCCGACGCCCGTGCCGGGTCCGGCCGGACGCCCCGCTCGCCTCGGACACCCCGGTCGGTACCGGGCCCCGACCGGCCGGTCGGGCCGTGCCGGCGCGGGCGTACGGCGGACCCGTGTCCACGCGGTGCGCGCCTTCGGGGCGTACGGCGGACCCGTGCCGCCCGCGGCGTACGTCCGGCGCCCACGCCCCTCCCGCTCGGCCGGAACCCGTGTTCACCGGCCCGTTCCCCGGCATCCGGCCCCGCCGGTCGTGCCGCCCCGTTCCGCCTCGCGGAACGACTGCCCGAAGCGGTGGCCGGAAGACCCGCCCACCCTCTCCCACCACCTCGCAAGGCTCTTCTTCACCATGTTCGACGTCGCCGTCTTCGGCTCCCTGTTCCTCACGCTCTTCGTCATCATGGATCCCCCCGGGATCACCCCGATCTTCCTGGCGCTCACCGCCGGCCGCCCCGCCCGGGTGCAGCGGCGGATGGCCGTCCAGGCGGTCTGCGTCGCCGGCGGCGTCATCACCGTCTTCGGGCTCCTCGGGCACCAGATCCTGGACTATCTGCACGTCTCCGTGCCCGCGCTGATGATCGCGGGCGGACTGCTGCTCCTGCTCATCGCCCTCGACCTGCTCACCGGCAAGACGGACGAGCCGAAGCAGACCAAGGACGTCAACGTCGCCCTCGTACCCCTGGGGATGCCGCTGCTCGCCGGGCCCGGCGCGATCGTCTCCGTGATCCTCGCGGTGCAGAGGGCCGACTCGGTCGCCACCCAGGTCTCCGTGTGGACCGCGATCCTCGCGATCCACGTCGTGCTGTGGGTGGTGATGCGCTACTCGCTGCTGATCATCCGCGTCATCAAGGACGGCGGAGTGGTCCTGGTGACCCGGCTCGCCGGCATGATGCTCTCCGCCATCGCGGTGCAGCAGATCATCAACGGCGTCACCCAGGTGATCCACGGGAGCTGACGGCCCCGGTGCGGCGTACACGTCGCGTACACACGGAGCCCCGCACGGCATCTCGCCGTGCGGGGCTCCGAAGTCTGTGAAGCGTCTGCTGTCCGCTGCGCCCTTCGCGTCCACGAGGCGCTTTCGGCGCGTCCTCGTACGGCGGAGCGGACGGTCGTCGTCGTTACGAGGCGGTTGTGTCGGCCGGGCGGATCCACAAGCGCTGCCCGATGGCGGCGGCCTGCTGAACGATCCGGTTGACGGAGGCGGCGTCCACGACAGTGCTGTCCACGGGCGTGCCGTCGACATCGTCGAGTCGCAGGATTTCGAAGCGCATGGGCTTCTCCCTTCGTCTGGTCATCCTCCTGAGGAGAACTACTTGAGTGTGTGGCGAGCGAGGCATCTCTGCACTCGCTCACACAGGGAGTCAACGGGGTGCGTGTTACAAACATTCCCTACGCTAAGGAAATTTTTCGAGAACCTAATTACCGACGGGTAGCCCGCGTGGCGGAGACTGAACGGCGCCGGTTGTGTTCGCAGCGTGACCGCCGGGACAATGGAAGCGATGAACGACGACCACGCGGCTCTCGCCGCCCGCATAGACCGTACGAACGAGCTGCTTCAGCGCATGCTCGCCGAGGTGTCGAAGACCCCCTCCACCCACGCGATCTTCGTCGACGCCGGATATCTGTACGCGGCCGCGGGGCGCCTCGTCGCCGGCACGGAGGACCGCCGTTCGTTCGACCTGGACACCGAGGGGCTCATCGAGGCGCTCATCGACCGGGCCCGCACGATCTTCGCCGACAGCCGTCTGCTGCGCGTGTACTGGTACGACGGCGCGCGACGCCGCATCCACACCGCGGAGCAGCAGTCCATCGCCGAACTCCCGGACGTGAAGGTCAGGTTGGGCAACCTGAACGCCAACAACCAGCAGAAGGGCGTCGATTCACTCATCCGCTCGGACCTGGAGTCCCTCGCCCGGCACCGCGCCATCAGCGACGCGGCACTGCTGGGCGGCGACGAGGACCTGGTCTCCGCGGTCGAGGCGGCCCAGGGCTACGGCGCCCGGGTCCACCTCTGGGGGATCGAGGCACCCGAGGGCGGCAACCAGGCCGAGCCGCTGCTCTGGGAGGTCGACAGCCAGCGCACGCTCGACCTCGACTTCTTCAAGCCGTATGTGGCCAGACGGACCGCCCAGTCGTACGACCCGACGGCGGCGGTCCGGCCCACCCGGGAGGACGTGCGCTTCGTCGGCGCCCAGATCGCCGCGAAGTGGCTGGCCGCCCGGGGCCGTGAATCCCTGAGCGAACTGCTTCCCGGGCACCCGTATCTCCCCGGCTCGGTGGACCAGGATCTGCTGGTCGAGGCCGAGGGCCTGCTCCAGTACTCCCTGCGCGGGCAGTCGGACCTGCGCCGCGCGCTGCGGGACGGCTTCTGGGAGCACCTGCAGGCCCAGTACTAGGCCCGGAGGGCTGCAGAGGGACTGCGGGCTCGGGAGGGGCCACGGACCTCGGACGGCCCACGGGCTCCGGACGGCCCACGGGCTCCGGACGGCCCACGGGCTCCGGAAGGACCGCGGGCTCCGGAGGGGCGGTCGGCTCTAGAGGGTGATGCCGTCCCAGAACGCGGCCAGGGCTCGGGCGGTCTCCAGCGGCTGGTCGGCGTTGGGGGAGTGTTCCGCCCCCTCGACGACCGTGCGGTGCGCGTCCAGCCGTACGGCCATCGTGTCCAGCAGGGAGACCGGCCAGGTGTCGTCGCGCGCGCCGGATATCACGTGCTTCGGGAGGGGGACGGCGGCCAGCTCGGCGACACGGTCGGGCTCGACGCACAACTGGCGGCCCGTCGCGACGAGTTGGGCGGGACTGTTGGCGAGCCAGCGGCGGCGCAGGTCGGCGAGGTCGTCGAGCCCCGCGTCCAGCCCGCCCGTGTCGGTCTCCTCGGGCGGCTCCATCGCCTGGATCGCCCCCCACACCTCGGCCATGCTCATCACGGCCAGCGCGTCCCGCAGCAGCTTGACGCGTTGCTGCTGCTGCTCGGAGATCTGCGCGGGGCCGGAGGCCATGAGCGTCAGGGAGACGAACGGCGACGGGTCGGCCAGCACCGCGGCGCGCGCGATCTGCCCGCCGAGCGAGTGCCCCACGAGATGCACGGGAGTGCCGACGGCGGCGGCCTGTGCGAGCACGTCCTGCGCCAACTCGCTCTGTGCGTAAGCCGTTTCGTCGTCCCGAGGCCCTTCGGTCTCGAACTGTCCGCGCCCGTCCACGGCAACCGTCCGCCAGCCCGCCGCGGCCAGGGGCGCGTGCAGCGCGATGAAGTCCTCCTTGCTGCCGGTGAACCCCGGCAGCAGCAGGGCGGTCCCCCTGGACCCCTCCTCCGGCACGGCGTCGAGCACGGCGAACTCGCCGCGTGAGGTGGACAACCGGTACGCGCGGACACCGGCGGGCGGAACGAACGTATAGGGCCTGCTCATGCGCAGGAGGCTATCGGGCGACGGCGACGGCCGCGCGACGGGTGCCGTGCGGCCGGGCCGGTGGCCGGTGAAGTCCGTCACGGGAGAACGCCGACGGCCCGGCCCCACCGGATGGGGGACCGGGCCGTCGGAGGGGAGATCAGCTCTCCGTGGGCTCCGTGGCGACCGCCTTGCGGGTGCGTCGGCGCGCGGCGGGCTTGGCCTCCGTGGCCTCGGCGGCCTGGGCCGGGATCTCGGCGTCGGCGACGGCCTTGCGGGTGCGT
>NZ_JBIRQM010000006.1:159932-313110 GCF_044333225.1 Streptomyces sp. NPDC021080 | reverse complement strand
CGGCCTCGGTGACGGTGGCCTCGACGGTGTCGACGACCGCCTCCGCGGCCTTGCGGGTGCGTCGGCGCGCGGCGGGCTTGGCCTCCGTGGCCTCGGCGGCCTGGGCCGGGATCTCGGCGTCGGCGACGGCCTTGCGGGTGCGTCGGCGTACGGGCTTGGCCTCGGTCTCCTCGACGGCCGGGGCCGTTTCGGTGGCCGTGGTGGCGGCCTTGGCCCGGGTGCGTCGGGGCTTGGTCTCGACGACCGTCTCGGCGGCCTCGGTGACGGTGGCCTCGACGGTGTCGACGACCGCCTCCGCGGCCTTGCGGGTGCGTCGGCGCGCGGCGGGCTTGGCCTCCGTGGCCTCGACGACCTCGACGGTCTCGGCGACCGTCTCGGTGGCGGGCGCCGTCTCGACGGTCTTGCGGGTGCGGCGGCGGGCCGGCTTGGCCGGGGCCTCGGTGACGACCTCGGCGGCGGCGCTCTCGACCACGGCCTCGGCCGCGGTCACCACCGCCTCCGCCGTCTCGACAGCCGTCTCGGCGGACTTGCGGGTGCGGCGGCGGCGCGGCGCGGCCGGCTCGTCGGTGACACCCTCGGCCGTCGCCACGGCGGTTTCCGCGGCCTCGGTCACGGGGGCGGCGACGGCCGCCACGGGCTCGCCCGCTCCACCGCGCGTGCGCCGACGGCGGCGCGGCGTGCGGGGCTCGGTGGCCTCGACGGACGCGGGCGACTCCGTGGCCGCAACAGCGTCCGTGGAGGCGGGGGCCCCGTCGGCGGGCGTGCCGTTGCGCGTGCGGCGGCGCTGGCGCGGAGTGCGCGGTGCGCGCTCGCGCTCGGTGGTCGCGGGCGCGGCCGAACGGCCACCGCGGCCCCGCGGACCGCCACGGCCACCGGTCTCGCCCAGGTCCTCGACCTCTTCGGCCGCGAGCCCGGCGCGGGTGCGCTCGGAACGCGGCAGGACACCCTTGGTGCCGGCCGGGATGCTGAGCTCCTCGAAGAAGTGGGGAGAGGTCGAGTACGTCTCCGGCGGGGCCGGGAAACCGAGGTCCAGCGCCTTGTTGATCAGCTGCCAGCGCGGGATGTCGTCCCAGTCGACGAGCGTGATCGCGATGCCCTTGGCGCCCGCGCGGCCGGTGCGGCCGATGCGGTGCAGGTACGTCTTCTCGTCCTCGGGGGACTGGTAGTTGATGACGTGGGTGACACCCTCGACGTCGATGCCGCGGGCCGCGACGTCGGTGCAGACGAGCACGTCGACCTTGCCGTTGCGGAACGCGCGCAGCGCCTGCTCGCGGGCGCCCTGGCCGAGGTCGCCGTGGACCGCGCCGGAGGCGAAGCCGCGCTGCTGCAGCTGGTCGGCGAGGTCCGCCGCCGTCCGCTTGGTGCGGCAGAAGACCATCGCGAGACCGCGGCCGTCGGCCTGCAGTATGCGCGCGACCATCTCGGGCTTGTCCATGTTGTGGGCGCGGTACACGAACTGCTTCGTGTTCGCGACCGTCGCGCCCGAGTCGTCCGGCGCGGCGGCGCGGATGTGGGTGGGCTGCGACATGTAGCGGCGCGCGAGACCGATGACCGCGCCCGGCATGGTCGCCGAGAACAGCATGGTCTGACGGCGGGCCGGCAGCATGTTCATGATCTTCTCGACGTCGGGCAGGAAGCCCAGGTCGAGCATCTCGTCGGCCTCGTCCAGGACGAGCGCCTTGATGTGCTTGAGGTTGAGCTTCTTCTGGCCCGCGAGGTCCAGCAGTCGACCCGGGGTGCCGACGATGACGTCGACGCCCTTCTTCAGGGCCTCCACCTGGGGCTCGTACGCCCGGCCGCCGTAGATGGCCAGAACGCGTACGTTGCGGACCTTGCCCGCGGTCAGCAGGTCGTTGGTCACCTGGGTGCACAGCTCGCGCGTCGGGACGACGACGAGGGCCTGCGGGGCGTCGGTCAGCTGCTCGGGCTTGGCCCGGCCCGCCTCGACGTCCGCGGGGACGGTGACGCGCTCCAGCAGCGGGAGGCCGAAGCCCAGCGTCTTGCCGGTGCCGGTCTTGGCCTGGCCGATGACGTCGGTGCCGGAGAGGGCGACCGGGAGCGTCATCTCCTGGATGGGGAAGGGGTTGACGATGCCGACGGCCTCAAGGGCTTCGGCGGTCTCAGGAAGGATTCCGAGGTCTCGGAAAGTCGTAGTCAGGGTGCTGCCTCTTCTGTGTACGCGGTGCGAGGCGAGCGCGGGGGTCGTGTCGGGACCGTGCCGGGGACGTCGGCCGCTCTTGACGGGCGGGCCGGGTGGCATGGGACCACTGCCGACGCTCGAGCTCTCGTGCCGCTGAGGGTTCCCTCCGGATGCCGTACGCGATGTGCCGTACCTGCGAGGAGGGCTGTCGGGTCGGAGCCGATCGGGCCACCGACCGGGCATCCTCATTCGTGCGGCCCGTCGAATCACTCGCCGGGCGCATTACCACCATACCCCGGAATCGCGCACATGTGATGGCCGATTTGGTCACGTAGTCGTCGTCACACCGGTTGAGCAGGGACTTACCTCGTGCTGTGAGCGGGCTATTGTGCGCTTCATGACGACGCCTGACAACGCCGCTGAGAAGCCCGCCGAGGCCACCGCCGACACCACCCCCGTGGCCACCGGAGTCGCCGCGCAGAACTGGGAGACGGCCTCGGCCGAGCCCCAGTACCGCGCCGCGGTAGTGGACCTGCTCGGAGCGCTCGCCTACGGCGAGCTCGCGGCGTTCGAGCGGCTCGCGGAGGACGCCAAGCTGGCACCCACGCTCAGCGACAAGGCCGAGCTGGCGAAGATGGCGTCCGCCGAGTTCCACCACTTCGAGCGGCTGCGGGACCGGCTCTCCGCGATCGGTGCGGAGCCGACGGAGGCGATGGATCCCTTCGTCGCCGCGCTCGACGGCTTCCACCGGCAGACGGCTCCCTCGGACTGGCTGGAGGGGCTCGTCAAGGCGTACGTGGGCGACTCGATCGCCAGTGACTTCTACCGTGAGGTCGCGGCCCGTCTCGACTCGGACACCCGCGAGCTCGTCCTCGGTGTCCTCGACGACACCGGTCACGCCGGTTTCGCCATCGAGAAGGTGCGCGCCGCGATCGACGCCGACCCGCGGGTGGGGGGCCGGCTCGCGCTGTGGGCGCGCCGGCTGATGGGCGAGGCCCTGTCCCAGTCGCAGCGTGTGGTCGCCGACCGCGACGCCCTGTCGACGATGCTCGTGGGCGGTGTGGCGGACGGCTTCGACCTCGCGGAGGTCGGCCGGATGTTCTCCCGGATCACCGAGGCGCACACCAAGCGGATGGCCGCACTGGGCCTCGCGGCCTGAGGACCCGGTCGAGGGGATCGCCGTCTACGGGCGCGGTTCACGGTCGTGGGAGCCGGGGCCCGCGCGGCGGCTCACGCCGTCGCCGAGCGGCGCCGAAAACGCTCCTCGGGGCGCAGCAGCAGCGACAGCAGCGCCGCGGAGACGGCCACCGCGCCGAGGAGGATGGCCAGAAAGTGGCCGGAGCCCAGGGCCGTGTGCGTCAGGAACGCGCCGAACAGGGCTCCCGCCACGCCGGTCGACAAGACCAGGCTGCGGGACGGCAACCGGTGGGGCAGGCGGTACGAGGCCGCCCACGCGAGTGCGAGACCGAGCAGTGCGGAGCCGAGCGCTTCCAAGAACATGGTGATGGTCCCTCCCGCACGGCCGGTGCAAATCGGTCGTAGCCGGTCCTACCCCTGACGTTCGGAACGCAATCCTCCTCCGCGACCGGCATGTGCTCCATCCGTGTTCGTGCGGGCGCCGGGCGCACGGGCCGGCCGCCCGGAGCGCCACGGCCGGCACGGCGCGTACGGGCACGTACGACGGGAGGGGCCCGGTGACGGTGTCACCGGGCCCCTCCCGTACTGCTTCGTCGCTCAGCCGCCCTACAGAGCGCTGAACCCGACCTTGCGCTGCGTGGGCTCGCCGAGCTCCACGTACGCCAGCCGGTCGGCCGGAACCAGGACCTTGCGGCCGTGGTCGTCCACGAGGCTCAGCAGCTGCGACTTGCCGGCCAGCGCCTCGGACACCGCGCGCTCGACCTCTTCCGGGGTCTGACCGCTCTCCAGAACGATCTCGCGGGGCGCGTGCTGCACGCCGATCTTGACCTCCACGGCTTTGTCCCTCCGACGGTCAGTCATGTGCGCGTTCGTACGCGCCGTACGCAGCACACACTAGCCCGGTGAGGGGACGCGCACGCTCCGCCGGGGAACGCCAGGAGCGAACAGCCGACGGGAACAAAAAAGCGGCCGGGGCGTGCCCCGGCCGCTTCCTGCGTCGGTGATCCGTACCCGCGTGATCCGGCGGATCAGTGGTGGTCGGTGCCGTGCAGCGGGAAACCCGCGATGCCCCGCCAGGCGAGCGAGGTGAGCAGCTGGACCGCCTGGTCGCGCGGGACGCTGCGGTCGCTGTGCAGCCAGGAACGGGCCACCACCTGGGCCAGACCGCCGAGGCCCGAGGCGAGGAGCATCGACTCCGCGCGCGAGAGCCCCGTGTCCTCCGCGATGACGTCGCAGATCGCCTCGGCGCACTCGTGCGTCACCTTGTCGACGCGCTCGCGCACCGCCGGCTCGTTCGTCAGGTCCGACTCGAAGACCAGCCGGAACGCGCCGCCGTCGTCCTCCACGTACGCGAAGTACGCGTCCATGGTGGCGCGGACGCGCAGCTTGTTGTCCGTGGTCGACGCGAGCGCCGTGCGCACCGCCAGGAGCAGGGATTCGCAGTGCTGGTCGAGCAGGGCGAGGTACAGATCGAGCTTGCCCGGGAAGTGCTGGTAGAGAACCGGCTTGCTGACGCCCGCGCGCTCGGCGATGTCGTCCATGGCGGCCGAGTGGTATCCCTGCGCAACGAAAACTTCCTGGGCGGCGCCGAGGAGCTGGTTGCGTCGGGCACGGCGCGGCAGGCGAGTGCCCCGCGGGCGTGCTGCCTCTGTCTGCTCGATGGCTGTCACGCCGCCTCCCAAAGTTGTCCACGTGCGGTGTGCGCCGCGTCGCCATCGTACTTTTCGGTAACCCCGCTGTGTGCGGTGCGAGCGGAGAATTTCACGGACCGGACCCGCACCGGGCCGGCGCACAGGGTGCCGAACGGGACGAGCTGGGCACCCGGCCGCCGCGGCGGCGCCGATCAGCGGAGTCGGGTCACCTGTAGTCGTCCTCGTTCAGCCGGACGACCCGGGCCTGTTCGGCCAGATCCGCGTCGTCGGCGTTGAGGCGGTCGCCCGGGGGTTCCGGGTCGACGTCGTCCGCGGGGTCCAGCTCCGCGGACTGCTCGGCGGCGTCGGCCTCCGGGGTCTCCGCGTCGGAGACCTCCCGGAACTGGTCGTCGAAGGTTGCGGGGTCTGTCGGGTCGACTGTCATGGTTCCTCTTCCCGAACGGTACGCGTGCGCTCCTGATAAGCGGACGAGTGCCCTCGTTCGAAGCCTAGGAGACGTGCGATCCGGACGCTATGCGATCGGCCCGCGATCTGTGACGGCGAACACATGAGCCCCGGTGTGATCGTCTCGTAACATTGCGGCATGTCTTCGACCGAACTCCCGTCCGCCCCGGCCGCCAGCGTCACGCCGAGGGTCGGCGCCGTCAGGGTCGCGGAGGGGGAACGGCTGAGATCGGTCGGGCTGCCCGGCATCACCCTGACGATCCGGTCGAGACCGCCCGTCCGGGAGAACCTTCCGCCCGCGCTGTACGTGCACGGTCTGGGCGGCTCCTCGCAGAACTGGACGGCGCTGATGTCCCGGCTCGACGGGCTGGTGGACAGCGAGGCCCTCGATCTGCCCGGCTTCGGCGACTCGCCGCCGCCGGACGACGGCGACTACTCGGTCACCGGGCACGCGCGCGCGGTCATCCGTCACCTCGACGCGTCCGGACGCGGTCCAGTACATCTTTTCGGCAACTCACTCGGCGGAGCCGTCGCGACGCGGGTCGCGGCCGTCCGGCCGGATCTCGTCCGGACGCTCACGCTGGTGTCCCCCGCGCTGCCCGAGATCCGCGCGCAGCGCACCGCCTGGCCGACCGCGCTGCTCGCCCTTCCCGGGGTGGCGGGGCTGTTCACCCGGCTGACGAAGGACTGGAGCGCTGAGCAGCGCGTACGGGGGGTGCTGGCGCTCTGTTACGGCGATCCCGGCATCGTGACGCCCGAGGGTTTCCGGCACGCGGTCGAGGAGATGGAGCGGCGGCTCGCCCTGCCCTACTTCTGGGACGCGATGGCGCGTTCCGCGCGCGGGGTCGTGAACGCCTACACGCTCGGCGGGCAGCACGGACTGTGGCGTCAGGCCGAACGGGTGCTCGCCCCCACGCTCCTGGTCTACGGCGGCCGCGACCAACTTGTCGGCTACCGTATGGCCCAGCGCGCGGCCCGTGCCTTCCGCGACTCCCGGCTGCTGTGCCTGCCGGACGCGGGGCATGTCGCGATGATGGAGTATCCGGAGACGGTCGCCACCGCCTTCCGTGAACTCCTGGCGGACCTCGAGGAGTCGACCTCTTCGGTGGCAGTCGGCGCGGAGAGCTGAGGCGGGAAGTGGGACGACACAGTCGTCGGGGGCGGGCCGGCAAGACGGACACCGCGCAGACGCGAGAGGTTCCGGCACAGGAGGCGGCACCCGCTCCGGCGCCGGGCCCGGACGGCGCACACCGCGCCGCGGCGCAGCGGCCCGGTTCCCCGGGCCCCTACCCGCCCACGGGCGGCAGGCCGCAGCAAGGCGCGGCACGTTTCCCCGACGGGACTCCGGCGCACGGCGTCCCGCGGTTCCAGGAGGGCACCCCCGCCCACGGCGTGCCCCGGTTCCACGAAGGAGCCCCGGCCCAGGGGCTGCCGCGCTTCCAGGGCGGTTCCCCGGCCCAGGGCGGCCCGCGCCTTCCCGACGGGACTCCGGCGCACGGGTTTCCGAGGGCGGCCGACGGGACTCCGGCGCGCGGGGTGCCGCGTTTCCCCGACGGCACCCCGGCGCACGGAACGCCGCGGTTTCCCGGCGGGACCCCCGCCCACGGCATGCCGCAGGTGCGGGGCGGACATCCCGAGCAGCGTGAACAGGGCGGCGGCTGGGGGGAGTCCAGCGCCGGCGGGGCTCCGCAGGGCGCGCCCGCCGGGCCGCGGGTGCCCCGGCAGCGACAGCAGGCCGTGACCGGCCCCCGGCAGGCGTACGTCGACGCGTTCGACCTCGACGCGCCGGGGAGCGGCGGCTTTCCGGAACCCCGCGGCGGTGCCGCGGGGCGGAAGGGCGGCCCCCGGGCCGCCGGTTTCGACGACTCGGCCGACTGGAGCGCCCGTTCCACCGACGCCGACGGGCGGCCCCTGCCGAAGACCGGTGATCAGGACGAGGACAAGGCCCGCAAGGGATGGGCCTTCACCGGGATCGCAGCGGCCGCCGTCACCACCGTGCTGGCCGTCGTCGTCGCCGGGCAGATGGCCACCGGAGGACACGACGCCGACGCGCGGACGCAGTCCGCGGACGGCGTCGGACGGGCGACCCAGGACTCCGCCTCGCGCGGAGACGGCCGGCCGACCCAGTCGGGGCAGCCGCAGGTGGCCGCGGCACCCCTGTCGTACGACCAGGCGATGGCCAGGACGTATCCGCTCGGGGCAGAGCTCAAGGGGTCCGGGAAGTTCGAAGTGGTGCCCGGAGTCGCCAAGGCGCCCGGCAAGGGACACAAGTACACCTACCGCGTCGACATCGAGAAGGGCCTCGGTCTCGACGGCGCGCTCTTCGCCGACGCCGTCCAGAAGACCCTGAACGACAAGAGGAGCTGGGCCCACGGTGGCGCCCGCACCTTCGAGCGGGTCGATTCCGGCACACCGGACTTCGTCATCACGCTGGCGAGCCCCGGCACCACCGCCGAGTGGTGCGCCAAGTCGGGGCTCGACACCACGGAGGACAACGTGTCGTGCGACTCGGCGTCCACCGAGCGCGTCATGATCAACGCCTACCGCTGGGCCCAGGGCTCCAAGACCTACGGCTTCGGTGACAAGATCCACGCCTACCGTCAGATGCTGATCAACCACGAGGTCGGCCACCGGCTCGGGTACGGGCACGTCAGCTGTGAGAAGGACGGCGAGCTCGCCCCGGTCATGCAGCAGCAGACCAAGTTCCTCGACCACGACGGAATCCACTGCCTGCCCAACTCCTGGCCCTATCCCAAGGGTTGACGGAAAGCGCTCGCACCGCTTTGACATGCGGAAAAAGATCGTTCATATTTTCCGCATGTCCTCCCGTCACGCCTCCGTTCGCGCCGCCATCGAGCTGGCGCTCATCGGCGTGACCGCGCTCTGCGTGGCCGACATCCACTGTTGCTGACGCCCGCCCCAGGCGAGTGCGTCGCTTTCCTTCCCGTCTTGTTCCCGTGCGCCCCTGAACCTCCGCGGTTCTGCGCGCCCGTGCCCCTTTCGGTCCGGTCGGACTCCGACGCCTGACGCCCTGGGCGAGCTCTGCGCTCTTCCGTCTCACTCCGTGTCATTCCGTCTCAGTATTCGAGTCATCCGAGAGGTCGTCTTCCGATGCGTCAATCGTCCGTCACAGCGCGCCGCGTGGCCGCGGCATCCGTCAGCCTGGTCGTGGCAGCGGGCGCCGCCGCCTGCGGGCCGAAGGACAGCGATGCCAAGAGCTCCGGCGGCGACTCCCAGCCCCACAAGGGCGGCACCCTCACCGTCCTGAACTCCAACCCGCAGTCGGACTTCGACCCCGCGCGGCTCTACACCTCCGGCGGCGGCAACGTGCCCTCGCTCGTCTTCCGCACCCTCACCACCCGCAACCGCGAGAACGGGGCCGCCGGCGCCCAGGTCGTCCCCGACCTCGCCACGGACACCGGCCGCCCGAGCAAGAACGCGACCGTGTGGACGTACACCCTGAAGAAGGGCCTCACGTTCGAGGACGGCACGCCGATCACCTCCGCCGACATCAAGTACGGCATCGAGCGCTCCTTCGCCGCCGAACTCTCCGGCGGCGCGCCCTACCTGCGGGACTGGCTGATCGGCGGCGCCGGTTACCAGGGTCCCTACAAGGACAAGAAGGGCCTCGACTCGATCGAGACGCCGGACGCGCTGACCATCGTCTTCCACCTGAACAAGCCCGAGGGCGAGTTCCCCTACCTGGCCACGCAGACGCAGTTCACGCCCGTCCCCAAGGCCAAGGACACCGGCACGAAGTACGAGGAGCACCCGGTCTCCTCGGGTCCGTACAAGGTCGTCAAGAACGAGAACGACGGCGAGCGCCTCACCCTGGAGCGCAACACCCACTGGTCCGCGTCGACCGACGCCGAGCGCAAGGCCTACCCGGACACGATCGACGTACGGTCCGGCCTGGACTCCTCCGTGATCAACCAGCGGCTGTCCTCCTCCCGGGGCACGGACGCCGCCGCCGTCACCACGGACACCAACCTCGGCCCGGCCGAGCTCGCCAAGGTGACCGGGGACAAGGAACTGGCCTCACGCGTCGGCACCGGGCACTTCGGCTACACGAACTACCTCGCCTTCAACCCGAAGGTGAAGCCGTTCGACGACCCGAAGGTGCGCCAGGCGATCTCGTACGCCATCGACCGCACCTCGGTGATCAACGCGGCGGGCGGCTCGTCCCTCGCCGAGCCGGCGACGACGTACCTGCCGAACCAGAAGTCCTTCGGCTACACGCCCTACGACCTGTTCCCGGCGGGCGCCTCCGGCAACGCGGCCAAGGCCAAGGAACTGCTGGCCCAGGCGGGCCACAAGAACGGCCTGAGCATCACGCTCACGCATTCCAACAGCAAGGACTTCGAGACCAGCCCGGAGATCGCGACCGCGATCCAGGACGCGCTCAAGAAGGCCGGCATCACCGTCAAGCTCCAGGGCCTGGAGGAGAACGACTACAGCGACAAGATCCACAGCACGAAGAACGAGCCGGGCCTCTTCCTCGCCCACTGGGGTGCCGACTGGCCCTCCGGCGGCCCCTTCCTGGCCCCGATCTTCGACGGCCGGCAGATCGTGAAGGACGGAGCCAACTTCAACTCCGGCTTCCTGAACGACAAGTCGGTCAACGACGAGATCGACGCGATCAACAAGCTGACCGACCTCGACGCGGCCGCCAAGCGCTGGGGCGCGCTGGACGAGAAGATCGGCGCACAGGCGCTGACCGTGCCGCTGTTCCACCCCGTCTACAAGCGCCTGTACGGCAAGGGCGTCAAGAACATCGTGATCAGCGACTGGACCGGCGTTCTGGACATCTCCCAGGTCGCGGTGAAGTAGCACCGTGAGCGAGGCACTTGTCGCTTCCCCGGCCCCCGCGGCGGACTCGTCCGCCGCGGGGGCCTCGGGGGCCCGTCAGTTCTGGCGGCGGCTGCGTGCGCAGCGCGCCGCCCTCGTCGCGGCGGCCGTCGTCGCGCTGCTCGTCCTGGTCGCGCTCGCCGCGCCGCTGCTCACGGCGGTCGAGGGGCAGGACCCCACCACCTACCACCCCGCGCTGGTGGACTCCGCGCGCGGCGGCGTCCCCGTCGGCACGCTCGGCGGCATCGGCGCCGACCACTGGCTCGGCGTCGAACCCCAGACCGGCCGCGACCTGTTCGCGCGCCTCGTGTACGGCGCCAGGGTCTCCCTCGGCGTCGCGCTCGCCGCGACCGTGGTGCAGGTCCTCATCGCCGTCGTCGTGGGCGTCTCGGCGGCGCTCGGGAACCGGTGGGTCGACCAGGTGCTGAGCCGGATCACCGAGATCATCGTCGCGCTGCCACTGATGATCATGTCGCTGGCGCTGCTGGCGATCGTGCCCGGCAGCTTCCCGCGGCCCGTCCTGGTCGCCCTCGTCATCGGCCTGATCGCCTGGGGCACCCTCGCGAAGATCGTGCGCGCCCAGACGCTCACGCTCAAGCAGCTCGACTACGTCGCCGCCGCGCGGCTCAGCGGCTGGAGCACCTGGCGGATCGCCCGCCGCGATCTGCTGCCGGGCCTCGCCGCCCCGCTCATCACCTACTCCGCGCTCCTCGTGCCGATGAACATCGGCGTCGAGGCCGCCCTGTCCTTCCTCGGCGTCGGCGTGAAGCCGCCGACCCCGTCCTGGGGACAGATGCTGACCGCCGCCGACGTCTGGTACCAGGCGGCGCCCCAGTACCTGCTGCTGCCCGCGGGAGCCCTGTTCGTCACCGTCCTCGCCCTGACCGTCCTCGGCGACGGCGTGCGCACCGCCCTCGACCCGCGCGCGGCCTCCCGCCTGCGCGTCGGCACGGGCCGCAGGGGAGAGGCCAGGGCCGACGCGACCACCGGCGGACCCGCCGACGGGACCGGCCTGCCCCGCCGGGGCGCATCGGGAACGGACCTGCCCCTCCAGGGCGCGTCCGCCGACGGGACGAAGGAGGCCACGGCATGAGCGGCTTCAGCGGATTCGTCCTGCGCCGGACCCTCGGCACCGTGATCACCCTCCTCGCCGTCTCGGTGATCGTCTACGTCGTCTTCTACGCCACCCCGGGCAACGTCGCCCAGATCACCTGCGGCCCGCGCTGCTCGCCCGCCCAGGTGCACCAGGTCGCCCAGCAGCTGCACCTCGGAGACCCGCTGTACGTGCGCTACGGGCACTTCCTCCAGGGCCTCCTCGCCGGCCAGGACTACTCGACGGGCACCTCCGTCCAGCACTGCCCGGCGCCCTGCCTCGGCCTGTCGTACCAGACCGACCAGCAGGTCACCCGGCTGATCCTGGCGAAACTGCCGGTCAGCCTGTCGCTGGTGTTCGGCGCGATGGTCGTCTGGCTCGTGCTCGGTGTCGGCACCGGTGTGCTCTCCGCCTGGCGGCGCGGCCGGCTCAGCGAGCGGGTGCTGACCGGGCTCACCCTCGCGGGCACGGCGACACCCGTCTTCGTCATCGGCCTGATCCTGATGATCGTCGTCTGCGGCCAGCTGGAACTGCTGCCCTTCCCGCAGTACGTGAACTTCACCGACGACCCCGAACAGTGGGCGTGGAACCTGGTGCTGCCCTGGCTCTCGCTCGCCCTCGTCGAGGCCGCCGCGTTCGCCCGGCTGACCAGGGCCTCGATGCTGGAGACGCTGGCCGAGGACCACATCCGGACCTTCCGCGCGTACGGCGTCGGCGAGCGGGCGGTCATCGGGCGGCACGCCGTCCGGGGAGCGCTCGCCTCGATCATCGCGCTGAACGCCAACACCTTCGGATCGGCGGTCGGCGGCGCGGTGCTCACCGAGACCCTCTTCGGGCTGCCCGGCATCGGCCAGGAACTGGTGCACGCGGTGAACGTCGTCGACCTTCCCGTGGTCGTCGGCATGGTCCTGGTCATCGGCTTCTTCGTGGTCATCGCCAACGCCGTCGCGGACGTGCTCTACGCGGTGGCCGACCGACGGGTGGTACTGGCATGAGCGACTCTTCCGCGCACCCTTCCTCCGCGGCGTCCGCAGCCGCCCCTCTGGTCGAAGTGAGCGACCTCGTCGTCGACTTCGGGGGGCTGCGCGCCGTCGACGGACTCTCCTTCCGGCTGGAGAGGGGCGCCGCGCTGGGCCTGGTCGGCGAGTCCGGCTCGGGCAAGTCGACCGTGGCGTCGGCCCTGCTGGCGCTGCACCGGGGCACCGGAGCGCGCGTCGACGGCACGGTCCGCGTGGCCGGCGTCGACGTCCAGCGGGCGTCCGACGACGAGCTGCGCGCTCTGCGCGGCCGGAAGGCGGCCATGGTCTTCCAGGACCCGCTGTCCTCCCTCGACCCGTACTACGCGGTCGGCGACCAGATCGCCGAGGTGTACCGCGTGCACACCAGGGCGTCCCGGCGGGCGGCACGCGCGCGTGCGGTGCGGGTCCTCGACCGCGTCGGCATCCCCGACGCGGCCCGCCGGTCCCGCTCGCGCCCGCACGAGTTCAGCGGCGGCATGCGCCAGCGCGCCCTCATCGCCATGGCCCTGGTCTGCGAACCCGAGCTCCTGATCGCCGACGAGCCCACCACGGCCCTCGACGTGACGGTCCAGGCGCAGATCCTCGACCTCCTGCACACCCTGCGCCAGGAGACCGGGACCGGGCTGCTGCTGGTCACCCACGACGTCGGCGTCGCGGCCGAGAGCGTCGACGAGATCCTGGTGATGCGGCACGGACACGCCGTCGAGCACGGCCCGGTCGGCGTGGTCCTCGGCGCGCCCCGGGAGCCGTACACCCGCGAACTCCTCGGCGCCGTCCCCCGCGTGGACACCCCCCGGGCGGCCCGAGGAGCCGGGCAGGAGGCGGGCACCGGCCCGGCCGAGGACGGCCGCCCGGACGACGTCGTCCTCGAAGCGGTCGGACTCCGGCGGGAGTTCGGGCGCGGCAAGCGCCGGTTCGCGGCCGTCGACGACGTGTCGCTGAGCGTCCGCAGGGGCGAGACCCTCGGCATCGTCGGCGAGAGCGGCAGCGGGAAGACGACCCTGGGAAGGATGCTGGTCGGGCTCCTGGAGCCCACGGCCGGAGCGGTCCGCCACGAGGGCCGCGAACGGTCCGGTGTCCGCCCCTCGGTGCAGATGGTCTTCCAGGACCCGGTGTCGTCCCTCAACCCCCGGCGCAGCGTCGGCGAGTCCATCGCCGACCCGTTGCGGGCACGCGGGGAGAAGGACGAGGAGCGCATTCGGGGGCGCGTCCGGGAACTGCTGGAGCGCGTGGGGCTCGACGGGGCGCACTACGACCGCTACCCGCACGAGTTCAGCGGCGGACAGCGCCAGCGCGTCGGCATCGCGCGGGCGCTGGCCGCCGAGCCGGGCGTCATCGTGTGCGACGAGCCGGTCTCCGCGCTCGACGTCACCACACAGGCCCAGGTGGTCGCCCTGCTCGGCGAGCTGCAGCGGGAGCTCGGGCTCGCGCTGGTGTTCGTGGCGCACGATCTCGCCGTCGTACGCCAGGTCAGCGACCATGTGGCGGTGATGCGGCGCGGCCGGCTCGTCGAGTACGGTCCCGCCGACGAGGTCTACGAGCGTCCCCGCGACCCGTACACCCGGCAGCTGCTGGCCGCCGTACCGGCGCTCGACCCGAAGATCGCGGCCCGGCGCCGTGCCGAGCGCGCGGAGCTGTCCCCGGCGTGATCCGAGGGTCCCGGGCCCGCGGAAACGTGCCCGCCTGAATCTCGTAGCGCGGCGAAACGCGGCCTGCGCGGGAAAGTTACGACCGTTCACCCCTTCTGGTGGTGCGACGGACAACCGTCCGTCGTACCACCGCCTTGTCCGCATACCTTCGTCCCGCTGCGAGCCGCCGGTCAACGGCGGCTCCTCATACGGGAGATCGGGGGTGTGCTCGTGCGCGTCGGACTGCTTACGGAGGGTGGCTATCCGTATGTGGGCGGTGACGCCGGACTCTGGTGCGACCGGCTCGTGCGTGGGCTCGGGCAGCACGAGTTCGACATCTACGCGCTCAGCCGCACCGAGCGCCAGGAGGACCAGGGCTGGGTCCAGCTGCCGCCCCAGGTCGGCCGGGTCCGCACGGCACCGCTGTGGACGGCGCACGACGACGGGGTCGTGTACGGCCGCCGGGCCCGGCGCCGGTTCGCCGAGGCGTACGGAGAACTGCTGACGGCGGTGTGCGGGGGGCCCGCGGCCGGGAGCCCGGACGTCCCCGGGGACACGGCGGATTCCGCCGGCGTCGAGGCGGACCGTTTCGCCGGAGCCCTGTACGAGCTCGCCGAACTCGCCCGGGACGAGGGCGGACTCGCCGGCGCCCTGCGCTCCGAGAGCGCGGTGCGCGTCCTCGAACGCGCCTGCCGCACACCCGGCGCACTCCGTACGGCCCGTACCGCGCGCGTTCCCGACCTGCTCACCGTCGCCGCGCACATCGAGCGCACCCTGCGCCCCCTCTCGCTCGACTGGTACGAGGACGACGCGCTCGGGTCGGCGGACCTCTGCCACGCCGCGGCCGGCGGAGCGGCGGCACTGCCCGGCCTCCTCGCCCGGCACTTCCTCGGCGTCCCGCTGCTGGTCACCGAGTACGGCGTGCACCTGCGGGCGCACTACCTCGCCGCCGCGACCCTCGAAGAGGCCCCCGCCGTCCGGGCGCTGCTCGCCGCGTTCCACGGCCGGCTCGCCACCGAGGTCTACCGCGCGGCCACCCTCATCACGCCCGGCAACACCCACGCCCGCCGCTGGCAGGAGCGCTGCGGCGCCGAGCGCGCCAAACTGCGCACCGTCCACCCCGGTATGGAGGACGCGCGCTTCGCGGCCGTGGGGGAGGGAGTGCGGGGCAGCCGGTCCGCGGACCCCGAGGCGCTGGTGTGGGTCGGCCGCATCGAGCCGGCCAAGGACCTGATCTCCCTGCTGCACGCCTTCGCCGAGATCCGCAGGGCCGAGCCGAGGACCCGGCTGCGGATCGTCGGCACTCCCGCCGAAGTCCCGGACGCCGCCGCATATCTGACCCACTGCAGGGCGCTGGCCGCACAGCTCTTCCCCGACGAGGCGGAGGGGGCGCACGCCGTCGGCGACAACCCGGTCTCCTTCGAGGAGATCGGCGGCCCGGAGATCCCGAGCCTCGCGGAGGCCTACGCCTGCGGCGCCCTCGTCGTCCTGTCCAGCGTCGTCGAGGGTTTCCCGGTCGGCCTCGTCGAAGCCATGCTCTGCGGCCGGGCCACCGTCTCCACGGACGTGGGCGCGGTCGTCGAGGTCATCGGCGGCACGGGGCTGGTCGTACCGCCGCGCAATCCGCGGGCGCTCGCGGAGGCGTGCGTGGCCCTGCTGCGCGACCCGGAGCGCCGTGAGCGGCTCGGCGCGGCCGCCCGCGCACGCGCCCTCGAACTGTTCACCGTCGAGCAGAACATCGCGGCATTTCACGGCATTTACCTGGAGATCGTCTCGCACTCACCGGTGCGCCGGCTCGTCGTGGACGACGCGGGGGAGCCGCTGCCCTTCGGCGCCCCCGCCGAGGCCCATGTGCCCGGTCGCTGGACCGGGACCCGCTTCGTGACCGAGCGCCGGCCGAGCTGGGCGGAGGGGGCACCGGTGCGAGCCACCGAGCCCGCGCCGGCTCCCGTGTCCGAGCTCATGCCCGAGCCGGAGCCCGCGCCCATGCCCGCGCCGGCTCCCGTTTCCGTGCCCGTTTCCGTTGGGGAGGGCGTGTGACGATCGACAGCGCGGGGCCGGGCGTCCCGCACGGACTGGACGACCCGGGTGAACCGGACCGGCCCGCCGGGCGCCGGGCCGTGGACCCGGTCAAAGCGCTCATGCACCGGCACCGCGAACTGTGCGAGCGGGCCGTGGACCCGCTGGAGATCGCCGCGGGCCTGGAGGCGCACGGGCTCACCGACCGGACCGCCGCACGTCTGCGGCACCGGGACGTCTTCTCGCTCGCCGAGGAGATGTACGCCCGCGCGGCACGCGACGGGGAGGCGGCGCCCCGCACGGCGCCCCCGGGAGAGCCCGGCCCGCGCGCCCGCTGGGCAGTGCTCGCCCTGCTGCCGGGCGCCCTCGGCGCGGCCGTCGTCGCCGGGCTGCGGCTCACCGAAGGGCAAGTACGCCCGGCCGTCGCCGCGTTCGGCGCCCTGGCCGTCGCCTCCGGCCTGCACATCGCCCTCCGGTGCGGCCCCCTGAGCAGCCGGCACCGCACGACGGGCGCCGCCCGCGCGTGGACCTGCTGGCTCATCGTCTACGCCCTCGCCGGCGACGGACTGCTCAGCGCCGCCCGGGACGGCGGCCCGCACGGCCCCTGGCCCCTGGCCACCGCACCCGTGCTGGCTCTCCTCCTGGCCTGCGCCCCGGCGGCCTGGTGCGCCCACCTCTTCGCCGCGCGCGCCCGCCGCAGGCTGATCGCGAGCCGCGGCCTGGAGGAGTTCGCCGCCTCCGTACGCCCCCTGCTCATCGGCGCGTTCGGCCTGTTCCTGGCCGCGCTGTGCGGGCTGCTCGCGTTGTGCGGGACGGCACTGGACGAGCCACCCGCCTACGCCGGAGCCGGTGCGCTCGGCGCACTGCTCCTGCTGGTGCGCCTGCTCACGGCACGCGGCTTCACCCACGTCCCGGGCCGCGTGCTCGCGGGCGCGGGCATGGCGGAGGCCGCCGCCCTCGCCACGGTCCTCGCCGCGCGGCTGCCCGGCTGCTCGTTGCTGGCCGACCCCGTCGACAGCCTGGCCGACGCGGCGGGCCCCGGGGCCGTGCCGGCCCTGGCCTGCGGGGCGGGCGCCCTCGTCCTCCTCGTCCAGGCGACCCGCACGCTCACCCGCGCCTCGGCCCATGCCCCGCCCGGCGAGGCCCCGTGAGCCCTCCCCGGCGCCCGGGCAGCTCCCGGACCCGGGCCCCCATCTCCCGCGGGGCCGACACCGCGGGCCCTCTTCACGACCTACGGCATCACCTCGAAGGAGACAGCCAGATGATCACCTCCCGAACCGGAGAATCCGCCCCGGGAGCCGCCCGATGAGGGTCCTGCTGATCGGAGCCAACGGCTACCTCGGCCGCTTCGTGGCCGACAGACTGCTCGCCGACCCGGCCGTGCAGCTCACCGCGCTCGGCCGGGGCGACGACGCCGACGTACGGTTCGACCTCGCCTCGGGCAGCCCCGGAGCGCTCACCCGCTTCCTGGACGCGGTGCACCCCGGAGTCGTCATCAACTGCGCGGGCACCACCCGCGGCGGTGCCCGCGAACTGACCCGGCACAACACCGTCGCCGTCGCCACCGTCTGCGAGGCCCTGCGCCGCAGCGGCTGCGGCGCCCGGCTCGTCCAGATCGGCTGCGGCGCCGAGTACGGGCCCAGCCAGCCCGGCTCCTCCACCGCGGAGGACGCCGTGCCACGCCCGGGCGGCCCGTACGGGGTGAGCAAGCTCGCGGCGACCGAACTCGTCCTCGGCTCCGGCCTGGACGCCGTCGTGCTCCGTGTCTTCTCCCCGGCCGGACCCGGCACCCCCGCCGGATCCCCGCTCGGCCGGCTCGCCGAAGCCCTGCGCCGCGCCATGCAGGCCAGCGACGGCGAACTCAAGCTCGGCGGCCTCGGAGTCCAGCGCGACTTCATCGACGTCCGTGACGTCGCCCGCGCCGTCCACGCCGCCTCCCTGTCCGCCGCACAGGGCGTGATCAACATCGGCTCGGGTCGTGCCGTGCGCCTCCGCGACGCCGCCGCCGTCCTCGCACGCGTGGCCGGCTACAGCGGCAGCCTGCACGAACTGGACGGCCCGCCCGGTCCGCCCATGAGGCCGGCCATCGGCCACCCCCGCCCCGAGCCCGACCATGTGGCCCCGGTCTCCTCCCCCTACCCGGACGGCTGCGGCAGCTGGCAGCAGGCCGATGTGCGCACCGCACGCGACCGGCTCGGCTGGCGGCCCCGGATCAATCTCGAGGAATCCCTCGCCGACATCTGGATGGAGGCAGCGTGTCGTATCTGACCCGGACCGCGACCGGCAGCGCGAGCACCGACCTGGGGCTCGGCTTCGGTGTCCCCGGCTATGCACATCCTCTCGTCGCTCCGCTGGAATGGGACGAACTCACCCGCCCCGGCACCCCCTTGCACTGGGTCGTCCTGAACGTGGACGACGGTCCCGGTGAGCGACCCGACCCGCGCTGTCTGGAGGCCACGGGACGGCTGCGCAACGCCGGGGTCAAGGTGCTGGGACTTCTCGACGCCGCCCACGGCGTACGCGCCTTCGCCGAGACCGTCGCCGACGCCCGCCGCCATCTCGACTGGTACCAGGCCGACGGATTCATCGTCGACCGCTGTCCCACCGAACGCGCGGCGCTCTTCGACGTCCGCCGGACGGTCGACGCGCTGCGCGCACTGAAGGACGGCGCCCACGTCGTGCTCGGCCATGGCACCCACCCGCACCCGGGATATGCCGAGATCGCCGACCAGCTCGTGACCTTCTCGGGCCCCTGGACCGAATACCGCTGGTCGCAGGTCGCCGAGTGGACCGCCGACTATCCCCCCGAGCGCTTCTGCCATTTCGTGCACGGTGTGCCGCGCGGCCACCTGGACGAGGCACTGCGCATCGCCCGCTGGCAGGGAGCGTCGACGATCTACTTCACCGACCGCTCCGATCACGGCGGGACGACCGACCCCTGGGAGACGATGCCCGGCTACTGGGACGAAATCGTCTCGCGGATCGGAACGGGTGTCTCGGAATGAAGAAGGGCGTGGCAGTGTTACGGGGAGAACAACCGTAGTGATAGACCGACCAACGGAGTCCCCGTGTCGCTGCCACCCCTGGTAGAGCCAGCCTCTGAGCTCACCGTAGACGAGGTCCGCAGGTACTCCCGCCACCTGATCATCCCCGATGTGGGCATGGACGGGCAGAAGCGGCTGAAGAACGCCAAGGTGCTCTGTGTGGGCGCCGGCGGCCTCGGATCGCCGGCCCTGATGTACCTGGCCGCGGCGGGCGTCGGCACGCTCGGCATCGTGGAGTTCGACGAGGTCGACGAGTCGAACCTGCAGCGCCAGATCATCCACAGCCAGGCGGACATCGGCCGTTCCAAGGCCGCGTCCGCGCGCGATTCCGTGCTGGGCATCAACCCGTACGTGAACGTGGTCCTTCACGAAGAGCGGCTCGAGGCCGAGAACGTGATGGACATCTTCAGCCAGTACGACCTGATCGTCGACGGCACCGACAACTTCGCGACCCGCTACCTGGTCAACGATGCCTGCGTGCTGCTCAACAAGCCCTACGTGTGGGGCTCGATCTACCGCTTCGACGGGCAGGCCTCCGTCTTCTGGTCCGAGCACGGCCCCTGCTACCGCTGCCTCTACCCGGAGCCCCCGCCGCCGGGCATGGTCCCCTCCTGCGCCGAGGGCGGCGTCCTCGGTGTGCTGTGCGCGTCCATCGGCTCCATCCAGGTCAACGAGGCGATCAAGCTTCTCGCGGGCATCGGTGAGCCGCTCGTCGGCCGCCTGATGATCTACGACGCCCTGGAGATGCAGTACCGCCAGGTCAAGGTCCGCAAGGACCCGAACTGCGCCGTCTGCTCCGAGAACCCCACCGTCACCGAGCTCATCGACTACGAGGCCTTCTGCGGCGTCGTGTCCGAGGAGGCCCAGGAGGCGGCCGCCGGCTCGACGATCACTCCCAAGCAGCTCAAGGAGTGGATCGACGACGGCGAGAACATCGAGATCATCGACGTCCGCGAGGTCAACGAGTACGAGATCGTCTCGATCCCCGGCGCCAAGCTGATCCCGAAGAACGAGTTCCTCATGGGCACCGCCCTGGAGAGCCTGCCGCAGGACAAGAAGATCGTCCTGCACTGCAAGACGGGTGTCCGCAGCGCGGAGGTCCTCGCCGTCCTGAAGTCCGCCGGTTTCTCCGACGCCGTGCACGTCGGCGGCGGAGTGATCGGCTGGGTCAACCAGATCGAGCCCGAGAAGCCGGTGTACTGACCGGCGGACCGTCCCGCTCTTCGGGCGGCGGGGGTTCCGCGGACCGGGTGTCCGCGGAACCCCCGCCGTCGTCATGAACAGACCTTGCCGTCCTTCGGCAGTGTCCCGTCCAGCAGATAGCTGTTCACGGTCGAGTCGACACAGTCGCTCCCGCTCCCGTAGGCGCCATGGCCCTCGCCCTTCCAGGTGAGCTCCACCCCCACGCCCTTGCCGAGCTCGTCCGCCATCCTGCGCGCACCCTCGTAGGGTGTCGCCGGGTCCCCGGTGTTGCCGACGACCAGCACCGGCGCGGCTCCCGGCGCGCTGACCTCGGGATGGTCGAACTGACCTGCCACCGGCCAGCCGTGACACCAGCCGGCCGTGTCCCAGCCCATGAAGTCCCCGAAGACGGGCGAGATCTTCTCGAACTCGGGCAGCCGCTTCTTCGTCTCCTCGGGGGTCGGCCGCTCCTTGTCGTCCAAGCACGATATGACCCGCTGGGAATGGGTCGTCGTGCCGTAGTGCCCCGAGGAGTTGCGGTCGTTGTACTCGTCGGCGAGCGCCAGCAGGGCCGAACCGTCCCCGCCCTCGGCGTCCTTCAGAGCCTTCGTCAGACGCGGCCAGCCCGCCTCGCTGTAGAGGGGCAGCACGATGCCGGTGAGAGCCGAGGTCTGGCCGAGCTTGCGCCCGCCGGAGGTGGGCAGGGGGTTCGCGTCGATCCGCTTCAGCAGGTCCGCGATCTTCCGGGAGCCCTGCTTCGGGTCCTGCCCGGTGGACTTGAGGTAGTCGTCCAGGGCGCGCTGGAAGCCCAGCGTCTGGTTCTTGGCGTGGCCCACGGTGTCGGCGGTCGGGTCGACGACCGCGTCCAGCACCAGGCGTCCCACGTTCTTGGGGAACAGGTGGGCGTAGACGCCGCCCAGTTCGGTGCCGTACGAGATGCCGAAGTAGTGCATGCGGCGGTCGCCCAGGACCTGGCGCATCAGGTCCATGTCGCGGGCCGTGTCCGTCGTCGAGACGTGGGACAGCAGCTTGCCGGCGGACTTCGCGCAGCCTTTTCCGAAGTCTGTGGCGTCCTTCAGGTACGCCGCCTCCTCGGCCGCGTCGTCCGGTGTCGCGTCCACCGACTCGGAGGCCTGGATCGCCTTGTCCCCGCGGCAGCGCACCCCTTCGCTGGCGGCCACCCCGCGCGGGTCCCAGCTCACCAGGTCGTAGTGCTCGTGCAGTGGGCCGACGACGGTCTCGTACCACGGCATCGTGGAGACGCCCGAGCCGCCGGGTCCGCCGAAGTTGAAGAGGAGCGAGCCGAGGCGCTTGCCCTGACCGCCGGTCGCCCTGGAGCGGATGAGGGCCAGTCCGATCGTCGCGCCGTCCGGCTTCGCGTAGTCCAGCGGTGCCTTGAGCGTGGCGCACTGCCAGCCGTTCCCGGGCGCGGGCGAGTCCGAAGTGCCTTTGCAGCGGCCCCAGTCGAGCTTCTGCGAGATGAGCGAGGCGGGCAGCCCCGGCGACCCGCCGGAGGGGTGCGTGGTGGCGGGGGATCCGTCGCCGTTCTTCCCCTCGTCCGTGCCGTCGCCCCCCGCGCCCCCGCCGCAGCCGGCCAGCAGCAACGTGGCGGCGGCCGCGGCCGTCCACCGTGCGAAACGTGTCATGAGTGTCCCCCTCGCCCGTGGTCCGCCCGAAGTCGCGGATCACATGCAGGCCATAGTAGGCGGCGGCCACCGACCGCCGCCGAGGCCTGTGGATAACGCTCTGACCTGCGGCTTTCTAAGAGCAGACGGTGTCGGCCCTAGGCACGGTGCCCTGCAGCAGATAGCTGTTCACCGCGTTCTGCACGCACTTGTTCTTGCTGTCGTACGCCCCGTGCCCCTGGCCCTTGTACGTCAGCTGGACTCCGACGCCCTTGCCGAGCGCGTTCACCATCGCCCGGGCGCCCTCGTACGGTGTCGCGGGGTCGCCGGTGTTGCCGACCACGAGGATCGGTGCCGCACCGGGGGCGCTGACGTCCGGGTGCTCGGCGGCTCCCGGCACGGCCCAGTCGGTGCAACCGACCATGCCCCAGGCCAGATAGTCGCCGAACAGCGGGGAGGCGGCCTTGAACTCGGGAAGCTTCGACTTCACGAAGTCCGCGGTGTAACGCGGCTTGTCGTCGGCGCAGTTGATGGAGATGTTGGCCGGAGTGATGTTGCTGTACTGGCCGTTCTCGCTGCGCCCGTTCATCGAGTCGGACAGCAGCATCAAAATCTTGCCGTCGCCGTCGTAGGCCTGCTGGAGTCCCTCCGTCAGGTACTCCCAGAAGTCCTTGGAGTACAGCGACTGCGCGATGCCGCTGGTGGCGGCGGTCTGGGTGAGCCGGCGCGGGAAGGCACCGGGGATCGGCTTGCTGTCGAGGTCCTGCAGCAGCTTGGCGATGCGGTCCTTGACGTCCTGCGGGCTGTCGCCGATGGGGCAGCCTTCGGCCTTCGAGGTGCAGTCCTTCGCGAAGTTGTCCAGCGCGAGCTGGAAGCCCTTGGCCTGGCCGAGCGAGCTCTGTTCCAGGTTCTGGGTCGGGTCGACGACCCCGTCGAAGACGGCCCGGCCCACGTTCTTGGGGAACAGGTGGGCGTAGACGCCACCCAGTTCGGTGCCGTACGAGATGCCGAAGTAGTGCAGCTTGTCGTCGCCCAGGACCTGCCGCATCAGATCCATGTCGCGAGCGGCGTCCGTGGTGCGCACGTGGGGGAGGATCCTGCCGGAGTTCTTCTCGCACGCCGCGTTGAACGTCCTGGTGTTCCGCAGGAGGGCCTGCTGTTCGGCGGCGTCGTCCGGAGTGGCGTCCTGCTGGAAGAACCTGTCGAGCTGCTGGTCGTTCTCGCACTTCACCCCCGCGCTGCGGCCGACGCCGCGCGGGTCGAAGCTCACCAGGTCGTAGCGGGTGCGCAGGGCGGCGTAGTCCTGTCCGAAGGCGGGCAGCGTGGCGACGCCCGAGCCGCCGGGTCCGCCGAAGTTGAAGACGAGCGAGCCGATGCGCCTGCCGGGGGCGCCGCTCGCCTTCGCCCGGATCAGCGCGAGTCCGATCGTGTCGCCCTTGGGGTCCGACCAGTCGAGGGGCACCTTCATGGTGGCGCACTGCCACTCCGCGCCACCCGGCAGAGGCGAGGGGGAGTCGCCGCCGCCCTCGGCCTCGGACGGTGCCGGGCACGCCTTCCAGTCCAGCTTCTGCGCCGTCAGGTCCACGTCCTTGGAGTCACTGCCGCAGCCGGACACCCACGGGGCCAGCAGGACGGCGATGACGGCCAGGGCAGCGGTCCTGGGCCGGGACGGGTTCGGCATGTTCCCCATCCTGCGGGCGTGCGGGGTGGGGCGCTCGGGGCACGAGCCGTGCGGGTGAGGACGCGGGGAACCCCCACCCGCGGGCGCGGGCAGGGCCGAGGTCGTCCGTACGCCGGTCGGGCGGAGCGCGTACGGGCGGTCCGCGGCGGACCCTAGAGCGCGCCCTTGCGTGTCAGGTGGTTGAAGAACAGCCATCCGGGCAGCACCGGGATCCACAGGGTCAGCAGCCGGTACAGCAGCACCGCGGGTGCCGCGACCTCCTTGGGCAGACCGACGGCGATCAGACCGACGGTGAGGGTCGCCTCGACCGCGCCGACGCCGCCCGGGGTCGGCGCCGCCGAGCCCAGCGCGTTGCCGGCGAGGAAGACGACGGCGACGCTGGCGAGACTGAGCGTGCTCGTCTCCTCGTGGCCGAACGCGCGGATCGACGCGTCCAGGCACATCACGAAGCAGGCCGTCAGCAGCAGCATGCCGCCGATACCGGTGACGAGCTTCTGCGGTCGCTGCAGCACGTCCAGCATGCGCGGCACGACACCCGCGAACAGCGACCTCACACGCGTGGAGACGAACTTGCGCAGCAGCGGCACCGACGTCACCACGAGGATGAACACCGCGACCGTCAGCAGACCCGCGATGACCGTACGGGACGGCGACAGGGACGGGGTCTTCTCCGTACCGGTCAGATAGCCGAAGGACAGCAGCATCAGGATGTGGCAGCCGAGCCCGAACAACTGCGACGCGCCGACACTCGCCACCGCGAGTCCCGGCCGCACCCCGGCGCGCTGGAGGAAGCGTGTGTTGAGGGCGACACCGCCGACCGCGGCGGGCGCCACGATCTTCACGAACGAGCCGGCGACCTGGGCCGCCGCGGTCCGCAGGAACGGCACCCGCTCGGGCACGAAGCCGAGGAGGCTCATCGCCGCCGCGAAGTAGCTCAGGGCGGAGAACAGCACGGCCGCCGCGACCCAGCCCCATTGGGCGTTGTCGAAGAGGGTCCCGAACTCGATGTGGGTGAGCTGCGTGAGCAGGAAGTACGCGCCGATCGCCCCGGCGATGACACTGATCAGCGTGCGGGGCTTGACCCGCTCCAGGCGGGCGGGCTCCACGGGCGCCTGCGGCCGGATCAGCAGGACCTGGTGGCGGATCTGGGTGAGCAGATCCTCCTCGCGCGCCTCGTCCAGGGCCTCGTCGATCGCCCGCTTCTCGGCGCGCTGCTCGGCCCGTACGGCCTTCTTCCCGGCCTTCTCCGGCACGGGCGCGGCCGCTTCCCCGGACGTCTCCTCGGCGCGGGCGAGCCGGGCCAGCCGTGAGGCCTCCAGGACCGCCTCGCGTTCGCGCTGCGCGCGCTCCCGGGCGAGTCTGCGCAGCGTCGCGCGCGTGGAGCGCGTCAGCGCGATCGGCTGGAGCAGGGGCAGGCAGTCCGCGACGGCGTCGGGGCCGAGCACGCCCACCGCCGACGCCACCGCCCGCTCGGCGCCCACCCGCAGCCCGAGGGTGGTCACCAGCTGGGCGATGTCCATGCGCAGCAGCAGTTCGCCCGCCGCGATCTCGCCGCCGCGTAGATCCGTGAGGATCACCGTGCCGGAACGATCCACCAGAATCGCGTCGCCCGCGAGTCTGCGGTGCGCGATGCGCCGGGACTGCAGCGCCTGCACCTGGTGCCAGGTGTCGCGCAGCAGGTCGTCGGTGATCAGTTCGTCGGGCAGGGAGTCGAGGGTGTGGGCGCCGGTGTGCTCGTAGACGAGCATCACAGCGTCCGGGCCCAGCTCGGAGGTCGCGATCAGCTTGGGCGCGTTGGCGCCGGCCGCGATGGCCGCGTAGGCCAGGAGGGCTTCCTGCTCCAGGGCCTGGCGCAGGGACTGGAGGCTGCGGCGGGTGGTGATGCCGCGCAGCGTCAGCCGGCGCCAGACGCGGTAGAAGAAGCCCTGTGCCTGCTGTTCGCGGTCGACGACCGTGACGTCCAGTGGCGGGCCGTCCTCCAGGGTGACGAAGTAGCGCCGGCCGCGGTCGCCGCTCTCGGAGGTCTCCGGCGTCTCCTCGCGGGCCGCGCTGACCGGGTGGAAGCCGACGTGGCGAAGGCCCGCCATCAGCGTCCGTCCGGTCGGCCGTACGTTCGGTGAGCCGACCGCGTACAGCGTTCCGTAGGCGACGGTCCAGCCGATCAGTACCGTCAGGATGATCGAGAACGGGGTCGTGTAGCCGGTCACCAGCATGGAGAAGGCGTCGAGGAGCAGGACGACCCAGAGCACCCCGCGCCAGCGGGGTCTGCGGGACATGCCGACGGCCGTCATGTAGGCGATGACCGGTGCGAGATAGCCGTGCACCGGGTCGGTGAGGGCGTGGATGTCACTCGGTGAGGGCTGGGTCAGCGCCTCCTGGATGGAGTCGGGGGCGCCCCTGGCGACCCAGAGGTCCGTGGCCAGCGTCACCCCGTGCGCGAGGACGGCGGCGAGGACGCCGTCGGCGATGCGCAGCCCGTCCCGCTTGATCAGCCGCTCGATGGCGAAGGCGACCGGCACCAGGAGGATCGCGATGCTGGACGCCAGCCCCGCGATTTTGATCAGCAGATCGGGTGCCTGGCCGGTGCCCTTGTTGATGTCCTGTTCGAGGCCCGAGGTGGTGCCGTGCGCGAACGCGGCGATGCCGAGCAGCACCACGATCGCGAGGACGCCGACAAGGAGCCGCATCAGGTCGGAAGGGCGGTGCACGCGCGCGGGAAGCAGCGGTTCGTCGCCTTCGACCTCGTCGGCGTGGACCTCCTCCACGCAGCCGGTGCCGCGCTCGGCCTGCCGCGTCTCCTCCGAGGGGGGCCGGAAGGGGGTTTCCCCGTCCTCGGGAGACGGTGTTTCCCGGGCCTCGGAAGACGGTGTTTCCCGGGTCCCGGAAGGGGGATCCGCCTTGCCGGAGTCCGCCCCGCCGGTCATGGAGGGGGACTCGCCCGGCTTGTCGTCCGTGCCGTTCTCGTCGGAACCGTGGGTGTCAGGGCGTGACGAGGCGGCGGAGATGCCCTCCGCGTCTTCGGGGTGCACGCCCTGCTGCCTCATGGTCTCTTCTTGATCTCGTATCACCGGTCACCGCCCGCACGATGGTGGCATGCCCGACCGACACACGGGGGCATCAGGGTGCAAATGCGGGGCGTGCAATCTGCTACAAGCGTCACTCCGCGGGAAGGAATATGCACAGTCGCCGCCGGGTCACGTTGTCGGTGGGGTGGGGCAGGATGGGGCGGATGAGCGAGGAGAGCCTTCCGGCGGACGCCCTGCCGGAGTACGCGGAGCGGGTCCTCGACGTCGCCGAGCTGATCCCGCCCGGCCGCGTCATGACGTACGGCGACATCGCCGAATGGCTGGAAGAGGGCGGTCCGCGCCAGGTGGGCCGGGTGCTGGCCCTCTACGGCGGGGCGGTTCCGTGGTGGCGCGTCATGCGCGCCGACGGGGTGCTGCTGCCCGGCCATGAACTGGACGCGCTGGTCCACTACCGCGCCGAGGGGACGCCGCTGAAGGAGGCGAGCCGGGCCTCCGCGGGGCATCTGCCACGTGTCGACATGAGACGGGCCCGATGGGACGGCGGCGAACGCGCGGAAGGTCACACCTGACAGCTTCCGGCATTCACCGGACCGAAAGGGACACTGAGGTCCGTACGAGCGAAACGAGGCACATCCGTGACATGCCGTACGTTCGTACGTCGCGGGACGCATGTGACGCACGGGGTGTGAGGGAAGAATCGGAAGGCCTCCTTCCGTGAACCGCACCGGCGTAGCGTCGTCGGCACGCGTCCCCGCGCCCCGCGGCCACCGCCCTCCACGCGGCAGTCCGCCCACCAGCACGACCACCAGGACCGGCGAACCACGTGAGCTCCACTTCCTCCACCAGGCGCCTGACGCACTCCTCCGTGCGCCAGGGGGCCCGTGGTGCGTACCGGCTGATGCGCACCGTGCCGGCCCAGGTGGATCCCCCTCGTCCCGACGCGGCCCAGCGCGTGGTGGTCGACCACGCGCGCGGACCGCTGCTCGTGCTCGCCGGCCCCGGTACGGGCAAGACGACCACGCTCGTCGAATCCGTGGCCGCCCGGATCGAACGCGGCGGCGACCCGGAACGGATCCTGGTGCTCACCTTCAGCCGCAAGGCGGCCGTCGAGCTCCGCGACCGTATGGCGCTGCGCATCGGAGCCGCCCGCGCGCCCCGGGCCACCACGTTCCACTCCTTCTGCTACGCCCTGATCCGAGCCCACCAGGACAGCGACCTGTTCGTGGAGCCCCTGCGGCTGCTGTCCGGCCCCGAGCAGGACGTGGCCGTGCGCGAGCTGCTCGCGGGCCAGCCCCACCTGGAGCGGCTCGGCCTCGCCCATGTGCGCTGGCCGGACGAACTGCGCGCCTGCCTGACCACGCGCGGCTTCGCCGACGAGGTCCGCGCGGTGCTTGCCCGCAGCCGGGAACTCGGACTCGGCCCCGACGCCCTGGAGGCCTTCGCGCGGCGCATCGGCCGCCCCGACTGGGGCGCGGCGGCCGCCTTCCTCGCCGAGTACCTCGACGTCCTCGACATGCAGGGAGTCCTCGACTACGCCGAACTGGTCCACCGTGCGGTGCTCCTCGTCCGCCGGCCCGAGGTCGCCGAACGGCTCGCGGCGCAGTACGACGCCGTCTACGTGGACGAGTACCAGGACACCGACCCCGCGCAGGTGCGGCTGCTGCGGGGCCTCGCCGGCGGAGGGCGCACCCTCGTCGCCTTCGGCGACCCCGACCAGTCGATCTACGCCTTCCGCGGCGCCGACGTCAACGGCATCCTGGACTTCCCCGACG
Source organism: Streptomyces sp. NPDC021080 (assembly GCF_044333225.1). Lineage (NCBI taxonomy): Bacteria > Bacillati > Actinomycetota > Actinomycetes > Kitasatosporales > Streptomycetaceae > Streptomyces > Streptomyces sp. NPDC021080. Next base: position 284,800 of record NZ_JBIRQM010000006.1, on the reverse strand, counting down.
CCTTCCCGCGCGCGGACGGCCGCCCGGCCCCGGTCGAGGTCCTCGGCACGTCCCGCCGCTCGGGCGTCGAACTGCTGGCCGCCACCCGTCGGCTCACCCAGCGCATGCCGCTGACCCGGCTGCCGGCGCAGAAGGTGCGCGCCCACCGCGAGCTGTCACCGGTACGGGACGGAGGGCAGGTCGAGGTCTACACGTACCCGACGTCCGGCACGGAGCTCGACAACATCGCGGACATCCTGCGCCGCGCCCACCTGGAGGACGGGGTTCCGTGGGGCGAGATGGCCGTCCTCGTGCGCGCCGGTTCCCGCACGATCCCCACGATCCGGCGGGCGCTCACCTCGGCGGGCGTGCCCCTCGACATCGACGGCGACGATCTGCCGCTGCGGCACGAACCCGCGGTCGCGCCGCTGCTGACGGCACTGCGGGCGGTGGCCCGCGCCGAGTCGGAGCCGAGTACGGACGGGGCGTCCGGCACGGACAGGTCACCGGGCGTGGACGTGTCATCCGGTGCGGACGAACCGGCGGGTGCGGAGGCGCCATCCGGTGCGGACGGGGCATCGGGCGCGGACGAGCTGTCCGGCGCGGACGAGCTGTCCGGCGCGGACGAGCTGTCCGGCGCGGACGAGCTGTCCGGCGCGGACGAGCTGTCCGGCGCGGACGACGCGTCCGCTGCCGTCGTCGGACCGGGGGAGGACACCGCCGGTGTCCGCGTCGCGTCCTGGCTCGACACCGAGACCGCGCTCACCCTGCTCGCCTCGCCCCTCGCGAGCATGGACGCCGCCGACCTGCGGCGCCTGGGGCGCGCCCTGCGCGAGGAGGAGCGGGCCGGCGGAAACCTCGTACCGCCGCCGTCCGACGTCCTGCTCGCCCGCGCGCTGGCCGAGCCGGAGCGGCTCGTCGCGCACGATCCCGCGTACGCCCGAGGGGCCCAGCGCCTGGGCGCGCTGCTGCGCACGGCGCGTGAGCGTCTCGCGGGCGGCGGAACGGCCGAGGAGGCCCTCTGGGACCTGTGGGACGGCACGCCCTGGCCCCAGCGTCTGGAGCGCGCCGCCCGGCGCGGCGGCGCGGCCGGACGCAACGCCGACCGGGACCTCGACGCCGTGTGCGCGCTGTTCGCGACCGCCGAACGCGCGGAGGAGCGCACCGGGGGCCGTGGCGCCCTGAACTTCCTGGAGCAGATCGACGCCGAGGACATCGCGGCCGACACGCTCACCCGCAGGGCCGTCCGCCCCGAGGCCGTACGCCTGATGACCGCGCACCGCTCCAAGGGCCTGGAATGGCGCCTCGTCGTCGTCGCGGGCGTCCAGGAGGGCCTGTGGCCCGATCTGCGCCGCCGCGGCTCCCTGCTGGAGGCCGACCGCATCGGGCGGGACGGACTCGCCGAACCCCTCGCGCCCGGGGCACTCCTGTCCGAGGAACGCCGGCTCTTCTACGTGGCCGCCACACGCGCGCGTGAACGGCTCGTCGTGACGGCGGTGAAGGCACCGGCCGACGACGGCGACCAGCCCTCCCGCTTCCTCACCGAACTCGGCGTCGAACCCAAGGACGTGACCGGCCGCCCACGCCGCCCGCTGGCCGTCGCCCCGCTGGTCGCCGAACTGCGCGCCACCACGGTCGACCCGCGCGTCTCGGAGAGCCTCCGGCAGGCCGCGGCCCGCCGTCTCGCCCGGCTCGCCGCGCTCGCCGACGAGGACGGCCGCCCGCTCGTCCCCTCCGCGCACCCCTACCGCTGGTGGGGCATGTACGAGCCGACCGAGAGCAAGGTCCCGCTGCGCGACCGCGACCAGCCCGTCGTGCTCTCCGGCAGCGCCCTCGACCAGCTCGCCAACACCTGTGCCCTGCAGTGGTTCCTCGGGCGGGAGGTGAAGGCCGACGCGCCCGCGACAGCCGCCCAGGGCTTCGGCAACGTGGTGCACGTCCTGGCCGACGAGGTCGCCTCCGGACGCACCCCCGCGGATCTCGACGTCCTCATGGAGCGCCTCGACTCCGTGTGGAACGCGCTCGCCTTCGACGCGCCCTGGAAGTCCGCGCAGGAGAAGGAGCACGCGCGCGTGGCGCTCGAACGCTTCCTGAAGTGGCACGTCATGGACCGCACCGGCCGCACACCGGTGGCCAGCGAGCACGACTTCGACGTGACGCTCGAAGCGGGCTCCTACGAAGTGCGCATCCGCGGCTCCATGGACCGCGTCGAGGCCGACACCGAGGGCCGTGCCTACGTCGTCGACTTCAAGACCGGCAAGCAGGCGCCGAGCGCCGCCGAGGTGACCCGCCACCCGCAGCTCGCCGTCTACCAACTCGCCGTCGGCGAGGGCGCGGTCGACGAGGTCTTCGACGGCGTACGTCCCGAGGCGGGCGGTGCCGAACTCGTCCAGCTCCGCCAGGGCGCCGCCAAGAAGAACGGCGGCGAGACCCTCCCCAAGGTGCAGGCGCAGGAGCCGCTGGAGGGCGAGTGGGTCGGCGACCTGCTGGCGAACGCCGCCGGCAAGGTCCTGGACGAACGGTTCTCGCCGACGACCGGACAGCACTGCACGCACTGTTCTTTCCGCGCCTCCTGCAGCGCCCGGCCGGAGGGCCGGCACGTGGTCGAGTGACGCAGAGCACCAAGTGACGCAGAGCACCATATGTGTTGACCTGGGGTTCTTTCGTCCCGGGCGCCGATGTGGCCACCGGTGTCAGTGGACGCCGCTAGCCTCTGCGACATGCCCGCCCGCATCACCGACCCCGAACAGCTCAAAGAGCTCCTCGGCATCCCGTTCACCCCGGAACAGACGGAGTGCATCACCGCTGAGCCGGCCCCGCAGGTGATCGTGGCCGGAGCCGGTTCGGGCAAGACCACGGTGATGGCGGCCCGCGTGGTGTGGCTGGTCGGCACCGGGCAGGTCGCCCCGGAGCAGGTCCTCGGTCTGACGTTCACCAACAAGGCGGCGGGTGAACTCGCCGAGCGGGTCCGCAAGGCGCTCGTCAAGGCGGGAGTCACCGACCCGGACGTCATCGACCCCGACAACCCGCCGGGCGAGCCGGTCATCTCCACGTACCACGCCTTCGCGGGCCGGCTGCTGACCGACCACGGACTGCGCATCGGGCTCGAACCGACGTCCCGGCTCCTCGCCGACGCCACCCGCTACCAGCTCGCCGCGCGCGTGCTGCGCGAGGCCCCGGGCCTCTACCCGGCGCTGACCCGCTCCTTCCCGGACCTGGTCGGCGACCTCCTCACCCTCGACTCCGAGCTCGCCGAACACCTCGTGACGGCGGAGGACCTGCGCGCCCACGACGCCGAACTGCTGCGCACCCTGGAAGGCGCCAGGCTCACCAACGCCGACCTGCGCAAGGTCCCCGAGGCCGCCGCCGCCCGCCGCGAACTCGCCGAACTGGTGGGCCGCTACCGCGCGGCGAAACGCGAGCGCGACCTCCTCGACTTCGGCGACCAGATCGCCCTCTCGGCCACCCTGGCCCGCACCCGCCCCGAGGTCGGGGAGATCCTGCGGGACGAGTTCCGGGTGGTCCTGCTCGACGAGTACCAGGACACGTCGGTCGCCCAGCGCGTCCTGCTCGCCGGACTGTTCGGCGGCGGCACCGGACACGCCGTGACCGCGGTCGGCGACCCCTGCCAGGCGATCTACGGCTGGCGCGGCGCGTCCGTGGCCAACCTCGACGACTTCCCCGAGCACTTCGCACGCCCCGACGGCCGCCCCGCGACCCGCCAGTCGCTCAGCGAGAACCGCCGCAGCGGCGGCCGCCTCCTCGACCTCGCCAACGGCCTCGCGGAACCGCTGCGCGCCATGCACGCGGGCGTGGAGGCCCTGCGGCCCGCCCCGGGAGCCGAGCGGGACGGCCTGGTGCGCTGCGCGCTGCTGCGCACCCACGCCGAGGAGATCGGCTGGCTCGCCGACTCGATCGCCCATCTCGTACGCACCGGAACGGCACCCGCCGAGATCGCCGTCCTGTGCCGCACCGCCACCGACTTCGCCGAGATCCAGGGCGCGCTCGTCGCCCGGGACGTCCCCGTCGAGGTCGTGGGCCTCTCCGGGCTGCTGCACCTGCCCGAGGTGGCCGACCTCGTGGCCGTCTGCGAGGTCCTCCAGGACCCGGGGGCGAACGCCTCCCTCGTCCGGCTGCTCACCGGCCCGCGCTGGCGGATCGGCCCGCGCGACCTCGCCCTCCTCGGGCGCCGCGCCCGTCTGCTCGTGTCCCACGCGCACGCGCGGGCCGACGACGATCCGGACCGCAGGCTCGCCGCGGCGGTCGAGGGGGTCGACCCGGCCGAGGTGATATCGCTCGCCGACGCCCTCGACACATTCCTGGAGACGCCCATCGAGGCGGCCGGGGACGACGACGGGCTGCCCTTCTCGCCGGACGCGCGCGTGCGCTTCGCCCGGCTCGCCGCCGAACTGCGCGACCTGCGCCGCTCGCTCGCCGACCCGCTGATGGACGTCCTGCACCGGGTCCTCGCCGTCACCGGACTCGAGGTCGAGCTCTCCGCCTCCCCGCACGCCCTGGCCGCCCGCCGCCGCGAGACCCTCTCCAACTTCCTGGACGTTGCCGCGTCCTTCGCGTCCGGCGACGGCGAGGCGAGCCTGCTGGCCTTCCTCGGCTTCCTGCGCACCGCCGCGCAGTACGAGAAGGGCCTGGACAACGCCCTGCCCGGCGGCGAGAACACCGTCAAGGTGCTCACCGCGCACAAGTCCAAGGGCCTGGAGTGGGACGTGGTGGCCGTCCCCGGCCTCGTCGACGGCACCTTCCCCAGCGGCCAGGGCCGCGAGAAGTGGACCGCCCAGGGCAAGGTCCTGCCCCACCGGCTGCGCGGCGACGCCGACACGCTGCCCGACGTCGAGACCTGGGACGCCAAGGGCATCAAGGCCTTCCAGGAGGCCATGAAGGCCCACCAGCACACCGAGGAACTGCGCCTCGGCTACGTCACGTTCACCCGTCCCCGTTCCCTCCTGCTCGGCTCCGGCCACTGGTGGGGGCCCTCCCAGAAGCGGACGCGCGGCCCCTCGGACTTCCTGCACGCCCTCTACGACCACTGCGCGGCCGGGCACGGAGAGATCGAGGACTGGGCGGACGAGCCGGCCGAGGACGAGGAGAACCCGGCCCTGCGCGAAGCGGCCGCCGACCACGCCTGGCCGCTCCCGCTCGACGACGCGGCCCTCGCCCGGCGCCGGGCGGCGGCGGAGACCGTGCTCGCCCACCTGGAGCGGCTCGCGTCCCACGACGAGGCCCGCCCGGGCGCCGACGCGTCCCCGCACAGCGCCGCCCACGACCCCAACTCGTACGACGATCCGGAGTGGCCACCCCCGCCCGAGGACGACGTCCCGCCCTACGACGAGTACGAGGAATACGCGGAGTACGCGGAGTACGCCGAGGACGGCCTCCCCGAAGACGAGTACTCCGAAGGCGGCCTTTCCGAGGACGCCTTCCTCGAGGATCCGTTCCCGCGCGGCGGCCTCCCGGACAGCGCCCTGCCCAGGGACGACGACCCGGACCGGTACTCCTGGACGACGCAACGGCCGGGAGACCGCCCGGCCGGCCGCGGCGGCGACCGTCCGACCGTGCCGCACCAGGCCCAGGCCCCGACCGTCCCGCACCCCCGGGAGGCCGGCAGCGAGCGCCTCACGCCCGAGGAGGCCCGCACCCTCGCGTCCTGGGACCGCGACCTGGACGCGCTGACCGGAGAGCTCCTGCGCGCCCGCGAGACCGTCACCCACGTCCCCCTGCCGGCCTCGCTCACCGCCTCCCAGCTGGTGCGTCTGGCCGCCGACCCGGACGGCTTCGCACAGGAACTCGCCCGCCCCATGCCACGCCCCCCGCAGCGCGCCGCGCGCCGGGGCACGCGCTTCCACGCCTGGGTGGAGTCCCGCTTCGAGGCGCTGCGGCTGCCGATGCTGGAGCCCGAGGACCTGCCCGGCGGCGAGGCGGAGATCGCCGACGAGCACGACCTGCAAGCCCTGAAGGACGCCTTCGAACGCACTCCCTACGCGCACCGCACCCCCTACCGCGTCGAGGTGCCCTTCCAGCTCGCGATCGCGGGCCGGGTGGTCCGCGGTCGGATCGACGCCGTCTACAGGAACGGGGACGGCGAGGGGACGACGTACGAGATCGTCGACTGGAAGACCGGCCACGGCCGCACGGCCGACCCGCTCCAGCTCGCTCTGTACCGCCTGGGCTGGGCCGAACGGCAGGGGGTGCCCCTGGAATCCGTCACGGCCGCGTTCCTCCACGTCCGCGACGGCGAGGTCGTACGACCGGAGGGCCTGCCGGACCGTGCCGCGCTGGAGCGGCTGCTCACCGAGGACCCGGCGGGCGCACCGGACGGGGTCCCCGGAGAACCACCGGACGAACACGCCTCTGTGGGCGGATAGGCTCAGGAACATGAGCAAGCCCGTTGACAACGCCGTCAGCACCGTCCGTACGTACATCGAGACGCACCGCGCCGCCTTCCTCGACGACCTCGGTCGGTGGCTGCGCATCCCCTCGGTCTCGGCCCAGCCCGAGCACGCCGCGGACGTGGCACGCAGCGCCGACTGGCTCGCCGCCGAACTGCGGAAGACCGGCTTCCCGACCTGCGAGGTCTGGCCGACCGCGGGCGCCCCGGCCGTCTTCGCCGAATGGCCCTCCGAGGACCCGGACGCACCCACCGTCCTCGTCTACGGACACCACGACGTGCAGCCGGCCGCCCGCGAGGACGGCTGGGACACCGACCCCTTCGAACCGGTGATCCGGGGCAACCGCCTCCACGCGCGCGGGGCCGCCGACGACAAGGGCCAGGTGTTCTTCCACACACTCGGCGTCCGGGCCCACCTCGCCGCCACCGGGCGCACCACCCCGGCCGTGCACCTCAAGCTGCTGATCGAGGGCGAGGAGGAGTCCGGCTCCCCGCACTTCCGCGAGCTCGTCGAGAAGCACGCGCCGCGGCTCGCCGCCGACGCCGTGATCGTCTCCGACACAGGCATGTGGTCCGAGGACACCCCCACGGTCTGCACGGGCATGCGGGGCCTCGCCGAGTGCGAGATCGTCCTCCACGGACCCGAGCAGGACATCCACTCCGGATCGTTCGGCGGCGCGGTGCCGAACCCCGCCACCGCCGTCGCCCGCCTGGTCGCGGCCCTGCACGACGAGCACGCGCGCGTGGCCGTACCCGGTTTCTACGACGGGGTCACCGAACTCACCGACCGCGAACGCGAACTCTTCGCGGAACTGCCCTTCGACGAGGAGCGGTGGCTGCGCACGGCCAGGTCGACGGCCACCCACGGAGAGGCCGGGCACACCACCCTGGAGCGCGTCTGGGCCCGCCCGACCGCCGAGGTCAACGGCATCGGCGGCGGCTACCAGGGCGCCGGCAGCAAGACGATCATCCCGTCCTCCGCCCTGGTGAAGCTCTCCTTCCGGCTCGTCGCCGGGCAGGACCCGGCCCACATCGAGAAGGCCGTCCGCGCCTGGGCGGCCGAGCAGGTACCCGACGGCATCCGGCACGAGATCACGTTCAGCCCGTCCACCCGCCCGTGCCTGACACCGCTGGACCACCCCGCCCTGCAGTCCGTCGTCCGCGCCATGGGCCGGGCCTTCGAGCAGCCGGTCCGCTACACCCGCGAGGGCGGCTCGGGACCGGCGGCCGACCTCCAGGAAGTCCTCGGCGCCCCGGTGCTGTTCCTGGGCATCTCCGTTCCCTCCGACGGCTGGCACGCCCCCAACGAGAAGGTCGAACTCGACCTCCTCATGAAGGGCGTCGAGACGACCGCCTACCTGTGGGGCGACCTGGCCGAGAACTGGCGCGAGACACACTGAACAAGCCGAACCGCAGTCCCGAGAGCGCACCGCACGCCCGTCCTGCTGAACCGCCCGCCGAAACAACCGTTCCACCGGGGGAGTTGGAAGCATCCGTGACCACCTGGACCGACCACAGCGCCGACCGTCCCATCTCGCTCACCGCCCCGAGCGGTATCGACCGCGCCGCCCACCACCGGCTCGACGAGGCCTGGCTCGCGGCGGCCTGGAGCCACCCCACGACCCGCGTCTTCGTGGTCTCCGGCGGCCAGGTGCTCATCGACGAGACGGCCGACGGCACCACCGAACTGCTGATGACGCCCGCCTTCGAGGCCCCGCTCACCGAGGCGCACCGCTATTTCCTGGGCACGGACGACGACGGGGTGAGCTACTTCGCGCTCCAGAAGGACGCCCTTCCCGGCCGTATCGACCAGTCCGCGCGCCCGGCGGGCCTGCGCGAGGCCGGCCTGCTGCTGTCGCCGCGCGACGCGGGCCTGATGGTGCACGCGGTCGGCCTGGAGAACTGGCAGCGCACCCACCGCTTCTGCTCCCGCTGCGGCGAGCGCACGGTCATCGCCGCGGCCGGCCACATCCGCCGCTGCCCCGCCTGCGGCGCCGAGCACTACCCGCGCACCGACCCGGCCGTGATCATGGCCGTCACGGACGACGACGACCGCATCCTGCTCGGACGCCAGGTGCACTGGCCCGAAGGCCGCTTCTCCACCCTCGCGGGCTTCGTCGAGCCCGGTGAGTCCATCGAGCAGTCGGTGCGCCGCGAGGTCTTCGAGGAGGCCGGCGTCACGGTCGGCGAGGTCGAGTACGTCGCCAGCCAGCCCTGGCCGTTCCCCTCCAGCCTCATGCTGGGCTTCAGGGCCCGCGCCACCTCGTCGGAGATCGACGTCGACGGCGAGGAGATCCACGAAGCCCGCTGGTTCTCCCGGGACGACCTGAGGGCCGCCTTCGATTCGGGGGAGGTCATGCCTCCCTACGGGATCTCGATCGCGGCCCGCCTGATCGAGCTCTGGTACGGCAAGCCGCTGCCGACCCGGGGGAACAGCGCCTGAGAGTGCTCCGGACATGACGAATGCCCCTCCGGCGAGCTCGCCGGAGGGGCATTGCCGTGCGCGCGGGAGGTCAGGCGGTGAGGGCCTGCTTCACCTGGGCGAGACTCGGGTTCGTCATGACGACCTCGGCGCCGCCGGCGGCGACCACCAGAACCGTGGGAACCGTCTGGTTGCCGCCGTTCGCCTTCTCGACGAACGCCGCGGACTGCGGGTCCTGCTCGATGTTGATCTCGTTGTACGCGATGCCCTCACGGTCCATCTGGCTCTTGAGCCGACGGCAGTAGCCGCACCACGTGGTGCTGTACATCGTCACAGTGCCCTGCATGTCTCATGCGCTCCTTCACGGCTTCGGGTGCGTGGTCGCTGCAAGTGGAACGCAGGTCACCCGGCCGCCATTCCCGTGGGGGGTATCCGGGGCGTCCGCCGGGACGTGACACTCGCCGCACCAGCGCCGTACCCGCGGCCCGCCGGCGCCGTACCGGCGTCGCACCGCAGGTGGAACGGTCGTGGCGGGGGAGAGGCGCGACACCCGGGGCGTGGCTGAAACGCGATCTCCTCGCACGCGCCGGAGGTGACGCTCGCCGCATTCGTACGACCGCAGCCGCCTCCCTGTGGACAACCGGCTCACCCGTCTCCGCCGACCTGGCAGCATGGCTGTGTGACAGCAGCAACGCACTCCACCCTCTTCCCGCAGGTTCCGGACACGGCCGACGCGGTGCTCGACGGGCTCGACCCCGAGCAGCGCGCGGTCGCCACCGCCCTGCACGGTCCGGTGTGCGTGCTGGCGGGAGCCGGCACGGGCAAGACGCGGGCGATCACCCACCGCATCGCCTACGGGGTGCGCGCGGGGATCCTCCAGCCCTCCAGCGTGCTCGCGGTCACCTTCACCAACCGGGCCGCGGGAGAGATGCGCGGACGGCTGCGCCAGCTCGGCGCCGGAGGCGTCCAGGCCCGCACCTTCCACTCCGCCGCCCTGCGCCAGCTCCAGTACTTCTGGCCGAAAGCCGTCGGTGGCTCACTGCCCCGGCTGGTGGACCGCAAGATCCAGCTCGTCGCGGACGCGGCGGCCGCCTGCCGCATCCGCCTCGACCGAGGAGAGCTGCGGGACGTCACCGGCGAGATCGAGTGGTGCAAGGTCACCCAGACCATCCCCGCCGACTACGCCGCGGCCGCCGCCCGCGCCGGCCGCGAAGCCCCCCGGGACCCGGCCGAGACCGCCAAGATCTACGCGGCGTACGAGGACCTCAAGCGCGACCGCTCGGTCATCGACTTCGAGGACGTCCTGCTGCTCACGGTCGCCATCCTGCAGGACCGGCACGACATCGCCGAGCAGGTCCGCTCCCAGTACCAGCACTTCGTGGTCGACGAGTACCAGGACGTCAGTCCGCTCCAGCAGCGCCTGCTGGAGCTGTGGCTCGGCGAGCGGGACAGCCTCTGTGTGGTGGGCGACGCGAGCCAGACGATCTACTCGTTCACCGGTGCAACCCCGGACCACCTTCTCGACTTCCGCACCCGTCATCCCGGAGCCACCGTCGTCAAGCTCGTCCGCGACTACCGCTCCTCGCCCCAGGTCGTCCACCTGGCCAACGGTCTGCTCTCCCAGGCGCGCGGCCGGGCCGCCGACCACCGTCTCGAACTGATCTCCCAGCGGCCCCCGGGCGCCGAGCCCGTCTACGCCGAGTACACGGACGAGCCCGCCGAGGCCGAGGGTGCCGCCCGCCGCATCCGCGACCTCATCGCCTCGGGCGTACCGGCCGGCGAGATCGCGATCCTGTTCCGCACGAACTCCCAGTCCGAGACCTACGAGCAGGCCCTCGCCGACGCCGGTGTGCCCTACCAGCTGCGCGGGGCCGAGCGGTTCTTCGACCGCCCCGAGGTGCGCAAGGCGGGCGCGGCCCTGCGCGCCGCGGCCCGTTTCGGCGGCAACGACTCGCTCCTCGACGACGTCGTCGACCTGCCCTCGCAGGTCCGGGCGGTGCTCTCGGGCGAAGGCTGGACGAGCAATCCCCCGGCGGGCTCCGGCGCGGTCAGAGAGCGCTGGGAGTCGCTGGCCGCCCTGGTGTATCTCGCACAGGACTTCGCGACCGCCAAGCCCGGTGCCACGCTCGCCGACCTGGTGGCCGAGCTCGACGAACGCGCGAGCGCCCAGCACGCCCCGACCGTTCAGGGGGTCACCCTCGCCTCCCTGCACTCCGCCAAGGGACTGGAGTGGGACGTCGTCTTCCTGGTGGGCGTCGCCGAGGGCATGATGCCGATCACCTATGCAAAGACCGACGACCAGATCGAGGAGGAGCGCCGCCTCCTCTACGTCGGAGTCACCCGCGCCAGGGAGCGCCTCTTCGTCTCCTGGGCGCTCGCCCGCTCGCCCGGAGGCCGCGCGGGCCGCCGCCCCAGCCGGTTCCTCGACGGTCTGCGTCCCGGCTCCGTGGCCACGGCGGGCGCCGGAGCCGGCGGTGCCTCGGGAGGTATCGAGCGCGGTGCCGCGCGGGCCGGCGTCACCGCCGTACAGCGTACGAGCCGCACCCCCGCGCGCTGCCGGGTCTGCGGCCGCACGCTCACCGACGCCGGTGAGATGAAGCTGATGCGCTGTGACGGCTGCCCCTCCGACATGGACGAGGGTCTGTACGAGCGGCTGCGCGAGTGGCGGGCGGTGCAGGCGGAGCGCAGCGGGCAGCCCGCGTTCTGCGTCTTCACCGACAGGACACTGATGGCGATCGCGGAGACCGCGCCGGACGACGAGGGCGAGCTCGCCCGGATCCCCGGGGTCGGCGTCCGCAAACTCAACCGCTTCGGAGCCGAAGTTCTGGCCATCTGTGCAGGTGGGGAGGTCGGGGAACACGGTGAGGGCAACTGATTCAAACTCGTCGGGAAAATAGTTTGCGCATGCCCCGGCAATCCCCATAGGTTCTTAACCACGGCAGCAGCGGCCTTCTCGAAGGCCCTGGTTCCGTGCTGTACTTAATAGCCGTCGGACCGGTTCGCACCGGCCCTCAAGACGCCGAGAGGAGGCGATTCCAGTGATCAGCATCAACACCAGCTTCAGCACCACCGTGAAAATGACCGATCGCTCGGTCGTCGTCTCCACGTGCCCGCTCGGCGTTTCGAACCTGGGCACCGGTCTGTCCGGCATTCGCGCCGTCCGGCCGGCGTCCTCCGTGTCTCTCGCGGGTCTTCCCGTTCGTGAGCGCAATGAGCGACCGACGCAGGCACTGGAAGCGGCAGTAGTGGCTGAAGCACATGCCTATGCCTTTGCGGCAGCCAGTGCCGGATCCCTGAAGCAGACGCAGCAGCACCACACGATGTGGGCCTTCCGTGGGCCTGAACCCTGGAGTGATCCAGCCTGATTCACCATCAGGTCGGCGCCTTCAGGGCCGCGGAACCCCACCCGGGATCCGCGGCCCTTCTGTTTGTCCCCGACCGGGGACGGCAGAGCGAAGGGGCCTCGGGACAAGAAAAGAACCCGGTACCAGCCGCCAACCGGCCGACCCCGGCCGGCACGACCAGACGAGGAAGACGAACCGTGCAACTCGAAGCGCACGCCCCGTCCGTACCGCCTTCCGAAACGATCCCCCCGCCCGGCCTCACGGAGGACTCCACCTTGATCCCCCTCACCGCGCTCACCGCGCTCGACGACGCCATCGAGAACCTCGGCGTACCCGTCCCCTGCCGTTCCTACGACCCGGAGGTCTTCTTCGCCGAGTCGCCGGCCGATGTCGAGTACGCCAAGTCTCTCTGCCGCACCTGCCCGCTGATGGAGGCCTGCCTCGCCGGCGCCAAGGAGCGGCGTGAGCCCTGGGGCGTCTGGGGTGGCGAGCTCTTCGTCCAGGGTGTGGTCGTGGCCCGCAAGCGGCCGCGTGGCCGCCCGCGCAAGAACCCGGTCGCGGCATGAACATCCGAGGAACGATCGACCGCCCCCTGACGCACGACCCCAAGAAACAGGCCCCGATGAAGCCGTCCACGAGCGAGCCCGCAGGCTCCGCGACCCCAGACTTCACCACCACCGGCGCGACCGGCTCGCGTCAGAACAGGACCCGAGAGATGCAACTCATCCCAGAAGCCCTGGCTCGTGCGCATATGCACGAGCGACTGCACCAGGCCGAGCGGGAACGTCAGGCCGTGCGCCTGGCGGCCGCTCGCCGCATGCAGCGCCGGGCCGAGCGCGCTTCGATGCGAGCCCGGCGCGCGCTGGCCATGGCGGTCATGCAGTAATCGACGCACGCCGTCGTAGCAGCCGTTGCAGTCGCAGCAGTCACAGACGATGAATCCCGCGGGGGCCGGTCCGAACGGACCGGCCCCCGCGGTGCGTTGTACCGGGCGAACCGCAGGCCGCGGGGATATCGTCGCCAGAGTGACGAGTCTTCCCGAAGACAGTGACGGCACCGGCCCCGCAGCGGAGTCCGACGCGGACGAAGCCGAGAAGATCGTGTGCGCCCGCTGCGGAACGACGGCTCCCGGCCCCCGGCCGACGTGGACCTGTTCCGTCGAGAACGGCATCCGCCAGTACTTCTGCGACGACTGCGCCCGCAGCAACCTCAGGGCGATCGAGGGCCGTCTCGACTCGGCCTGGTGGTAGCCCGGGCCGACGCCCCCGCCCCCGTCGGCCACCCCCGGCCGACAGCCGTCGCCGCCCTGCCGTCGTAGGTCCGATGCCGTCGGGCCGATCCCGGACGCCCGATCCCGGACGCCCGATGCCGAAGGCCTGATCGGCGACGCGGACTCAAGCCTCGGCGGCCGACACCTCTTCGCCCAGCTCCTCGTCCTCCAGCTCCTCCTCCGGCACGAACCCCGGCAGCCACTCCTCCAGTTCGTCGCGCAGCCGGACCGTCGCACCGAGCTGGCACAGCACGCCTATGGTGCTCAGGGTCACCCGGTGTATGAGGAGATAGGCGGGCGGCAGGTTCAACTGCCGGCCCAACTGGTGTGCGGGGGAACGCGGGTCGGCGATGCGGGCGGCCTGGCTGCGCATCCAGCCCCGGGTGAAGGTGAACTCGTCCACCTCGGCCGGTTCGATGATCGGCAGCAGATAGTCCAGGACGGCGTCCGGTTCGAGGTCTATCGACTCCTTCACGAAGCCTTCCTCGCAGAGCAGTTCATAGACCGACTCGGCGTCACCGTCCAGGGTCATGCGGAGGGAATCGCCGATCGGCTGGGGCAGACCGCCGGGAAGCCGGTCCACCGTGCCGAAGTCCAGGACCCCCAGACGCCAGCCGCTTTTCTCGTCCGGCAGGAGGCGGAAGTTGCCCGGGTGCGGATCGGCGTGCAGCAGACCGGTGCGGGCGGGGCCCGAGAAGAGGAAGCGGGCCAGCAACTGGCCGGCACGGTCCCGCTGTTCCGGCGTGCCGTCGGCGATGACCTCCGACAGAGGCACCCCGTCGATCCACTCCGTCACCAGAACTTGCTCGCACTGGTGGACCACCGCGGGCACCAGCACATCCGGATCGTCCGCGAACTCCTCGGCGTGCGCCGCCTGGGCCTGTGCCTCGAGGCCGTAGTCGAGCTCCTCGGAGACGCGGTCGCGCAGCTCCGCGATGAGCGGCTTGATGTCCATTCCGGGGATCAGGGGTCCCAGCAGCCGTGCGAAGCGGCCGAGTTGGGTCAGGTCGGACAGCAGGGCCTCGCCCGCCCCCGGATACTGCACCTTGACGGCGACTTCGCGGCCGTCGTGCCACACCGCCCGGTGCACCTGGCCGATCGAGGCCGCCGCCGACGGCTTGTCCTCGAACTCCACGAACAGCTCGGCCCAGTCCGCGCCGAGCCGCTCCTCCAGAACGGAGTGGACCGTGCGTGTCGGCATGGGAGGCGCCGCTTCCTGGAGTTTCGTCAGCGCCGCACGATAAGGGCCCGCGATCTCCTCCGGCAGTGCCGACTCGAACACGGACAGTGCCTGTCCGAACTTCATCGCCCCGCCTTTCAGCTCCCCGAGGACCTTGAAGAGCTGTTCGGCCGTGCGCTGCTGGAGCTCGCGGCCCACGATCTCCGCCGATCTCCCGCCGATCCGCTTCCCGAGTCCCCAGGTAGCACGCCCGGCGAAGCCGAGTGGCAGCGCGGCCAGTTTGGCGGTCCGGGTGACCGCCTTCCGGGGAAGATCAGACATGCGCCCTCCAGGTCCCAGCAAGCTGTGCCGCGTGCGGCTGTCGCCCCGCCATTGTCTCGTGCGCTTCGCCGTCCTCGGGGGTTCGCTCACCATTTGTTTTCCTCGCGGTGCCACAGGCGCAGGCGGGATGCGCCCGGACCGGTGCCGCACGCCACACGCATCCGGGCAGCGACGCCTCCCAGCGGGTCCCCGCGGCGGCGGGCGGATCTCCGTCCAGAAAGGTGAGAGCGTGGCTCGCGGCGAGTCCGGCGACCGCGGCGGCCAGGGCGAGATCGCACGCGGCCACCCGGCGCTGCCGCCCGGAGCGCCACTGCGCGACCAGACGCGGCCAGGCCGGATCCCGGTCGGTGCGCCGCTGGTCCAGACAGCCCGCGCAGCCGGTGTCGCCGGGCAGGACCAGGGGTCCCACGACTCCGGTCGCCTCGACGACCCCCGCGTACAGATGGGGCGTCCCCGAGATGATCAGACCCTCGGCCGACGCGGGGTCCGGCGCGTGGACGGCGAGACCGTCCCGGGGAGCGATGATCACGAGGGACAGTCCGCGCGTCTCTTCCCCCGCCCTCTCCTCGCCGGAGACGCGGGGCGGACGGTCCGGGGCGGCCCGGCGCACCGCCCGCCGGGCGGCGTCCTCGCGGCGCTCCCCGACGGACTCGACGGAAAGCCCGCCCGGTGCCACGTCCCATGGCTCGACGCGGCCGACGTCACGCACCTCGACCTCGCCGACACCCGCGCCCGCGAGCAGCGCGGCCAGGCCGGCTCCCACCCGGCCGGCGCCCCGCACCTGAACGCGCAGGCTGCGGCGGGCCGCCAGGCGCCCGACGGCCCCGTCCGGCTCGCGGGCGACCAGGGAGAGGGAGGCGAGGTCCGGGCGCAGCCGGTCCATGACCTCCTTCTTCTCGCGCAGGGCATGCGCGGCCGGACCGCCTCCGGTCGTGTCGTCCAGGAGACCGGACCCGGCCAGCCGGTCCACCAGGGTGTCGACGTGGCCGTCGGGCAGCCCCATCTCGCGCCCCTGCGTGCGCAACAGCGGCATTCCGCGTGTCCCGTCGAGCAGTTCGAGGAAGCTGCCGGTCGCCGTGTCCATCGGGCCCAGCACCATCGCGTGCGCCGGTGTCATGCCGAACTGCACGGTGTTGAGATCCCGCCAGCCGCGCCGCAGAGCGGGCTTCACGATCGGATGCATGACCTACCCCCGTAGATCCGTAGTACGTCCCCGTATGTCCGCGGCGCACTCCCGCAGCGCGGACCGAATGCCAGCATGCCCGTGCCCGCCGGACCCCGCCGAAACTTGTCCACAGACGGCACCGTTCGTCGTACGAATCGGACGGGCAGAGCGCGGATCCGCAGAGAACCGTCCCGGGGGCGGGACTTCCCCCCTGCGCAGCAGGTAACGTCGGGGCGTGCCCGCCGACCCACCGCACAGCGCCGCGACATCACAGCGCAGCACGACGAGCCCGCCGCCGAGCGGCTCGGGGGCGAGCGCGATCGAGGTCCGCAGGAGCGCCCGACGGCGCAGAACGGTCTCCGCGTACCGCGAGGGCGACCGCACCGTCGTACTCATCCCCGCCCGGATGTCCGAGGCGGAGGAGAAGCGCTGGGTGACCGTCATGCTCGACAAACTGGCCGCCCAGGAAAGCCGGCGCGTTCTCGGCGACACCGAGCTGGCCGAGCGCGCCGAGCGGCTGTCGGCCCACTACTTCGACGGCAGGGCGCGGCCCTCGTCGGTGCGCTGGGTCACCAACCAGAACACCCGCTGGGGCTCCTGCACCCCGGCCGAGGGCAGCATCCGTCTGTCGCACCGGCTGCAGGGCATGCCCGAGTACGTCGTCGACTACGTCCTTCTCCACGAGCTCGCCCATCTGCTCGTACCCGGCCACGGGCCCCGTTTCTGGCGGCTCCTGGAGGCCTATCCGCGTACCGAGCGCGCCCGTGGCTATCTCGAGGGCGTCGTCGCCGCGGACCGGCTGCCCCACCTTCCGGCGGCACGCGACGAGTAGGGGCCGTCCCGTTCCGCCGGGAGTGCGATTGTGTACCGGCTCTGCACCGGCTTCGTCCACTTCCGGACTTTGCGGTTAGCCTGGCGCGACGCACTCGCATTCGGGATGGGGGACGGTCGTTACGCATGGCCAGGGAATTCCAACGCGGCCACAAGGCCAAGATCAGTGACCTCACCGCGGGCACGGATCTGTACGTAGGTGTGCAGATCACCGGCCCCGGACTCACCTTCGACATCAGCTGCTTCGGCCTGGACGCCGACGAACGGCTGTCGGACGACCGGTACTTCGTCTTCTTCAACCAGCCGAAGTCCCCCGAGGAGTCCATCCAGCTGCTCGGCGCGCAGTCGGGCGACACGGAGTCCTTCCGGATCACCCTCGACCGGATTCCGGCGCAGATCCAGAAGCTGTCGTTCACGGCGACGATCGACGGCGCCGGACAGATGTCGCAGATCGCCCCCGGATACCTCCGCGTCGTCGCGGGCGGCGAGGAGGTGGCCCGGTACGCGTTCAGCGGTGCCGAGTTCTCCACCGAGCGCGCCGTGATGCTGGGCGACTTCTACCTCAAGGACGTCTGGCGCTTCGCCGCGGTGGGACAGGGCTTCGACGGCGGCCTCGACGCGCTGCTGAAGAACTTCGGCGGCGAGGTCGCCGAGGAGGAGCCTGCCGCCGCCCCGCAGCCGCAGTCCGGCGCGGCTCCGTCCTTCGCCCCGCCCGCGTTCGGCGCGCCCCCGGCGCCCGCTCCCGCGCCTCCCGCTCCGGCGCCCGCGCAGGGCTTCGCGCCGCCCCCCGGTGGCGTGCCGCACGCTCCCACGCCCGCCCCCGCGCCCTCGATGCACGGCGCGCCGACGATCGTGGCGCCGCTGCACACCCCGCCGGGCGGTACCGTCCCGCCGCCGGGCCCCGCGCCCTACGGACAGCCGCCCGGTCCGCCGCCCGGCTACGGTCAGCAGCCCGGCCAGACGGCCCACATGCCGCCCGGCTACGGCCAGCAGGCACCGGCCGCTCCCGGATACGGTCAGCCCCCGACGGCGCCCCCCGGCTACGGCCAGCAGCCGCCGTACGGCCAGATCCCGGGCCAGGCACCCGGGCAGTACCCGGGCCAGCCCGGCGCTCCCTCCCCCTACGGCGCGCCCCAGGGTGCTCCGCAGGGCGGAGCCGGTGTGGCCGCCGCGCTGGGCGCCTTCAAGGAGACGCCCACAGGTCAGCGCTGGACCCCGCAGAACAAGAAGCTCATCCGCGTCGACCTCGGTGTCGGCGGTCAGCCCGTACTGGCCCGCCAGGGCAGCATGGTGCTGTACCAGGGCAAGGTCGACTTCAGCTACAAGGGCGCCGGATTCGCTGGCCGGCTCGTCGGCAGCGCGACCGGCCAGGAGATGCAGCTGATGCGCTGCACCGGCCAGGGCCAGGTGTTCTTCGCCGAGAACGCCACCCACGTGCACCCCATCGAACTCCAGGGGGACGCGATCTGCGTCTCCGCGGAGAGCGTCCTCGCCTTCGACGAGTCCCTCCAGTACGAGGTCCGCCGCATCGAAGGACACGGCATCCCCGGGGGCGCGCTCTTCACGATGCAGTTCCAGGGGACGGGCACCATCGTCGTCAAGACGCACGGCGCCCCTGTCGTCCTGCCGGTGACCCCCACGACGTTCGCCGACTGCAACGCCGTCGTCGCCTGGTCCGCCGCCGCGCAGGTCATCGTCTCCAGCCAGGTGAGGATGCGCCGCAACGCCTACGCCGGTGACACCGGGGAGAGCGTGAACCTCCAGTTCCGCGCCGCGCCCGGCAATTTCGTCGTCGTCCAGCCGTACGAGGTCTGAGGGAGCCCGTCATGAACCAGCCACTCGCGGGCTTCGCCCCTGCACCCGTCACCGCGCGCATGGAGAACCACGGCAATCACATGCTGAAGGTCGCCATGCAGACCGGGAACGACCTCCTCGCGCGCGTGGGGTCGATGGTCGCCTACGAAGGGTTCGTCCAGTACGAGCCCAACCCGCCCGCCGTACGCCAGATCGCCCGCGACTGGATCACCGGCGAGGGCGCACCCCTCATGAAGTGCTCCGGCGACGGCCTGCTCTACCTCGCCGACTACGGGGCGAACGTCGTCGTCATCAACCTCAACGGTGACGCGATCTCCGTCAACGCGACCAATCTGCTCGCCTTCGACGCCCACCTCACCTGGGGTGTCGAGCGGGTCAAGGGGCTCGCCAAGTTCGCCGGGC
Source organism: Streptomyces sp. NPDC021080 (assembly GCF_044333225.1). NCBI lineage: Bacteria > Bacillati > Actinomycetota > Actinomycetes > Kitasatosporales > Streptomycetaceae > Streptomyces > Streptomyces sp. NPDC021080. The sequence goes on along the minus strand of NZ_JBIRQM010000006.1, from coordinate 265,668 downwards.
AGGGTCTGTGGAACACCAAGATCTCCGGTCAGGGCTGGGTGGCGCTGACCTCCCGCGGCAAGCCGATCGTCGTCGACTGCGGCGGCGGTGAGGACGAGACGTACGTCGACCCGGACGCGCTCGTCGCCTGGTCCCCGAACCTCAAGGTGAAGGGCAAGCGCAGTTTCAAGGCGCAGTCGCTGATCGGACGCGGCAGCGGCGAGGCGTTCCAGATGGCGTTCTCCGGGCAGGGCATCGTCGTCGTCCAGCCCAGCGAGGACAGCACCGACCGCCTCCGGTTCCGGGGCTGAGGGGAAGCAGGACATCATGCAGAGCCCGCTTTTCGGCTACAACGAGCAGCAGACCCAGGACCGTTACAGCCTGCAGAACGCGCAGATGCTGCGCATCGTCCTGGAGGGGCACGACGACATCCTCGCCCGCAAGGGCACCATGGTCGCGTACCAGGGTCTCGTCGAGTTCGACGCCGAGTACCAGAACAACAGCCAGCACCGGGCGCGTGCGTACACCGGTGAGGGCCTCGACCTCATGCGCTGCCACGGGCAGGGCACGGTCTACCTCGCCAACCTCGGCCAGCACGTGCACGTCCTCGACGTCGACCAGGACGGCCTCACCGTCGACAGCAGCTATGTGCTGGCGATGGACTCCGGGCTGCACCACGAGGTCATCGCCGTGGACAGCCAGTACGGCATCTCCGGCTCCGGCAAGTACCAGCTCAACATCACCGGGCGCGGCAAGGTCGCGCTGGTGACCTCCGGGTCGCCGCTGATGATGCAGGTCACCCCGGACCGGTACGTCAACTGCGACGCCGACGCGATCGTCGCGTGGTCCACCGGTCTGCGCGTGCAGATGCAGGCCCAGACCCACTCCTCCGGGGTGTGGCGGCGCCGCGGCAACACCGGTGAGGGCTGGGAACTCAGCTTCATGGGCACCGGCTACGCGCTCGTGCAGCCCAGTGAACTGCTGCCGCCGCAGAACGCGGTGATCGGGCAGGGGCTGCGGGCCCAGTACGGCATGGGCCAGCAGGGCGTGCACGCGCAGAACCAGGGCAATGTCTGGAGCTGAGCGTTCCGCCGTACGGAGTACGACGGTCCTCTGACGTACGGAATACGGCGGTCCTCTGAGCCAGAGGTACGGGGTACGCCGGTCCGTCGAGCAGAGGTGAGGGGCGACCGCCCTGGGCGGTCGCCCCTCACCCATCGGGGTCCGTCGCGGCGGTCACAGCCGGGCGCGGGCCGCTTCCAGGAGCCGTACGACCGATTCGTCGGCCACCTCGGCGACCTCGTCGTAGGCGAACCACCGCAGGTCCAGGGACTCCTCGCTGATGGCCGGGGCGGCTTCGACCGGGGCGAGGGCGGCGTACTGGACGTCCAGATGCCAGTGACACGGTGCCGGGATGGCGTGCCGGTCCAGCCTCACGGGGCCGCCCGGCAACAGGGTCAGGCCCTCGACGCCAGACTCCTCCAGTGCCTCGCGCAGGGCGGCCTCGGCCAGGGTCGCGTCGCCCGGCTCGCAGTGCCCGCCCATCTGCAGCCACATCCGGAGCTTGCGGTGCAACGTCAGCAGGACGCGCCCGCGTGACGGATCGATCACCAGCGCGCTCGCCGTGAGGTGCCCGGCATGACAGGACTTCCACATCCCGTCCGGATGCCCGGACAGATGGTCCAGATAGACCTGGCGCAGCTCTTCCTGGCCCTCGTGGTCCTTCAGCACGAGGACCGCGTCGTCGTACAGGCTCACTCGGCGTCGTCGCCCTTGCCGGAGTCCTCGGAGCCGTCGTGCTTCTTCAGGTCCGGCTTCTCGGCGGTGCCGCTCGCGGCCTCGCCGAGCATCTTGTCGAGCTCGGAGAAGTCCATGTGCTCGCGGTGCACGAAGCCGTCCGGGTCGTCCAGGTCGGACGCCGTCGGCAGCATGTCCGGGTGGGCCCACAGGCCGTCCCGGCCGTCCACACCGCGCGCGTCGGTGAGCGAGGCCCACAGGCGCGAGGCGTCGCGCAGCCGGCGCGGGCGCAGCTCCAGTCCGATCAGCGTGGCGAACGTCTGCTCGGCCGGACCGCCCGTGGCGCGGCGGCGGCGCAGCGTCTCGCGCAGCGCGTCGGCCGACGAGAGCCGCGGCTTGGCCGCCGAGTGGACGACCGCGTCCACCCATCCCTCGACCAGTGCGAGCGCCGTCTCCAGACGGGCCAGCGCCGTCTTCTGCTCCGGCGTGTCCTCCGGCTGGAACATGCCCTGCTGGAGTGCCTGCTGCAGCTCCTCGGGGTTCTGCGGGTCGAACTGGCCGACCACGTCCTCCAGCTTCGCGGTGTCGACCTTGATCCCGCGCGCGTATCCCTCGACTGCGCCGAACAGGTGCGAGCGCAGCCACGGCACGTGCGCGAACAGGCGCTGGTGGGCGGCCTCGCGCAGGGCGAGGTAGAGCCGCACCTCCTCCTGGGGGACGCTCAGGTCCTTGCCGAACGACTCGATGTTCAGCGGCAGCAGCGCGGCCTTGCCGACCGGGCCGAGCGGCAGACCGATGTCGGTCGAGCCGACGACCTCGCCCGCGAGCACGCCGACGGCCTGGCCGATCTGCGTACCGAACATGGCGCCGCCCATGGAGCGCATCATCCCGATCAGCGGGCCCGCCATGGCCTGCATCTCCTCGGGCAGCACGTCGCCCATGGCCGCGCCGACCCGCTCGGCGACCGGGTCGACGAGTTCCTTCCACACCGGCAGGGTCGCCTCGACCCACTCCGCCCGGCTCCAGGCCAGCGCGGAGGCCGCGCCGGACGGCAGGGAGGTGGCGTCGTCCAGCCACAGATCGGCCAGACGGACGGCCTCCTCGACCGCGAGCTTCTCGGCGTGGCCGACGCTCGCGTCCTTGGTGCCGTCGGACGTGCCCTGCGCGACCGTCTGCCGGGCGATCTGCTTGGCCATGTCCCAGTTCACCGGTCCGCCCTCGTACGAGAGCATCTGCCCCAGCTGCTGGAACGCGGCGCCCAGGTCGTTGGGGTTCATCGAACCGAACATGGCTGCGAGCGGATTGTCGGCTCCGGGTCCGCCGGCTCCGGGCAGCCCGAAACCGAACGGTCCCTGACCACCGCCGCTCTGCTGGTCCTTCTTCTTGCCCTCGTCGCCGTGCTCCGGCTCCTCCGGCGGAAGGCCGAATCCGAATGGGGTGTCACTCACGGGATTCCTCGGCTGGTAAGGCCGCCGGTTCGTTCCGACGGCGGCTGCCCACAACACCACCCAGCGTAGACACCTGAACCCGATCGGGCCTCGGTGCTTCGCCGACTCGTCGCCTGCGGCAGGATGGATGCCACCTGGTAGGGGCGCGTCACACGCGCCCATTACTGAAGACAACCGCTGGAGACGCCCGGTGAGTTCCCCAGATCCGCAGGTTCGCGCAGCGCGAAACCACTCAACCAGCCCAGCCTCGCGCGGCCCCGTCGTCGCGGTCACCGGCGCCGCGGGCGGTGTGGGGGCGCTGCTCACCGAGCGCCTGGCCGCCAGCGAGGAGATCAAGCAGGTCGTCGCCATCGACGAGCGGCGCGGCGAGTGCGCCGACGCCCAGTGGCACATCCTGGACGTCCGGGACCCGGCGATCGCCGAGAAGCTGCGCGGCGCGGACGTCGTGGTCCATCTGGCGCTCGACCTCGATCTGGAGACGGACGCGGCGGCCCGGACCGCCTACAACGTCCGGGGGACGCAGACCGTGCTCACCGCCGCCGCGGCGGCCGGGGTCCACCGGGTGGTGCTGTGCACGTCGGCGATGGTCTACGGAGCGCTGCCCGACAACGAACTGCCGCTGTCCGAGGACGCCGAACTGCGGGCGACGGCCGAGGCGACGGGCGTCGGCGACCTGCTGGAGATCGAGCGGCTCGCCCGCCGCGCGCCGCGGGCGCACCCGGGGCTGAACGTGACCGTCGTACGGCCCGCGGTACTCGTCGGCGGCGGTACGGACACCGCGCTGACCAGGTACTTCGAGTCTCCCCGGCTCCTGGTGGTGACGGGATCGAGGCCCGCCTGGCAGTTCTGCCACGTCGAGGACCTGTGTGCCGCCCTGGAGTACGCGGTCGTCGAGAAGGTCGAGGGCGAGCTGGCCGTCGGCTGCGACGGGTGGCTGGAGCAGGAGGAGGTGGAGGAGCTGAGCGGGATCCGGCGGATGGAGCTGCCGTCCGCGGTCGCGCTGGGCGCCGCCGCCCGGCTCCACCGGATCGGGCTCACGCCCTCGCCCGCCGGAGACCTCGCCTACACGATGTACCCCTGGGTGGTGAGCGGGAGCCGGCTGCACGACGCCGGGTGGCGCCCGCGCTGGACCAACGAGGAGGTCCTGGCGGAGCTGCTGGAGGAGGTCGCGGGGCGGCACACGGTGGCCGGCCGGCGGCTGGGACGCAAGGACGCGACGGCGGCGGGCGCGGCGGGCGCGACGGTGGCGCTGCTCGGCGCGGCGGCGGTGGTCCGCCGGGCCCGGAAGGCCCGGCGCAGGTTCTGAGACCGGTGCCGCGCCGCCGTGTCACCGGGGCGGACGGCGGCCCGGCATGGCCGGTGCTTTTGCGGGCCCACCCCGCGAACCGGGCGTGTCGCGCGAACCGGGCGTGTCGCGCGGAGCCGGGTCGTGCGGTGCCGCCCGGGAGCCGGGTTTCTCGGAGCTGCCCGGAGCTGCCCGGAGCTGCCCGGAACCGGGCCGAACCGGGTCGCGCGGAGCCAGGTCGCGCGGTGCCGCGTTGAGCCGGGTCGCGCCGGCGCGTGGTCGCTCGAGCCCACGACCCGCTGCCGCACGGCGCGCCCGGGTGTCCTGGAGGAGGCTCCGAGCGGAACGCGCGCGTGCCGGGTGAAAGCCGTGTTCCACGGGGTCGGCGGGGTGCGGCACGATGGGGGCATGGCACCTACCTATGACCACCCCGGTGAGCGGGCCGCGCAGGATCCGGTCCGGCTCCTGGCGATCCGCGACGAACCGCTCTCCCTGGACGAGGTCTTCAAGGCCGTGGGGGACGACGCCGCCGGGGGGACCGCGCTGTTCGTGGGGACGGTACGCAATCACGACGCCAGCGCCGACGTCGACGAGCTCGGGTACTCGTCCCACCCCACCGCCGAGGCGGAGATGCGCCGTGTCGCGGAGAAGGTGGCCGCCGCCTATCCGGTACGGGCCCTGGCCGCCGTCCACCGGGTGGGCGACCTGCGCGTCGGGGACCTGGCCGTGATCGTCGCCGTGTCGTGCCCGCACCGGAGCGAGGCCTTCGAGGCCTGCCGCATGCTCATCGACGACCTCAAGCACGAGGTGCCGATCTGGAAGCACCAGAGGTTCTCCGACGGCACGCAGGAATGGGTCGGCGCCTGCTGAGACCCGCGGGACCGCCCGGCGCCGGAGGCTCACCGGGGGCTGACCGACTTCTCACCACCGTCCGGTTGCGTAACCAGGGCCCTGCCGTGAGCGTTGACAGTGCGGATGGTTAATCTGCTGAACAGTGCAGATGTCAAATCTGCTGATCAGTCAGTTGCGGTCGCTCGTGGGGATGGGAGGTCGACATGGCGGCTCTTGCCTGGTTGCTGATTCCGCTGATGGCCGCGATCGGTGCCGGTCTGTGGGGCAGTTGGGCCGGCCGGAATCGCAAGGCCGCGGGAGACGGTGTCGAGCTCGCCGGATACACGCGCTTCCGTGAGGCCATGGAGCGGACCGGCGTCCGGGAGAAGTCCCACTCCGACGCGGTCTGAGGCCACCGGTCCGTCACCCCCGCGCCCGCGCGACGCGTCCGGGCGTGAGCCGGAGCCGCTGCGCCCCGCCCGGGTGGGCCCGCGCTCGCGCGAGCGTCCAGGTGTTCGACGGGTCGTGTCCCGGTTGCCGGTCGGCACGGACCTGTCCGGCCGGCCCGGAACCGTGCGGAACACCTCGGACCATCGCCCGGAACACGGCATTCGCGCCTTTCGGGCGGGCTTCGGGCCCATCACGTACGGACGGCCCCGACGGTGCGCTTACACCACCGTCCCGTACTGTCGTTCCATGCCACGCCGCACCGCGACGATGCTCGCCTCCACTCTGATCCTGATCGCGCTCCTGTGCGCGGGAGTGTTCATCAAAGTGCCGTACTCGGAGATGTCACCGGGTCCCACGGTGAACACGCTGGGCGACCACGACGGTGAGCCGGTGCTGCAGATCTCGGGCCGCAAGACGTACCCGACGACCGGGCACCTGAACATGACCACGGTCCGGGTCACGAGCGCCGACTACAACATGAACCTCGTCGAGGCCGTGTACGGATGGCTGGCGCACGACAGCAAGATCGTGCCGCACGACACGCTCTACCCGGACGGCAAGACCGAGCAGCAGTCGACGCAGGAGAACGCCGAGGAGTTCAGCCAGTCCCAGGAGAGCGCCAAGGTGTCCGCCCTGAAGGAGCTGGGCATCCCCGTGAAGTCCTGGGTGATCGTCTCCACCGTCGTCAAGGGGGCCCCGGCCGAGGGGCGGCTGCACGCCGGTGACGTGATCAAGGCCGTCGACGGCACGGTCGTGAAGGAGCCCGACGACGTCGCGAAGCTCGTCACCAAGCACAAGCCCGGGAACAAGGTCGTGTTCAGGATCGTGCCCGCCAAGGAGCAGGCCGCCGCGACGAAGGAGCACCGGACGGCGACCGCGACCAAGGATGTGACGATCACCACGGTCAAGTCCGACGACAGCGGCACCGACCGCGCCGTCGTCGGGATCTCGGCCGGGACCGACCACACGTTCCCGTTCACCATCGACATCAAGCTCGCCGACGTCGGCGGCCCGAGCGCGGGTCTGATGTTCTCGCTCGGCATCGTGGACAAGCTCACCCCGGGGAACCTCACCGGAGGCAAGTTCGTGGCCGGCACCGGCACCATCGACGACAACGGCAAGGTCGGCCCGATCGGCGGCATCGACATGAAGACCGTCGGCGCGCGCAGCAAGGGCGCCCAGTACTTCCTGACGCCCAAGGACAACTGCGCCGAGGCCGCCAAGGACACCCCGGACGGGCTCAGGCTGGTCAAGGTCGACACGATCGACGACGCGATGAAGGCCCTCAAGGACATCAGCGCGGGCCGGACCTCCGACCTGCCCTCGTGCACCGCCAAGGGCTGACGGACACCGCCCGTCCGTGACCGGGGGCGCCCCGCGAACCGCGGGGCGCCCCCAATCACGTCCGTGCGCGGATCAGTCCGCGAACGTCGCCGACAGCGCCTCCGCGAGCCCCGGCACGAGGCCCGCGCCCGTGAGCACCTCCGTCGCCGCGTCCTTCTCGCGCAGCCGCACCGCCGAGTCGCGGGTGCCGTCCCGCAGGACGCCGACGGTCATGCGCACCTCCTGGCGGTCCGGGTGCGCGGCGACCCACTGGGTGAGCTTCTTGCCGCTGAGACCCTCCGGGACCGCGGCCTCCGCGGACGGCGGCAGCATCAGTCGTTCCACGGTGAGCGCGCAGCCGACGACGGCGTCGGGCCAGGCGATGGTGCCGAGGAACTCGTCCAGCGGCTTGCCGGCAGGGATCTCGTCCTGCTCGACGGGGGTGAGACCGGTGGTCTCCTGCTCGTGCTCCAGACCGAGCTGAGCGGCGAGGCCGGGCTCCTGGGCCCGCAGCCGTGCGGTGTCTACGAGGGCGAAGAGGCGGGCGGGCTGGTCCCAGCCGAGGCCGGAGGCGTACTCGTCGATCTCGAGTACGGCCCGGGTCAGGGGGCTCGCTGCCATGGGAGTGTTGGACATGGTCACAATCCTGCCTCGTTCGTGACCTGAATCGGGAACCGAGTAAAGCGTGAGTAAGTTGCATAGATGAGGCTCCCCGATCGCGGAGCCTTACTGACGGTCCACCGACATGGGGGCCTGACGGAATCGACAGCGACTTCGAGGTGCGCACCTTGGCTTTCCAGATGCCGGACCGCGGCGGAGGCCCGACGGGGCCGCGGATCAGAGTGGGCCGGCCGTCCCGGCGTGTCCGGACCCTGCTCATGACATTGGGCGTGCTGGCCGTACTGGCCATGGCCTTCGTCATGTTCGCGGGGTTCTGGACGGACTGGCTCTGGTACCGCTCGGTCCACTACTCGTCGGTCTTCACCACCACCCTGTGGACCAAGATCGGGCTCTTCTTCGTCTTCGGTCTGCTGATGGCGGCCGCCGTGGGCTTCAACATCTGGCTGGCGCACCGGCTGCGCCCGCCGCTGAGCGCCATGTCGATGGAGCAGCAGAGCCTCGACCGGTACCGCATGGGCATCGCGCCCTACAAGCGCTGGCTGCTGCTCGCGATCACGTCCCTGGTGGGACTGATCGCCGGCGCGTCCGCCTCGGGCCAGTGGCGCACGTGGCTGATGTGGGTGAACGGAGTGCCCTTCCACCAGAAGGACCCTCAGTTCCACCTCGACGTCTCCTTCTACGCCTTCGACCTGCCCTGGTACCGCTTCCTGCTCGGCTTCGGCTTCGCCGCCGCCGTGCTCTCGCTGATCGCCGCCGCCCTCACGCACTACCTGTACGGCGGTCTGCGGATCACCAGCCCCGGAGCGCGTGCCACGGCCGCGGCCACCGGACACCTCTCGGTGCTCCTCGGCGTCTTCGTCGCCCTGAAGGCGGTCGCCTACTGGCTCGACCGGTACGGGCTCGCGGTGAAGTCCAGTGACTTCAAGGCGACCGGCAACTGGACGGGCCTGCGCTACGTCGACGCGAACGCGTATCTGCCCGCCAAGACGATCCTGTTCTGCATCGCAGTCATCTGCGCGCTGCTCTTCTTCGCGACGCTGTGGCGGCGCACCTGGCAGCTGCCCGTGATCGGCTTCGGCCTCATGGTGCTCTCGGCCGTCCTCATCGGCGGCCTGTACCCCGCGATAGTCCAGAAGTTCCAGGTCGAGCCCAACGAGCAGGCCAAGGAAGCGCCGTACGTCGAGAAGAACCTCAAGGCGACCCGCGAGGCGTACGGGATCGCCGGCACCGACGTGCAGGACTACCCGGGGGCGAGCGACACCAAGGACAAGGCCGAGCTGCGTGACGACGCCGACACCGTCGCGAGCATCCGCCTGATGGACCCGAACATCGTGTCGCCGACCTTCCAGCAGCTCCAGCAGGTGCGGAACTACTACGGCTTCCCGTCGAACCTGGACGTCGACCGGTACAGCAAGGACGGCAAGGAGCAGGACACCGTCCTCGGTCTGCGCGAGCTGAACCTCGCGGGCATCCCGAAGAGCAACTGGATCAACGACCACTTCCGGTACACGCACGGATACGGCGTCGTCGCGGCCAAGGGCACCACGGCCGAAGAGGGCCGCCCGGTCTTCACCGAGTACAACCTGCCCTCCAAGGGCGACCTCGGGTCGTACAAGCAACAGGTCTACTACGGCGAGAAGACCACCCAGTACTCGATCGTCGGCGGTCCCCAGAAGGAGATCGACTACTCCGACGACAGCGGTGAGAAGACCACCAGCTACAAGGGCAAGAGCGGCGTCAGCCTCGCGAGTCCGGTCAACCGGGCCGCGTACGCGGTGGCGTTCGGCGAGCCGCAGATCATGTACTCGGGCGCGATCGGCGAGGGTTCGCGGATCCTCTACAACCGCACGCCCAAGGAGCGGGTCGAGGCGGTGGCCCCCTGGCTGACCATCGACGGTGACGCCTATCCGGCGGTCGTCGACGGGAAGATCCAGTGGATCGTCGACGCGTACACCACGACCAACGGCTATCCGTACGCCTCGCGCACCACGCTCGGCGACACCACGGCGGACTCGCTGACGGCGGCCAACAACCAGCGCGCGGTGGTGGCCCAGCAGAACCAGGTCAACTACATCCGCAACTCGGTGAAGGCGACCGTCGACGCGTACACCGGCGACGTCAAGCTCTACCAGTGGGACACCGAGGACCCTGTCCTGAAGACCTGGATGAAGGCGTTCCCGGGCACGGTGAAGTCGGAGAAGTCGATCTCGCCGGAGCTGATGGCCCATCTGCGCTACCCGCAGGACCTGTTCAAGGTCCAGCGTGAACTGCTCACCCGCTACCACGTGAAGGACGCCCAGACGTTCCTGAGCGGCAGCGAGGTGTGGCAGGTCCCGGACGACCCGACGAACAAGTCGGGCAGCGCGGTGCCGCCGTACTACCTGAGCATGAAACTGCCGGGACAGTCGTCGCAGGCGTTCTCGCTGACGACGACGATGACGCCGAACGGCCGGGACAACCTGAGCGCGTTCGTGTCGGTCAACGCCGAGGCGGGGACGCCCGGTTACGGCAAGATCAGCGTTCTGAAGCTGCCGACCGGCAGAACGGTCGACGGACCCAAACGGGTGCAGAGCCAGTTCAACTCCGAGCCGTCCATCGCCGAGTCCATCAGGCTCCTCAGAGGCGGCGACTCGGAGGTCGAGTACGGCAACCTGCTGACGGTGCCGCTCGACGGCGGACTGCTCTATGTGGAACCGGTCTACGTCCGCGGCGGCGATCTCAAGTACCCGCTGCTGCGCAAGGTGTTGGTGACCTACGGCGGCAGCACCGCCTTCGAGGACACGCTGGGCCAGGCGCTCAACAAGGTCTTCGGGGCGGAGAGTTCGACCGAGCCGCCGGACCAGGGCACCACGAAGCCGCCCGCGTCGGGCAACCCGACGGTCCAGGCCGCGCTCGACGACGCGCAGAAGGCCTTCGACGACGGACAGGAAGCCCTCAAGAAGGGTGACTGGAAGGCGTACGGCGAGGCGCAGAAGAACCTTCAGGACGCGCTGAAGCGGGCCGAGGACGCGCAGGCCAAGGCGGACAAGGCCGGCGGCAGTTCCGGAGCGGGCAAGACGGGCGACAAGGGCGCCGGCAAGAGCGCCACCCCGAGCGCGAGTCCCAGCCCGAGCCCCAGCAGCTCGAAGGGCTCAGGAAGCGGCTGATCAGGAGCTGGTCCCGCGCCGTGGTACGGTTGCAACACAACGGCGCGGGGTGGAGCAGCTCGGTAGCTCGCTGGGCTCATAACCCAGAGGTCGCAGGTTCAAATCCTGTCCCCGCTACTGAAGTCGAAGGCCCGGATCCAGTTCATGGATCCGGGCCTTCGACGTGTGTGACGCCACGCCGGGGCGCCTCCGTGACCTGGCGACTCGTATGAAGTGCCGCGACATGCGAGGGGAGTTGGGCGATCTGTGTTTGACTTGTCTCTCTGTGGGCATGTCGACAAAACGCTGAAGTGACCTCACTGGCTGCGGTATACCAGGTGTACCCGGGTTGCAGGTGGTGCGACGATGGACGTTATGGGGGACAAGGCAACTCTGTTGGATACAGGGCGGTTTGAGCAGTCTGCCGACTTTGGGCAGCCTGCCGATCTCACACAGCCTTCCGACCGGGACGAGACCGGCGAGGCCGCGGAGGAGGCGCGCCAGTGGTCGGCCGCCGAAGCCGGCGACGTCGAGGCGATGAGCGTCCTCGGAGCCATGCTGCTGCGCCGGGGCGATCTCGACGCGGCCGAATCCCATCTGCGTGCCGCCACCTCCGCCGGTGACCGTGCCGCCGCCAACAATCTGGGTGTCCTCCTCTATCAGCGCGGATACGCCGACGAGGCCGCCGGATGGTGGCGGATCGCCGCCGTGGCCGGCAGTGCCGCCGCCGCGCACGCGCTCGGCCGGCACCACCGCGAACGCGGCGACGAGCCCGCCGCCGAGTACTGGCTGCGTCAGTCCGCCGAGCAGGGCCACGCCCTGGGCGCGTACGCGCTCGCCGATCTGCTGGAGCATCGTAGCGACGTGGGTGCCGAGCAGTGGATGCGGGCCGCCGCGGAGCGCGGGCACCGCGAGGCCGCGTACCGGCTGGCGCGCACGCTCGACCGCAAGGCCCTGGACTCGGGCGAGGCCGTGGGCGACAACGGTGTCATCGGCGCCGCCGGGCAGGCCGCCGAGCAGTGGTACCGGCAGGCCGCCGCGCGCGGGCACCGCAGGGCCGCACTGCATCTCGGGGCGATCCTGGAGAAGCGCGGCGACCTCAAGGAGGCCGGACGCTGGTATCTGACGTCCGCCAAGGACGGGGAGGCGCGCGCCGCGTGCGCCCTCGGGTTCCTGCTGCGCGACGCCGGGGACCCCGACAGCGCCGCCGTCTGGTGGCTGCGGGCCGCGCAGGACGGGGACGGGAACGCCGCCAACGCCCTGGGTGCGCTGCACGCCGAGCGGGGTGAGACCCAGACCGCCGAGCGCTGGTACCGGGCCGCGATGGACGCGGGCGACGTGAACGGCGCGTACAACCTCGGACTGCTCTGCGCCGAGCAGGGGCGGACCGCGCAGGCCGAGCAGTGGTACCGCAGGGCCGCGTACGCCGGTCACCGCGAGGCCGCCAACGCCCTGGCGATCCTGCTGCTCCAGGTCGGCGACGCGGCCGGCGCCGAACCGTGGTTCTCCAAGGCCGCGGAGGCCGGGAGCGTGGATGCCGCGTTCAACCTCGGCATCCTGCACGCCGGACGCGCCACCGAGGCCGACGACGCCGCCGCGCTGCGCTGGTACGAGCGCGCCGCCGCCGCAGGACACACGGAAGCGGCGCTCCAGGTGGGCATCGCGCGGCTGCGGGAGGGCGACGAGCCGGCCGCCGAGCGGCATCTGCGGTGCGCCGCGGGAGGGGGCAGCGCCGAGGCCGCCTACCGGCTCGCCGCCGTGCTCGACGCCCGGCGGCCCCCGGCGCCCGCACACGAACTCGGGGAGCACGCGCAGGAGAAGAGCGAGTGCGAGGAGTGGTACGAGCGGGCCGCCTCCCAGGGCCACCGGCGTGCGCAGGTGCGGGTCGGGATGCTGGCCGCGGCGCGGGGCGACGTGGTGGAGGCGGCGCGCTGGTACCGCGAGGCTGCCGAGGCCGGGTCGCGCAACGGCGCCTTCAACCTCGGGCTGCTGCTGGCCCGTGAGGGGAGCGAGCCGGAGGCGGCGCTGTGGTGGACCCGCGCGGCCGACGCGGGCCACGGGCGGGCGGCGCTGCGGCTGGCGCTCGTGTACGCGCGGCGCGGGGAACTCGCCGAGGGGCAGGGGTGGGCCGACCGGGCCGTGTCGCTGGGGCCCGCGGAGGTCTCCGAGCGGGCGGCGCGGCTGCGGGACGCCTTGCGGGAGGAACTGTCCGCGTGAGGGGGCGGCCGGGTGAGGGGGTCGGGCGGGATGCGGCCCGGTGCCGCCTTGTCCGGGTCCCGCCCCCTGTCCGGGGCCCGTCCGGGTTGCCCCGGGCACGCGTCAATGGATTTGCGCGGGTCACGGTCTTGACGTACTGTTCAGTTCATCGACGCGGGGTGGAGCAGCTCGGTAGCTCGCTGGGCTCATAACCCAGAGGTCGCAGGTTCAAATCCTGTCCCCGCTACTGAAGGCCGAGGGCCGGAATCCGAAAGGGTTCCGGCCCTCGGTGCGTTTGCTGACCCGTCGTGGAAACACTGGAGCGAACAGTGAATGCCGAACCGCGAACGGAGCCGCCGCGCTTCTACGCCGCCATCGCCGCGCAGTCCGGGCAGACGCCCCGGTAGGTCACCTCGACGTCCGAGACGGTGAAGCCGAAGCGCTCCGAGTCGGGGAGGTCGCCGAGCGGGTTGCCGATCGGGTGGACGTCGCGGATGGCGCCGCACCGGGCGCAGACCAGGTGGTGGTGCGGACGGTGCGCGTTCGGGTCGTACCGCTTGGCGCGCTTGTCCGTGGCGACTTCCAGCACCTCGCCGAGCGAGACCAGCTCACCCAGCGTGTTGTAGACGGTCGCCCGGGAGATCTCGGGCAGCTTGGCCACGGCGCGGGCGTGCACTTCGTCGGCCGTCAGATGGACGTGGTCGCCGTCGAGGACCTCGGCCACGACACGTCGCTGCGCGGTCATCCGCCATCCGCGTCCGCGCAGTCGTTCCAACAGGTCACTCATACAGGTCAGCGTAACAGCAGGTGAACCAGATCCCGAATGGGTGTGATTTTAGATTGCATCTTGACTTGGACAGGATCCGTCATGGGATCGCGCTCGCCGCAGGACGGGAAGCGGCACCTTTCGGCCGACGGGCCGACAGGCCGACGGGCCGACGGTAGGCCGTCGGCCCGCCGGCAGGCTGGTGATGGGCCGGCCGCGGGCCTGAACTCCCCGGCGATTCCGGGAGTTCAGGCCCGCCCTCGTGTCCGGACGAGGCCCGGCGGTCGGGTCAGGCCGGTACCTGCTGCCGGACGGGCGCCCAGCAGCGGATGATGTCGCGGACCGAGACGATGCCCAGGGGGCCGCTGCTGTCGAGCACGATCAGGTGCCGGAAGCCGCCGTGCGACATCGCGGCCGCGGCCTCCTCCAAGGTCCAGGTGGGTGCCGCGAAGACGACGTCGGTGGTGGTGTGGCTGCCTGCGGTCTCCGAGTCCGGGTTCTGGCCGCAGGCAAGGGAGTTGAGGATGTCACGCTCGGTGAGGATCCCGAGGCCGGAGGAGTCCTCGTCGAGGACCACCGCCGCGCCGACGTGGCGCGCGGACATCAGTCGGGCGGACTGCCTGAGGGTGTGTGCCGGGCCGATGGTGAGGACCACCGTGCTCATGGCGTCGCGGACGAGCATGGGCTGGAGCCACCTCCTCGGTGAACCGCCGGCTCCCCGGCCCCTGGACGGGGCGCAAAGAGAAACGGTTCACAAGTTCACAAGTGGGGGAGCTCTCAGAGTCGCAGTTAAAGGGAGGGTCAACAAGGGGGCGCGTGCCGTGAGTTCGGGGGCGCCCGGAGTTGCTCAGCAGTCCCGGGCCCGGCAGGGCTGCTCAGAGGCACCGGTGGTACCGCGGGCGCCGACGGCGCTGTCCGGCGCGGTGCGCCGGCATGCCGTGCCTCCGGGCGGGGCGCATCGCGCTCCTGCGCGGCCGCGTGCCGGTCACGGCAGGCCGGGGCTCACGGCCGGCCGAAGCTCACGACCAGGGCCCCGGTTCGCGCCGCCTCGTTCGTGAGCTTCGTCCTGGCATGCCAGCCGACCTTCACCGAGTACGACGCCGAGCCGTCCGGCACTCCCCGCACGGCGACGGGGAACACGCGCCGCGCGGAACTGTCGTAGGCGCCGCTTCCCAGTGAACCGGTCGCGACGACCCGGCCCGCCGAGTCGAAGACGGTCACCAGTGCGCCCTTGTCGAGGTCGCCGAACTCGTGATCTCCACCGCACGCCCCCGAGGCCCCGGAGTCGCCCGCGACCTGTACCTCGCCCACCAGCGTGAACGGCTCCTCGCCCGCGGATCCGGTCAGGCTCCAGGCCGGCGCGACGGCGCCCGCCCCGATCCCCGCGGCCGCCCAGAGTGCCGCCGTACTCCGTGGCCGGTGTCCTCCCGCGGGCCCGGAGGGGGCCGGCGGCACGGTGGGTGGGGGTGTGACCCGCTCCTCGAGCGATCCCTCAGGCATGTCCGTAGCATGACACCACGGGGAGGGCGGGCGCGTCACAGCCCTGCCACAGCCGCCGCCCGCCACTCGGTGACGCCGGTTCGGACCCCCGGCATTCCGTCGTGTCAGTAGCGCTGGTTCAGATACCCCAGCATCTCGTCGTGCAGAAGGCCGTTCGACGCGGCCGCGTTGCCGCTGTGCGGGCCGGGGCGTCCGTCGAGGCCGGTGAACGTACCGCCCGCCTCGGTCACGATGATCGCGTTCGCCGCCATGTCCCAGAGCGACAGCTCGGGTTCGGCGCAGATGTCGACCGAGCCCTCGGCGACCATCATGTACGGCCAGAAGTCGCCGTAACCACGCGTGCGCCAGACCGCCTTCGTCAGATCGAGGAAGCCGTCCAGACGGCCCTGGTCCTCCCAGCCGGACAGCGAGGAGTACGCGAAGGACGCGTCGCCCATCCGCGGGACGCTGGACACCCGCAGCCGGGTCGCGGAGGACAGGGAGCGGCCGGTGAACGCGCCGTGCCCCTTCGCCGCCCACCAGCGACGGCCCAGCGCGGGGGCCGAGACGACGCCGACGACCGGCTGGTAGCCGCCCTCGCCCGCCTCCATCAGGGAGATCAGCGTGGCCCACACGGGCACACCGCGGACGTAGTTCTTGGTGCCGTCGATCGGGTCGACGACCCAGCGGCGCGGGCCCGTGCCCTCGATGCCGTACTCCTCGCCGAGGACCGCGTCGCGCGGCCTGGCCCGCTGGAGATGGCCGCGGATGAGTTCCTCGGCGGCCTTGTCCGCCTCGCTCACCGGCGTCATGTCCGGCTTCGTCTCGACTTTCAGGTCGAGCGCCTTGAAGCGGTCCATCGTCGCGGCGTCGGCGGCGTCCGCCAGGACATGGGCGAGGCGCAGGTCATCGCGGTAGTCGGGCATGGGTGAACCGTATCTGCCCGCGTCGGGACGGGGCTACACGGCACCGCGGGTGATCGCCGGGCCGGTTGCCCGTCACGGACCCGGCCCCGGGCTCGCGTCCGGATCGGGCGCGCACGGCTGCGAGTTCGCGCCCCTCGGGGCCGCCGCGAACCCTTGACAGTGCCCGCGCACGCGTCAAATCTGGCTCCAGAGCCGCTCGCCCCAGGGAGGCGATGATGCCCGCAGCGCGCGAATCGCTCTTGGACGCCGCCTATACGGCACTCGCGCGCCGCCCGTGGTCCGCGGTGCGGATGGTCGATGTGGCAGCGGTGGCCGGAGTGTCACGCCAGACCCTCTACAACGAGTTCGGGAGCAAGGAAGGGCTGGCGCGCGCCCTCGTACGACGGGAGGCCGACGCGTATCTCGCCGGTGTCGACCGGGCCCTGGCCGCGCACACGGACGCGCGGGAGCGGCTGGCCGCGACCGCCGAGTGGACGACCTCGACGGCCCGCAGCAACGCGCTGGTACGGGCGATGCTGACCGGATGCTGGAGCGAGCGGCTGCCCGCGCCCGCGCTGTCCGCCGTGCCCTCGTCGTCCGCGGTGCCCGCGCAGCGGCGGGCCGACGGACCGCTGCCCTCGCCCACCGACTTCGTGGCGCTGGTCCGCGACCGCGCGGTCGCCGCGCTCGCCCTGTCCCGGGCGGACACCCCCGAGGTCACCCGGGTCTGCGAACTGGTGGCCCGGCTCGCGCTGTCGTGCGTCGTCGCACCGCCCGCCCGGGGCGGCGTCACGGAACTGGTCAGGACCGCGCTGGCGCCGTCCCACCGGATCGGGGCGTGAGCGGCGGGGTCCCCCGGGTCCCGGCCGGTCCGGGGCTCAGTGCGCCGAACCCGACAGCTGGAGCCCGATGACACCGATGATGACCAGGCTGATCGAGACGATCTTGAGGACCGAGACCAGGTCGTCGAGGAAGATCATGCCGTAGATGGCGGTGCCGGCCGCGCCGATGCCGGTCCACACCGCGTAGGCGGGACCGACGTCGAGCTTCTTCAGCGAAAGGGTCAGCAGACCGAAGCTGCCGAGGGCGAACACGCAGAACGCGACCGTGGGCCAGAATCTGGTGAAGCCGTGCGAGAGCTTCAGGCAGACGGCGAAGCCGGTTTCGAGGACCCCCGCCACAACGACCAGCAGCCACGCCATGTCTTGTCCTCCCGCATCGCACGTCGACTGCTGGCCCGGACCGGCTCGGTGCGATTATGCATTCACCGGCCCGGAGAAGCCCTTACCGACGGCGGGCACACGCAAACACGGGGACGTCAGTCGCCCTCGCGGCGTTCGCGCGTGGCCAGCAGACGGCGCAGCGAGTACAGCCGCTGCGGGTCCGCGTGGCCGTCGGTCACCCACTGGTCGAGCGCGCAGTCGGGTTCGTCGTGACTGCATGCGCGGGGGCAGCCCTCGGTGCCGGGTTCCAGATCGGGGAAGGCGTGGATGACCCGGGACGGATCGACGTGGTTCAGGCCGAAGGACCGGACACCCGGGGTGTCCACCACCCAGCCCCCGCCGCTGCCCGCCAGCGGCAGGGCCAGCGCCGAGGTGGTCGTGTGCCGGCCGCGCCCCGTGACCGCGTTGACGTGACCGGTCGTCCGGCGCTGCTCGGGCGGCACCAGCGCGTTCACCAGAGTGGTCTTGCCGACGCCCGAGTGACCGACGAACGCCGTGATCCTGCCGTCCAGTTGTTCGCGCACCCGGTCGGCGGCGGCCTCGGTCCGCAGCTCCTCGCGGCTGGTCACCACGTACGGGATGTCCAGCGCGCCGTACAGCTCCAGGAACTTGTCCGGCGGCGCCAGGTCCGACTTCGTGAGCACGAGGAGCGGGGTCAGGCCGCCGTCGAAGGCCGCCACCAGGCAGCGGTCGATCAGGCGGGGGCGCGGCTCGGGGTCGGCGAGGGCGGTGACGATGGCGAGCTGGTCGGCGTTGGCGACGACCACCCGCTCGTAGGGGTCGTCGTCGTCGGCCGTGCGGCGCAGCACCGAGGCGCGCGGCTCGATGCGGACGATGCGGGCGAGGGTGTCCTTCTCGCCGGACAGGTCGCCGACGATGGCCACCCGGTCGCCGACGACCGCGGCCTTGCGGCCCAGTTCGCGTGCCTTCATCGCCATCACGGCACGGTCCTCGACCAGACAGGTCAGCCGGCCGCGGTCGACCGTGAGGACCATGCCCTCGACGGCCTCCTCGTGCTTGGGGCGGATGTTCGTACGGGGACGGTTGCCCTTGCGGTTCGGCCGCTGGCGGATGTCGTCCTCGTCGGTGTTCTTGCCGTATCGGCGCATGATCCAGGTCCGCCCGTCAGTTCCCGAGCATTCCGGTCCACAGATCGGGGAAGTCCGGCAGGGTCTTCGCCGTCGTCGCCACGTTCTCGATCCGGACGCCCTCCACCGCCAGCCCGATGATCGCGCCGGCCGTCGCCATGCGGTGGTCGTCGTACGTGTGGAAGACGCCGCCGTGCAGCGGGCGCGGCCGGATGTGCAGACCGTCGGCGGTCTCGGTGACGTCCCCGCCGAGTTCGTTGATCTCCTTGGTGAGCGCGGCCAGCCGGTCCGTCTCGTGCAGCCGCAGGTGGGCCACGCCCCGCAGCGTGGAGGGGGAGTCGGCGAGCGCCGCGACCGCCGCGATGCCCGGGGTCAGCTCACCGACCTCGCCCAGGTCCACATCGATACCGTGGACGGCACCCGAACCGGTGAACTCCAGTCCGGCCTCGGTCAGTTCGCAGGAACCACCCATCTCGGTGAAGATCTCCCGCAGCCGGTCGCCGGGCTGGGTGGTGTGGGCGGGCCAGTCGGGGATCACGACCGTGCCGCCGGTCACCAGCGCCGCCGCCAGGAACGGCTGGGCGTTCGACAGGTCCGGCTCGATGATCAGGTCGCGGCCGAGCAGCGCGCCCGGCGTCACCCGCCAGACGTTCGGCTCGCCGCCCGACTCCGGGGTGTCCACCTGGGCGCCGACCGCGCGCAGCATGTCCACGGTCATCCGGATGTGCGGCACGGACGGGAGCGTCGAGCCGGTGTGCCGGACCTCGACGCCCTGGTTGAAGCGCGGGGCGGAGAGCAGCAGGGCGGAGACGAACTGGGAGGACGAGGACGCGTCGATCTCCACCGGACCGCCGTCCAGCGCGCCGCTCCCGTGCACCGTCAGCGGGAGTGCGCCGCGGGCGTCGTCGTCGATCCGGGCGCCGAGCAGGCGCAGCGCGTCGATCACGCCGTTCAGCGGACGCTCGTACGACCGCGGGTCGCCGTCGAACCGGACGGGGCCGTCCGCGAGCGCGGCGACGGGCGGCAGGAAGCGCATGACGGTGCCCGCGTTGCCGACGTCGACGGTGGCCGGGCCGCGCAGCCCCGAGGGGATGATCCGCCAGGCCTCGCCGGAGGCGTCCGGTCCCGCCGCGACCGTCGAGCTGGAGGCGACCGTCTCCTCGATGCCCACGCCCATCGCGCGCAGCGCGCCGGCCATCAGCAGGGTGTCGCGGGAACGCAGCGGGCGGCGCAGCCAGCCCGGCTCGGAGGCCAGCGAGGCCAGGACGAGAGCGCGGTTGGTGACCGACTTGGACCCCGGCACGTGAACCGTCGCGTCGACGGCTCCGCTTGCGTGCGGGGCTGGCCAGAGGGCGGTGTGGGCGGGGTTCACGGTCATGCGCCCCACTTTAGTGGCAGGGCGCCGGGCAGCCGCGGGTCCGTCACCGCCGGTGACACCCGCCCGGGGAGCGGGCAGGGCGTACTCCGGGGGCCCGTCGGACGGGTCGCGGCGCGGCTCAGGGCCCGTCGGCCGGGGTCAGGGCCCGCCGGTCGGCGTCAGGCCCCTTCGGACAAGACGACGTCAGGCCCCTTCGGGCAGCGGTCCGGGGCTCACAGCCCCAGCAGCCAGCGCCCGCCGCCCATCAGCGAGCACAGCGACACGGCGTGGAAGAGGAACAGCCACAGCCCGGCCGGCACGTGCGTCAGCCGCGACAGCTGGTCCGCGTCGGAGTCGCCCGCGCCGCCCCGCGTCCGCTTCGCCTGGAGTTCGAAGGCCGGGCGGACGCCGCCGAGGAGCAGGAACCACACCACGGCGTACGCGAACGCGGCCTGCACCTGGGGTCCGGCGAGCCAGGACACCAGCAGGAAGGTGCCGCCGGTGAGGATCACGGTGAGCGCGCCGTACGCGTTGCGGATCATCACCAGCATGGCTATGAGCAGGGCCGTGGCCACCCACAGCAGCAGGGTGATGTGACCCGCGCCGAGCAGTGCGGCGCCGCCGAGGCCGAGCAGCGGGGGAGCGGTGTAGCCCGCCGCCGCCGTCAGGATCATGCCGAGGCCGGTCGGCCTGCCGCGGCTGACCGTGAGACCGCTGGTGTCGGAGTGCAGCCGGATGCCGCTGAGGCTGCGCCCGGTCAGCAGGGCGACCAGGCCGTGGCCGCCCTCGTGCGCGATGGTGATGGCGTTGCGGGAGATCCGCCAGACGCCGTGCGGGACGATCGCCGCGAGGGCCGCGACCATGGTGGCGATCACCACCCACAGGTCCGGGTCCGGCTGGGTGCCGAAGACCTCGTCCCACAGGGAGCTGAGCGAGGCCAGCGAGGAGGATGCGGTGCTGTCCATTGTCGGCGGTGGCTCCCTTTCGCGGCGCGGAATCTGGCAGTGTTGCACGTATGTGCGGACGGTATGCAGCCAGTCGTGGACCCGAGGATCTCGCAGCAACCTTTGAGATCGAGAAGTGGGATCCCGAGGAGACCTTGGCGCCCGACTACAACGTGGCCCCGACCAAGGAGGTCTACGTCGTCCTCGACCGCCCTGTGAAGGACGCGGACAGCCCGAGACCGGTTCGCCAGCTGCGCAAGCTCAAGTGGGGACTCGTCCCGTCCTGGGCCAAGACGCCCGAGGGCGCCGCCCGGATGATCAACGCCCGCGCCGAGACGGTGCACGAGAAGCCCTCGTACCGCCGCGCCTTCGCCGCCCGGCGCTGTGTCGTCCCCGCCGACGGCTACTACGAATGGGTCACCTCCGGCGCCGAACGCGAGCTGGAGGTCGAGGGCAGGAAGAAGCGGCCCCGCAAGCAGCCGTACTTCGTGACGCCGGCGGACGGCTCGGTCTTCGCGATGGCGGGACTGTACGAGTTCTGGCGGGACCGGACGCTGCCGGACGAGCACCCCCTGGCCTGGTGGGCGACCTGCTCGGTCATCACGACCGAGGCGGAGACGGCACCGCTCGCGGTGGCCCCCGCCGAGGGGCCGCGCGCGCTGGCCGACATCCACCCCCGGATGCCCCTGATGCTCACCCCCGACCGCTGGGACAGCTGGCTCGACCCGTCCCGCACGGACCCGGACGAACTCCGTGACCTGCTCGCTCCGCCGCCCACCGGCCTGATGCGCGCGTACCCCGTCTCCACCGCGGTCAGCAACGTCCGCAACAACGGAGCGGAGCTGCTGAGGGAGCTGGAGGGTCCCGAGGAGGGCACACTCTTCTGACGTGACGAAGACCAGCTCTGACGTGACGAGGACCGGCGACGTGAGCGAGACCGTCGAGACGGACGCCGGTACGGCCCGGGTCACCTGGCGCCGGGCGGCGAAGGCACGGCTCGTCCTCGCCGTGAGCCATGGCGCGGGCGGCGGGATCGAGGCCCGGGACCTGCGGGCGCTGGCCGGGACGCTTCCCGCCCACGGGGTGAGCGTGGCGCTCGTCGAACAGCCCTGGCGGGTGGCCGGGAAGAAGGTGGCGCCCGCGCCGAGGACGCTGGACGCGGGATGGCGGGGCGTGTGGCCGGTGCTGGCGGAGCAGGGGCTGCCCGTGGTCTCCGGCGGGCGCAGCGCGGGCGCCCGGGTGGCGTGCCGGACGGCGGCCGAACTGGGGGCCGCGGCCGTTCTCGCGCTGAGCTTTCCGCTCCATCCGCCGGGCAGGCCGGAGAAGTCCCGCGCCGCCGAGCTGCTCGGCGCGGGGGTGCCCACGCTCGTCGTCCAGGGCGGCAACGACCCCTTCGGGAAGCCGGAGGAGTTCCCGAAGGGCCCGTACGAGCTGATCGAAGTGCCCCACGCGGATCACGGCTTCGCCGTCCCGAAGCGGGCTCCGCTCGGCGAGGAGGAGGCGCTGGCGATCATCACGGACGGTGTCGTGAGGTGGGCCGCGTCACTCGGGTGACGGCCGGGAATGCGGGGTGACGGACTTCTGTTGTGCCGAGCAGACAGCACGGAGCGTGCTGCACCGTTCGTACGAGAGGAAGTCCGCCGCATGGGTTCGATCTTCTGCCCGAGCCGCAGCAGCCGCGCTGACCTGGACTGGACGGTGCTGCACGCGGGCAAGAACGCCCCGATTCGGGCGGCGGGCGGACATGATGTTCGTCTATCCTCCGATTCCAGTGGGACCGGTCTCGGTCTCGCTACGTCGCTGGAGGAGGTGGGTCCGGTCACTGGGACCGACGCAGGGACCGAAAACGGCCAGGCGGAGCAGCCCGAGGGCCAGGGCACGAGCGACGCGCCGGCGGAGACCGCCGCCGAGCGCACCGCGCGCTTCGAGCGGGACGCGCTCGAATTCCTCGACCAGATGTACTCGGCCGCCCTGCGGATGACACGCAATCCGGCCGACGCCGAGGACC
This sequence comes from Streptomyces sp. NPDC021080, assembly GCF_044333225.1. Taxonomy (NCBI): domain Bacteria; kingdom Bacillati; phylum Actinomycetota; class Actinomycetes; order Kitasatosporales; family Streptomycetaceae; genus Streptomyces; species Streptomyces sp. NPDC021080. Next base: position 242,903 of record NZ_JBIRQM010000006.1, on the reverse strand, counting down.
TGGTGCAGGAGACGTACGCCAAGGCGTACGCGTCGTTCCACCAGTTCCGCGAGGGCACGAACCTCAAGGCGTGGCTGTACCGCATTCTCACCAACACCTTCATCAACTCGTACCGCAAGAAGCAGCGCGAACCCCAGCGCAGCGCGGCCGAGGAGATCGAGGACTGGCAGCTGGCGCGTGCCGAGTCGCACATGTCGACCGGCCTTCGTTCCGCCGAGTCGCAGGCGCTGGACCACCTGCCCGACTCCGACGTCAAGGAAGCGCTGCAGGCGATCCCCGAGGAATTCCGCATCGCCGTGTATCTCGCGGACGTAGAGGGCTTTGCGTACAAGGAGATCGCGGACATCATGGGGACACCCATCGGTACGGTGATGTCCCGGCTGCACCGGGGCCGTCGCCAACTGCGCGGCATGCTGGAGGACTATGCCCGTGACCGCGGGCTGGTTCCCGCCGGCGCCGGAGAGTCGAACGAAGCGAAAGGCTCGGGCTCATGAGCTGCGGAGAGCCGCACGAGACGGATTGCTCTGAGGTACTCGATCATCTCTACGAGTTCCTCGATCATGAGATGCCGGACGCGGACTGCACCAAGTTCGAGGTCCACTTCGAGGAGTGCTCTCCGTGCCTGGAGAAGTACGGCCTCGAACAGGCCGTCAAGAAGCTGGTCAAGCGGTGCTGCGGCCATGACGACGTGCCCACCGACCTGCGGGCCAAGGTCATGGGCCGGATCGATCTGATCCGCTCCGGTCAGGCCGTGCCCGAGCACGACGTGACCGCGACGGCCCAGGAGTCCTGACCCGGCCGTCCGGGAGTCCTGACCGGTTCTGACCCCGGCCGGCCCTTCGCCGCCGAGGGCGCCGGGCTCCCTCGACGGCCTTCAGGTCCTCCGTTTATCACCCGAACGTGCTAATCCGCGGGCCCGCAGCCCGCGGATTCGCACATACCCGTCCCCGCCCCCTTTTTCCCGCTCTAGGCTCCGGGCCTGAGATCGGGGGTACGGGGGAGGTTTTCGGGGATGGGTTCGGTTCCGGCGTGGGCCCGTGCGTACGTGGCCGGTGTCGCTCTCCTGGCGCTCGCCTGCCTGGCTCCCCTGCCGCACCTGCGCGTCCCCTGGGGGATCGTCGCGCTGCTCGCCGTGCTGTACGCGGGCTGCGAGCGCGTCACGCTGCCGCTCCGGCCGCGCGGCGCCGGCGAGACCACCCAGGGAATGGGCACCTTCCTCCCCGTCCTGCTGGCCGGCGCCTTCCTGCTGCCCCCGTCCGCAGCCGCCCTCGTCGCCCTGCCCGGGGCCCTGCTCGCCCGGGTCGAACAGCGCCCGCGCGGCCCGCGCCGGATCTGGCGCGCGGCCCAGCTCGCCGTCGCCGCCTGGGCGGCCTCCCGGGTGTACGGGGCGCTCGGCGGCCGGGACGCGCTCGTCGCCCCCGACTTTCCCTACGCGCTGGTGCCCGCCGGAGCCGCGGTGCTCACCTTCTGCGCCGTGCTCACCGTCCTCGACTGCGGGATCCTCGCGCTCGCCGAGCGTGCTCCGGTACGCGGTGCCTGGCACGGTCTGTTCGCGCGCTCGCTGGCACCGGTCGCCGTGCACGGCCTCGCCGGGCTGATGATGGCGGTGCTGTGGCGCAGCCCGTACGGACCCGTCGCCGCGCTGCTGGTCCTGCTGCCGATGTACGTGTCCTGCTGGGTCTTCGCCCAGTACCACCGCGAACGGGCCGCCCACCAGGCCACCATCCGCGCCCTCGTCCAGGCCGTCGACATCAAGGACGGTTACACCCGCGGGCACAGCGAGCGGGTCGGCCGGGCGTCCGTGCTGATCGCCCGCGAGCTGGGCATGCACGACGAGCGCGTCGAGGTGCTGCGGTTCGCCGGGATCCTGCACGACGTCGGCAAACTCGGCGTCCCCACCCGGCTGCTGCGCAAGGACGGACCGCTGACCCCCGAGGAGCGCCGCGTCATCGAACTGCATCCCGAGTACGGGCACGAGATGGTCCGCGGGATCGGGTTCCTCGGCGAGGCCCGCTCGGCGATCCTGCACCATCACGAACGCCTCGACGGGAGCGGATATCCGTACGGGCTCGCGGGGACCCAGATCCCGGAGTTCGCCCGGGTGGTGGCTGTCGCCGACGCGTTCGACGCCATGACGTCGACCCGGTCCTACAGCAGGGCCCGCCCGGTGCCGGCGGCCCTGGAGGAACTGGGGCGGTGCGCGGGGACGCAGTTCGACGCCCGGATGGTGGCGGCGCTGGCGCGGGCGCTCGACCGGCACGGCTGGCATCCCGCGGTGACCGCGGACATCGCCCCGGCCGTCGTGCCCGGCATGCCGCCCGCGCATCCGTCCGGCACCGTCGGACGGAGCGCGCCGTGAGCACCACCGTCCCCCGGCGCGCGGTCACCGCCCGTCCCGCGCGTCTCCCGTCGGCCCGAAGGGCCCCCGTCCTGCTCACCGCGGTGCACGGCCTGGCCCTGGTCCTCGCGCTCCTCGCCCTCGGCGTCACCCTCTGGGACGGACTCGACGAACGCGGGACGGCGCTGGCCTTCGGCGTGCTCATCGCCGTCGGCGAGCTCGCCCGGTGGAGCGGGGCCGAGGAGCGGGAGTCCGCGCCCCTCGGAGCGGCCGGAGCCCTCGCGTACGCGCTGCTCGGCGAGAACGCCGGGCACCGCACCGGCCATGGTGTCCTCCAGGTCGTCGCCGTCGTCGTGGCGGCGGCCCTCGTCGGCTGCGTTCCGTACGTGGCGCGGGGAGCGGGGCCGGAGCCCGATCGTCTCGCCCGCCGCGTCCTGACCGTCGCCTTCGCCGCCGTCTGCTTCCAACCCCTCTACGACCGGGGCAGGTTGATGGAGTGGGGCGGCCCGGCCCAGGCTCTGCTGCTGGTCGCGCTGCTGGTCCTCACCACGCTGTGGGACGCCGTGCTCGCGGCGGCCACGGCCCACGCGCGGACCCGGTGGCCGTTCGGCCCGCTGCTGCGCGACGAGCTGCGGGCCACCCTCGGGATCGGTTCGGCCGTGTGCGCGACCGGGGTCGTGATGGCCCTCGCGGTCGCGGTGACCGGGCTGTGGGCCCTGCCCGTCTTCTCACTGCCGCTGCTGCTCACCCAGCTGTCCTTCCGGCGCTACGCGGCCGTGCGGGTCACCTACCGGCAGACGATCGCCTCCCTCGCGCGCGCGACCGAGATCGCCGGGTACACACCGGCCGGGCACGCCCGGCGGGTGGCCGCCCTCAGCAGGGCCGTGGGCCGTGAGCTGGGCCTGTCGGAGCCGGACCTCACCGTCCTGGAGTACGCGGCGCTGATGCACGACATCGGGCAGCTCAGCCTGGTCGACCCGGTACCGGCGGGCGCCACCGCCGCGCTCCCGGCGGAGGAGCAGCGGCGGATCGCGCTGCTCGGCGGCGCCGTCGTACGGCAGACCGGGGTGGAGGCCGAGGTCGCCGTCGTGGTGGAGCGGCAGGCGGACCCGTACCGGGACCAGCCGGTCACCGCGCGCATCGTGCGGACCGTGAACGCGTACGAGGAGATGGCCCGGGAGGCGGGGCCCACAGGGGTGCTGACCGCGCTGGAGAGGCTGCGGCTGGCCACGGCCCGCGACTACCAGCCGGAGGTCGTGGAGTCGCTGGCCCGGGTCCTGTCCCGGGCCGGTCTGACCCTGCCCCGGTCTGGGTAACCCATGGGTAATGAGCGGCCGTCCGAGGGTACGTGGTTGGATGCGAGGGAGAGGGTGTCAGGGGGCACGGGCCGGCCCGGGGCTGCACTGCCTCCCAGGGACTCTTCGCAGGACCGGCAGGCGGGAATCGCAAGGAACTGGCAGGCGGGAATCGTGAGGATCTTCGGCAAGGGACGACACCGGCCCTCCGCCTCATGGCGGCAGGCCACCGACCGTGCGTTCACGCTGATCGGCGACGGCCGGTACGAGGACGCGGGAGCGCTGCTGACGCGTGCCGCGGACCTGGAGCCCTGGCTGTCCGAGTCCTGGTTCAACCTGGCCCTGCTGCACAAGTTCCGGCACGACTGGGAACAGGCGCGGGCGGCGGGCCTGCGGGCCGTGGCCCTGCTCGACCGGGAGGCCGGCGCACCCGACTGGTGGAACGTGGGGATCGCGGCCACCGCCCTGCAGGACTGGCCGCTGGCGCGGCGTTCCTGGCAGGCGTACGGGCTGCGGGTGCCCGGCGGCGCCGCCGTCTCCGGCGAGCCGACGGGTATGGACCTCGGCAGCGCGGCGGTCCGGCTGTCGCCCGAGGGCGAGGCCGAGGTGGTGTGGGGGCGCCGGCTGGACCCCGCCCGCCTGGAGGTGCTGTCGATCCCGCTGCCGTCCTCCGGGCGCCGCTGGGGCGAGGTCGTGCTGCACGACGGCGTTCCGCACGGCGAGCGGACCACGGCCGCCGGGCACGCCTACCCGGTCTTCGACGAGATCGAGCTGTGGGCCCCTTCACCGGTGCCGACCTGGGTCGTCCTGCTCGAGGCGGCCACCGAGGACGACCGGGACGCGCTGGAGCGGCTCGCCGCCGACGCCGGCTTCGCCGCGGAGGACTGGTCGTCGTCGGTGCGGCTGCTGTGCCGGATGTGCTCCGAGTCCCGGATGCCGTCCGACGAGGGCGACGAGGAACACCTCGACCCGCACGACCACAGCGAGCCGGGCCACCCGGGTCCGCTCGGCCATCGCACCGACGGGCAGCTGTGGGTGCCCGAGCGGGAGTGCGGGCTCGCGGCGCCCGCCTCGCTGGTGCGGGGCCTGCTCGACGGCTGGGTCGCCGACAGTCCGGACTCCCGCGACTGGCGGGATCTGGAAGAGGTCTGCTGAACGCACCTTTAGGCTGTAGTCGCAGAAAATTACAAGGTCTGAGGAAGGCGTACGTCGTCATGGCGCAGCAGGAAACCGATCAGCAGCACGTGGGCGTGCTCCCCGTGGACGACGACGGCTTCGTCATCGACACCGAGGACGCCGAGGAGCGCGAGAGCGCCTACCGCGAGCGCGGGACCTCGCGCCCGATCACGGTGGTCGGAAACCCGGTGCTGCACAAGGAGTGCAAGGACGTCACCGACTTCGGGGACGAGCTGGACCGGCTGGTGGCCGACATGTTCGCGAGCCAGCGCACCGCCGAGGGCGTGGGCCTGGCGGCCAATCAGATCGGTGTCGACCTCAAGGTCTTCGTCTACGACTGCCAGGACGACCAGGGTGTGCGGCACGTCGGCGTGGTCTGCAACCCGAAGCCGGTCGACCTGCCCGCCGACCGGCGCCAGCTGGACGAGAGCAACGAGGGCTGCCTGTCCGTGCCGACGGCCTACGCACCGCTCGCCCGCCCCGACTACGCCGAGGTCACCGGGCAGGACGAGAAGGGCAACCCGATCCGGGTGCGTGGCACGGGCTACTTCGCGCGCTGCCTCCAGCACGAGACGGACCACCTGTACGGCTACCTGTACATCGACCGGCTCTCCAAGCGCGACCGCAAGGACGCGCTGCGGCAGATGGCCGAGAACGAGCCCCGCTACGCGACCGTGGCGAACGACTGAGCCGTCGCTCCGCCGGGCGTCCCGCGCCGCTGTGACATAAATTGACCGGCGTGACGCGCGTCTCTCGTGGGTCCGCTCGAACGGTGCTTGGACAGGTGATCCTCCTGACCAGGCACCGTTCGCATGTACGTCGTATGTTCGATCCTTTGTACTCCTTCGGTGATCCAGATTCAGTCACACAAGGGGAGATTCTCGGCACGGTCGCATAGTCCGCGGGCCAAATCCGTTCCCAGAACGGTCAGTTGTGGTGCTGAATGGGAAGTGCGGGGATACGCAACGGCGCGCGCCCGGCACAGGTGGAGGGGTGTGACGCCAACAGGCGGCTGAGAGGGGTTTGTTCGTGCATGCTTTCTCACACGGCTCTTCACCGACAGCGCTCGCGGTACCACCGGCGCTCTCTCTTCCGGTGGTCGAGTCCGAGTTTCCCCGTCAACTGCACCCGTATTGGCCGAGGCTCCAGGAGAACACCAGAACCTGGCTCCTCGAAAAACGCCTGATGCCCGCGGACATGGTCGCGGAGTACGCCGACGGTTTGTGCTACACGGACCTCATGGCGGGCTACTACATGGGCGCCCCCGACGAGGTCCTGCAGGCGATAGCGGACTACAGCGCGTGGTTCTTCGTCTGGGACGACCGGCACGACCGCGATGTCGTCCACCACCGGGCGGGCGCCTGGCGGAAGCTCAGGTTCCGGCTTCATGCGGCACTCGATGCCCCCAGGGACCATCTGCACCACCGGGATCCCCTGGTCGCGGGGTTCGCGGACAGCGTGGTGCGGCTGTACTCGTTCCTCGGCGAGAACTGGAACAAACGGTTCGCACGCCACTTCCACGCGGTGATCGAGGCGTACGACCGGGAGTTCCGGAACCGGATCTCCGGCACCGTTCCCACGGTCTCCGAATACCTGGAACTCCGCCGGCTCACTTTCGCGCACCGGATCTGGACCGACCTGCTGGAGCCGAGCGCGGACTGTGAACTCCCCGCATCCGTACGGCGGCATCCCGCATTCCGGCGGGCGGCCCTGCTCAGCCAGGAATTCGCCGCCTGGTACAACGATCTCTGTTCCCTTCCCAAAGAAATAGCGGGCGACGAGGTCCACAATCTCGGAATCAGTCTCATTCACCACGAGGGGCTGACACTCGAAGAAGCCGTCGCCGAATTGAGGCGGCGGGTAGAGGGATGCGTGGAACAATTCCTCGTCGCCGAGAAGGATGTCTTACGGCTCGCCGTGTCGCTCGCGGACGGCACGGTCAGGGGAAAAGAGACGAGTGTCGCCGTCAGGGCGTGCCTCGGAAACATGCGGAACTGGTTCAGCTCCGTGTACTGGTTCCACCACGAGTCGGGCCGGTACATGGTCGACAGCTGGGACGACCGCTCCACACCCCCGTACGTCAACAATGAAGCGGCAGGTGGGAAATGACCGTCGATTCGGTACGACCCGAGGCGCCCGGGGCGCGGGAGCTGTCCGTCCCGCCCCTCGCCGGAGGAGGGATGCCCGTCCTCGGGCACGGCTGGAAACTGGTCCGTGACCCGCTGGGCTTCCTCGCCCGGCTGCGCGACCACGGCGATGTCGTCCGGCTCAGGATGGGACCCAAGACGGTGTACGCCGTCACCACCCCCGCGCTCACCGGCGCGCTGGCGCTCAGTCCCGACTACGAGATCGGCGGCCCCCTGTGGGAGTCGCTCGAAGGCCTGCTGGGCAAGCAGGGTGTCGCCACGGCCAACGGGGCGCTGCACCGGCGCCAGCGCCGGACGATCCAGCCCGCGTTCCGGGCCGACGTCATCCCCGAGTACGGCCCGATCATGGAGGAGGAGTCGAAGGCGTTCGCGGAGCGCTGGGAGGGGGGCGCGGCGGTCGACTGCACCTCCGAGTCGTTCCGCGTCGCGGTCCGTGTCGCCGCCCGTTGTCTGCTGCGCGGCCGGTTCATGGACGAGCGTGCCGAGCGGCTGAGCCTCGCGCTCGCCACCGTGTTCCGCGGTATGTACCGCCGCATGGTCATACCCGCCGGACCGCTCTACCGGCTCCCGCTCCCCTCGATACGCGCATTCGACCGCGCATTGGCCGATCTGCACGCTCTCGTCGACGAGATCATCGACGAGCGGCGGGCATCTGGTCAAAAGCCGAACGATTTGCTGACGGCATTGCTGGAAGCGAAGAACGACGACGGCGACCCCATAGACGAACAGGAGATCCACGACCAAGTCGTCGCAATACTCACTCCCGGCAGTGAAACCATCGCCTCCACGATCATGTGGTTGCTCCAGGTGCTCACGGAACATCCGGAACAGGCGGACAAAGTGGCCGCAGAGGTCCGGTCCGTCGCAGGAGACCGCCCCGTCGGATTCGGCGACGTCCGGAAGCTGTCGCACACGAACAATGTCGTCGTCGAGGCGATGCGTTTACGTCCCGCCGTATGGATATTGACGCGGCGCGCGGTGGCCGAAACCGAGCTGGGCGGCTATCGGATTCCGGCCGGTGCCGACATCGTCTACAGCCCGTACGCGATCCAGCGCGACCCCCGGTCGTACCGGGAGCATCTGGATTTCGATCCCGACCGCTGGCTTCCGGAACGCTCCGAGGACATCCCGAAGTACGCGATGCGCCCCTTCAGCGTGGGCAACCGCAAGTGCCCGAGCGACCATTTCTCGATGGCGCTGCTCTCCCTGATCACCGCGACCCTGGCGTCCCGGTGGCGCTTCGAGCCGGTGCCCGGGTCCAGTGACGCGACCCGCGTCGGCATCACGCTGCGGCCCCACGGACTACGTCTGAAGGCCCGGCCCCGCTGAGGCGGCCCCGGCCCCCACGGCACTCGTCGGCGCACGTCCGGGCCGCCCTCGGGCCCCTGGACGTGCGCCGCGGCGGTCTCACGTCTTCGGGACGACCACGGTGACCGTCCACCCCTGAAGGCCCTTGCAGGAGATCCGGGCCGGATCGCTCGGACACAGCGGGCGGGAGGAGGTCAGCCGGACCGTTCCGGGCGCGACCGCCCGGTAGGCGGCGGAGGCGTCACCCGGCTGGAGGACGATCCCGCTGTTGGTGGCCTCCAGAGCCTTTCCGTCGGTCTCGACGGGCTTCCAGGGCCGGACGCTGGTGCCGTCCAGGGAGATGCGGATCGTCTCGCCGGGTGCCAGACAGTACGTACGGCCGGTGTCGGCGGCACCGAGCTCCCCCTCGGCCTTCGCGCAGTCCGGACGGGACGGGGACGGGGACGGGGACGGGGTACCGCCGGTCGGGGACGGGGGCGGCGACACGGTGCCGCCGGCGCCCGTGTCGCCTCCGCCCTGTGTGCCGCAGCCCGCCAGCAGCAGGGCCAGGGCGGTGAGGGCGATGGTCCGGGTGTGAGTCGTTCGACGCATGGGGTGGCCTCCTCGGGGATTGGACGTGCCACCGGGGGATCAGGATCCCTCCCCGCGCACGGCAGGATTCCTCCCGCGCACGACAGGGCCCCGGCCGCCTCGGCGACCGGGGCCCCGGCGCGGCTCAGCTGGTCGTGACGGCGGTGTCGTCCACGACGAAGCTGGTCTGGAGCGAGGAGTCCTCGACGCCGCTGAACTTCAGCGTGACGGTCGAACCGGCGAAGGAGGACAGGTCGAAGCTCTTCTGGGCGTACCCGGAAGCCTTGTTGAGGTTGGAGTAGGTCGCGAGCGTGGTGGAGCCCGCGGTGACGGTGAGCTTGTCGTAGGCCGTGCTGGTGCTGGTCTCGGCCGTGTCGATGTGCAGGTAGAAGGTGAACGTGGCCTTGCAGCCGCTGGGGACGGTCACCGACTGGGACAGCGTGTCGGTGTGGGTCGAGCCGTACCCGTCGAGCCAGGCGTCGTACGAGCCGGCGTGCGTGGCCTCGCCGGTGTCATTGGTGATGACCCCGCTGGTCTCGCTCCACACGGTGGCGCCCGACTCGAAGCCCTGGTTGCCGAGCAACTGCGCCGAGGTGCAGGTGCCGCCGCCCGAGGTGCTGACGGTCCAGGTGAAGGAGGCGGACCCGGAGGCGCCCGTGCTGTCCTTGGCGGTGACGGTGACCGCGTAGGTGCCCGCGGTGCTCGCGGTGCCGGAGATCAGACCGGTCGAGCTGCTGATCGACAGGCCGGTCGGCAGTCCGGTCGCGCTGTAGGTGAGGGTCGCGCCCGCGCTGTCGGTGGCCGAGATCTGCAGGCTCGCCGTGCCGCCGGTGGCCGTGGACTGGCTGCCCGGATTGGTGACGGTCACCGTGTTGCCGGTGCTGGTGCCCGAGGCGAAGGCGGCCGTGCCGTTGGGGGTGCCCCAGCCGGTCGGGCCGTCGTAGCCGGTGCCCGCGGTGCAGAAGTACGAGGTGGAGCAGGATCCGTTGTTGCCGCTGGTCACGTCGTACAGGTTCGAGGTGTGGGAGTAGGGGTACTTCGCCGGGTAGTCGCTGGAGCCCGGGGTGCCGGCCAGCGCGTACACGCCGGCGATGATGGGCGCGGAGGCGCTGGTGCCGCCGTAGACCGCCCAGCCGGAGCCGCCGTAGGTGTCGTAGACCGCCACACCGGTCGCCGGGTCGGCGACGGCGGAGACGTCGGACTCCATGCGCTTGGTGCAGCCGGTGTCGGTCTGCCAGGTGGGCTTGGCGTCGTAGGCGGAGCAGCCGGAGCCGGTGCCCTCGGTGCTGGACGTCTTCCAGACGGACTCGGTCCAGCCGCGGGTGCTGGAGGAGGTGGAGAGCGCGGTTCCGCCGACGGCGGTCACGTACTGGGAGGTCGCCGGGTACTCGGCGCCGTAGGCCTCGTCACCCGAGGAGACGGTGATGGCGACACCGGGGTGCTTGAAGTACGAGGTGTCCTCGCTGGTCTGCGAGGAGGACTCGGAGCCGCCCCAGCTGTTGGAGACGAACTTGGCGCCCAGCGCGACCGCCTCGTTCTCCGCGGCGCCGAGGTCGGAGTCGTTCGCGGAGTTCGCCTCGACGAGGATGATGCTGCAGTTGGGGCAGACGGCGCTGACCATGTCGATGTCGAGCGCCTCCTCACCCGCCCAGCCGGTGTCGTTCGTGGGCAGCGAGGTGGTCGAGCCCGTCTGGCTGACCTGCTTGAAGCAGCCGTTGGCCACGGTGCAGGCGGACAGCCCGTACTGCGAGCGGTAGGTGGCCAGGTCGGAGGCGGCGTTGGGGTCGTTGTAGGCGTCGACCACGGCGACCGTCATGCCGGAGCCGCCCGTCGAGGGCAGGTTGTAGGCGCTGTGCAGGTTGGCCGGGCTGAGGCCGGACACCGCGGCGGCGGCGTCGGGGGAGACCTTCGCCGCGAGCTTCTGCGCGATGTCGGTGCGGCGCTGGGCGAAGCACGACATCTGGCCGGGCTTGGCGGCCTCGGCGCACAGGTGCTCGGTCGCGACCTTCTGGCCGGCCCTGCCGGTCGCGTGGACCGTCTGCCGGGCGGGGTCGGTGAGGGCCTTGGCGTTCTGGGTGGTGCGCGATACGTGGGGGGCCGGCGCGGCCTGCGCGCTCGCGGGCGGGGCCGCGGTGAACCCGGCGAGGCCGAGTGCCAGGGCGGGGAGGGCGGTGGTGAGGAGTCTTCGCAGGCTCCGGGCCGGTCTGCCGGCGGGTATCGGGCGCTGGGAACGCATGGGGGTGTCGCCTCCATCGGTTCGAGGCCGGCGCCGCTTCGGCCCGGGTGAGGCCGTTCGCGGTGCCAGGGCCGGAAGTGGGGTTCTCGGCGCTCTGAAAGGGCGGGCCCGTGACGCGCGTAGCGTGAACGTGGAGAGACACGTCATGGGCATGCCAAATCAGTCGTCCCGGTGTGCCGCGGTGCGTGGCGTGACGGGACGGCCAGAACGTAACCGGGGGGAACGGCGTGCGAACAGCCGTGCCGGAAGAACTTTGCCGCTCCATGGACGGGGATTGGAACGGTGATTGGAGGCGCGGGGGCAGTACGTGACGAAAGCCGGGCCGCAACGGGCGGCCCGGCTCTCATCGGTGACGGTCAATCAGGGCGACCGGAACGGTCAGAAGTCCTCGTCGAAGTCGACGGTGCCCTCCACCGCGACCTGGTACGCGGACGGCCGGCGCTCGAAGAAGTTGGTCAGTTCCTGGACACCCTGGAGCTCCATGAAGGAGAACGGGTTCTCGGAGCCGTACACCGGCGCGAAGCCCAGCCGCTGCAGGCGCTGGTCCGCGACGCACTCCAGGTACTGCCGCATCGACTCGGTGTTCATGCCCGGCAGGCCCTCGCCGCACAGGTCACGGCCGAACTGCAGCTCCGCCTCCACGGCCTCGCGCAGCATGTCGGTCACCTGCTCCTGGAGCAGGTCGTCGAAGAGCTCCGGCTCCTCCTTGCGGACGGTGTCGACGACCTCGAAGGCGAAGCTCATGTGCATCGTCTCGTCGCGGAACACCCAGTTGGTGCCGGTTGCCAGGCCGTGCAGCAGACCCCGGCTGCGGAACCAGTAGACGTACGCGAAGGCCCCGTAGAAGAAGAGCCCCTCGATGCACGCGGCGAAGCAGATCAGGTTCAGCAGGAAGCGGCGGCGGTCGGCCTTGGTCTCCAGCCGCTCCAGCTTCTCCACCGAGTCCATCCACTTGAAGCAGAACTGCGCCTTCTCGCGGATGGAGGGGATGTTCTCGACCGCGTCGAAGGCCGCCGAGCGGTCCTCGGGGTCGGGCAGGTAGGTGTCGAGCAGCGTCAGATAGAACTGGACGTGCACGGCCTCCTCGAAGAGCTGACGGCTCAGGTACAGCCGCGCCTCGGGGGAGTTGATGTGCTTGTACAGCGTCAGCACCAGGTTGTTCGCCACGATCGAGTCGCCCGTCGCGAAGAACGCGACCAGTCGGCCGATCATGTGCTGCTCACCCGGCGTCAGCTTCGCGAGGTCGGCGACGTCCGAGTGGAGGTCGACCTCCTCGACGGTCCAGGTGTTCTTGATGGCGTCCCGGTAGCGCTCGTAGAAGTCCGGGTAGCGCATGGGACGCAGGGTGAGTTCGAAGCCCGGGTCGAGCAGGTTCTTGAATCCAGGGGTGTCGGCACGCAGTGCCGCCGTTGAGGGGAGGTGGTCGGGCGACGGGTGGGCGGAGCTCATTACTGGCAGGCCTCGCAGGACTCGGGGTTTTCGAGGGAGCAGGCGACGGCGTCGGGGTCGGCGGCCTGCTGGACGGGGATGACGGTCTCGGGCCGCGCCTGCGCCTGGGCCGCGCGGGCGATGCGCGTCGCCGGGCGAGAACGCAGGTAGTACGTCGTCTTCAGGCCCGCCTTCCAGGCGTACGCGTACATCGAGGAGAGCTTGCCGATGGTCGGCGTCTCCAGGAACAGGTTCAGCGACTGGGCCTGGTCGAGGAACGGGGTGCGGGCGGCGGCCATGTCGATCAGGCCGCGCTGCGGGATCTCCCACGCCGTGCGGTACAGGTCGCGGACGTCCTGCGGGACCCAGGTGAAGCCCTGGACCGAGCCGTTGGACTCGCGCAGCGCCTCACGGGTCTGCGCGTCCCACACGCCGAGCGCCTTCAGCTCGGCCACCAGGTACGAGTTGACCTGGAGGAACTCGCCGGAGAGCGTCTCGCGCTTGAACAGGTTCGACACCTGCGGCTCGATGCACTCGTACACGCCCGCGATCGAGGCGATGGTGGCGGTCGGCGCGATGGCCAGCAGCAGCGAGTTGCGCATGCCGACCTCGGCGATCCGCTCCCGCAGGGCGGCCCAGCGCTCCGGCCAGTTCAGCTCGACGTCGAAGTGGTCCGGGTGCAGCACACCGCGGGCGGTACGGGTCTTCTCCCAGGCCGGGAGCGGTCCGTTGCGCTCGGCGAGGTCCGCGGAGGCCTCGTACGAGGCGAGCATGATCCGCTCGGCGATCCGGGTGGACAGGGCGCGGGCCTCGGGCGAGTCGAAGGGGATCCGCAGCTTGAAGAAGACGTCCTGCAGACCCATCGCGCCGAGGCCGACCGGACGCCACTTGGCGTTGGAGCGGCCCGCCTGCTCGGTCGGGTAGAAGTTGATGTCCACCACGCGGTCGAGGAAGGTCACCGCGGTGCGCACGGTCTGATCGAGCCGCTCCCAGTCGATGTCCCCGCCGGTCACGAACGCGCCCAGGTTGACCGAACCCAGGTTGCAGACCGCCGTCTCCCCGTCGTCCGTGACCTCCAGGATCTCGGTGCACAGGTTCGAGGAGTGGACCGTGTGACCCGGCTCCGCCGTCTGGTTGGCGGTGCGGTTGGCGGCGTCCTTGAAGGTCATCCAGCCGTTGCCGGTCTGCGCGAGGGTGCGCATCATGCGGCCGTAGAGGTCGCGGGCCGGGATGGTCTTCCTGGCGAGGCCCGCCTCCTCGGCCTTGCGGTAGGCGGCGTCGAACTCGTCGCCCCACAGGTCGACCAGCTCGGGCACGTCGGCCGGGGAGAACAGCGACCAGACGCCGTCCTCGTTCACCCGGCGCATGAACTCGTCCGGGATCCAGTGCGCGAGGTTCAGGTTGTGCGTACGCCGGGCGTCCTCACCGGTGTTGTCGCGCAGCTCCAGGAACTCCTCGATGTCGGAGTGCCAGGTCTCCAGGTAGACCGCGGCCGCGCCCTTGCGCCGGCCGCCCTGGTTCACCGCGGCGACCGAGGCGTCGAGCGTCTTGAGGAACGGGACGATGCCGTTGGAGTGCCCGTTGGTGCCGCGGATCAGCGAACCGCGGCTGCGGATGCGGGAGTACGACAGGCCGATGCCGCCGGCGTGCTTCGACAGCCGCGCCACCTGGTGGTAGCGGTCGTAGATGGAGTCCAGCTCGTCCAGCGGGGAGTCGAGGAGGTAGCAGGACGACATCTGCGGGTGGCGCGTGCCGGAGTTGAAGAGCGTGGGGGAGGAGGGGAGGTAGTCGAGGCGGCTCATGAGCCGGTAGAGCGCGGCGACCTCGTCCACCGAGCGGACGGTGTCGTCCTCCGCGAGACCGGAGGCCACCCGGAGCATGAAGTGCTGGGGCCTCTCGACGACCTTGCGGGTGATCGGGTGCCGGAGCAGATAGCGGCTGTGCAGCGTGCGCAGCCCGAAGTAGCCGAAGCGGTCGTCGCCCTCGGCGTCGATCAGCGCGTCGAGGGAGGCCGTGTGCAGCGTCACGAACGCGGCCGTACGGTCGGCGATCAGACCCTCGCGGTGGCCGACGGCGACCGACTCGGAGAAGGTGCTCACGCCCTGGGAGGCGGCCTCGGCGGCGATGGTGATCGCGAGCAGGCGGGCGGCCAGCCGGGAGTAGGCGGGGTCCTCGGAGATGAGACCCGCGGCCGCCTCGGTGGCCAGTTCGCGCAGCTCGGCCTCGTCGGCCCGGGCGGACCGGCCGCGCAGCGCCGCGGCGGCGACCCGGCCGGGGTCGGCGTCGGGGAGGTCGGCGGTCAGCTCCGTCAGGGTCCGCAGCAGCACGGTCCCGGGACCGTCGGTCTCCACCGGGGCCTGCTGCGCGGTCACTGAAGCCGGATCGGCTGGCGCGATGGTCACGTGTGGCTCTCCTAGCTCGGCACGGGGCCTCACGGGCGGGAGCGGGGCACACGGGAGCGCTTTCGGGCAGCAGCGCACCGCGTCCACCGGCCCATTCCGCGAGGCCCGGACGTCGTCGGCACCCGGGCCGGACGGCCGGGGCGCGCTGTCGGCAGGTCCTCGGACTGACGCGAGTACGGGCACACGCAGACGCGAACACGCACAAGTACACCGTTGCGGGACAGTTCCGGATTTGCACCGGATTCCCCTGCGGCGACAGCGACCATGAGCATACATCTTGTGCCGGGCTTCGGGACTGCCCCCACATCTTGTGTCCGCTTGATGCCCGGGAGCGCTACGGAGTGTGTCGGAGCGTCAACTCGTAGGTGAGCGGCAGGATGCCGTCGAGCTCCGGCAAGGGGCTCCGGCCGCGGTCCGGGCCGCGATCCCGCCGACGACGGGGTGCTCCTTCGGCCGGGCGCTCCTGACGACGACGTCCGTGCGAGTGGGTGTGCCCGACCGGCACGGCGGCGGGGGGGGGGGGGGGGGCCGCCGCCGCCCCCCCCCCCCCCCCGGCGGCGGGCGGGGGGGGCGCCCCCCCCCCCCGCCCCCGCGGCCCCCCCCCCCCCCCGCCCGGCCGCGGGGGGGGCCGCGTCCCCGCCGCCGAGGGGGTGTTCGGTGGGCCGGGGGCGCGTGCGGCCGCGGCCGGTGGGTGTGGGTGTGCCCGACGGGCCGGGGGGGGGGCCGCCGTTTTTCCCCCGGCGGCCCGCCGCCCGCGGCTGTCGCGGGACCTGTCCCCGTCCCTGTGGCCCGAGGCGGGGACAGGTCCCCCGCGGGTCCTAGTGGCTCGCGTCGGCCGTGGCCGGCGGGAGTTCCGTCTCGACGCCGGGGTCGCCCGCGTCGGCCGTGTAGTCCCCGGGCGAGGTCTCGTCCACGCCTTCCGGGGCCTTGAACGCCCTGAGGGCGAAGGTGAGGACCACGGCCACGGCCACGTTCAGGACGAACGCCGTCAGACCGATGTAGCCGATCTCCCCGATGCCGGGGATCTCCTTCGAGCTGCCGCCGAAGTGCTTCTGGGTCGGCGAGGCCACCCCGTAGGCGGCGATCGTGCCGTAGAGCATGCCGACCGCCCAGCCGCCCAGCAGCGCCCAGCGGTGGAACCAGCGGGTGAAGAGACCGCCGACCAGCGAGGGGAAGGTCTGCAGGATCCAGATGCCGCCCAGCAGCTGGAAGTTGATCGCGACGGTCTTGTCCATGGTCAGGACGAAGACCAGCGCACCCACCTTCACCAGGAGCGAGACCAGCTTGGAGACCCTGGTCTCCTGCCGCGGGGTCGCGGCCGGATTGATGAAGTCCTTGTAGATGTTGCGGGTGAACAGATTCGCGGCCGCGATCGACATGATGGCCGCCGGGACGAGGGCGCCGATGCCG
Source organism: Streptomyces sp. NPDC021080 (assembly GCF_044333225.1). Taxonomy (NCBI): domain Bacteria; kingdom Bacillati; phylum Actinomycetota; class Actinomycetes; order Kitasatosporales; family Streptomycetaceae; genus Streptomyces; species Streptomyces sp. NPDC021080. The sequence continues at coordinate 226,593 of NZ_JBIRQM010000006.1, read as the reverse complement.
ATGGCGGCGAAGGCGACGCCCGCGAACCAGTCCGGGAACATGTTCTCGAAGAGCTGGGGGATGGCCAGTTGGCCGTTGGTGACCTTCACCCCGGCCGCGATCGCCATGAACCCGAGCAGCGCGAGCAGCCCCAGCATCAGTGAGTACAGCGGCAGGATCGTGGTGTTGCGGCGGATCACCTCCCGGCTGCGGCCGGACAGCGTCGCGGTGACCGAGTGCGGATACATGAACAGTGCCAGTGCCGAGCCGAGCGCGAGCGTGGCGTACGTCCACTGGCCCGCCTCGGCCGGGACGAGCCCGCCGGCGCCCGCGGCCGTGTACTTGGCGCCCGCCGCCTTGAAGATCTCGTCGAAGCCGCCGAGCTTGATCGGGATGTAGATGATCGCCACCGCGATCACGATGTAGATCAGCGTGTCCTTCACGAACGCGATCAGAGCGGGCGCCCGCAGGCCCGAGGAGTAGGTGTACGCGGCCAGCACACCGAACGCGATGAGCAGCGGCAGGTCCTTGACGAACCAGTTGGAGGACGCGCCGCCGCCCAGGCCCATCACGTCCAGGACGGCCTGGATGCCGACGAGTTGGAGCGCGATGTACGGCATGGTGGCGAGGATGCCGGTGACGGCCACGGCGAGGGACAGGCCCTTGGAGCCGAAACGGCCGCGCACGAAGTCCGAGGTCGTCACATAGCCGTGGCGGTGCGAGACCGACCACAGGCGGGGCAGGAAGGTGAAGATCAGCGGATAGACCAGGATCGTGTACGGCACGGCGAAGAAGCCGGCCGCGCCCGCCGCGTAGACCGCCGCGGGCACGGCGACGAAGGTGTACGCGGTGTAGAGGTCGCCGCCGAGCAGGAACCAGGTCACCCAGGTGCCGAAGGACCGTCCGCCCAGGCCCCATTCGTCGAGCGTGTGCTCGTCGGCGGCCCTGCGCCAGCGCGCGGCCAGGAAACCCATGACCGTGACGGCCAGGAAGAAGAAGATGAAGACGCCGAGAGCGACGCCGTTCACACCGTCTTTCATGCTTCCGCACCCTCCTTCACGGAGGTGCGGGCCCGTTGGTCACGCCGCCACAACTGGTACGCGATCACGGTCAGCAGCGTGGAGAGGGGTACCCACAGTATTTGGTACCAGTAGAAGAACGGGATACCGATGAACGCCGGCTCGGTCTTCGTGTAGGAGCCGACCCACAGCATCGCCACGAAGGGCGCGAGCAGGCACAGGCCGATCACCACACGTACCGGTGTCACCACCGGTGGTTTCACTTCGGGCAGGTCTGACACAGGTCGTCTCCGTCCCCTCATCGATCACCTGGGTAACGCGCAGGCAATCTAGGGGACGGTCCGGCTTTAGGGAACACCGCAGCGCGGTGGCGGCTGTGGAGGGTTCGTGTCGGGCACGGGGTCCGTGCCCCGTGCCCGAGGAACGCTCCGCGGCGCTCAGTCCTGCGGGCGCTTGAGGCGGGCGACGAACTTGTACCGGTCGCCGCGGTACACCGAGCGCACCCATTCCACCGGCTCGCCCTGCCGGTCGAGCGAGTGGCGGGAGAGCATGAGCATGGGCAGGCCCACGTCGGTGCCGAGCAGTCCGGCCTCGCGCGGGGTCGCCAGCGAGGTCTCGATGGTCTCCTCGGCCTCGGCGAGATGGACGTCGTACACCTCGGCGAGCGCGGTGTAGAGAGAGGTGTACTTGACCAGCGACCTGCGCAGGGCGGGGAAACGCTTGGCGGACAGGTGGGTCGTCTCGATGGCCATCGGCTCGCCGCTCGCCAGGCGCAGCCGCTCGATGCGCAGCACCCGGCCGCCGGCGGAGATGTCGAGCAGCCCGGCGAGGGCGTCGTCCGCGGTGATGTAGCCGATGTCCAGCAGCTGCGAGGTGGGTTCGAGCCCCTGGGCACGCATGTCCTCGGTGTACGAGGTCAGTTGGAGCGCCTGGGAGACCTTCGGCTTGGCGACGAAGGTGCCCTTGCCCTGGATGCGTTCGAGACGGCCCTCGACGACCAGCTCCTGAAGGGCCTGCCGCACCGTGGTGCGCGAGGTGTCGAACTCCGCGGCGAGGGTCCGCTCCGGCGGTACCGGCGTGCCGGGCGGCAGCGTCTCCGTCATGTCGAGCAGGTGCTTCTTCAGGCGGTAGTACTTGGGCACGCGCGCGGTACGGATGGGCGCCCCACCCTCGTTCTCCGCACTGCTGACGTCGGTGCTCATGCTCTGCCTTCCCGGCTCCGGATGCCGAAGCGACCGCCATGTCGTCGGCCACGGCTCTCATCGTGGCACGGCTCGTCGTGCGCGTGTTCCCCGCACGCTCCGTGATCCCCTCTATATACCGTCGGCGTACCCGTTGGTCTAGTCCATCGCGTGCAGACGGTGACGCCGGAGCCGCCGCGGACGGTCCGTGAGCGGTTCCTCCGCAGGCCGTGAACACGACCGTAATTTGTGCCGCTTGGCTACTTAAAGGTCCTTGCATATGTAGGTCCCATAACGGCCGACTGGACGGGCTTACACACCCTTGACACCCCCTTAGGTCTAGGCCAAGCTCCGGGTACTGGTCTACACCATTGGTCCAGTCCCGGCCCCACGGGCGGTACACGGCGTATGTCACCGCGGGGGAGCAGGGGGGTTTGTGGCATCCCTGAGGAGGGTGGCGTGAAGCGCAAGCTGATAGCCGCGATCGGTATCGCGGGCATGATGTTCTCCGTCGCGGCGTGTGGCAGCGACGACAAGTCCGGGGGGTCGGACAAGGGCGCGGACGCCAAGGAGCTGACGGTCTGGCTCACGGTCGACGCGCAGAACAACTGGCCCGAGCTGGTCAAGCAGGCCGACACGGCGATCGAGGCGAAGCACCCCGGCATCAAGATCAAGCACGAGTACTACGGCTGGCCGGACAAGAACACCAAGCTCGACGCGGTCCTCGCCACCGACAAGGCGCCGGACGTGGTCGAGATGGGCAACACCGAGATGCTCGGCTACATGGTCAAGGGCGCCTTCGCCCCCCTCGACGCGTCGAAGTTCGACAACTCGAGCGCCTGGCTGGACGGACTCAAGGAGTCCGTGACCTACGACGGCAAGACCTACGGCGTGCCGTACTACGCCGGCGGCCGCGTCGGCAACTGGCGCAAGGACATCGCCGCCTCGGCCGGCGTGAAGTCCACGCCGAAGACGTACGCGGAGCTCACCTCCGACCTGGACAAGATCCAGAAGAAGGAGGGCGGCAAGTTCAGCGCCTGGTACCAGCCCACCCGTGACTGGTACGCGGCCATGTCCTTCGTCTACGACGCCGGCGGCTCCATCGCGAAGGAGGAGGGCGGCACCTGGAAGGCCAACCTCTCCTCGCCCGAGTCGATCAAGGGTCTCAACGAGTTCAAGACCATCGTCGACAAGTACATGCACGGCGACAAGACCAAGGACGAGTCCGACCGCTACATCGTCTACGGCCAGGGCAAGTCGGGCATGATCTTCGGTGCCGCCTGGGAGGGCGCGACCGCCGAGGACCCGAAGAGCGACAAGACCGGCAAGCTCAAGGGCAACCTCGAGAACTTCGTGATGCCCGGCCCGTCCGGCAAGAACATCCCGGTCTTCCTGGGCGGCTCCGACCTCGCCGTCCCGGTGAAGTCGAAGGCGCAGGCCGTCGCCGCCGAGTGGATCAACGCGTTCACCGGCGCCAAGGGCCAGAAGGTCCTGATGGGCAAGGGCAACCTGCCCAACAACAAGACCGACCTGGTCAGCCTGCAGAGCGACCCGAAGACGGCCGTTCCGGCCACCGCGGCCGAGTCCAGCTGGTTCGTCCCGATGGCACCGGGCTGGGGCCAGGTCGAGAAGGCCCAGGTCCTGCAGACCATGCTGCAGAACATCGGCACCGGCAAGAAGTCCGTCGCGGACGCCGCGAAGGAAGCGGACGCCGCGATCGACAAGGTCATCAACACCAAGTAGTGACCTGAGAGCAGGGCCCCGTCGGTCCTCCGTCACGGAGGGACGGGGCCCTGCCTCCCCGTACGGCCCGGCCCGGGTCTCACCCCCTGACGCCCGGTCGTACGGGCCTTCGCTTTCGTACGACCCTGAGGGACCGCTGAGGAGCGCGCGATGAGTGCCGCAGACACGACCACCCCTGCCAAGGTGCCGCCACCGCGGCAGGCACCGCCACCGGCCGCCGTGAAAGCACCACGCGTCAGGCGGACCTCGGGTACGGCGGCGGCCCCCTGGGCCCTGCTCGCCCCGTGCCTGCTGATCCTCGCGGTGGTCCTCGGCTATCCGCTGGTGCGCCTGGTCACGCTCTCCTTCCAGAAGTTCGGGCAGTCCCAGCTCTGGGGCTTCCAGCCGGCCGAGTCGGTCGGCTTCGACAACTTCAAGGGCGTGCTCTCGGACGGCGAGTTCTGGGCGGTGGTCGTCCGGACCGTCCTCTTCGCCGGCGGCGCCGTCGTCTTCACGATGGTCATCGGCATGCTGATCGCGCTGCTCCTCCAGCGGGTCTCCGGCTGGGTGAAGACACTGATCAACATCGTGCTGGTGGCCAGCTGGGGCATGCCCATCATCGTGGCCACCACCGTCTTCAAGTGGCTCTTCGACTCCGACTACGGCGTCTTCAACGCGCTGCTCAGCAAGCTTCCCGGCGTCGACATGATCGGCCACAACTGGTTCGCCAGCGGGACGCAGGGCCTGAGCGTGATCATGCTCCTGGTCGTCTGGGGCGCGGTGCCCTTCGTGGTCATCACGCTCAGCGCCGGACTCACCCAGGTCCCCGCCGAGCTGGAGGAGGCCGCACGGCTCGACGGCGCCGGCTCCTGGGGCGTCTTCCGCCACGTCACGCTGCCGATCCTCAAGCCGATCATCGTCATGCTGACGACCCTCTCCGTCATCTGGGACATGGGCGTCTTCCCGCAGGTCTTCGTCATGCGGGGCGGCCACCCGGAGGCGGAGTTCCAGCTCCTCACCACGTACTCGTACGACCGCGCCTTCGTCGTCAACGACTACGCGCAGGGGTCGGCGATCGCCGTGCTCACCGTGCTGCTGCTCCTCGGCGTGGTCGCCGTGTACATGCGCCAGATGCTCCAGATCGGAGAGGTCGAATGACCACCACGGACGCCGTCGCCACCTCCGGGCGCAAGTCCGCCACGGGGCGGAAGTCCTCCGGGCCCCGCAAGTCCAAGCTCGGCTGGAACCTGCTCGGCCTGTTCGTCTTCCTCACCGCGGGCTTCCCCGTCTACTGGATGCTCAACACGGCGATCAAGCCGGCCAAGGACGCCATCGACTCCGATCCGAGCCTGCTCCCCACCGGCTTCACGCTCGACAACTTCCGCCGCGCGCTGGACATCGCCGACTTCTGGGGCCCGGTCGGCCGCAGCCTGATCGTGTCGCTCTCGGTGGTCGTGATCGGCATCGTGGTCGGGATGCTGGCCGCGCTGGCCATCTCCCGCTTCGCCTTCCGCGGCCGCAAGATCGTGATCGTGGGCATCCTCGCGGTGCAGATGATCCCGCTCGTCGCCATGATCATCCCGGTCTTCCTGCTGCTGAACGACCTGCACCAGTACGACAAGCTCTCCGGTCTGATCCTCACGTACCTGACCTTCATCCTCCCCTTCACGGTGTGGACGCTGCGCGGCTTCATCGTCAACATCCCGAAGGAGCTGGAGGAGGCGGCCATGGTCGACGGATGCAGCCGCACCGGCGCCTTCGTCCGGGTGGTCTTCCCGCTGCTGGCCCCCGGCATGGTCGCGACGTCCGTCTACGCCTTCATCCAGGCCTGGAACGAATACCTCTACGCCCTCATGCTGCTGAGCCAGCAGAACCAGACGGCCACCGTCTGGCTGGGCAACTTCACCACCAAGCACGGCACCGAGTACGCCCCGATGATGGCCGGAGCCACCATGATGGCCGTGCCGATCGTCGTCCTGTTCCTCCTCGTCCAGCGCAAGATGGCCGCGGGTCTGACCGCGGGCGCCGTGAAGGGATAACGCCCCCCGATGACGACATTCGCCAGCGGTACAGACACCCTGACGCGCGACGCCCTCACCGTGCTCCAGCCCGGTTTCACCGGGACCACGGCTCCGGACTGGCTGCTCCGCCGCCTCGGTGAAGGTCTCGCCTCCGTCGGCCTGTTCGGCCGCAACATCGCCTCGCCCGAGCAACTGGCAGCCCTGACGGCCCAGCTGCGCGCCGAACGTGACGACGTCCTGGTCGCCATCGACGAGGAGGGCGGTGACGTCACCCGGCTGGAGGTGCGCACCGGGTCGTCCTTCCCCGGCAACCATGCGCTGGGCGCCGTCGACGACGTGGCGCTCACCGAGCAGGTCGCCCGCGAACTCGGCCGCCGGCTGGCCGCGTGCGGGGTGAACCTCAACTGGGCGCCGTCCGCCGACGTGAACTCCAACCCGGCCAACCCGGTCATCGGCGTACGCTCCTTCGGCGCCGACACCGGCCTGGTGGCCCGGCACACGGCCGCCTACGTCACCGGCTTGCAGGCCGCCGGCGTCGCCGCCTGCACCAAGCACTTCCCGGGCCACGGGGACACCGCGGTGGACTCCCACCACGCGCTGCCGCGCATCGACGCGGACCTGTCGGTCCTCCAGTCCCGCGAGCTCGTCCCCTTCCGGGCGGCCATCGCCGCGGGCAGCCGTGCCGTGATGAGCGCGCACATCCTCGTCCCGGCGCTGGACCCGGACCGCCCGGCCACCCTCTCCCGCCGCATCCTCACGGGCCTGCTGCGCGAGGAACTCGGCTACGACGGCCTCATCGTCACCGACGGCATGGAGATGCAGGCCATCGCCGCGACGTACGGCATCGAGCGGGGCAGCGTGCTGGCCATCGCGGCCGGAGCGGACGCCATCTGCGTCGGCGGCGGCCTGGCGGACGACGACACCGTGCGCCGGCTGCGCGACGCGCTGGTCTCCGCCGTCCGCTCCGGCGAGCTGTCCGAGGAACGCCTCGCGGACGCGGCGGACCGGGTGCGGGCGCTGGCCGAGTGGACGGCCGCGGCCTCCGCGGCCCGCAAGGCGGCGGAGGCCGTGTCCGGCCCGGCGGTCGTCTCCTCCACGAATGGCTTGAACAGCTCGAACGCTTCGAACACCTCGGGCGGTACGGGCGGTGCGAGCGGTACGGGTGGCGTGAACGGTGCGGGCGGTGTGGGCGGTGCGGGTGTCACCGGTGGTGTGAACGGTACGGGCGGTACGGACGGCGGTACGGACGGAGCCGCCGAGGTGGGCCTGGTCGCCGCCCGGCGCGCGCTGACCGTGACCCGCTCGGGGTCCCGTCCCCCGCTCACCGGGGCCCCCTACGTCGCCGCGCTGACCCCGGTCGCGAACATCGCCGTCGGTGACGAGACCCCCTGGGGCGTCGCGGCGGAGCTGGCCCGGCTGCTTCCCGGCACCGAGACCGGCAGCTTCTTCGGCGAGGACGCGGGCTCCGCGGCCCTGGCGGCCGCCGCGGGCCGGCCCCTCGTCGCGGTCGTCCGTGACGAACACCGTCATCCCTGGATGGCAGTCGCCCTGGACACCCTGCTCGCCTCCCGCCCCGACACCGTCGTGGTCGAGATGGGCGTCCCGCAGTCGGCGCCCCGGGGCGCCCTGCACATCGCCACCCACGGCGCGGCCCGGGTGTGCGGCCAGGCGGCGGCAGAGGTCATAGCGGGCGCGTAGCGCTCCGGGCCTCCGGGCCCCGGCCTCCGGGCCCCGGCCTCCGGCCACCACGCACAGGTGCCGGGCACTCCCGCAGGGGGAGTGCCCGGCACCTGTCCGTGTCCGCGGGGGCCGGCGTGCGTGCCGGCCCCGCCGGTCAGATCCCCTGCCAGTCCGGCTTGGCGGCGAACGTCTGGCGGAAGTAGTCCGCGAGCTTCAGCTTGGACGCGGCGGCCTCGTCGACGACCACCGTCGCGTGCGGGTGCAGCTGCAGCGCCGACGCCGGGCAGACCGCCGCGACCGGTCCCTCGACCGTCGCCGCCACGGCGTCCGCCTTGCCCTCGCCGGTCGCGAGCAGCACCAGGTGCCGGGCCTCCAGGATGGTGCCGATGCCCTGGGTGATGACGTGGTGCGGCACCTGCTCGATGTCGCCGTCGAAGAACCGCGCGTTGTCCACCCGGGTCTGCTCGGTCAGCGTCTTGATCCGGGTCCGCGAGGCGAGCGAGGAGCACGGTTCGTTGAACCCGATGTGCCCGTCCGTCCCGATCCCCAGCAGCTGGAGATCGACGCCGCCGGCCGCGGCCAGCGCCCTGTCGTAGGCCTCGCACGCGGCCTGGACGTCCGCCGCCGTGCCGTCGGGCCCCATGAAGGCGTCCATGCCGATGCCCAGCGGCTCCAGCACCTCGCGCCGCAGAACGGAGCGGTAGGACTCGGGGTGCTCGGCCGGCAGCCCCACGTACTCGTCGAGCTGTGCGACGCGCGCGCCCGAGGCGTCCACGGCGCCGGAACCCACTCGGGCCGCCAGCGCCGTGTAGACGGGCAGCGGCGTCGAACCGGTGGCCACGCCGAGGAGCGCGTCGGGCTTGCGCCCGAGCAGTTCCGCCATGGCCTCGGCGATCAGCTCGCCGCCCGCCTTGGCGTCCGGGACGATGACAACTTCCACGCTGGGCCTGCCGATCTGGAGAGGGGACTCAGGAACGCATCCGAATCCGAAGGGGGACACATGTGGTATAGACCAATCTAGCAGAGGGGTGCCCTTCCGTCGCCCCGCCGCGGGGCGCGTCGCCGGGCGAATCGCCGAGCCTGCCCGGACTCGCTCGTTCCGCTCGTTCCGCCTGCCAGGCACCCCCGTTCGCCCGGTGGCTCCTCCCGTCCGCGAACCGGAGCGGGATAGTCTGAGGGGCGTACCTGGTGTTGGATGAGCGGACGACGACGACCGCGCGTCGCCGTGTGCGGGCCGCGGACGCGGACGCGCACGCATGGACGCACAACCATGGTCTAGTCCACAATGCTCTGAGAAACTGAACAAGCCTCCGTCTTCCCCGCACAGGAAGACGGATCGAGGAACCGGCGCTCTCTGCCCTGACTGCTCCGGCTCCTCTCCTCGGCCGACCGGGACCGCACACCCCACGGCCGATGTTGCTCCGGGCTGCGGTGCCGGGAGGGTTGAGGGTCCCTCTCAGGCGCCGCGGCCCGCGGGTGTTCTCCGGGCCTTCACGGCGCTTCCGGAGCCCCGTGGGCGTGGCCGATTTCGGGACCTGTCGGATCCGCCGGGTACGCTCGCACACGTGCCCTCCATGAACGACCTCGTACGCCAGCACACAGCCCTCGACGACTCCGACCTCGAGTGGCTGCATCTGCTGGTCTCGGAGTGGCAGCTGCTCTCCGACCTCTCCTTCGCCGACCTCGTCCTGTGGGTCCCCACCCGCGACGGCACCCGCTACGTCTCGGTCGCCCAGATGCGCCCCAACACCGGGCCCACCTCGTACCAGGACGACATGGTCGGCCATCTGGTCCCGCGCGGCCGCCGCCCCCTGCTGGACGCCGCGCTCGACGAGGGCCGGATCGTGCGCGAGGGCGACCCCGAGTGGCGCGAGGAGGTGCCGGTCCGCGTCGAGTCGATTCCCGTACGACGCGAGGGCCGCGTCCTCGGTGTCATCGCGCGCAACACCAACCTGCTCACCGTGCGCACCCCGAGCCGCCTCGAACTGACGTACCTGCAGAGCGCCTCCGACCTGGCGCAGATGATCGCGGCGGGCACCTTCCCGTTCCCCGACCAGCAGGTCGACATGGACGCCTCGCCGCGCGTGGGCGACGGGCTGATCCGCCTCGACGCGGACGGCATCGTCCAGTACGCCTCGCCGAACGCGATCTCCGCGTACCACCGCATCGGTCTGGCCTCCGACCTGGTGGGGCACAACCTCGGCACCACGACCGCCGAACTCGCCCCGTCCCGGGGCCCGGTGGACGAGGCGCTCTCCAAGGTCGCCAGCGGCTGGGCGCCGCGCGAGTTCGAGATCGAGAGCGCCGACGGGGTGATCCAGCTCCGGGCGATCCCGCTCAAGCCCAAGGGCACCCGCGTCGGCTCCCTGGTCCTGCTCCGCGACGTCACCGAACTGCGCCGCCGCGAGCGCGAGTTGATCACCAAGGACGCCACCATCCGGGAGATCCACCACCGGGTGAAGAACAACCTCCAGACGGTGGCGGCCCTGCTGCGGCTGCAGGCCCGCCGCATCGACTCGGACCGGGGCCGGGAAGCCCTGGAGGAGGCCGTGCGCCGGGTCGGCTCGATCGCGATCGTGCACGAGACGCTCTCCCAGAACCTGGACGAGCGGGTGGAGTTCGACGAGATCGCCGACCGGGTGCTCGCGATGGTCGCCGAGATCTCGCCCGGCAAGGTCACCGGCCGGCGCACCGGACGCTTCGGCATCCTGGACGCCGAGGTCGCGACCCCGCTCTCCATGGTGCTCACCGAGGTCCTGCAGAACGCGCTGGAGCACGGCTTCCGTGAGGGCGACCGGGGAACCGTCGAGGTCTCCGCGGTGCGCGGCGGCACCTCGAAGGACGCCCGACTGCTGGTCACCGTGACGGACGACGGCGTCGGACTGCCCGAGGGCTTCGACCCGCACCGCTCGGGCAACCTCGGCCTGCAGATCGTACGGACGCTGGTGGAGGGCGAGTTGGGCGGCACCTTCGACATGGTCGCCGCTCCGGAGCGCGGCACCCAGGTACTCCTGGACATTCCGGTGGTCGTGTCCAAGTAGCCGGCCCGCGCCCGGGTGCGTACGGGCGCGCACACGGGGTCCCGGCGGGGAAAGCCGGGCCCTCGGAGGCCCGTCACTCAGAGTGACCGGTTCCGGACGCGAACAGCAATGAGCCCCGGATCACCAGGTGGTCCGGGGCTGAAAGCTCGTTGCATCAAGCGCATCGGGGTACTGCGCGCTGCGGCTCGGGGGCGGGAGTTGCGTACTCGCTGTACGCGCCGCCAAGCTCAGGCTCGTGCGGGGTGGAACGTCAGGCGGTGGCCTGACGAGCTCGGTTGCGGGCGGCACGGCGCTTCATTGCGCGGCGTTCGTCCTCGCTGAGGCCACCCCAGACGCCGGAGTCCTGGCCGGACTCGAGCGCCCACTGCAGGCACTGCTCCATGACGGGGCAGCGGCGGCAGACGGCCTTGGCTTCCTCGATCTGCAGCAGCGCAGGACCGGTGTTGCCGATGGGGAAGAAGAGCTCGGGGTCTTCCTCGCGGCAAACGGCGTTGTGACGCCAGTCCATGGCTGCTACCTCTCCTTGGTATTACATGCACGTTGCTTGTGAATGTGAACGCTTTCACGAATCCCTCAACAAGTGAAGGGCCGACAGCCAGACGGACTGGTGTGGTCCTTGATTTGAGGAGGGGTTCCGGTGCTCTGTGGGGCCGATGTTGCGGGCCGTCCCGAGCGCCACGTAGAGACTCGCAAACCTCAGCGGCGGATACAACCCCTTCCGGAAAGTTTTTTTTGATTCCTCGGTGTCGGCTGAGTCACAGCCGTACTTCCATGGGGTGGACCGTGGTCTAAACGTTCGAGTGAAAGGAGTTTGGCCTCTTCCACTCACACAATCACACGCAGTGCACGGCGTACGCCTGTGAACGTCACGCTTGTACGCAGTCCCAGATGGTCGCCGTCCATCTGAAGGGGGAGTGGCACCTTCGAATGCAAGGTGAAGTCCGTCAGGTCATGCAGGGTGACGGCGTGCTTGCCCTGGGGTCCCCGCTCGGGGGACGAAGTGAGCAACTGGGTGGCATACCGGGCGACCGCGGGCGTCGACATGCGGCTGAGCGCGAGTACGTCGAGTCCGGTATCGAACGAGGCCTTAGGTGTCGCGTACACCGGACGATTGCCGAGAAACGTCCACGGCGAGGTGTTGCAGATGATGGACAGGACCAGATCGGTGACCGGGTCGGCGCCGGGGCGCTCCAGGGTGATCATTCCGCGCCGGCGGTGCGGATCGTCCAGAAACTGCCGCAGCACTTGGCGCAGATACAGCGCATGCGTGGAGCGCCGGCCGAGCTCGCGCTGCTGTTCGACCCGCCCCACGACCCCCGCGTCGAAGCCGAGTCCGGCGCAGAAGGTGAACCAGCGGGAGGGGACGGCCTCGTCCTCGGTGCCGGGGGTCCCCGCGGCGAGACCGAGGCCGACCGTGCGCTCGCGCTGCTCGCGCAGCGCGTCCAGCAGGGCGCCGGTCGCCTCCACGGCGTCGTTCGGCAGGCCCAGGGCGCGGGCGAAGACGTTGGTGGAGCCGCCGGGCACCACGGCGAGGCCCGGAAGGCGCTGGGGGTCGGGGCCCCGGTGCAGAAGACCGTTCACGACCTCGTTGACCGTGCCGTCCCCGCCGAGGGCCACGACCAGGTCTATGTCGTCGCTGTCCGCGGCCTGCCGGCCGACGTCCCGGGCGTGCCCGCGGTACTCGGTCATGACCACTTCGAGTTTCATCTCGCTGGCCAACGCGTGGATCAAGACGTCACGCGTACGCGCACTGGTGGTGGTTGCCGCCGGATTGACCACGAGAAGTGCACGCATGCGATGCAGCTTACTTACTGGGTGGTACTCGTCCCAGACCGAGGTAGGGATCCAGTAAGAGTTCGCAGGTGGCGCCGGGGTGCGCGATCGGACCGGAGCGGCGTCCGTGGCGGCGCGGTTCCCGGCCCCGGGCCATCCGGGCGCCCGGGACCGGCGGCTACTCTTCGGGGGTGAGCCGTGAGCAGAATCCCACCCCCGACGCCCCCCACTCCGTCCCCCGCCCCGGACGGCTGACCGCCGCGGCGGCGCTGGCCGCGCTGGAGGGGACCGCCCTCGTGGCGGGCGGCGTCTGCGTCTTCGTCCTCGGTCTCACCGGCGATCCCGACAACCGGCAGCAGGCCGTCACCGGCGGTGTCACGCTGATCGCGCTCGCGCTGCTGCCGCTGCTCGCCGCGCGCGGACTGCTGCTGCGCCGCTCCTGGAGCCGGGGTCCCGCCCTCATCACCCAGATCATGGCGCTGCCCGTCGCCTACACCCTGCTCCAGGCCGACAGCGTCGCGATCCCCGCCGGGATCGCCCTCGCGGTGGTCGCTCTGGTGGCCCTGGTGCTGCTCGTGAACCCGGAAACGACGCGGGCCCTCGGAATCCGAGGGCCCGGCGGTGACGTACAGGACGCACAGGACAAGGAGTAGCCGGGGCTCACCTTCCGGAGCTCGCGCTCCGGGGCTCGCCCCGCCGGCTCACTCCTCGACGAGGAGCTTCTCCCGCAGCTGGGCCAGGGTGCGGGCCAGCAGCCGCGAGACGTGCATCTGCGAGATGCCGACCTCCTGCGCGATCTGCGACTGCGTCATGTTGCCGAAGAAGCGAAGGAGCAGGATCCGCTTCTCCCGCGGGGGCAGGTCCTCCAGCAGCGGCTTCAGCGACTCGCGGTACTCGACGCCCTCCAGCGCCTCGTCCTCGGCGCCCAGGGTGTCCGCGACCGCCGGGGACTCGTCGTCCGTGTCGGGGACGTCCAGGGACAGCGTGGAATACGCGTTGGCGGACTCCAGGCCCTCCAGGACCTCCTCCTCCGAGATGGCCAGCTTCTCGGCCAGCTCGTGGACCGTCGGGGAACGCCCGTGCAGCTGGGAGAGCTCCGCGGTCGCCGTGGTCAGCGCGAGGCGCAGCTCCTGCAGCCGGCGCGGGACGCGCACCGCCCAGCCCTTGTCGCGGAAGTGCCGCTTGATCTCGCCGACCACCGTCGGGGTCGCGTACGTCGAGAACTCGACACCGCGCTCCGGGTCGAACCGGTCGACCGACTTGATCAGCCCGATCGTCGCGACCTGGGTCAGGTCGTCCAGCGGCTCGCCGCGGTTGCGGAAGCGGCGGGCCAGGTGCTCGACGAGCGGCAGATGCATGCGGACCAGCCGGTTGCGCAGCTCCGCGTACTCGGTGCTGCCGTCCTGCAGCTTGCGCAGCTCGATGAACATCGCCCGCGCCCCGCTGCGGTCCCGCGGGTCGTGCCGGTCGCTCGGCTCGTGCTGGACGTGCTGGGCGTCGGACGCGTGCTGGGCGTCCTGCGCGCCCTGCACGCCCTGCTCAGGCTCTCGCTCGTGCTGCGCGCCCTGCACGTTCTGCTCCGCGTTTCGCTCGTGCTCGCTCATAGTCCCGCCCGTCACCATTTCCCGAGCTCGAGGCTCTTCCCCCGTGTCCTCGGCCGCGCTCGAACCGGGGGTACCTCCCCGGGCGGGGAAGGTTCCCGGCTGCGTCGCTGCCGCCGAGGAGACGCCGATCTCCGGATGCGGCCGGGCCTGTTCGGGGATGCCGTCGACGCCGTCCGCCGTGTGCCGCGGCCCGTCCGGGCCGTCGGCGCGCCCCGCGGGAGGCTCCCGTGTGCCGCGCTCTTCGTCCCGCACCGGCCCGTCCCCGTTCCTCACGCCGGCCCGGGTCCCGCGCCGCGTTGTTTGTAGAGGCTGATCGAAACGGTCTTGTCCTCGGCGACGGAGGAGTCGACCTTGCCCGCGAGAGCCGACAGGACGGTCCACGCGAAAGTGTCACGTGACGGAGCGTGACCGTCGGTGGTCGGCGCCGAGACCGTGACCTCCAGTGAGTCGTCGATCAGCCGGAAGACACAACTGAGCACCGAACCGGGGACGGCCTGCTGCAGCAGGATCGCGCAGGCCTCGTCCACCGCGATGCGCAGATCCTCGATCTCGTCGAGGGTGAAGTCCAAACGGGCCGCCAGCCCGGCCGTGGCCGTACGCAGTACCGACAGGTAGGCACCCGCAGCCGGCAGCCGGACTTCCACGAAGTCCTTCGTCGCGGGCTCGCCTGCGATCTGGGACACCCTCACCTCCATGGTGGTACAAGCTCATTCGAGCTCTTTCAGGGGCCGAGGGTCGCCCCCCGGGGTAACGCGCTACGTCGTTCTGCGGTGACGCTACCGCGCTCCCGACTTTCCTGTCCTGGGGACCCCGCCCCTTGCTGTCACTCATAGTAAGCCCATGAGTACGGACAGTGGCTAGAGGTCTGCGGCCCCAAATAGGAAGAGCGGGCGCCGGGTTGACGTACCCAGGCGTCAGACGGTCGAACCGTCCGGATCGTGAGTCACGCGCGTACGTGATCCACGGCTCAGACGAGGACGTGGTCCACGAAACACCAACGCCAGTTCTCCCCCTGCTCGAACGTGCGCATGATCGGATGTCCGGTGTCGTCGTGATGGGCCGAGGCGTGCCTCAGCGGTGAGGAGTCGCAACAGGCGAGATGCCCGCACTCCAGACACAGCCGGAGCTGTACCGGGTGGGTGCCGGCGGCCACGCACTCCAGGCAGGTCTCGCTCCCGGGGGCGGGTTCTGGCTGCGGCAGCGCGTCGGCGTGCGTGCACTGTTTCATGATTGCCAGGTTACGTCGGGCGCGCGGGACACCGCGCGGAAAAAGAGGGGCGGGCAAAAGACGATGGACGTACTGCCACTGCTGTTGCTGGTCGCGGGGAGCGCCGCGGTGGCCGGGGCCGCCCGCCGCACCCCGGTCCCGGCACCCCTGCTGATCGTCGCCGTCGCCCTGCTGGTCTCGTACGTCCCCGGGGTGCCCGCGTACGAACTCGACCCCGACGTCGTGCTCCCGCTGGTGCTGCCCCCGCTGCTGTACACGGCGGCCACCGACAGCTCCTACCTCGACCTGAGGGCCCAGCTGAGGCCCGTCGCGCTGCTGTCGGTCGGCTACGTCCTGTTCGCGACCCTCGTGGTCGGCTGGGCCGCCTACCTGCTCGTACCGGGCCTGCCGCTGCCCGCGGCCCTCGTCCTCGGCGCCGTGGTCGCGCCGCCGGACGCGGTGGCCGCGACGGCCGTGGCGCGCCGGGTCGGGCTGCCCTCACGGATCACCACGATCCTGCAGGGCGAGTCCCTGGTGAACGACGCGACCGCGATCACCGCCTACAAGGTGGCCCTCGCCGCGGCGGTCGGCGAGGGCGCGACCTGGGCGGGCGGCATCGGAGAGTTCCTGCTCGCGGCGGTCGGCGGGGTCCTCGTCGGGCTCGTGCTGATGATCCCCATCCACTGGCTGCGCACCCACATGAACGAGGCGCTCCTGCAGAACACCCTCTCCCTGCTGATCCCCTTCGTCGCCTACGGGATCGCCGAGCAGCTGAACGCCTCCGGAGTCCTCGCGGTGGTCGTCGTCGCGCTCTACCTCGGACACCGTTCCTGGGAGGTGGACTTCGCGACCCGGCTCCAGGAGGAGGCGGTGTGGAAGATGGTCGCGTTCGTCCTGGAGTCCGCGGTGTTCGCGCTGATCGGACTCCAGCTGCCGGTCGTCCTCAAGGGCCTCGGCGCCTACGAGGGCACGAGCGCCGCCTGGTACGCCGTCGCCCTCTTCCTCGTCGTCGTCGCCACCCGCTTCGTGTGGGTGTACCCCGCCACCTTCCTGCCGCGCCTGCTGTCGGCGCGCATCCGCGAACGCGAGGACAACCCCACCTGGAAGGGGCCGTTCGTCATCGGCTGGGCCGGCATGCGCGGCGTCGTCTCCCTCGCCATCGCCTTCTCCATCCCGCTCACCGTGCACGGCGGCGGCGCCTTCCCCGACCGCAACCTGATCCTCTTCCTGACCTTCACCACCGTCATCGGCACCCTGGTCGTACAAGGCCTGACCCTGCCCCCGCTCATCCGGCTGCTGAAACTGCCCGGACGGGACACGCAGGCCGAGACCCTCGCCGAGGCCAACGCCCAGGCGCAGGCCTCCCGCGCCGCCGAGGAGCGCCTCGACGAGCTCCTCGCCGACGAGCGCAACGCCCTGCCCCCGCCGCTCGCCGAGCGGCTGCGCACGGTCATGGAACGGCGCCGCAACGCCGTCTGGGAGCGGCTCGGCGCGGTCAACCCGGTCACCGGCGAGACCGCGGACGACACCTACCGCCGGCTGTCCCGCGAGATGATCGGTACCGAGCGCGACGTCTTCGTCAGGCTGCGCGACCACCGCTACATCGACGACGAGATGCTGCGCACGCTGCTGCGCCGGCTGGACCTGGAGGAGGCGGCGGCCTACCGGGAGGCGGCCTGAGACCCAGGACCCCTCCGGGCGGTCAGGTCCCGGTCCCCGCGGCGGGGAACGGCGCTCCGGTGATCACCGCCGCGACCGTCGTGCCGCGCGGGAACGCCCCCTCCTCGGCGAGGGCGACAAGTCCGTAGAGCATCTTGGCGACATAGAGACGTTCGACGGGCAGGGCGTGCCGCTGCTCGAAGTCCTCGGCGAAGGAGTCGAGTTCGGCGGTGGTGCGGGCGTAGCCGCCGAAGTGGAAGCGGTCGTCGAGGGACCAGTTCCCGCGCCGGCCGCCGAACGCGTCCCTCTGGAGCGCCTCCGTGCCGGCGTCGAGGAAGCCGCCGCGCACGACCGGGACACCCAGGGCCCGCCGGCCGGGGCCGAGCCCCGCGGCCAGGCCGGCGAGGGTGCCGCCGGTGCCGCAGGCGAGGGCGGCCACGTCGATGCCGTCCGCCTCCCGCAGTTCCTCGCCGAGCGCCAGGCAGCCGCGTACGGCGAGGGCGTTGCTGCCGCCCTCGGGCACCACGTACGCGTCCTCGGCGCCCGTCGCGCGCAGGATCGCGGCCAGCGTCCGGGGTTCCGTCTTGTGCCGGTAGGTCGATCTGTCGACGAAGTGAAGACGCATGCCGTCGGCCGCGCAGCGGGCCAGCGAGGGGTTGAGGGGGCGGTCGGCCAGTTCCTGGCCGCGGACCACTCCCAGGGTGGGCAGGCCCAGCAGCCGGCCGGCGGCGGCGGTGGCGCGCAGATGGTTCGAGTAGGCCCCGCCGAAGGTGACCAGCGTGCGGCCGGCCGCCGCCTCCAGGTTCGGTGTCAGCTTGCGCCACTTGTTGCCGATCAGCTCCGGGTGGATCAGATCGTCCCGCTTCAGCACCAGCCGCACCCCGAACCGCCCGAACCGCCCGTCCCGGACCTCGCACAAGGGCGACGGAAGCCGCGGGGGCGGACCGAGGGCTTCCGGCGCGCCGGGGGCGGCCGCGGGAGCCCGGTCCGGGGTGCGGTCCGGGGTGGCGGGGCTGGTCACGCCCTCATTGTCGGACACCTGTCCGGGAACGGCCGGACGCGGGGGCCGCGGCGGCGGCCGTCCGCGCCGGCTCCCGGTTCCTCAGGTCACTTCAGCAGCTCGCGGACACGGCCCCGCAGGGAGCTCATCGTGAAGCCCCGCGGGTCCACCTTCCCCGGCTGCCACTCCAGGTGGCCGATGACCGAACGCTCCGTCCAGCCGTGGAACCGGCAGATCGCGGCGCAGACCTTGGCGATGGCGTCGAGCTGGACCTCGGGCCACGGGTCCTTGCCGTCGCCGAGGTTCTCGCACTCGAAGCCGTAGAAGTGGCGGTTGCCGTCGGTGTTCGCCTCGTTGTCGTGCGGCAGCGCCTTCTCGGCGATCACCGCGCGCAGCACGTCGTCGTCGCCGAGGCCCGCGTGGTTGGCGCGGCCGTAGCCGACCAGATGGACGACGCCGTCCTTGGTGATGACCCCGTGGCACAGCGGTCCGGGCAGGTCCTCGCGCCCCTCGCGGCACAGCCCGACGGTGAGCGCGCCGCCCGAGGTCACCGTGTGGTGGATCATCACCCCGTGCACCGGCCCCCACGGCCCCTTGTGGTTGCGGTTGTGGTGCTCCCAGTCGCCGACCTCGACGACATGGACGCCTTCGTCCCTGATCCGGTCCAGGAAACTGCCCGCGGACATGGGCGATGCCATGGCCGACTCCTTCGCGCTGTACGCCGGCCACCCTGCCGTGGCCGTCTGGTACCGCAGCTTCTATAACCGGCCAGGTGGCCGGACCCAGCCGTTCGCACAGCGTGCGAGCCGATCCGGTCAGCCCCCGCGGGAGCGGAGACCGCCCTCCCTGCCCAGGTCCGGAGTGATCCATTCCCCCTCATTCGTGTAATGGCATCGACACGCTCCGTGATGAAAGGCTTGGCCGCGAAGATCAGTGCACGACCGGGAGGGCAATTTTCATGTCGGTAGGCGAAGAGGTCCGCGCGGAGCAGAACCGTCCGCAGCAGAGTCTCGGCACATCAGCCGCGCGGAACCTGGCCACCACCACCAAGTCCGCGCCACAGATGCAGGAGATCAGCTCGCGGTGGCTGCTGCGCATGCTTCCGTGGGTGAACGTGCAGGGTGGCACGTACCGCGTGAACCGGCGGCTCAGCTACTCCGTGGGCGACGGCCGCGTGACGTTCGTCAAGACCGGCGACCGCGTCCAGGTCATCCCCGCGGAACTCGGAGAACTGTCCGTGCTGCGGTCGTACGAGGATCACGAGGTGCTGGGCGAGCTCGCCCAGCGCTGCCAGCAGCGGGAGTTCGCCCCGGGGGACGTGCTGGCCTCGTTCGGCAGCCGGGCCGAAGAGGTGTTCCTCCTGGCGCACGGCAAGGTCGAGAAGATCGGCACCGGTCCCTACGGGGGCGACGCGGTGCTCGGGGTCCTCGCCGACGGCGCCTACTTCGGCGAACAGTCGCTCATCGACCCCGAGGCCATCTGGGAGTACACGGCCCGCGCGGTGACCGCGGTGACCGTGCTCGTCCTGCCCCGCCAGGATCTCGAACAGGTGGCGGAGCGCTCCGAGTCGCTGCACGAACACCTCCAGGAGCTGCGCGCGATCCCGTCGCAGCGCACGAACAAGTACGGCGAGAAGGAGATCGACCTCGCGGCCGGCCACACCGGCGAACAGGACATCCCGGGCACCTTCGTCGACTACGAGGCGTCCCCGCGCGAGTACGAACTGAGCATCGCCCAGACCGTCCTGCGGCTCCACACCCGTGTGGCCGACCTCTACAACCAGCCCATGAACCAGACCGAGCAGCAGTTGCGGCTCACCGTGGAGGCGCTGAAGGAGCGCCAGGAGCACGAGCTCGTCAACAACCGCGAGTTCGGCCTGCTCAACAACTGCGAGTACGACCAGCGGCTCCAGCCGCACGACGGCGTTCCGAGCCCGGACGACATGGACGAACTGCTCAGCCGCCGCCGCGGCACCAAGCTGTTCCTCGCCCATCCGCGCGCGATCTCCGCGTTCGGCCGCGAACTGAACAAGCGCGGGCTCGTCCCCGAGAGCATCGAGGTGGCGGGCAACCGCATCCCGACCTGGCGCGGGGTGCCGATCTTCCCGTGCAACAAGATCCCGGTCAGTGACGCCCGTACGACCTCGATCATCGCCATGCGTACCGGCGAGGCCGAACAGGGGGTCGTCGGGCTCCAGCAGGCGGGCATCCCGGACGAGATCGAGCCGAGCCTGTCGGTGCGCTTCATGGGCATCAACGAACAGGCGATCATCTCCTACCTGGTGACGGCCTACTACTCGGCCGCGGTGCTCGTGCCGGACGCCCTCGGCATCCTGGAGAACGTCGAGATCGGCCGATGGCGTTGACGAACCGCGCGGGTGAGGGCATGACGACCCGGACACGGCAGGGAACGGCCGCGATCCCCGGCGTACGGCGCCCGGCGGGCGCAGCGGACCGGCGGGGCCCCGCCGGAAGGCCCGTGGACGGACAGGGTCCGCCGGGCCCGCCCGACGCGCAGGAGGCCGCGGTCGTCCTGGAACGGGCACGGGCGCTCGTCGACCCCGAGCTGCGCCGGGCCGTCGACTCACTGCCGGGCTCGATGCGCCGGATCGCGCTGTACCACTTCGGCTGGGAGCAGGCGGACGGCACCCCCGGGGCCGGGAACGCGGGCAAGGCCATCCGGCCCGCGCTCGTGCTGAGCGCGGCCTGGGCGCTCGGCGGAGCGCACACGGCGGCGGTGCGGGCGGCCGCCGCGGTGGAGCTGATCCACAACTTCACCCTGCTGCACGACGACGTGATGGACCGGGACATCACCCGAAGACACCGCCCCACCGCGTGGACCGTGTTCGGCGACGCCGACGCGATCCTCGCCGGGGACGCCCTGCAGGCCCTGGCCCTGCGGCTGCTCGCCGAGGACCCGCACCCCGCGTCCGCGTCCGCCGCCGCGCGGCTCGCGGGCTGTGTCGTCGAGCTGTGCGCCGGACAGCACACGGACACGGCGATGGAGAAGCTCGGCCCGCACGAGGTCACCCTCGGCGCGTGCCTGGCCATGGCCGAGGCGAAGACGGGCGCCCTGCTCGGCAGTGCCTGCGCCATCGGCGGGCTGTACGCGGGGGCGGGCGCCGAGGACGTCGACGCGCTCGACGCGTTCGGCAGACAGGCGGGGCTCGCCTTCCAGCTGATCGACGACGTGATCGGGATCTGGGGGGACCCGGGCCGCACCGGCAAACCGGCCGGGGCGGACCTCGCCGCCCGCAAGAAGTCGCTGCCCGTGGTCGCCGCGCTCACCTCGGGCACCCCGGCGGCGGACGAGCTCGCCGCCCTGTACGCGGCGCCTTATCGGGAGGGGGAGTTGGAGCGCACGGCGCTGGCCGTCGAACGGGCGGGCGGGCGCGACTGGGCACAGGTCGAGGCGGCCGACCGGATGTCCCGGGCGATGCACGAGCTGTCCCGGGCGGTCCCCTACCCCGAGGCGGCGGGCGGCCTTCTCGCCCTGGCCGAGTTCGTCACGCGCCGCAGCAGCTGACCGGCCCCGCGCGCCGGCCGACGGCACCGGGGGCCCTGGATCTCCGGAACCCCGGAACCCCGGAACCCCGGGCACCGTACGGAACCTGACGCCCGTGCGGTGCCCGGTCGCGGAGGCGGGCCCCGCGCATCCCCACGGCGTGCGGGGCCCGTACTCCCCGTACTCGGCGCACCCCCGGGGGCGGTGTGCCGGACCCCACGCGTAATAGGCTCAACCTCCGTATGTTCGGGCCTGGTTGGGGCGAAGGGTGGGGCTGGTCATGGGTGTGGCGATCCGGGTTGCGGGCGAGGCGGACCGGGAGTTGGTCGTCCGGCTGCTGGACGAGGCCTTCCAGGACGATCCGGTGAGCAACTGGGTCTTCCCCGCCCCGGCGCACCGCCGCGCGAAGCACCCCGCGCTGATGGCCGCCTTCACCGATGTCGTCCTCGCCGAGGGGCGCATCGATCTGGCCGAGGACGGTTCGGCGTGCGCCCTGTGGCTGTCCGTCCCCGCCGCCGGGAACCACGACGGCGGGTCCGGGGGCGACATCGGGGGCGGCGCCGGGGGCGGCGCGGCGGACGAGGACGGTCCGGCGCAGCTGCGCGCGGCCGTCGACCCGGACAACGAACGCGTCGAACTGATCGGCCGGCTGACGGCGGACGTCCATCCCCAGGGGCGGGCCCACGCGTACCTGTGGATGATCGGGGTGGCGCCGGGGCGCCAGGGCCAGGGGCTCGGCGGCGCGCTGATCGAGACGGTCCTCGACCGCTGCGACCGCGAGGGGCTGGCCGCCTATCTGGAGGCGAGCAACGCCCGCAGCCGCGCGCTGTACGAACGCCTCGGCTTCGAGGTCGAGGGCAGCCCCCTCGACCTTCCGGACGGTCCGCGGATGTGGCCGATGTGGCGCGAGCCGCGTCCGGTGGGCCGGGCGTAGGCCCGGGGCCGGTTCCCGGCGTACGACAGGAAGCGGTGGGTCCGCCGTCCTACCCTGAAGGCATGGGCATCGATGAGCATGTATGTCCCGAATGCGGGCAGCCTGTCGCCACGACCGTGCACCGGTACAAGACCCTGGGCGCCTGGGTGCCCAAATGGGGCCCCGGCCCCTGCCGCAACCCGGACTGCGCGGCCTGCGCGTACGAGCCCGGACAGGGCCGCAGGCCTGGGGACGACCTGCCGCGGGAGGCCGCGGCGGAGAAGCCCCGACGCGCGGCACCGGACACCCCGCGCGGCGACGCGAAAAAGACGCGCACCGACGTGTAGAGAAACCCGGGCCGGCTCCGACGTCCCCTGTGAGAGCCGCCCACCACGGGCGGTCCGAACCGAGGAAGCCGAAGGAGCGGACTCATGAAGTACCTGGTGATGGTGCAGGGCACGCACGCCGACTACGAGGCCATGCGGGGCAAGGAGTCCGAAGGGTCCCCGGCCTGGACCGAACAGGAACTGCAGGCCATGTACGCCTACATGGGCGCGATCGGTGACGACCTCTCCGAATCCGGCGAGCTCGTCGACGCCCAGGGTCTGACCGATCCGGCGCTGGCCCGTCAGGTGTCCCTGGGCCCGGACGGCAAGGCCGTGATCACCGACGGCCCGTACAGCGAGACCAAGGAGCTGATGGCCGGCTACTGGGTGGTCGACTGCGCGAGCCTGGAGCGGGTCACCGAGATCGCCGAGCGGGTCACCCGCTGCCCGGGCCCCGAGGGCCAGACCGGCCGGCCCGTCGTCATCCGACCCGTCCAGGACGGTGCCGGGGACATCTGAGCGGGAGCGATGGGCACGACCGGGACCGAGGACCTGCTGCGCCGCCACGCGCCGCAGGTCCTCGGCGCGCTCGTCCGCCGCTACGGGCACTTCGACGCGGCCGAGGACGCCACACAGGAGGCGCTCCTCGCGGCCGCCGGGCAGTGGCCCGCGAAGGGCGTGCCGGACAACCCGCGCGGCTGGCTGATCAAGGTCGCCTCGCGGCGGCTCGTCGACGCCCTGCGCGCGGACCGGGCGCGGCGGCTGCGTGAGGAGAAGGCCGCGGCGCTGACCCCGCGGGACGCCTTCACGGTCCCGCCGCCCGGCGCGGACCGTGCCCCGTCCCAGGACGACACCCTCTCCCTCCTCTTCCTGTGCTGCCACCCGTCCCTGTCCCCGGCCGCGCAGATCGCCCT
The DNA here is from genome assembly GCF_044333225.1 of Streptomyces sp. NPDC021080. Taxonomy (NCBI): domain Bacteria; kingdom Bacillati; phylum Actinomycetota; class Actinomycetes; order Kitasatosporales; family Streptomycetaceae; genus Streptomyces; species Streptomyces sp. NPDC021080. The sequence goes on along the minus strand of NZ_JBIRQM010000006.1, from coordinate 203,050 downwards.
CACCCTGCGCGCGGTCGGCGGACTGACCACGGCGGAGATCGCGCGGGCGTACCTGGTGCCCGAGGCGACCATGGCGCAGCGGATCAGCCGGGCCAAGCAGCGGGTACGCGACGTCGGACTCGGCCGCCCCGACCACTGGGAGCAGCGGCTGCCCGCCGTCCTGCACACCCTCTACCTGATCTTCAACGAGGGGTACACGGCGACCTCGGGCGCCGCGCTCCAGCGTGCCGAACTCGCCCGGGAGGCCATCCGGTTGACGCGCACGGTCCGGCACCTGCTGCCCGAGGACGGCGAGGTGACCGGCCTGCTCGCGCTGATGCTGCTCACCGACGCCCGGCGCGCCGCGCGGACCGGCCCGCACGGGGAACTCGTCCCCCTCGACGAACAGGACCGCGCCCGCTGGGACCGGGACGCGATCGAGGAGGGGGTGGCGCTGGTGACCGAGGCGCTGGCGCTCGGACCGGCCGGCCCCTACGCGCTCCGGGCCGCGATCGCCGCGGTCCACGACGAGGCGCCCTCGCCGGAGGCGACGGACTGGACCGAGATCCTCGGCCTGTACGACCTCCTCGTCCGCCGGGTCCCGGGCCCCGTCGAACACCTCAACCGCGCGGTCGCCGTGGCCATGGTGCACGGGCCGCGCGCCGCGCTCGCCGAACTCGACCGGCTGGAGGGCGCGTCCGCCGCCGGGCACCGGCTGGACGCGGTCCGGGGCCACCTGCTGGAGCGCGCGGGCGATCCGGAAGCGGCCCGGGACGCCTACGCGTCGGCCGCGGCCAGGACCCTCAGCCTGCCCGAGCGGCGCTATTTGGAAGTGCGCGCGGCCCGGCTGCGTGCGTAGCGTGGTCCGCATGTCCGAACCTCTGCTGCACCTGACCGAGCGTTCCCTGTGGGAAGCGGCCCGCGCGTCGGGCGCCTTCGAGATCTCCACCCGCGGCCGGACCCTGCAGGAGGAGGGCTTCATCCACTGCTCGCTGCGCCGCCAACTCCCCGCCGTGGCCGCCATGGTGTACGGCTCCTACACCGGACCCGACGAACTCGTGGTCCTCGTGATCGACGCCGAACGGCTCACGGCACCGGTCCGCTTCGAGGCGATGAAGCCCGGCGGGGAGGAGTTCCCGCACGTCTACGGGCCGATCGCGGTCGACGCCGTCGTGGACGTGGAGGTCTGGGACCAGGGCGGGGCGGCCCGGGCCTGACCGCGCGGGGGCCTGCCGCGAACGCCGGCTACGGCAGGCTGCCCGTCACGGGATCGCGTCCGGTCAGGCAGTAGACGCCGCCGACGGGGTCCCGCATCACCGTCCAGCGAGCACCCCGCCCGACCGCCGTCGCCCCGAGGGCCTCGTGGGCGGCCCGGACCGCCTCGACGTCCGAGCAGGCGAGGTCCAGGTGGGCCGAGGTGGGGCGGTCGGTGCCGAGGCGCTGCAGCAGGATGCGCAGCGGCAGCCCGGCGGGCGGCCTGATCAGATGGAACTCCGGCAGCGCTCCGGGGAGGGACTCCCACCCCGTGAGCCCGCTCCAGAAGACGGTCTCGGCGTCGAACACGTCCGGTGCCAGGTCGATGCTCACCTGGTCGAGCCGGCTCGTCGTCCCGCCCGGCCCCTCGGTGACCGGCGGCCGCTCGGACTCGCCCTCCCAGGGAACCGCGCAGAACAACTGGCCGCCGGGGGAACGCAGTACGGCCCATCCGCCGTGGTCCGCCACGACCGTGGCGCCCAGCCGCAGCGACCGCTCCACCAGCGCCGGCACGTCCTCGACGGACAGGCACAGATGGGCGCCCCCGGGACCGTCCCCGATGCCCTGCGCCTTCACGCAGGCGTCGCCCTCGCCGGGCAGCAGCGTCACGAACTCGCCGCGCTCGCCCCGGGGTTCGGACAGTGTCGTGCCGGTGACCGCCGTCCAGAAACCGAGCGCGGGTCCGAGGTCCGCCGCGGGCCGGTCGACGAAGACATGGGTCCACCGGACGACCGGGCCCGTGGCCTGCGGGATGTTCTCCGCCTCGCCGCCGCCGTGGCTCATACCGTCTCCTGTGCGATCAGGGCGCGCAGCGACGCCGTCATCCGCGCGACGAAGGAGTCCCGGGCCTCGGGGGAGAGGACGTCCAGGGACAGATACGGGTTGAGGTCCTCCAGCTCGACGAGCAGCAGCTCGCCGCCGGGAGCACGGCAGGCGTCCACGCGCTGGATGCCGTACGCGATGTCGTTCCAGTCGACGAACCGCTGCGCGAACTCCCGGTCCTCGTCGGTCGGTTCGTAGGGCTCCAGGGCCCAGCGCCGCTCCGGGTCGGGCGCGTACAGGGCGTACTGCAGGGTGTGGTCGACGAAGTAGAACGACACCTCGTAGCGGAACTCGACGCGCGGCTGGACGAGGACGTCGCCGAACGGCAGGGCGGCGAGCCTCTCGCGCGGCACGAACTCCAGGCCGATGGAGTCCGCCCCCTGCTTCGGCTTCACCACGTACACGTCGGCCTCGGGCAGCAGGTCCAGGTCCTCGGCGCGGTCGACGGTCGGGATGACGGGGAACCCGGCCGCGGTCAGCTCCAGCAGGTAGCCCTTGCCGGCCATGTCCCCCTTGCCCGACAGCTGGTTGTAGACGCGGACCCCCGCCGCGAGCGCCCGCTCGCGGAACGCGTCGTACGCGGCCTGGTAGTGCAGGACCGGCCCGCTGTTGCGTACGACCACGGCGTCGAAGCCGGTCATCAGCGCGGCCGCGTCCAGCGGGTGGCAGACGGCGATGTCGAACGCCTCGCGCAGCCGCGAGGTCAGGGCGATGTCCTCGTCGCAGTACCGCCGCCCTTTGGCCGGATAGGCCAGGTCGCTGACGAACAGGACGCGGGGGCGAGCGGACGGCACGAGTGGCTCCTCGGGGCTTCGGACGGTTCCCCGCGCGGGCGGATCACGCCCGCGCGGCACACGGACGTAGTGTCCCTCCCGCGCGGTCCCGCCCCTCCGCCGCCCCCCGGCGGACATCCGCGGACCCCCGGGAACGCCGGCCGGTCCCGCGGCCCCGGAGGAGCGCCGGGCCGTCCGTGGGTCCTCCCGGTCAGCCGGCGGCGCGCTTCTGCGTGAAACGCAGGAGGTTGCCCGCCGGGTCGCGGAACGCGCAGTCCCGCAGGCCGTACGGCTGGTCCTCGGGCTCCTGGACGACGTCGGCGCCCGCGGCGCGGACCCGTTCGAACAGCTCGTCGCAGTCGGTCGTCGAGAAGATCACGCCGCGCAGCATCCCCTTGGCCAGCAGCTGGGCCATGGCCTGCTTGTCCGCGGGAGAGGCGTCCGGGTCGGCCCCCGGGGGTTCCAGGACGATCTCCACGTCCGGCTGGAGCGGCGAACCGACGGTGACCCACCGCATCCCCTCGAACCCGACGTCACCCCGGACCTCCATGCCGAGCACGTCACGGTAGAAGGCGAGCGCCTTGTCGTGGTCGTCGACGGAGATGAAGCACTGGGACAGTTTCAGATCCATGCGTCCAACCTAATGCCGAGGCTCGCGCCTTCGCGGCGGAGCGACGGGGTTCGGGCGGCGTCCGCTAGAGGCGCGTGCCCGGTTCCGCCTCCGGGTTGCGGTGGCGGGCCGGGCGGGTGAGCCGGCGGGACACGCAGGAGGGGATGGGGGCGCCGTGGTCGTGCGGGCGGGCCCGGTACGCGCTCGGGGTCTCGCCCACCAGCTCCGTGAACCGGGAGCTGAACGAACCGAGCGAGGTGCAGCCCACCGCGAAGCACACCTCGGTCACCGTCATGTCGCCGCGCCGCAGCAGCGCCTTCGCGCGCTCGATCCGGCGGGTCATCAGATAGGTGTACGGGGTCTCGCCGAACGCCTCCCTGAAACTGCGCTGGAAGTGTCCGGGCGACATCAGCGCGGTGCGCGCGAGCGTGGCCATGTCCCACGGCTCGGCGTACTCACGGTTCATCCGGTCGCGCGCCTGCCGGAGCCGGACCAGGTCCTCGAGCGGTCTGGGATTCGCCACGTCCCCAGAATGGCACAACGGACCGCCGTCCCCCGGGGGATCACTGGCCCGGGGGACGGCGGTGGTCGTTCGTGCGCGGGGGTGTCCGTGCCGTCAGGCGGCGAGGACCTTCGCCTTGGCCTTCTCGAACTCCTCGGCCGTGATGTGGCCGTGGGTCTTGAGGTCCGCGAGCTTCGCCAGTTCGTCGGCCTTGCCGGTGCTGCCGCCGGCGGTCTCACGGATGTAGGCGTTCATGTCCTCCTGGTTCTTCTGGATGCGCCGCATCTCGCGCTCGCCCATGCCGCGGCCCCGCGCGATCAGGTACACGAAGATGCCCAGGAAGGGCAGGATGACGACGAAGACGCACCAGCCCGCCTTGCCCCAGCCGTTCAGGTCGTCGTCGCGGAAGATGTCCCCGATGACGCGGAACAGCAGCATGAACCAGAGGATCCAGAGGAAGAACCACATCGTGGTCCAGAAGACCTGCAGCAGGGGGTAGTCCGCTGCCAGATTGACCGTCGAGCCGTTCATGGTCGAACTCCTGTCGGTTGTGCGACATCTCCGCGAGCGTTGCCAAGGTGTCGGGCGGATCGAACTGTCGCCGGGCGCCGGGTCGCGATCTCGGGGATTCCGCCCAGGTCCGGCCGGCGTGGGGTGCGGCCGGCCGAACGGCCTGGGGGGTCAGTGCGCAGAGCGCGGTGGTGTGGCGGACGGGGACGGTGCTGCGGTGTCCGCCGGCGGACAGACGCTCGAAGGCGGGGGGCGAGCGGGACCCCCCGGACACACGGGACGGGCCGTCACGGGGCCGCCCGGTGTGCTCGGCGTGAGCGGTGCGACGTTCGAGGCGTCGTCCGGGGGCGGCAGCGGCCGCATCGACGGCGTGCGCCGCGGGGATCCCGAGGGCCGCGGTGCCGCGAAGGACCGTCCGGGGTCCTTCGGGCCGTGGCGGACGGGCCCGGGGCGCGGCGCACCCGGCACGGGCCGGATCTGCCGCTGGATGCAGGCCATGAGCGGTGCCCTCTCTGACGCGTGACGTCTTGCTCCGGCTCCAGAGTGCGGTCACCCCCCGCCCCGACGGATCACCCTCCGCGGGTGAGCTCGCACATCCGCCGTCACGGACTTCCGGACGGGGGCGGTCCGGCCCTCCGGGGCCCTCCGGGGCCTTCGGCGCCCCGCTCACCCGCCGTCCGGTGGCTCCCGGCCCGTCCGGCCCGCGCCGCCTTCCGCCGGGCCCGTACCGCCTTCCGCGTGTGACGCGTCCTCCCCGCGGTTCCCTCGTTCCTCGGCGAGGATGTCCCGCAGCCGGGGAAACCGGGCGTCGAGTTCCTCGTCCACCCAGGCCAGACGCCTGGCGATCGGCTGGTCGGGGCGGCCGTGGCCCGTGCCGCGCAGGTCCTCCAGGAGCGTGCGGAGACGGATGAGGACCATCGGGGAGTTCCGGGCCGCCGGGATCACGTCGTCGAGCGCGGTCCGCAGGAAGTCCTCCCATCCGGGCAGCGGCACGAGCACCCGTACGGTGCCCGCCCGGTCGGTGACCTCACGCGGCCGGGCCCGCGCCGGGGCCGGCCGGCGCAGCAGATCCTCCAGGGCGTCCAGTGCCTGCACCGCCGTGGCGGGGTCGTTGACCGCCGGGGACAGCGCCCTGAGCGCGATGTCGGCGAGCAGCCGGAACGCGAGTTCCGGGTCCTGGTCGAAGACCCGCTCGGCGCCGGTCTCCAGGCCGCGCAGGACGGCGGAGCCGGGGAGTTCGCCGTCGTAGACCTCGGCGACGGTGATGCCGTACCGCAGGGCGGTGCCGGGGCCCACCCGCAGGACGACGACCGCGTCCGCCGCCCGCGCGGCACCCGCCAGCCGGTCCGTGTCCACGCGCTGCAGCACCGTGCCGGCGCCCGTCCAGCCGACCGTGGACCGCAGCCGGTCCGGACCGGGACCGGCCGGGCCTCCCCGGCTCCCGGGGGCGTCCGGGTTCCCGGGGCCCGCGACACCTTCCGGTCCGCTCGCGTCGAGGGCGTCGAGGGCGTCGAGGCCGGTCCGGCCCCGTTCGGAGACGGAGCGGAGCACCGGGGCCAGCTGGATCGCGGCGACGGCCTGGAGCAGAAGGCCGCGCAGCAGCGCCAGCAGCAGGAGCAGCAGGACGCCCGCGCAGACCGGCACGATCACCGAGACGTGCTCCCGGCCGGCGACATCCAGGGCCGCGGTGGCGCAGAAGGCGGTCAGGCCGACGACGAAGGCGAAGGTCCGCCAGACGATCGGCGCGTCCCGGAACAGGGTGAGCCGTGGGGTGAAGGTGGTGGCGGCCCACTGCACCACGAGGAACAGGACGGAGAAGACGACGGTGGCCGCGCCGAGCACCCCGAAGCCGGTCGCGAGCAGCAGCTCGGCCACCGGGCGGGACGGCAGCACGGGCCCGCGGCGGATCTCCGGGACGACCAGGCCGAGGCCCAGTCCGACGCCGGTGGACACCAGTTGGAGCAGACCCGCGCGCAGCCGCCGGCGCCGGCGGAACGCGGCGCGGCCGGTGCGGACGGAGGCGTTCCGGTCGACTGGCGCGGATGCGTTCATCGGGCATCCTCCGAGGCGGTCCCGGGCCCGGCGGAACGCGGACCCGCCCCTCAAGGTTCACCGCCCGCACGACCCCCCGCATCACCGCCCCCGCGTCCCCTCACCCGCCGGGGTGAGCCCCCGCCGCCTCACCCGCCGGAGGTGAGCACCGCGTCCGCTCACCCTTTTCGGATTTTCCGGCCTTTTTCCGTGCCCGGAGGGGGCGCGGTGCCGGGGCGCGGGTGGAAGGTGGAGAGGCGAGGGTGTGAGTGTGGTTTCCGAGGCAGGCGGATGTCGCCCGCACCGGGGGATGCCACATCGGCGCGCGCGGCCGACGATGGCAGGGCATCGCAGCGGACCCGCGCCCCGGCCCCGAGGGAAGTGCTCGTATGCGCTACGAATTCCGCATCGCCGGCATTGTTTCGGACACGCTCGCCTCGGCCTTCGCCGAACTCGACAGGGTTCGTACGAAAGAGCAGACCCTGTTCTTCGGCACCGTGATCGACGACGCCCATCTGTACGGACTGCTCACCCGGTTCCAGGCACTGGGGCTGCGGGTGATCGAGATGCGCCAGCTGCCCGTGTGACCGGGGCACACCGGCCGGCCCCGGAAAAGCAGTACGCACCCGGACCGTCGAACCGCCGGGAACGGCGGCTCGCGGACCGGGTGCGGACAGGTGGGCGACGCGATCCGCGAGGACGCGGTTCGCACGGCCCGGGCGAAGGTCAGGCCTTCTTGGTCTCCCAGAAGATCTTGTCGATCTGGGCGATGTAGTCCAGCGCCTTCTGGCCCGTCGCCGGGTCGGTGGACGCCTTCGCGGCCGAGAGGGCCTTGAGGGTGTCGTTCACCAGCTGGTGCAGCTCCGGGTACTTCTCGAAGTGCGGGGGCTTGAAGTAGTCGCTCCAGAGCACCGACACATGGTGCTTGGCGAGCTCGGCGCGCTGCTCCTTGATGACCGTGGCGCGGGCCTGGAAGTGCGGGTCGTCGTTGCCGGCCATCTTGTCCTGGACGGCCTTGACCGACTCCGCCTCGATGCGGGCCTGGGCCGGGTCGTACACGCCGCAGGGCAGGTCGCAGTGCGCGCTGACCTTGACCTTGGGGGCAAACAGGCGGGAGAGCATTGAGCTGTCCTTCCTCGTGATCGTCTTCTCAGGTGGGACATTACTCCGTAGGAGAGGTGTTTTCGCGGGTGCCCCCATGGGCTTACGACAAAAGTCCGGGGTGAAACTGGGACTGGTGGAGGATAGGACCGGGGAGGTGCCGTTGATGCCGGAGCTGTCGCGGGAGACCGAACGCGGGAAGGCTCTGCTGCCGTTCGGGGCGGCGGAGGTGACGGGCCCCTCGATGGTGCCCACACTCCAGCACGGGGACCGGCTCCTCGTTCAGTGGGGGGCGAGGGTGAGGCCGGGCGATGTCGTCGTCCTGCGGCACCCGTTCCAGCAGGACCTGCTCGTCGTGAAGCGGATCGCCGAACGGCGTGACGGCGGCTGGTGGGTGCTCGGGGACAACACGTTCGCGGGCGGGGACAGCACCGACTACGGAACCGTTCCCGAGGAACTCGTCCTGGGAAAGGTGCGGTTCCGTTTCCGGCCTCCGGCGGCGGGTCAGCGCTCCCCGTTCGGCGTCGTCCGCTGGGTGCTGGCGGCCGCGAGGCCGGTGCTTCCGGCCCGGTCGGCCTCCAGGCGCTTGCGGGCGCGGTAGGCCGCGACGTTGGCACGGGTCGCGCAGCGGTCCGAGCAGTAGCGCCGGGAGCGGTTGGTCGAGGTGTCCAGGTAGGCGTTGCGGCACGGGGCGGCCTCGCACAGGCCGAGCCGGTCCACGCCGTACTCGGTCAGATGGAAGGCGAGGCCCATCGCCGCGATCGCCGCGTAGCCCGCGGTCGCGTTCGACGGGTGGTCCGCCAGGTGCATGTGCCACAGCGGGCGGCCGTCGTCGTCGCGGTGGTCGTGCCCCGAGATCTGCGGGCTCACCGGGAACTCGAGGAGCAGGGAGTTCAGCAGGTCCACGGCGAGGGTCTCCTCGCCGCCGGCCGCCGCCTCGAAGACCGCGCGCAGCCGTCCCCGTACCGAACGGAAGCGGGTGACGTCCGCCTCCGCGGCACGGCGGGCCGCCGAGGCGTTGCCCCCGAACAGGTCACGGACGGCCTCGACCGAGGTCAGCGAGTCCTTGCCCCGGACCGGTTCCTCGGTGTTGACGAGGCGGACGGCGTAATCCGAGTAATAGGCCAGTTCCACTTGTAGTCCTTACGGGGGCGCTCTATCGTCGTGGCGGTGGTCAGGTAACAGCTGATCGCACTTACAGGGTATTACGTGGTCGACTGGAGGAGGGGCTTTCATGGCCATCGGCACCGGGACCGACTGGCAGGCCTGGCAGCGGAGCTGGGACCGGCAGCAGGAGTGGTACATGCCGGACCGCGAGGACCGCTTCCGGGTGATGCTCGACATGACCGAGGCGCTCGCCGGACCCGCGCCCCGCGTCCTCGACCTCGCCTGCGGCACCGGCACCGTCACCGCCCGGCTGCTCGCCCGCCTCCCCGGCGCCACCAGCACCGGCGTCGACCTCGACCCCGCCCTCCTCGCCATCGCCGAGGGCACCTTCGCCGGCGACGACCGCGTCCGCTTCGTCACCGCCGACCTCAAGGACCCCACCTGGCGTGACCGGCTCCCGTACGACACGTACGACGCCGTCCTGACCGCCACGGCCCTGCACTGGCTGCACAGCGAACCCCTCGCCGCCCTCTACGGCCAGATCGCCGAACTCGTCCGCGACGGCGGTGTGTTCATGAACGCCGACCACATGCCCGACGGGACGACACCCCGGATCGACGCCGCCGAGCGCGCCCAGCGGCACGCCCGCATGGACCGAGCCAAGCGGGACGGCGCCCTCGACTGGGCCGAATGGTGGGAGGCGGCCGCCCAGGACCCCGTCCTCGCCGCCCCCACCGCCCGCCGCTTCGAGATCTACGGCGAGCACGCCGACGGCGACACGCCCTCCGCCGACTGGCACGCGCGCGTGCTGCGCGAACAGGGCTTCGCCGAGGCCCGGGCGGTATGGCGCTCCCCTTCGGACGCACTGGTGCTCGCGGTCAAGTAGCCCGCGCGGGAGCCCTGTTGGAGGCGGTACGGAAAATCCGTACCGCCTCTTCCGCGTCCTGCGGCACCTCCCGCCGCACTGGAAGGGTGAGACGGTCCGCGAGCGCGGGCCGGGAAGGGGGCGGGATGACGCGCGGCGAGGAAGCCGCTCTGCACGCTTTCGTGGAGGGCAGACGACCGGCCCTGTTCCGCAGTGCCTATCTGCTGTGCGGCAATCGCGACGAGGCGGAGGACCTCGTCCAGACGACGCTGGTGAAGGTCGTCCTCGGCGCGCGGCGGCACGGACGCCTCGAAAGTCTCGAGGCCTACGCGCGCAAGACGCTGGTCAACACCTTCATCTCCGCCCGCCGCCGGTTCTGGCGGCGCGAGCACGCGTACGGCGAGGTGCCGGACGTGGCGGGGCGGTCGGTCGACAGCGACACCGGACTCATGGTGCGGGCCGCGCTCGCGGAACTCGCGCCGAAACAGCGGGCCGTGCTCGTCCTGCGCTACTGGGAGGACCTGAGCGTGGCCGCCACGGCCCAGGTCCTCGGGATGCGGGAGAGCACGGTCAAGAGCCACACGGCCAGGGGACTCGCGGCACTGAGGGCCGCGGTGCGGGAGGAATACGCATGAATCAGGAAGCGGAGACGGAGTACGTGAGGGAACTGCTCGGGCGGGCCGTGGACGAGGTCGAGGTGCCCGGGAGCCGGGGCAGCGAGACGGTCTTCGCGAAGGCCTCGCGGGTGCGGTGGCGCCGGCGCACGGCGGCGACCGGCGCCGTCGCGGCGGCCGTCGCGGCCGGTCTGGTCTTCGGGCCCGGCATGCTGGACGACACCGGGCACGGCGCGAGCGTGGCGAGCACGCCCACGGCCGGTGAGTACACGACCAAGGCGGGCCGCTTCGCGAAGCTGCTCCCCGCCGGGACCGGGAAGATCAGCGAGATCTCGCTGGTGCGTCTGTTCAAGCAGGCGCCGAAGGCCCCGGAGCCCGAGCCGGTCGGTCCGTACGACGGTGCCTACGCCGTCGCCCGGCCCGGCGGGGTCGGCTACATCGCCGTGGGCGTGGTCACCGCGTCCGGGATCGCGACGAAGACGGGCGGCAAGGGCCTGGGCAACCCCTGCAAGGACGCCCCCAAGGACGGGCGCCTCGGCTGCACCACACAGAAGCTGTCCGACGGCAGCCTTCTGGCCCTCTGGGAGACGCCTCCGACCGATCCCGCCCTGCACCCGGTTCCGGCCGGGGGACGGGAGCTCGACGCGCGCCTGGTCCTGAAGGACGGCAGCTTCGTCGAGGTGCGGGCCAGCACCGGGTTCCAGGGCAAGGGGCAGCTCGGCCCGCTGCTCAGGACCCCGCCGCTGACCCGGGCCCAGCTGGGCAAACTGGTCCAGAACCCGGCGCTGCGCAAGTAGCGGGAAGGGCTCGGCGACAGGGCTCGACGACGGGGGACCGGAACGGACATGGGGAAGGGGCGGTACGGGAGACCCGTACCGCCCCTTGTTCCTGCGCCCGGGGGCGCGGGTGTTCCGGTCAGAGAACCTTGGACAGGAACGCCTGGGTCCGTTCGTGCTGCGGGTTCGTCAGGACGTCGCGCGGGTTGCCGGACTCGACCACCACACCGTCGTCCATGAAGACCAGGTTGTCGCCCACCTCGCGGGCGAAGCCCATCTCGTGCGTGACGACGATCATCGTCATGCCGTCCTCGGCCAGGTCCCGCATCACGTCCAGGACCTCGCCGACGAGCTCGGGGTCGAGAGCCGAGGTCGGCTCGTCGAAGAGCATCAGCTTGGGCTGCATCGCCAAGGCACGGGCGATGGCCACGCGCTGCTGCTGGCCGCCGGAGAGCTGCGAGGGGTAGTGACCCTTGCGGTCCCCGAGGCCCACCCGGTCCAGAAGCCGCTCGGCGCGCTCCCGGGCGACCGCCTTGGTCTCCTTCTTGACCTGGACCGGCGCCTCCATGACGTTCTCCAGAGCCGTCATGTGCGGGAAGAGGTTGAAGCGCTGGAACACCATGCCGATGTCCCGCCGCTGCGCCGCGACCTCCTTCTCCTTCAGCTCGTAGAGCTTGTCGCCCTTCTGCCGGTAGCCGACCAGGTCGCCGTCGACGTACAGCTTTCCGGCGCTGATCTTCTCCAGGTGGTTGATGCACCGCAGGAAGGTGGACTTGCCGGAACCGGACGGGCCGATCAGGCAGAACACCTCGCGCGGGTTCACCACGAGGTCGATGCCCTTGAGGATGTGCGCGAGCCCGAAGGACTTGTGCACGCCCTCGGCCCTGACCATGGGCGCGCCGCTGTTCGACGGCGTGACGTCCTTGCTGAGACCGGTCATCGGGCCACCTCCGGGCGGCGGAACGAACCGAACATTCGGAGGTTCTTCTTCAGACGCTGGAGGGGCGTCGGCGGCAGGTTGCGCGTCGAACCACGGGCGTAACGCCGTTCGATGTAGTACTGCACGATGCTGAAGATCGTGGTCAGGAACAGGTACCAGATGCAGGCGACGAAGTACATCTCGACGACCGCCAGCGAGGTGCTGGAGATGTCCGTGGCCTTCTTGATGATCTCCGGCAGCTGGACCGCGTAGGCCAGCGACGAGGTCTTCAGCATGTTGATGAACTCGTTGCCGGTCGGCGGGATGATCACCCGCATGGCCTGCGGGAGGACCACCCGGCGCAGCGTCTTGCCCTGGGTCATGCCCAGCGCGTGCGACGCCTCCGTCTGCCCCTCGTCGACCGACTGGATGCCGGCGCGGACGATCTCCGACATGTACGCGGCCTCGTTCAGGCCGAGTCCCAGCAGCGCGGTGAGGATCGGGGTCATCACCTGGTTCATCTCGTTCTTGTAGAACCCCAGGTTCAGGACGGGGAACACGAGCGAGATGTTGTACCAGAGCAGCAGCTGGACCAGGACCGGGGTGCCCCGGAAGATCCAGATGTAGAACCAGGACACGGTGCTCGTGACCGGGTTCGACGACAGCCGCATGACGGCGAGGACCACGCCGAGGGTGACGCCGAGCACCATGGCCAGCACGGAGATGTACAGCGTGGTCCACGCGCCGGAGACGATGCCCGGGTCGAAGAGGTAGTCGGGGATGACGCTGTAGTTGATGTTCGCGTTGGAGAACGCGACAACGATCAGTGCTACGAGCGCGATGACCACGACGGCGGACAGCCAGCGGCCGTAGTGCCGCACGGGGATGGCCTTGATCTGCTCCGGCGGCAGCGTCGCCGCCGGAGTCTTGTCGACCGGATCAGTCACAGTGACAGCCCTTCAGTGTTGCTCGAACGCTGTTCAGGAGCCGCCGTTGACCTTGGCCTCGGTGACCGCACCCTGAGTGACGTTCCACTTCTCCAGGACCTTCTGGTAGTCACCGTTCTTGATGATCGCGGCCAGGGCGGCCTGGAGGGCGTCGCGCAGCTGGGTGTTGTCCTTGCCGATCGCGATGCCGTACGGGCCGGCCTCGATCTGCTCGCCGACGACCTCGAAGTCCTTGCCGCCGCCGGAGGTCTTCGCGTTGTAGGCCGCCACCGGGAAGTCGTTCAGGTCGGCGACGGAAGCACCCTGCTTCAGACGGAGCAGCGCCTCGGGGTCGGTGTCGAAGGTCTGCAGGGTGATGGCCTTCTTGCCGTCCTTCGTGCACTTCGTGCTCTGGGCCTTGGCGATGCCCTCGGACGTGGTGCCCTTCTGCAGCGCGACCACCTGGCCGCACAGGTCGTCCAGGGACTTGACGCCCTTGGGGTTGCCCTTCTGGACGAGGATCGAGGTGCCGGCGGTGAAGTAGTCGACGAAGTCGACACCGTTGCCGACCTTCTTGCCGGTGGCGGAGTCGACGCCGTTCTGGCGGTCCTTGGTGTCGCTCATCGCCGACATGAGCACCTGGAAGCGCTTGGCCTGCAGACCCACGATGAGGTTGTCGAACTTGCCGTTCTGGAACTCGAACTTCACGCCCAGCTGCTTGCCGAGGGCGTCGGCGATGTCGGGGTCGATGCCGACGGCCTTGCCGTTCTGGATGAACTCCACCGGCGGGTAGGCGATGTCCGAGCCCACCTTGATGACGCCCGCCTTCTTGATGTCGGCGGGGAGCTTGTCGGCGAGCGGTGCCGAGGCGGTGCCCGAGCTGCTGGTGTCGCTGCTCTTGTCCGTCTGGTCACCGCAGCCGGTGAGGACCAGCGCGCCGGCGACCGCGATCGCGCCGACCGCTGCTATCCGGGACTGTGCGGCCTTGGTACGACGGGTGGTGCGTGCGGTCATGAGGGTTCCTCCGGCGGATCTGGCTGTAGCCGATAGGTCGACGGAAACACACACCATCGAGTGTCGCGACCTCGTGTAATGACGGCATCTTGCCATTCGGACCGCGAGATTCAGGGTGAGCGCTATGTCAAAATCGGATAACGGGTGACCCCCGAACCACTACCGGGCGGTAGCGCTCGGCCGGATCATGTGCGGGAATCCTCCCTTCCGGCCGGAAGATCTTCGGTGCGTCGCGACAGGCGGAAGACCGCTACGCGGCACTTGTGTCAGAACGAGGACATGTCCGTATGTGTCAATGGATGCGGGCATGAGTCATCTCACCGATGTGTGATCTTGGCTCTATCGACTCGTCCTCGATGCCGTCCGTCCGGTAAGAAGGTTCTTTACACCCCTCATCCGGGGCTCAGGGCGCGTGTGCGGCGCGCCCGTCGCGCAGCGGCCCGTACGCAACCACGGCGGCAGGGCCTGCGCGGTGCCCGCCCACCCCTCAACCAGGAGTGGACACCCTCAAACAATGAAGACTTAAGGGGTAAACAAAGTGGCAGCGGAGATCGTCAATCCTCGCAGCGACAGCAGTACGGATCACGAAGGCGGGGCAGAGCCCCTCGATTCCTTCGACCCGGCTTTCGCGCTGCACCGCGGCGGCAAGATGGCAGTGCAAGCCACCGTGCCCGTCCGTGACAAGGACGACCTGTCCCTGGCTTACACGCCCGGCGTCGCGAAGGTGTGCAGCGCGATCGCCGAGCAGCCGGAACTCGTCCACGACTACACGTGGAAGTCGTCCGTGGTCGCTGTGGTGACCGACGGCACGGCAGTGCTCGGGCTCGGTGACATCGGCCCGGAGGCCTCGCTCCCCGTCATGGAGGGCAAGGCCATTCTGTTCAAGCAGTTCGGCGGTGTGGACGCGGTGCCGATCGCGCTCGCCTGCACCGGCGTCGACGAGATCGTCGAGACCGTGGTCCGGCTCGCTCCCTCCTTCGGCGGCGTCAACCTGGAGGACATCTCGGCACCGCGGTGCTTCGAGATCGAGCGCAAGCTCCAGGAGCGGCTGGACATTCCCGTCTTCCACGACGACCAGCACGGGACCGCGGTCGTCACCCTCGCGGCCCTGCGGAACGCCGCCAGGCTCACCGGGCGCTCGCTCGGCGACCTGCGCGCGGTGATCTCCGGGGCGGGCGCGGCCGGTATCGCCATCGCCAAGTTCCTGCTGGAGGCCGGCCTCGGCGATGTCGCGGTCGCCGACCGCAAGGGCGTCGTGTCGCGGGACCGGGACGACCTGACGGACGTCAAGCGCGAGCTGGCGGAGATCACCAACAAGGCGGGGATCTCCGGTTCGCTGGAGGAGGCGCTCGCGGGCGCCGACGTCTTCATCGGCGTCTCCGGCGGTACGGTGCCGGAGCCTGCGGTCGCCTCCATGGCGAAGGACGCCTTCGTCTTCGCGATGGCCAACCCGAACCCCGAGGTGCACCCCGACATCGCCCACAAGTACGCGGCCGTCGTCGCGACCGGGCGGTCGGACTTCCCGAACCAGATCAACAACGTGCTGGCCTTCCCGGGGATCTTCGCCGGTGCGCTCCAGGTCCGGGCCTCCCGGATCACCGAGGGCATGAAGATCGCCGCCGCCGACGCGCTGGCCGCGGTCGTCGGGGACGACCTCGCCGCGGACTACGTCATTCCCTCGCCGTTCGACGAGCGGGTGGCTCCGGCGGTGACGGCCGCGGTGGCCGCCGCCGCCCGGGCCGAGGGCGTCGCCCGCCGCTGAGCCGACGCTCACCGTGACCCCGCCGGGAGGCTTCCTCCCGGCGGGGTCGGCTTTTTCGCCCCCTCCGCCCCTACCCGTCCCGTCACGGGGGCGCTGCCCCCGGCCCCCCGCTCCTCGATCGCCGGAGGGGCTTGATCTTCCCGCCGGAGAGTTTCAGCCCGTCCGGCGTTTGAGGACGAGGCCGTTCAGGCCGAAGCGGGGGTCTGGGGGCGGCAGTCCCCAGGTATGGGACGGGTAGGGGCGGAGGGGGCGAAGGAGCCTGTGCCCGGGGCCACCCGGTCGGTGGGGGACGTGTCACAGGCGGAGACGGTTCCCCCGGCCGGGGGCGGAGCCTATCGTCAAGGTCATGTTCGCTGCCTATGCCGCCCGAATCGACCGTGACCAGCCGCTGAACGGCCTGGAGTTGGGGGAGCGCCCGGCCCCCGGACAGAGGCCGGGATGGACGACCGTGAACGTACGGGCCGCCTCCCTCAACCACCACGACCTCTGGTCGCTGCGCGGGGTCGGCCTCGCCGAGGACAAGCTGCCGATGATCCTCGGCTGCGACGCCGCCGGGATCGACGAGGACGGCAACGAGGTCGTCCTGCACTCCGTCATCGGCCAGAGCGGACACGGGGTCGGCCCCGAGGAGCCCCGGTCCATCCTCACCGAGCGCTACCAGGGCACCTTCGCCGAGCAGGTCTCCGTGCCGACGTGGAACGTCCTGCCGAAGCCCAAGGAGCTGTCCTTCGCGGAGGCCGCCTGTCTGCCGACCGCCTGGCTGACCGCGTACCGCATGCTGTTCACCAACGCCGGGGTGCGGCCCGGCGATTCGGTGCTCGTCCAGGGGGCCGGCGGGGGCGTGGCCACTGCCGCGATCGTGCTCGGAAAGGCCGCCGGGCTGCGGGTCTTCGCCACCAGCCGTGACGAGGCCAAGCGGAAGCGGGCGGTCGAACTCGGCGCCGTCGAGGCGCTGGAGCCCGGGGCGCGGCTGCCGCAGCGGGTGGACGCGGTCATCGAGACGGTCGGCGCCGCCACCTGGTCGCACTCGGTCAAGTCGCTGCGTCCCGGCGGAACCGTCGTGATCTCGGGTGCCACCAGCGGGGACCGGCCCTCGCACGCCGAGCTGACGCGGATCTTCTTCCTCGAACTCAAGGTGGTCGGCTCCACCATGGGCACGAAGGACGAGCTGGAGGACCTGCTGGCCTTCTGCGCGGCCACCGGGGTGCGGCCCGTCGTCGACGAGGTGCTGCCGCTCGACCGGGCCCGCGAGGGGTTCGAACGGCTGGAGTCCGGCGATCTGTTCGGCAAGATCGTGCTGACGGCGGGCTGATGGCGGGCTGACTGCCTCGGAGGAGTCGAGTCGAGTGGTGAAGGCGGGTCCGGCGTGCCGGACCCGCCTTTCGCATGTCCGGCAGCCAGGAGTGTCAATTTTGGTTGACATGGAGAGGGTGTCAACGTAGGTTGACATCATGACCGAAGCAACGGATCTCGCCGAGCGCGCGGGTGACCGCGATCCGCGGATCGGGCTGCGGGCGGTCTCCGCGCTGCGGAGGCTGTTGGAGCAGCTGGAGGCGGTACAGGTGCGCAGCGCGCGCAATCAGGGCTGGTCGTGGCAGGAGATCGCCGCGGAACTCGGAGTGAGCAGGCAGGCCGTGCACAAGAAGTACGGGAGGCAGTGATGTTCGAACGCTTCACGAAGGACGCGCGTGCCGTCGTCGAGGGCGCGGTGTCGCACTCCGGGCGGGTGGGGGCCGGGAGCGTCGAGGAGGAGCACATGTTGTTGGCCCTCCTCGACCGGGAGGGCAGCCGGGGTTCCTTCGCCCTGACATCGCTCGGGGAGGCCGGGTTCCGGGAGTCGCTGGAGCGGGACCTCGCCGAGGCGCGGCGCAGGGGCGGGCTCTCGCGCGCCGACGCGGACGCCCTCTCCGGGCTCGGTATCGACCTGTCCGAGATCGTCTCCCGGATCGAGGAGGCCCACGGGGAAGGGGCGCTGGAGTCGGGCGGGCGCGGCGGGAACGGCAGGCGCGTGCGGCGCCGGCCCTTCGGACAGGAGGCGAAGGACGTGCTGGTACGAGCCCTGCGGATCGCCGTCGCCCGACGGGACCGGCACATCGGGGACGAGCACCTGCTGCTGGCGATCACCTTGCGGGGCGGGGTCGCCGCCGAGGCACTGGCCGATCACGGCGTCACCTACGAGTCGGTGACCCGCGTGCTGTACGGCCCGTCCGGGGCGTCCGGCGAGGACGGCGTGGCAAAGGCGGGGTGAACCGGAGGCCGACCGGACCGGCGGGGCCGTGGGCGCGGCCCCGCCGATCCGGATGGCTCCCGGGCGGAAACGCCGGTGGAGCCGGACCTCCGGCCGGTGTGGCCTTCCGGTCGGCGCGCCGACCGGCGACGGCCGCTGAGCGTGGCCGGCGCCGACCGGCGTCGACCGGTGCTGGTCGGCACGGGTCGGGCCGGTCCGTGACAACCGGCGTGAACCCGGCCGACGGGGTCATGGGTGCCCCCGGCCCGTGAGGATCACCGGGGTGCCCGGCGAGAGCCGACGGGTGCCGGCCGACGCGGACCGGCGCCCGTCGGCGTTGGCCGCGGGGTCGGCGCCGGCCGGTGACAACCGCTGCCGACCGGGCCGGCGGGGCCATGGGTGAGGCCCGTCGGCCCGGGACCGGGTGCCCCGGGGGAGGATCGCCGGGGCCGGGGGACTACGGTCGCCCGCTCCGCAGGGCCGTGCCGATGTGGGCCGCCGCCGCCGACAGGTGGCGGCGGATGTCGCGGAGCTGGTCCTCCGTCACCCCGTGGTCGCGGGACGCGTCGCGGATGTCGTCACGGAAGCGGTCCAGCAGGCGGTCCAGGTCCCGGGCGGGGTTGCCCGTGGAGTCCTCGTGGGCCCAGGCGGGTTCGTACGCGGCGGGGAAGTCCTCCGGTGTGGCCGAGTACTCCGGCTCCACGGGTGCTCCGGACGGTGCCCGGCCGAAGCCGAACTCCTTGCCGAGGTCCTTGCCGAAGTTCTTCCCGAAGTCGCCGAACTCCTTGGCCAGTTCGGTCAGCCCCTCGCGCACGCCTGTCGGCCAGTCCCCGCGCGCGAAATGGTCCTGGACCTGGTCCTGGACGCGCTTGGCCATGCGCTGCATCTCCTCCTGGGCCTGCGCGCGGGCCTTCTCGTGCGCCTCCTTGGCCTGGCGGCGGGCACGCTGCGCCTCGTCACGGGCGCGGCGGCTCTCGTCCTTCGCGCGGCGGGCCTGCTCCTTCCACTCCTGACGGGCGCGCCGCATCTCCTCCTTCGCCGCCCGCCACGACTCCCTGTCCTGGAAGTCGTCGAGGCCGAACCCGCCCGCCGGATCGTCGTGCTGCTTCTGCCGGGCGCCCCCCGAGGAGCCGCGGCGCGCCTCCGTGGCCGCCTCCCGCATCTCGCGGCGCAGGTCACCGGCCGCGCCCCGGACGTCCGCGCGGATCTCCGCCGCGAGCTCCGCGACCGACTCGCGGATCTCTAGTTCCAGATCGGCCAGCTCACCGCTGCGGTCCGCCAGTTCGGCCCGGCCCGCGTCCGTGATCGCGTACACCTTCCGGCCGCCCTCGGAGGTGTGCGTGACGAGTCCCTCGGCCTCCAGCTTCGCCAGCCGGGGGTAGACGGTGCCCGCCGAGGGCGCGTACAGGCCCTGGAAGCGCTCCTCCAGGAGACGGATCACCTCGTACCCGTGGCGCGGGGCCTCGTCCAGCAGCTTGAGGAGATACAGGCGCAGTCGGCCGTGGGCGAAGACGGGGGCCATGTCAGAGCACCTTCTTGTCGGTCGCGGAGCCGGCCGGCCGGCCCTCGGCGGCGGCGTCGTCCCTGGTGTCGTCCGCGGTGTCGTTCGCGGTGTCGTCCGCGGTCGTGTCCGGGACGGCCGAAGGGGCCGCGTCCCGGGGCCCGGGAACATCCTCGTACGGCTCGTCCTCCGCCGGAGGCCTGCGCAGCAGGGCGATGGAGCCCGAGACGGTCATCGCCTTCAGCCGGCCGTTGCCCGCGCCGAGACGGCCGGTGATCTTCTTGGCGCCCCACTGGCCGTTGACCCGCAGGTCCTCGAAGGCGCTGGAGACGCTGCCGCTCGCGGTGTTGGCCTCGACCTCGGCGTCCGCGGGGTGGGGGAGCCGGATGGCGATCTCGCCCGAGACGTTCGACAGCCGGACGTCGGTGGGCGAGCCCGTGGCGTCCAGGTCCACGATCATCGAGCCGCTCACCGACTCGGCGCGCACGGAGGAGCCGGAGCCCTCGACGACGGTCAGGTCCCCGGAGACGGAGTTGAACCGGAGGTCGCCGGTGACGGCCTGAGCCTCCAGGTTCCCCGAGACGGTCTCCACGTGCGCGGGACCCGCGACGCGGACGAGCGTGGTGTCGCCGGTGACGCCCTTCACCTGGACCCGCCCGTCCACACCCGAGACCACGGCGGCGGCGCCGACCACGCCCACCTCGACGTGCGTGCCGGCCGGTACGGCCAGGGAGACCACGGCCGCACGACGCCAGCCCTTGCGGTCGAGCCACTTGAGGAAGCCCTTCCAGGGAAGGTCCTCGTAGGCCACCGTGAGCGTGCCGTCCTCCTGGGTCACCTGGAGCGGGGGGCCGTCCAGCTCGGACACCTCCAGCCGGGCGGAACCCTCGTCGGTCCCCACGACGTTCACTGTTCCGTTGACGATGCGCACGCGCAGCGTTCGCACCGGGCCGTCGAAGGAGAGCTTCCTCGGCTCTGTCACGGACCACTCGGACATGGTGCAGACCTCCTCGACCGGACCGGACCCTCGTGCGAGCCCGAACTCGACGCGCCATATCGCGTCTTCCGCATTCACGATATATCGCGGATACGGAAAGTCAAGACACCCGTTCTGGGGATCATTGCTGCATCGAAGTAGGCAAATCGCCCTAAAGTGGGGCTATGTCGACTGCCTCCGGCGCGTCCGGGCACGACCGTCCGGCCCCCGGCGCCCTGCTGCTGTGCCGGGCCCGTCCCGAGTCGGCCGGTCCCGCCGCCCAACTGCTGCGCGAGCGGATGCTGCTCGCCGGGGCGGGACCCGACTGGAGCGTGCTGGTCCCCGAGGGCAAACCCTGGCAGCACGGCACGGAACCCGTGGACCGCGTGCTCACCGGCTGGGCCGCCGCACTCGCCGTCGGCGCGCCCTGGCCCGTCCTCGCCCTGTGGTGGGACACCGACCGCAGCGGCTTCACCCTGGCCTCGGGTTTCCGCCGCACCGTGGGCTACGAATGGCTGGCGAACGGCACCCCGGTCGGCGAGGACGAGGCGATGCGCACCTTCGCCGCCCGGCTGGGCCTCGACCCGGTCCTCGACATGCAGGCGCTCGAACCGCTGACGCAGCCCGACCCGGCGGCCGACGCGCACGCGCGCGTGAGCGGGCTGCTCGCCGTCCTCACCCACGCGGGGGTGCTCCTCCCGGCCGGCGTCGAACCCGGGGAACCCGTGGACCGCCTCCGCGACGCGGTCCGGATCCGGCCCGACGCCGAGCAGATCGAGTGGTCCGGCTGGCGTGCCGCCGTGGGCGCCGAACTCGACGTGGTGGAGAGCGGGGGTCTCGGGCCCTGGCTGCGCGGCCCGAGGGCCCGCACCCTCGCCGCGGTCCAGCTGGCCGTCGGCCTCCCGCTCGCCGCCTGGGGAATCCGGCGGCACAGCGGCGGCTGGATCGCCGTCGGCGCGGTCCTGACGCTCCGCGGCGCCCTCGGCCTGGCGTACGACCAGCTGCGCGCCTACGACTGAGCGTCTTAGGCCCGAAAGCGGCGTCCGGGGCCGGGGCTCAGGCGAACCCGTACGAGCTCCTACTCGTCGTCCTCGTCCTCGTCGTCCAGCCGGGCCAGCCAGGTCGCCAGCCGCTCCACCGGCACCTCGAAGTCCGGGTTGAGGTCGACGAACGTACGCAACTGCTCGGCGAGCCACTCGAAGGTGACCTCTTCCTCGCCACGCCGCTTCTCAAGTTCCTCGATGCCGCGGTCGGTGAAGTACATGGATGGTGCTCCGTGGGTGAAAGGGAAGTGGAACGCTGGGAAAAGGATAGGCGGGGGCAAGGGGCCCACGGAGGGCCTCTGTCGTGCCCGGGCCCCTGCCGCTAGCCTGCAAGGTCGGCTCGTACCACGGGGGCGTGGGGGGAACGGGGGATGCCATGGGCGACGCGGTGACGCGCATCGCACGGATCGAGATGCCCGACGGAACACCGGTGTGGGCCCGGATCTCGGGGGCGGACGAGCTGGAGGATCCCGGCGGCGAGCTGTCGCTGACGGACGTCGGCTTCGCGGAGCGCGTCGAGGCACAGGTCGAGAGCCTCCAGTCGGTGATCACCGGCGTCGCCCGCTCCCTCGCCGCCCCGCTGCGCGCGGTGCGGCCCGACGAGGTCAGCGTCGAGTTCGGCATCGAGCTGACCGCGAAGGCCGGCAAGGTGGTCGGTCTGCTCGCGGACGGCGAGGCCAAGGCGGCCATCACGGTCACGCTCACCTGGAACGGCGGCCCGCCGGACCTGGAACCGGACGCGGCCGCGGACCAGAGGCCGAACGCGGCCGCGGACCAGGGGCCGGCTGCCGCTGCTCACCGGGAGCCGGGCGGAGCAGTGCTCCAGGAGCCGGACCGAGCCGCCCCGGGCGCGGGCGCGTCTCCCGGCGCCCCGGCGCACGGCGGCGCCACCGACCCCTCCGGCGGGGACGGAGCATGACGGACGGGCACGCCCCGGGCGCACCGGGCGGCCCCGGGAACGCTCACCGTGCGCTGCGTGATCTCGTCATGGCCGCCACCGTACGCATCCATCGCGCGGGCCCCGGGTATGCCCAGGGCGAACCCGGCACGTTCCTCGGGAGCGGCTTCTTCATCGCTCCGAACTGGGTTCTGACCTGCGCGCATGTGGTCCGGAGCGGGGAGGGGAACGAGGTGCGGGTGGTGTACGAGAGGGGGCCGGGCCGCGGCACGTCCGCCGTCACCGGCGAGGTCGCGACCGTCCTTCCCGACCGCACCGGGATCCCGGTGCGCGGCACCTGGCCGTCCCCGGACCTGGCGCTCGTACGGCTGCGCGAACCGGTGGACCACGACTGCGCGTACGTCACCGAACGCCCGGCCGCCTACTACGAGGAGGCGGTCGTCCTCTACTCCGGCTGGTCCGTCGTCGGCGGGAAGCTGCGCCGGCTGAGCGGCACCTGCACGGTCCAGGGCACGCTCGGCGGCTGGTCCGACGACGAGCAGATCCGCCTCGGCGGTGACGTGCTGCCGCCCGGCGTCTCGGGCGGGCCGGTCGTCGACCTCGTACGCGGTGAGGTCGTCGGGGTCCTGAAGTCGCGCACGGACCGGGGGCTCGGCGGCACCTGCACGGGGGTGGAGCAGCTGCGGTCCCTGCCGGTGCCGGCCGGGGAGACGGCCGCCGAGCACGACGACGTCTACCAGGCCGTCTTCCACGCCCACGACCGCTACCACCGGGACCGGCAGCGCCACCCGGACACCGACCGCAACACCTGGGCCGACGTCCAGAACCAGCTCGGCGCCCGGCCCGGCCGGGTGCTCAGCCCCGAGGAACGGACCCAGCTGCTCGGCAGGCTCGCCGATCTGCCGCCGCCGGCCAGCACCCGCGCCCTGCTCGACCTGCTCGAATCCCTCGCGGGTGACCGGGCGGCGATACCCCATCCGGCGCCGCGCGGCTGGCGCGACGGACTCGGGGCGCTGTACGAGAGCGCGCGCCACGACGCAGCCCTCGACCTCGTCCTCGACTACGCCATGCGGGCCGTGGCCGCCGACCGCCCCTTCGTCACCCCGGGCACCCGGGCCGCCGAGCGGGCGCTGTGGGAATGGGTGCGCCAGACCGCGGAGGGCCGCCCGGGCCCGGCCTACCGGCGCCGGCTCGGCCAGCAGTGGATCGAACGGCTCCAGCTGGCGCCCCGCGGCCCCTCGGCGGCGGAAGCAGAGGCGGCGCACGCCACCGCGCACAGCGCCGACCGTGCGCCCCGCCTGTTCGTGCTGCTCGAACTGGAGCAGCTGGGCTGGGAGCCGGGCCGCTGCGACTGGCACGTCTCGGTGGGCGGGCCGACCGGGGAGGTGGTGCGGCTGCGCGACGGCGAGCGCACTCCGCTGGAGGAGCTGCCGGCCGTGCTCGCGCCGCACCTGACGGAGGCCTTCCGCCGGTGCGACGAACCCGGACGGCCCGTCGGTCTCCAGGTGGCACTGCCCCATCTGCTGCTCGGACTCGACGTCGACGCCTGGCGGCTCGGACCCGACGAGGCCCCGCTCGGTGCCCACCGGCCCGTCGTCGTGCGCTGTGCCGACCGGGAGCAGCTGCCCGAACCGTCCGGCCCGGCCGCCCCGGGCGGCAAGCCGCTTCCCGCCGACGAGGAGCGGCACGAGCGGGAGGCCCGCTGGAGGTGGATCCACGCGCACGGCGCACAGGCCGAGATCCTCGACTGCGAGGACGGGCTGCGGGTACCGGTACCGGCGGCGGAGTCGCTGCGCGGCCTGCCGCACAAGACGATCCCGGTGCTCTGCCGCTACGGCGACCACCGCTTCGAGGACGACCCGGTCGCCATCGTCCGGATCGTGCACGGCGGATACGGCGTCGCGCTGTGGCGGCGCTGGCGCGGCCGGTCCGAGGCGGTCTGCGGCGAGTTCCACCGAAGAGCCGGTGACACGGTGGCGGGCGCGGGCGGCGCGGACCGGCTGCCCGAACTGGTGCACGCCCTGCGGGCCGGACTGAGCGAGGGCCGGCCGGAGACGTACTGGGCCCACGGGATCGCCCTGTTCTACGACGATCCGCGCCGGCCCCTGCCCGGGACCGGGGACCTGCTGGAGGCGCCGTGACCGCAACGGTGGACCGCTGCCGCACGATGTCCGAAGCGGGTTCGGTGATGTCCGGAACAGGCTCGGGCGGGCTGCCGCGAGCCCCTCTCGGGACCTTACGGGGTCCTTCGCGGATCGATACGGTGAGGCGACGTCCGACGGCTGCCGGGGTGGACGAGTGACGACGAGGACTGGGCAATGACCGATTCCAGCGAGTGGCTCATCTACCGAGGTGCAGGCGAACCCCACGACGGCCTGGACCGGCTTCCGGCCCCGCCGCCGTGGCGCGACTTCGCGAGCCGGGACGCCGCCGGGAGCGACGGCGACGGCTCCGAGGACCGCAGGCTGGGCGCGTACCGGCATCTGGCCGAACTGCACCGGCCCGGCGCCGAGGAACTCGAGATGATCAACGCGGCGCTGTATCTGCGCCGGCCCCTGCTGGTCACCGGCAGCCCCGGCGCGGGCAAGAGCACGCTCGCGCACTCGGTGGCGTACGAACTCGGCCTCGGCAACGTCCTGCGCTGGCCGATCGTCAGCCGGTCCACCCTGCGGGACGGTCTCTACCACTACGACGCGATCGCCCGGCTCCAGGACGTGCAGATGGCCGCGCCGCACGGCGCCGACCCGGCCGCACCCGGCGCCCCCGGCTCCGTCGAGGGCATCGGCAGCTACATCCGGCTCGGCCCGCTCGGCACCGCGCTGCTGCCCTCCGACACCCCGCGCGTGCTGCTCATCGACGAGCTGGACAAGAGCGACATCGACCTGCCCAACGACCTCCTGAACGTGCTGGAGGAGGGCGAGTTCGCGATCCACGAGCTGGAGCGCGTCGCCGACCGGCTGCCCGGCGGCGAGGCCGAGGTGCTCACCGACGACGGCGCCAAGGCGAGGGTGCGCGACGGCCGGGTGCGCTGCCGCGCCTTCCCCTTCGTCGTCCTCACCAGCAACGGCGAGCGCGACTTCCCCGCCCCGCTGATGCGCCGCTGCATCCACCTCGAACTGGGCCGTCCGGACCACGAGCGGCTCGCCACCTTCGTACGCGCCCACCTGGGCGACGAGGCGGCGCGGGCGGGGGACGATCTGATCACCCGCTTCCTGGAGCGCTCGCGCAGCGAACTCGTCGCCGCCGACCAGCTGTTGAACGCCATCTACCTCACCGACGCCGCGGCCCCGGCCAGCCGCGACCGGCTCGCCGACCAGCTCGTCCAGCGACTCGACCGTCCGAGGTGACGCGCTGATGCCCGGCGGCGACCCGATCGCCGAACTCATCGCCCGGATACGGCAGACCGGGCTCGATCCCGATGCCCGGCAACTGGCCGACGCGCTGTGGCTGGCGCGCTTCTCGCGCCCGACGGACCGGGCCGGGGAGCGGGGGAGCGCGCCGCCGTCCGGCCGCCGGACGGCGGCCGAGGACCCCGCCGCCGGGCACCCGGATGCGCGCGGGGACGAACGGCCGCCACCCGCCGACCGGCCCGCACCGGCGTGGCGGGACCCGGAGACGGACCGGCGCGTCGCGCTGTACCCGGTGCCGCGCGACGGCGCGCAGCGCGGCTACGGGCAGGGCCTCTCGCCCGTCCTGCCGGTCGGCGTCCCGGCCGCGCCCGCGTTCCCCTCCGCCCTCGAACTCCAGCGCGCATTACGCCCGTTGCAGGGCTATCGCACCGCGGCGCCACCGCTGCGCACCGTCCTCGACGAGACCGAGACCGCCGAACTGACCGCCCGCGCGGGCGGACTGGTCCTGCCGGTGTTCCGCGGGGTGACCCGGGCCGACGCCGCGCTCCAGCTGATCATGGACGCCTCCTCGTCCATGCGCGTGTGGGACCGGATGTTCGCCGAACTGGAACAGGTCTTCGGCCGGCTCGGCGCCTTCCGGGACATCCAGATCAGCCATCTCCACCAGGGCCCGGACGGAGAGCCCGCCGTCAGCCGCAGCCCCGAACCCGGCACGGCCCCCCTGCACTCCGCCGACCGGCTGAGCGACCCGACGGGCCGCCGCGTCACCCTCCTCGTCAGCGACTGCGCCGGCCCCCTGTGGCACAGCGGCCACGCCCACCGGCTTCTGCACCACCTGTCCCGGCTCGGCCCCGCCGCCGTGCTCCAGCCCCTCCCGCAGCGCATGTGGAACCGCACCCGGCTCCCGGTGTCCTACGGCGAACTGACGCGCGGCGAAGCCCTCGCGGGCGCCGCCACGCTGAAGGTCCGGCTGCCCGCCGGCACCCCGCCGGAGGCGCGCGGCGGCGCGCTCCCGGTTCCCGTCCTGCCGCCCGAACCAGCCGCGCTCGGCGCCTGGGCGCGCCTGCTGTCCGGAGCCGGCGCCGGACCCGTGGCCGGCGCCGTCGGCTGGGTGCGCCGGCACCACGAGCCCGCCCCCGGTGCCCGGCCCGGACGCCGGATGTCCGGGCTCGAACTGGTCAGCCGGTTCCGCTCCACCTCCTCGAAGGCGGCCGGGCGGCTGGCCGGCTATCTGGCGGCGGCCCCGCTCAGCCTCCCCGTGATGCAACTCGTCCAGCGCACCATGCTCCCCGACTCGGGGCCCTCCGAACTGGCCGAAGTCCTGCTCAGCGGTCTCGTCACCCGCGCCAGGACCGAGGAGTACGGCGCGGACGGCACCCAGTGGTACGAGTTCGCCCCCGGCGCGCAGGAAGCCCTGCTGTCGCCGCTCGGCCTCGACGAGGCCATGCTCGTGCTCAAGCACTGCTCCGCGTACATCGAGCACCGCTTCGGCAAGGGCGGCCCCAACTTCCCGGCCCTGGCGCTCGCACAGCTCGGCGAGGGCGGTTTCGGACCGCCGTTCTCACCCGGCGCCGGATACCCGGGCGAGAACGGCGACAACGGCGGTGCCACCCTCGTACCGCAGCCCTTCGCCGAGGTCGCCGCACGGGTGCTGGAGCGCTTCATGCCGCTGCCGGACCACTTCGCCACCTACGTGCCGCCCCGCGGCCCCGACGACCCGTCCGACCGGCGGCCCACCCACCCCGCGGTGCTCCGCGCCCGCTCGCTGGCCCGCCAGTTCGGCAGCGACGGCATGGTGCAGGACCTCATCGACGCCGTACAACTGCTGCGCGGCGCGACCGAACACGAACTGAGCCCCGGCACCGACCCGGAACTGTGGGCCGAGTACGCCAACTGCGTGCTGCTGCTGTGGGAGGTGCAGGGCGGCGCGGACCTGCTGCGCGAGGCGGAGGGCGCCGCCGAGCGCGCCGTCGCGCACCCCAGGGCGCTGCGCGAGAGGGCCGTCCTGGCCCGGGTGCTGCACGCCGCCGCCACCGACCGCAGACGGCGCGGCGACCGGCGCGGCGCGCTCGACCTCCTGCAACGCGCGGACCGCGAGTACGCGGTGGCCTGCGCCGCGCCGGACCTGGACGCCACCGAGGCCCTGCGGCTCACCCTGGAGCGGGTACGGGCGCTGGAGGCGCAGTGGCGCCTCGGCGGGGACAGCGCGCTCCTGCAGGGCGCGGTCGGCATGCTGGAGGCGTTCGCCGACGCCTGGCCGGACCGGCGAAGCCGCCCGTCGGGGCTGCCGCTCGCCCACGGCCGGGTCCTGCTGCGCCTGTCGGGCGCCACGGCCGACCACGAACAGGCCAGGCTCTACGCGGAACAGGGCGCGCACTCCCTGCGCGCCGCCCTGGAAACCGGCCCCGAGGACACGGCCGGCGCGTCCGGCGCGTCCGCGCGCGTCCGCATCCTGCTCGACCTCGTCGACGCGCTCCTGAGGTCCGGTGGCGCGCTGGACGACGCCCGGGACCACGTCGACGAGGCACTCGGCCTCACCCGCGACCAGGGGCTGCGCTCCGCCCTGCTCGTGCGCGCCGGGCGCATCCACCTCGCCCGGTACGCCGACTCGGGCGATCCGCGCGAACTCCAGGACGCCGCCGCGCGGTTCGAGCAGGCCTCCCGCGGAGTGCCCCGGGACGCCCCCGCGCACGCGGACGTCCTCGCCGAATGGGGCGAGGCCCTGCTGCGGCACGCCGTGCTCGACCACGGACGCGCCCCGGGCGAATCGCTGTACCGGGCCATCCGGGTGCTGCGGGACTGCCGCACCGAGACGCCCGCGGGCAGCGCCGAACTCGCCCACCGCCTGCTGCTGCTCGGCCGCGCGCTGATGCTGCGCTACCGCGCCCGCGGCGACCGGGTCGACCTGCGGGAGGCCGAGCACCTCTTCGGCCTCGCGGCCCTGGAGGACGGCCCGCCGCTCACCACCGCCCGATGCCGGCTGGAGCTCGGCCAGGCCCAGTTCGAGGCGTATCAGAGCCTCGGCCGCAAGGCGCGGCTCGACGAGGCCGTCGACGCCTTCCGGGCCGCGGCCGAGTCGGCGCGCGAGGCCGAGGAGCAGGCGGAGACGGAGCGCATCCGCCAGGAAGCGGTGGAACTGGCCGCTCGGGCACAGCACTGGCGGGGTATGTCCTACGAAGCGGCGGCGCGCCCGCGTGCCGCCCGCGAGGCCTACCGGGCCGCCCGGACCGAGTGGTCCAGGCTGCCGGACGGTGTCGCGAGCCCGGGCGAGCCGACGGCCCGGCAGACGGCACAGCGGCTGGCCGAGCTGGGATGAGAGCGCCTGCCGGCGGCCGCCGGGGCGGAGTCAGGGAAGGCGAGGGAGACGACATGGGCGCACGCGACGACGCACGCGACGACGCACAGGGCCGCGATCCGGCGGCGGAGCCCGAGGACGCCCGGGGCGGGCCGGCCGGGACGCCGGATCCGGGGGACCTTCCCGTCCCCGACCTGCTGGATCTCGATCTCGCCCAGCTGCGAACGGTCCAACACCCCGTTCTGGAAGAGGTGTTGGCGGATCTGCGAGCCCGATCGACGGAGCCGAGCGAGATGCTCTGGGGGTTCAACAACGCCTTCTGAAAAGCCGGGTGGGCGACGGTCCGGTCAACCGTCGCTCGCGGGTGGTTGGTTCAGGTCCGCTCCGGTGATTGAACCGGACAACTTCGGACGGCCGGTGTTTGTGGCCGGGGCGTGGCCGGGAATGCCGCCCGGTACGGGCAGGGGGCGTGGCGCGGTTCGCGGCGCGGGATCGTGCGGCCGTACACATGGGGGTGCCGGAGTGTCTGCAGAGGCGACCTCCCCGGCACCGGCCTCCGCCCCCGCGGCCCTCGCGCCGCACCCCGAACGGCCCGCGCGGGACGGCCCCGTACCCGAACCGCCTTTCCCCTTCCGGCAGTTCATCGTCAAAATGCACGGCCGCTGCAACCTCGCCTGCCGCTACTGCTACCTCTACGAAGGCCCCGACCACACCTGGCGCACCCGTCCCGCCGCCGCTCCTCCCGGCGTCCTGGCACGGACCGCGCTGAGGATCGGCGAACACGCCGCCGCCCACGGCATGACGGCCGTGTCCCTGGTCCTGCACGGCGGCGAACCCCTGCTGGCCGGCGTGGACACCCTCGCCCGGTTCACCGGCCTCGTACGCGACCGGGTCCCGGACGGCTGCACCGTGCACGCCACCGTCCAGACCAACGCCACCCTGCTCACCGAGCGGCGCCTCGCCGTCCTCGCCCGGCACTCCGTCCGCGTCGGCATCAGCCTGGACGGCGGCCTGCCCGAGCACAACGCGCCGCGCACCGACCGGGCCGGCCGCCCGTCCTGGCCCGCCGCCGCCCGCGGCGCCCGCCTGATCGCCGAACGCCACCCGGAGGCGTACGCCGGGATCCTCACCGTCGTCGACCCCACGACCGACCCGGTCGAGCTGTACGAGTCCCTGCTCGCGCTCCGGCCGCCGGCCCTCGACCTGCTGCTCCCGCACGGCAACTGGTCCGCGCGACCACCGCACCTGGAGGGTCCGGGAACCCCCTACGGCGACTGGCTGTGCGCCGTCTTCGACCGCTGGTGGCGGGCCGGGCGACGTGAGACACGGGTCCGGCTCTTCGAGGAGTGTCTCGCGCTGCTCCTCGGGCTGCCCGCCGCCACCGAGTCGCTCGGCCTCGCGCCCTTCGACGCCGTGGTCGTGGAGACCGACGGCTCCATCGAGCAGGTCGACTCCCTCAAGTCCTGTTACGAGGGGGCGGCGAGGACCGGTCTCGACGTCTTCCGGAACGGTTTCGACCAGGCGCTGCGCCACCCCGGCGTCGCGGCCCGGCAGGCGGGCGCCGCCTCGCTGGCCGCGCGCTGCCGGGCCTGCCCCCTGCTCCCGGTGTGCGGCGGCGGACACTACGCGCATCGGTACCGCGCCGGACACGGCTTCGCCAACCCGTCCGTGTACTGCGCCGACCTCCAGCGCTTCATCCGCCATGTCGCCCGGAGGCTGGCGGAGGCAGTGCCCACCGCGCGGACCGTCCCCGTCGCACAAGCCGCCACCGCCGCGCAGGCTGTCCCCACCGCGCGGACCGTCACCACCGCGCGGGCCACCCCGGTCGTCGCAGCCGTCCCCGCCGTCCCCGAAGGAGATGTCCCGTGATCCTTCCCGCGGTCCCGGACCGGGCCGTGGACGAACTCGGCCGCACCGAAGGCGGCCCCGAGACCCTCGGGCTCCTCGTCCGCGACCAGCACACCCGACGGCTGCTCCTGCTCCGCGCGGTCCTCGACGCCGCCGAGTCGGCCGCCCCGGACGTCCTTCCCGTCGCCGCCCTGACCCGGCTGCGCGAGGACTGGGCCCTGCTGGAGGAGGCCGAACGGCTGGAGCCGCCCGCCCACCGCCGCGGACGGCCCCCCGGGGACGGGCCGGGGGATTTTGTACGGGCGTACGGGAGGCCGCACGGCCCCGCGTCGGCGTCCGGGACCCCGGACCGGTCGGCACGGCAGCCGGAGTGCAGGTCCGCCGGTCTCGCGGCCGAGGGAGGCGCGGCGGCCGGGGACCGGCCCCCGCCGTCCCCCGTGCGAGCCCTCCTCCTGCACCCGTTCATCGGTCCCTGGGCCAGGGACGCCCTGCGCACTCTCGGTACCGGAACCGGCCCGCGAACCGGCCGGGACCTCCATGAACAGGCCCTGGCCCTCGCCCACTTCGGTGCACTCGCCGCCGTCGCCGCCGTCCGCGCCGGAGTGTCCTGCGCGCTCCGGCTGACGGCCCACGACGGCGTGCTGGCCCTTCCCTCGCTCGGCGCGCTGCGCACGGGCGGCTCCGGTTCCGGGGAGACGGAGGTGGCCCTCGTGCACCGGCACGGGCGGCTGACGCTCCGGCGGCCCGGCGAGGCCGACGTGGTCGTCCACCTCCAGAGCGGTGCCGGCGCCTGGTCGGAGACGGCGGCCTGGACGCCGGCGTACACGCTGCCCGGCCTGGTGCCGGGCTCCGCCCCCGTACCGCTGGACGACCTCGACCCGTACCGGACCGCCCGCGGCGGACCCCGCCCGGACATCATGAGCGGCCCGGCCCGACTCGACGAAGCCGACCGCAAGCACTGGCTGCACATCTGGTCGGGCACCGCCGCGGCGCTCGGGACGGGTGGCGGGGGCCGGCTCGCGGAATCGGTGACCCTGCTGCGCTGTCTGGTTCCGCTGGCCGCCCCGCCGGGCTCGGTCCCCGGCGGGGCGGGCGGCAGCTGCAGCGGCACCCGGCGCGAAGCCTTCGGCGCGGTCCTCAGCAGCGCACCGGCGACACCGACCACGCTCGCGGCCACCCTCGTCCACGAGATCCAGCACACCAAACTCGCCGCGCTCGGCGATCTCTTGACGCTCCATCACGCGAGCCCGGTACCACGCCACTTCGCACCCTGGCGCCCCGATCCGCGCCCGTACGACGGCCTGCTGCAGGGCGCCTACTCCCACCTCGCGCTCGCGGACTTCTTCCAGCGCAGCGCGCTCGCCGCCACGCTTCCCGCCCGCCGGGACGCCGCCTGGGAGCGGCACGCGCGGTACCAGGCGCAGGTCGGTGCCGTCCTGCCCGCGCTCGTCGGATCGAGCGATCTCACCGTACGGGGACGCCGGTTCGTCGATCGCATGGTCGAGGTGTACGAACGCCTCGCCGAACAGCCGCCCCCACGCGGCCACGCCGCGCGCGCGACGGCATACGTCCAGGCCGCCCGGACGCTGTGGAACCGGCGCCACGCGCCGGGCGAATGAACCGCGTGTTCCGGAAAGGGCACGGCACACGTCGGTCCGGCCGGGGCGGGTGCGGCCCGCGGTCCGGCCCGCGCGCCCGTCGAACGCGCCGTGCTCCGCCCCGGTTGGGCCATCCTCGCCGAAAGCGCCGGGTTCCCGGACGGGCGCGTGACGGTGCGTCAAGATCGACGCTGAACACGTTCGAGAAGGAACCGTGGAGCAAGCGACTGGCGCGCGTCGGCGCCCTATCGCCGACCCTCGCGGCGGTTCTAAAATCACGCGCGGGGAGGCCGCTGCATGTCTGGAGCTCGTACGCCGGTCGGGTCAGCCGAGAGGGGGCCCGCGAAGCAGACCGTCACCATCAGCTTCGCCGGTTTCAACCGGGCCTGGGCGGCCTGGATCGGGGACCGTCTGGAACGGCGTGGACACCGCGTCGTGTACCAGCGCTGGGACTCCCCGGCCGAGGTGCCCCTCGTCGACCTGCTGCGCGACCTGACCCTGGCCAAGGGCCGCATCCTGATCGTCGTCAGCGAGTGGTACTTCCAGCTCGGCCCGCGCACCCACGACGAGTGGAACGCCGCGCTGCGCGAGGTCGTCGCACCCGACCCGTCCCGCTTCGCGGCCGTCTCCGTCACCAACAGCGCGGTGCCCACGGCCACCACCGTGCTCGGCGCGGTCGACCTGAACAACATGGGCGCCGACGAAGCCGAACGCCGTGTCCTGGAGCGCCTCGACCTGCCCTCCGAACCCCTTCCCGAGTCCGCCGAGGGCGCCCGGCGCGGCCCCCGCTTCCCGGCCGCCATGCCCGAGGTCTGGGGCGGCGTACCGCGCCGCAACACCCGCTTCACGGGCCGTGAGCCGCTCCTGAACGACGCCTACCACCTGCTCCAGGGCGCCGAGGCCGGCGCGGGCGTGGTCACCCTGCACGGCATGTCCGGCGTCGGCAAGACCCAGCTCGCCGCCGAGTACGTCTACCGCTTCGGCTCCGAGTACGACGTCGTGTGGTGGGTCAACGCCGAGAAGCGGGTCACCTACCGGCGCCGGCTGGCCGAACTCGCACCGCAGTTGGGACTGTCCACCGGAGCCGAGTACGGCGAGCGGCTGCGTGCCGTACGCGACTCGCTGCGCCGGGGCGCCCCGTACTCCCGCTGGCTGCTGATCCTGGACGGCGCGGACGAGCCCGACCAGATCTACGACCTCGTCCCCACCGGCCCCGGCCACGTCCTGATCACCTCGCGCAACCCCGAGTGGAGCGAGCACAACAGCAGACTGCTGGAGGTGCCGGTCTACGCCCGTGACGAGTCCGTCGCCTTCATCCGCCGCCGCGCGCCCCGCCTGAACGAACCCGAGGCCGACCAGCTCGCCGAGGCACTGGAGGACCTGCCCCTCCTGCTGGACCAGACGGCGGGCTGGCTCAACGACTCGGACCTGTCCGTCCAGGAGTACATCGGCCTGCTGGACGGAGGCATCGACAAGGACGTCGTCAAGGTCTCCGCCGACTTCCCGGTCGCCTTCCAGACCGCCTGGTCGATACTGCTGAACAAACTCCGCGACACCGTCCCGGAGTCCGTCGACCTGCTCCGCCTGTGCACCTTCTTCGCCCCCGGGTTCATCCCGGTACGCCTGCTGAAGGAGATGCCGCACGACCAGCTGCCCGAACAGATCGCCGGTCTGCTCAACGACCCGCTGCTGTGGAACAAGGCGATCAACCAGCTCCGCCAGTACTCCGTCGTCCGGCTGGAGTCCCACGAGGCGGCCGGCGACGAGGCGGCGTCCTCCGGCGAGTCCCTGTACCTGCACCGCATGGTCCACCAGATCGTCCACAAGGACATGCCCGACGAGGACCGCCGCGAGTTCATCGACGTGGTCCGCCGCGCCCTGGCCGCGGCCGACCCCCGCCGCCCCACGGACACCCGGCTGTGGCCCGGCTACGCGGAGATCGTCCCGCACCTGAAGTACGCGGACGTCCTGCAGAGCAAGGACACCGCGGTACAGATGCTGGTCTTCAACTGCCTGCGCTACATGTACATTTCGGGCGAGTACCAGTCGGGCATCAGGCTCGGTGAACGCGCCATGGAGGCCTGGCGGCCCCTGCTGGGCCAGAACCACCCCCGCGTCTGGGAGCTGACGCACCACTACGCCAACCTGCTGCGCGCCGTCGGCGACTACCAGCACACCGAGGCCATCGAACGCGCCGCCGTCGAGCACCTGCGCGAGGAGCGCGGCCCGCAGGACCTGGAACACCTCCGCGCCGCCACCGGCCTCGCCGCCGACCTGCGCGGCCTCGCCCGCTACGACGAAGCCCTGGAACTCTCCCAGTGGATCTTCACGGCCTACAGCGACCTCCTGGGCGACGCCGACTCCCGCACCCTGGGAGCCCAGAACAACCTCGCCGTGTCCCTGCGTCTGCTCGGCCGGTTCGAGGAGGCCCTGGAGATCGACCGGCGCACCATGGAGTCGCGCCGGCAGCTGCTGCGCGGCCGCCACCCGTGGACCCTC
Source organism: Streptomyces sp. NPDC021080 (assembly GCF_044333225.1). Lineage (NCBI taxonomy): Bacteria > Bacillati > Actinomycetota > Actinomycetes > Kitasatosporales > Streptomycetaceae > Streptomyces > Streptomyces sp. NPDC021080. The sequence goes on along the minus strand of NZ_JBIRQM010000006.1, from coordinate 168,250 downwards.
TCCTCCCAGATCCACTACGCGGCCGATCTGCGCTACCTGGGGCGCTACCCCGAGGCGGAGTCCGTCCAGACGGAGAGCGTGCGCGAACACCGCATCGTCATGGGGGCCGACAACCCGCAGACCCTGGACGCCGAACACAACCTGGCCCTGTGCCAGTACCGCGGCGGCGACCGCCGGGCCGCGGGGACACTGTTCGCCCGCGTACTGGAACGCTGCGAACGCGTGCTGGGCGAGACCCACCCGCAGACCCTGCGGTTCGCCGCCAACACGAGCTGCTTCGTGCGCGAGCACGGCGACATCGACCAGGCGAGGGAGATCGGCGAGTCCGTCGTCGCCCGCTACGAGGTGATGCTCGCCGAGGGGCACCCCTACATCGCCGGTGTCCGCGCCAACCACGCCCTGGTCCTGCGCAGCGTCGGCGAACGCGATCACGCCCACGCCGCCATGGACGAGGCACTGACCGACATGACCGCGGCCGTCGGCGAGAACCACCCCTGGACCCTCGGCTGCGCCATCAACGCCGCCGCCCTGCGCAACCTCATCGGCGACCCCGAGTCGGCCGCGGCGCTCAGCCAGGACACGGTGACCCGTGCCACCGAGGCCCTCGGCCGCACCCACCCGCTCACGCTCTCCGCCCGCATCGCGCTCGCGGCCGATCTGCGCGGCCTGCGGGACCGCCAGCAGGCGGAGAAGGTCGAACAGGCGGCCCTCGATGACCTGGCCGCCACCCTGGGCGCCCAGCACGTCCACACCATCTCCGCCCGCTCCCGCAACCGGCCCTACTGGGACTTCGAACCGCAGGAGACGTGAGGCCCGTGCCGGGAGCCGCCGCTCCCGGCACCGCCCCGGACACCGAAGGGCCCGGCCCCGAGTCCGTCTGGACTCGGGGCCGGGCCCTTCGTACTGCCGTGCCGGAGGCCTACGCCTCGAACACCTCACGCACCAGCTGCTCCTGCTCCGCCTGGTGCCGCTTCGCGGAGCCGACGGCGGGGGAGGAGGAGTGCGGACGCGAGATGCGGCGCAGGCGCTCGGAGCCCGGGACGTCCGCACCGACCGCCAGGTCCAGGTGGTCGATCAGGTTGAGCGCGATGAACGGCCAGGCACCCTGGTTCGCCGGCTCCTCCTGGGCCCACAGGTACTTCTCGGCGTTCGGGTACTTGGCGATCTCCGCCTGGAGCTCGGCACCCGGCAGCGGGTACAGACGCTCGATGCGGATGATCGCCGTGTCCGTGGAGCCGCGCTTCTGCCGCTCGGCCTCGAGGTCGTAGTACAGCTTGCCGGCGCAGAACACGACCTTGCGCACGGCGGACGCCTCGACCGAGTCGTCCCCGATGACCGGGCGGAACTGGCCCGACGTGAACTCCTCCGCCTTCGAGGCCGCGGCCTTCAGGCGCAGCATCGACTTCGGGGTGAAGACCACCAGCGGCTTGTGGTGCGGGTTGTGCACCTGCCACCGCAGGAGGTGGAAGTAGTTCGACGGGGACGTCGGCTGGGCGACCGTCATGTTGTTCTGGGCGCACAGCTGGAGGAAGCGCTCGATCCGGGCCGAGGAGTGGTCCGGGCCCTGGCCCTCGTAACCGTGCGGCAGCAGCAGGGTGACGCCGGACGTCTGGCCCCACTTCTGCTCGGCGGCCGAGATGTACTCGTCGACGACCGTCTGCGCGCCGTTGACGAAGTCGCCGAACTGCGCCTCCCACATCACCAGCGCGTCCGGGCGGGCCAGCGAGTAGCCGTACTCGAAGCCCATGACCGCGTACTCGGAGAGCAGCGAGTCGTAGACGTTCAGACGGGCCTGCTCGTCCGAGAGGTACTGCAGCGGGGTGTAGTCCTCGCCGTTGACCCGGTCGATCAGCACCGCGTGGCGCTGGCCGAAGGTGCCGCGGCGCGAGTCCTGGCCGGACAGCCGGACCGGCGTGCCCTCCAGGAGCAGCGAACCGATGGCGAGGGTCTCGCCCATGCCCCAGTCGATCGTGCCGTCCTCGATCATCGCCGCACGGCGCTGGAGCTGCGGGAGCAGCCGCGGGTGCACGGTGACGTTGTCGGGGATGTTGACCTGGGACTCGGCGATCCGCTTCACGATCTCCTGGGAGACCGCGGTGGACACGGCGACCGGGAACTCGGCCTGGACGTCCGGGACATGGGCCTCGGGCGCCTGCGCGACGGCCTCGCGGACCTCGGTGAAGACCTTCTCCAGCTGGCCCTGGAAGTCCTGCAGCGCCTGCTCGGCCTCTTCGAGGGTGATGTCGCCGCGGCCGATCAGGGACTCGGTGTAGAGCTTGCGCACCGAGCGCTTCTTGTCGATCAGGTCGTACATCAGCGGCTGCGTGAACGCCGGGTTGTCGGACTCGTTGTGTCCGCGGCGGCGGTAGCAGATGAGGTCGATCACGACGTCCTTGTTGAACGCCTGACGGAACTCGAAGGCCAGGCGCGCGACGCGGACGACGGCCTCGGGGTCGTCACCGTTCACGTGGAAGATCGGCGCCTCGATCATGCGGGCCACGTCGGTGGCGTACATGGAGGAGCGCGACGACTCCGGGGCGGCGGTGAAGCCGACCTGGTTGTTGATGACGATGTGGACCGTGCCGCCCGTGCGGTAGCCGCGCAGCTGCGACATGTTGAGCGTCTCGGCGACCACACCCTGGCCGGCGAAGGCCGCGTCACCGTGCAGGGCGACGGGCAGGACGGTGAAGTCCGTGCCGCCCTTGTTGATGATGTCCTGCTTGGCGCGGACGATGCCCTCGATGACCGGGTCGACCGTCTCCAGGTGGGACGGGTTGGCGGCCAGCGAGACCTTGATCTGCTCGCCGTCCAGGCCGGTGAAGGTGCCCCGGGCGCCCAGGTGGTACTTCACGTCGCCGGAGCCGTGCATCGACTTCGGGTCGAGGTTGCCCTCGAACTCGCGGAAGATCTGCGCGTACGACTTGCCGACGATGTTCGCGAGGACGTTCAGACGGCCGCGGTGGGCCATGCCGATGACGACCTCGTCCAGGCGGGACTCCGCGGCGCTGTCGATGACGGCGTCGAGGAGCGGGATGACGGACTCGCCGCCCTCCAGGGAGAAGCGCTTCTGGCCGACGTACTTCGTCTGCAGGAAGGTCTCGAACGCCTCGGCGGAGTTCAGCCGGCGCAGGATGCGCAGCTGCTCCTCGCGCTCGGGCTTGGAGTGCGGGCGCTCGATGCGGTCCTGGATCCACTTGCGCTGCTTCGGGTCCTGGATGTGCATGAACTCGATGCCGGTGGTGCGGCAGTACGAGTCGCGCAGGACGCCGAGGATGTCGCGCAGCTTCATCAGGGACTTGCCGGAGAAGCCGCCGACGGCGAACTCGCGCTCCAGGTCCCACAGGGTGAGGCCGTGCTCGGTGATGTCCAGGTCGGGGTGCTTGCGCTGCTTGTACTCCAGCGGGTCGGTGTCGGCCATGACGTGGCCGCGGACCCGGTAGGAGTGGATCAGCTCGAAGACGCGGGCGGCCTTGGTGACGTCGTCGTCGTGGCTGGCGTCGATGTCCTTGAGCCAGCGGACCGGCTCGTAGGGGATCCGCAGCGACTCGAAGATCTCGTCGTAGAAGCCGGTCTCGCCGAGCAGGTAGTTCGCGACGATGCGCAGGAACTCGCCGGAGGCGGCGCCCTGGATGACCCGGTGGTCGTAGGTCGACGTGAGCGTCATGACCTTCGCGATGCCGAGCTTGTTCAGGGTGTCCTGGGAGGTGCCCTGGAACTCCGCCGGGTAGTCCATCGAGCCGACGCCCATGATGACCGACTGTCCGGGCATCAGGCGCGGGACCGAGTGGACGGTGCCGAGGCCGCCGGGGTTGGTCAGGGAGACCGTGACACCGGTGAAGTCGTCCATCGTCAGCTTGCCGTCACGGGCGCGGCGGACGATGTCCTCGTAGGCCTGCCAGAACTCGAAGAAGTTCAGCGTCTCGGCCTTCTTGATGCCCGCGACGACCAGCTGGCGGTCGCCGTTGGGCTTCACCAGGTCGATGGCGAGGCCGAAGTTGACGTGCGCGGGCTTGACGAGGGTGGGCTTCCCGTCCTTCTCCGCGTAGTGCCAGTTCATCGACGGCATGGCCTTGATGGCCTGCACCATCGCGTACCCGATGAGGTGGGTGAAGGAGATCTTCCCGCCCCGGGCGCGCTTGAGGTGGTTGTTGATGACGATGCGGTTGTCGAAGAGCAGCTTCACCGGGACCGCGCGCACGGACGTGGCCGTGGGCAGTTCCAGGGAGGCGTTCATGTTCTTCGCGACGGCACCGGCGGGACCGCGCAGGGTGACGTACTCGGGGCCCTCGGGCGCCTCGGCGGCCGGAGCGGCCTTCGGCTTCGCGGCGGCCGGAGCGGCCTTCGCGGGAGCCGGGGCGGCGGCAGCGGGCTTCGGAGCCGCGGGAGCGGCGACCGGAGCGGGCGCGGCCTGGGGAGGAGCCTGGCGCGCCGCGGGCGGCACGGGAGCGGCCGGCGCGGCCGTGGTGGTGGTCCCTGCGGCCCCCGCGGCCGCAGTACCCGCCGGAGCCGAGGCGGCGGGCGCCCCGGGCTTGTAATCGGCGAAGAAGTCCCACCAGGCTCGGTCTACCGAATTCGGGTCCTGGAGGTACTGCTGATAGATCTCGTCGACGAGCCACTCGTTGGCACCGAAGGCGGCCGCGGGGTTCTTCCCGGCGGCTTGGTCATCGGTCGAGATACTCGAGTTACTGGGGGACTGTGGCGACACGGCGCTAACCGCCCTCTTCCGCTTCACAAGGTGATGGACAGCGGGAATAAAGGCTACGCCTCCCTGGCCGAGAAGGTCAGGCCGGGCCCGTCCAACGTCGCGTAAGTCACATCGGAATCCGTGTTTCGCTCATGGAAATGGCGGGAAACAAGCGAGGTTCCGCTTCGGAACGGGTACGTCGGCTCCGGGTCGCGGCATGCCTCACGCGGCCCTGTGCCTGATCACACGTGTACGCCGGCGGCGACAGCGGTGGATCTTGCGGCTCCGGTTCGAACTTTACGTCAACTTGGCAGAGAAGGGAGGCCCGGAAGGATGACCTGGATCCGGCAGCCCCGCTGAGATTCGGCCACACCGATGCGTCCACCGTGCAGATCCACCGCCCAGCGGGCGATCGCGAGCCCCAGTCCCGTACCGCCGTCGCTGCCCGGACCGTGCGGCGCGGGCACCCTGCCGCGGTTGAACCGCTCGAACACGCGGTGCCACTCCGACTCCGGGATGCCGGGACCCTCGTCCAGGACCTCCAGCGCCAGCGACTCGGGATGGTCGCCCCGCCGGGCCCGGACCGTCACCCGGCCGTGCGGCGGGCTGTGCTTGACCGCGTTGTCGATGAGATTCGCCACGACCTGGTGGATCCGCTCCGGGTCCGCGTGCGCGGTCAGCTCCGGCGGGGACACGTCGAGGTGCAGATGGACGTCCGTGCGGGTGTGACCGCCGCCGGAACCCGAGGCCAGGTCCGCACGCGCCGAGGCGACCATGTTGGCCTCCTTCAGCACCCCGGACAGATACGGCCACACCTCGAAACGCCGCCTGCGCAGCGGTACGACGCCGTTGTCCAGCCGGGACAGGTCGAGCAGGGTCTCCACCAGCCGCCCGAGGCGCTCCGTCTGCTTCAGCGCGGTGCGCATCGTCTCGGGGTCGGCCTCCGAGACACCGTCCACGACGTTCTCCAGGACGGCCCGCAGACCCGCGATCGGCGTACGCAGCTCGTGCGAGACGTTCGCCACCAGCTCCTTGCGCTGACGGTCCTGGGCCTCCAGCTCGTCGGCCATGAGGTTGATCGTCTGGGCCAGGTCGCCCAGCTCGTCCCGCCGGTCGTCCCGCACCCGGCGGGTGTAGTCGCCGTGCCAGATCGAACGGGCCACCGCGTTCATCTCGTCCAGCGGAGCGGTGAGCGAGTGCGCCACGAACTGGGTGATCAGCAGCGTGGCGATCATCGAGAAGACCGTGATGAAGCGGAGCTCCGTCTTGGTGTGCACCGCGATCATCGACAGACCGGTGGTGATGAGCACGGAGATGACGACCAGCGCGCCCAGCTTGGTCTTGATCGAGAACGGCCGTACCTCGCCCCAGGAGCCCGAGCTCCTGCGCTCCGCGGACGCGCGCTCGCCGAGCCCGCGCCCTCGTTCTCCGAGTCCGCTCATCACATCAGCCCCTCACGCGGGCCCCGGTCACCCGGGTCCCGACGTCTCCTACGGCGGCCCGGCTCAGGGAGTCGGGGTCTCCAGTGCGTAGCCGACGCCGTGCACCGTGCGGATCCGCTCGGCTCCGATCTTGCGGCGCAACGCCTTGATGTGGCTGTCGACCGTCCGGGTGCCCGAGGCGTCCGCCCAGTCCCACACCTCGGCGAGCAGCTGCTCGCGCGAGAGTACGGCACGCGGGGTGTTCGCGAGGCAGACGAGCAGGTCGAACTCGGTCGGCGTGAGGTGCACGTCCTCGCTGCGGACCCGCACCCGGCGCTGCGCGTGGTCGACCTCCAGCTCACCGAGCCGCAGGATGCCGCTGCGCGGGGTGGAGGCCGCGACGACGGCGCGCTCGACCCTGCGGAGCAGGACGTGCACCCGCGCGGCCAGCTCGCGCATCGAGAACGGCTTGGTCATGTAGTCGTCGGCGCCGACCCCGAGCCCGACCAGCATGTCGGTCTCGTCGTCGCGCGCGGTGAGCATCAGCACCGGCACCGGGCGGGCGGCCTGCACACGGCGGCAGACCTCCAGACCGTCGAAGCCGGGCAGCATGATGTCGAGGATCAGCAGATCGGGCTGCCATGCCTCGGCGGTGTCGACGGCGGCCGGGCCGTCGCCCGCGGTTTGCACGAGGAATCCCTCGGCTCGCAGACGGGCCGCGATGGCCTCGACGATCGTGGGGTCGTCCTCGACGACCAAAACCCGGCGCTGAGCGCCCGGAGTCGCCGCCGTGCCGTTCTGGGAGGTGTGTGTCTGCTCCATCGCCCGCCCCTGAAGTGTGCTTTCCGGAATCCGTGGGGTGATCCCATGACTGCGCTTGACGCTTGAATGATCCGCGTCAGTCAAGCAGGGTACGGGCAGTCGGTGCGCCTCGGCTATCCAGGTCTTACCGCGAGATGCACCACGTCGGGAACGCCCCGGGCAACGGGGACCACTTCGGTACGGACCCGTCGGAATCCGGCATTCCGCAAGGTTCCTTCAAATTCCGGAGAGGGCTCGGCCGACCACACGGCGAGGACGCCACCCGGCCTCAACGCCCTTGCGCAGCTTGCCAGTCCGGACTTTCCGTACAGTCCCGCATTGCCCTCGGTGACCGTCCAGCCGGGGCCGTTGTCGATGTCGAGACACAGGGCGTCGAACGTGTCGGAGATCTCATTGACGTAGTCGACGAGATCTCTCTCGACGATGTCCGTGCGCGGATCGGCGAGCGCCTCGGCCGACAGCGCGGCGAGGGGACCGTCCCGGTGCCAGTCGATGATCGCCCGTTCGCGCTCGACAACGGTGATGCGCCCCCAGCGGTGATCGGCCGCCGCGTGGGCCAGCGAGAACCCGACGCCGAGCCCGCCGATCAGCACACTCGGCTCCGGGCGTCCGTCGAGGGCGTCGTGCGCCGCGTCCATCAGCAGCCGCTCGGACCGCCCGTCGGAGGTGTCCATCAGGAAGCACCCGTTGGCGATGATCTGCAGCAGAGCGCCGTGACGCCGCAGCACGACCTCGCCGTACGGGCCCTGGCGGCGGTCGATGACCTCGGGAGTCTCGTACGAGGCAGTCATGGCCGCCATCCTGGCATTTTCACCTGTACGGGTCGCGGGAATTGCCGGGGACGGCTTCCCCCTCCCGCCGGGGTCCTGGGCGATACGGGGGCGGTGCCGGGGCGGTCGGGCAGGTTCGGCGGCCCCGGGGGTGACGGCGGGCCCTCCCGGGTTGACGCGACGCCGGCCGGGGATCTCGTGCGGCCCCGGCGTCCCGTCCCCTTGCCGAGGACTCCCTGCCTCGAGGCCTTCCTGTTGTCGGGGACTCCCTGTTGTTGAGGACTTCCTGAGAATCGTCCCGTCCGTGGCCCCGGTCATAGACAGCGACGCAGGGGACACGAAGGGTGGAACGCGACGCGAAGGGTGGAACGCGACGGGAGGGAGTGCCGTGGATCCGAGCACCACCGACCAGTCCGGCACGCTCCCCGACAACACTCCCGCGCCCCGTGGCACTCCCGCGCCCCCTGGCGCCGCCGCGCCCGTCGGCCAGGCCCCTGCGCCTGCCGATCGGGGTGCCGTGTCCGCCGATGACGCTTCCGCGCCCGCCGGCCGGACCTCCGCATCTGTCGGCCGGGCCGGCGCGCCCGCCGGTGGCGTCTCGGTGTCGGCCGATCGGGGTGC
>NZ_JBIRQM010000006.1:0-159834 GCF_044333225.1 Streptomyces sp. NPDC021080 | reverse complement strand
GCCGTGTCCGCCGGTGGCGCTTCCGCGCCCGTCGGCCGGACCTCCGCATCTGCCGGCCGGGCCGGCGTGCCCGCTGGTGGCGTCTCGGTGTCGGCCGATCGGGGTGCCGTGTCCGCCGGTGGCGCTTCCGCGCCCGTCGGCCGGACCTCCGCATCTGTCGGCCGGGCCGGCGTGCCCGCTGGTGGCGTCTCGGTGTCGGCCGGCCGGGGTGCCGTGTCCGCCGGTGGCGCTTCCGCGCCCGTCGGCCGGACCTCCGCATCTGCCGGCCGGGCCGGCGTGCCCGCTGGTGGCGTCTCGGTGTCGGCCGGCCGGGGTGCCGTGTCCGCCGGTGGCGCCTCCGCACCCGTCGGCCGGACCTGTGCGTCCATCGGGCGGGCGCCGGGTTCCTCTCCTTCGAACCGTCTCTCCGCCATGCCTCGGCCGCGCGACTGCTCCGCCCCGGCGGCCACGCCGACGGAGTCGCCCTCGCCGGGGCCGGCGCGCGGCCCGGCTTCCGGACCCGACGTCGCCCCGCCCGGCCACCCTGGCCGCCCCGGCCGACCGGGCGGCCTTTCGGTGCTGCGGCTCGTGCCCACCCCGCGGAGTACGCCCTTCACCTTCGGGTACGCGGCCGTCCTCGCCGCCACCTCCTACCTGGCCGACCACGCGCACCCCGCGTTCGTCCACGCCCTGCACCAGGCGTCCAGTACGGACGTCGCACATCTCGCGCGGCACCCCGTGCTCGTCCTGATCGCGAGCGCGCTGTGGATCGTCGGCGGGATCGCCTCGCCGTACGCGGCCGGTTTTCTGCTCGTGCTGACCGCGCTGGAGCGCCGTACCGGCACCGCGTGGGCGGCCGGTGTCTTCCTGCTCGGGCACGTGGTGGCCACGCTCGTCACCGAAGTGCCGGTCGGCGTGGCGGTGCTGGCCGGTGTCCTGCCCGTCGGCTCGCTGCACCGGCTCGACTACGGCATCAGCTTCGGTGTCGCCGCGAGCGTCGGCTCGCTCGCGGGACTCCTCTCTCCCTGGCTGCGCCGGCCGATGCTGATCGCCTTCGGCTCGGTCCTCACCCAGGACCTGATCCTCCTCGCCGACCCCGTGACGGACGCGGGCCATCTGATCGCGCTGGCGATCGGCATCGCGACCTGGCCCCTGGTGCGGCAACGGCAACGGCAACGGCAACGGGACCGGCTTCGCGTTCCCGGGCCGGTGGTCTCGCGGCCCTGAGGCGGGCTCGGGGCGGGATCGCGTCCCGCCGGCTCCGGGGCCGTCCCCTTCTTCCCGGCGGACCGGGCAGGGCCGGACGGGTTGCGCCGTTCGAGTGGTGACCGAGATGCCCGGGCGCGGAACGGCCCCGGCGCGACACGGCCTGGCACGACCGCACTCGGTGCGCACGCACGGGTGCCCACGCCCCGGGGTCGGGTGTACGCCCGGTCCCGGGGCTGCGTCGGGTGCGCGGGCCGCCTCCCGGACACGACCTAGCGGGGCGAACCGTTCTGGGCGTCGGTCGCGGACTGCCAGGCCTGCAGACCCGCCAGGGAGGCCTCCTTGGCCCGCCGCCACTGCTGGACCGCCTGCTGGGACGGCGGCACGTCCATGGCCCGGACCATGCGGCGGCCCGCGGCGAGCAGGGCGACGGCCGCGATGACCATGCCGGTGGCCGCCACCGCGGTGCCGGCCACGGTGAGCACGGCACCGGCCGTGACGAGCCGGGTGTCGATGTCGATCTTGTGCTGGGCGAGGTGATGGTTCATGTCCCCACGATCCGTGGCCGAGGCCCGCCCCGCATCCCGAGAGCCCCGCATCCCGAACAGCCCCGCATCCCGAGCAGGCCCGTTCCCGGGCACCTCGCCTTGCGCCCCCGAGGCCCCGCGAGGCCCGTGCCTCCGAGCCCCCACCCACGGATCGCAAGCGATCGCTCAGAGCGAACGGCTCCGGGGGAACATTGCGGAGCCCCCGTGCATTGAGTCGACATAGCTCAACTTGACTGCCGAAGGGGAGATCATGGCTTCGACGTCCGCATCACTCACCCTGCCCGTGCTGCCGCTCGACGACGAGGTAGTGCTGCCCGGAATGGTGGTTCCGCTGGACCTGAACGACACCGACGTGCGCGCCGCGGTGGAGGCCGCTCAGGCCGCCGCCCGTTCAACGCCCGGGAAGCCCCAGGTACTCCTGGTGCCGCGCATCGACGGGACCTACGCGAGCACCGGGGTGCTCGGCACCGTCGAGCAGGTCGGCCGGCTGGCCGACGGCGACCCGGGCGCGCTGATCCGGGGGCGCGGGCGCGTGAAGGTGGGCGCGGGGACCACCGGTCCCGGTGCCGCCCTGTGGGTCGAGGGCACCCGGGTCGAGGAGACCGTGCCCGACCCGCTGCCCGGCCGGGTCACCGACCTGGTGAAGGAGTACAAGGCCCTGGCCACCAGCTGGCTCCGCAAGCGCGGCGCCTGGCAGGTCGTGGACAGGGTGCAGCAGATCGACGACGTCTCCACCCTTGCCGACAATTCCGGTTACTCACCTTTCCTCACCGTGGAACAGAAGGTCGAGCTCCTGGAGACCGCCGACCCGGTCGTCCGGCTCAAGCTCGCCACCGAACAGCTCCGCGAGCACCTTGCCGAGCAGGACGTCGCCGAGTCCATCGCCAAGGACGTCCAGGAGGGCGTCGACAAGCAGCAGCGCGAGTTCCTGCTGCGGCGCCAGCTGGAGGCCGTGCGCAAGGAACTGCGCGACCTCAAGGGAGAGGACGGCGAGGACGAGTCCGACGACTACCGTGCCCGCGTGGAGGCCGCCGACCTCCCGGAGAACGTCCGCGAGGCGGCGCTCAAGGAGGTCGAGAAGCTGGAGCGGTCCAGTGACCAGTCGCCCGAGGGCGGCTGGATCCGGACCTGGCTCGACACCGTCCTGGAGCTGCCGTGGAACGAACGGACCGAGGACGCGTACGACATCCGGGGCGCCCGGGCCGTGCTCGACGCCGAGCACGCCGGCCTGGAGGACGTGAAGGAGCGCATCACCGAGTACCTGGCCGTGCGCAAGCGGCGCTCGGACCGCGGTCTGGGAGTCGTCGGCGGGAGGCGCGGCGGCGCCGTGCTCGCGCTCGTCGGCCCGCCCGGCGTCGGAAAGACCTCGCTCGGCGAGTCCGTCGCACACGCCATGGGCCGCAAGTTCGTCCGCGTCGCCCTCGGCGGCGTCCGGGACGAGGCCGAGATCCGCGGACACCGCCGTACGTACGTCGGCGCGCTGCCCGGCCGGATCGTCCGCGCGGTCAAGGAGGCCGGGTCGATGAACCCGGTGGTCCTGCTCGACGAGATCGACAAGGTCGGCTCCGACTTCCGGGGCGACCCGGCGGCGGCGCTGCTCGAAGTCCTCGACCCGGCGCAGAACCACACCTTCCGCGACCACTACCTGGAGGTCGAACTCGACCTCTCCGACGTGGTGTTCCTCGCCACGGCCAACGTCCTCGAAGCCATCCCGGAGGCCCTGCTCGACCGTATGGAGCTGGTCCGCCTCGACGGTTACACCGAGGACGAGAAGGTCGTCATCGCCCGGGACCACCTGCTGCCGCGCCAGCTGGAGCGGGCCGGTCTGGAGAAGGACGAGGTCGTCCTCGACGAGAGTGCGCTGCGCAGGCTCGCCGGGGAGTACACCCGGGAAGCGGGCGTACGGAACCTGGAGCGGAGCATCGCCCGGCTGCTGCGCAAGGTCGCGGCCCAGCACGAACTGGGCGAGCGGGAACTGCCGTTCACGGTGACCGACGCAGACCTGCGTGGGCTCATCGGGCGCCCGCACCACGTGCCCGAGTCGGCGCAGGACCCGGCCGAGCGCCGCACGGCGGTCCCCGGTGTCGCCACCGGTCTGGCCGTCACCGGCGCGGGCGGGGACGTCCTCTACGTGGAGGCGTCGCTGGCCGACCCGGAGACGGGCGCGGCCGGTCTGACCCTGACCGGCCAGCTGGGCGACGTGATGAAGGAGTCGGCGCAGATCGCGCTCTCCTTCCTGCGCTCGCACGGCGCGGAGCTCGAACTCCCCGTCGGAGACCTGAAGGACCGGGGCGCGCACATCCACTTCCCGGCGGGCGCGGTCCCCAAGGACGGCCCGAGCGCGGGCGTCACGATGACGACCGCCCTGGCGTCGCTCCTGTCCGGCCGGCTGGTCCGCACCGACGTGGCCATGACCGGTGAGGTGTCGCTGACCGGCCGGGTCCTGCCGATCGGCGGGGTGAAGCAGAAGCTGCTCGCCGCGCACCGGGCGGGTGTCACGACCGTGATCATCCCCAAGCGCAACGAGGCCGATCTGGACGACGTCCCGGCCGAGGTCCTGGAGAAGCTCGACGTCCACACCGTCACGGACGTCCGCCAGGTCCTGGAGCTGGCACTGGCGCCGGCGACGAACGGCGCGGTGCCGGAGGTTCCGGTAGCGGCGTGACGGACGCTGCCGGAAGGGAAGGCCCGGGTCCCGTGAGGGAGGCCCGGGCCTTCGCCGTACGCCGGGGGCCCGTTCGCCGTGAGGCCGCGTGCCCCGTCGTACGGCATGCGTGCGTCAGCCGTCGGCGAGAGCCCGGACGCGGTCCAGGGCGCCGTTGAACTTGTCGTGGTCCCCGACCGTCGGGCCGGACGACGTGTACTGCCACATCGTGTAGTACCCCCAGCCGGCGGGCAGCGTCCCCGGGTCGGAGGCGTAGCGCGCGATCCACAGGGGGTTGGACGAGGCGAAGCCGCTGTAGTCGCCGGTGCACTGGGTCCACCAGCTCGCGGCCGTGTAGATCACCGCGTCGCGGCCGGTCCGGGCCCTGTACTGGGTGAGGAAGCTGCTGATCCAGCTCACCATCGCGCTCTGCGTCTTGCCGTAGCAGGCGGCCCCGTACGGGTTCCACTCGATGTCGAGGGTGCCGGGCAGCGTCTTGCCGTCGCCCGACCAGCCGCCGCCGTGGTCGACGAAGTAGTTGGCCTGGGTGGCACCGCTCGTGGTGTCCGGGGTGGCGAAGTGGTACGACCCGCGGATCATGCCGATGCCGTACGCGCCGTTGTACTGCTGCGCGAAGTAGGGGTTCGTGTAGTACGTCCCCTCGGTCGCCTTGGTGTAGGCCCACCTGACCCCGCTGCTCCACAGGGTCGACCAGGCGACGTTGCCCTGGTAGCCGGCGACGTCCACGCCTTCGGTCTGGGTGGCGTCACCGGTGGACGGCGTCCCGTCCTGGCCGTCGTGGGCGAGAACTCCCATGCCCATCCGGGCGGTGCCCCGGGCGGGGATGTCGGCGGCGGAGGAGGGGAGGGCGGAGAGGAGGGGTAAGGCGGCGAGCAGGGTTCCCACCGCGAGTGCTCGCAGGCGGCGGGCCGTTCGGGATCTGTGCACGGGCATGTGCGGGCCTCCGAAGGGCGATGGAGCTCCGGGAGCCCGGGGGAGCCCGATGGAGCTCGGTGGGGGGGAGAGCGCGGGCACGCGTGCCGGTAGGGGGATCAGGCCGTCCTCGGCCCGGGGGTGGCGTGCGCATGCCGGCAGATAAGTGTCTGATAAAGAAGCTACGCACGTAGACGGTGGCGTGGGAAGAGGGGCCGGAGGCTGCCGTTGGTCTACGCCTGCGAAATACTGGCGGAGCTGCGGCAACGGGCGAGTTCTGGCAGAAACTTTCAGGATCGGGAAACCGGGTCAGGGGTGCTGACGTGCACGAGGGCGGAAACGACGGCGGACGTCCGGTCGAATCCGGTGTGTCGGGAAATGGTATGGACCGGCCCGCGGTGCAGGGTGGTGTGGAACGCGAATTCCTCTCTCTCGAACGGGAGCTGACGGTTTTCCTGCGCCGTGCCCGCGCCAGCCAGGGGGAGATGGCCCGCGAGGTCCACCCGGACCTCGAGTCCGCGGCCTACGGACTTCTCGTCCGCCTGGAGGAGTGCGGCCGCCAGCGCGCCACGGAACTCGCCGCCTACATCGGCGTCGGCAAGGCCACGATGTCCCGGCAGTTGCGCGCCCTGGAGGAGCTGGGACTGGTCGCGCGCGAACCCGACCCCGCCGACGGGCGCGCCTGGCTCGTCCACCTCACCGAGGAGGGCCGCGGCCGGGTCTCCAGCGTCCGCGAGGCCCGCCGGGCCCGCTATGTCCGCCAGCTCGCCCACTGGGACCAGGACGAGGTCGCGGAACTCGCCCGGCTGCTGAACCAGCTGAACCGCGGCATGGAGAAGTAACCCCCGCCCGTCCGCGGCCCCGCTCCTTCCCGGAGCGTCGGCCCTTCGCGGAGCATCGCCCCTTCTCCGGAGCTCCGCGCGTTCTCAGAGCTCCGCGAACACCACCGTCGCGTCGTCGTGCACCTTGCCCCGCCGGGCCCCCGGCCGCTCCCGCGCGTCCGAGCGCTCCAGGCGCCGTACGCGCTCGACGAGGGCGGCGGAGCCCTCTTCCCGCACGAGGGCGAACAAGTCGGTCCAGTCGCCCGCGTGGAACCGCTCCACCCAGCGGGTGGCGCCGTCCGTGAGGGCCGCCAGGGCGCGGACCGAGGACCGGGGGAGCGTGCCCGTCACCGCGCGCGAGGCCACCGAGGGGTCCGCGGCCGCCGTGAAGAAGCCGCCCTCCTTGTTGCGGACGGTGGCGTCGGCGACGGCGTCCGAGACGAGGGAGGCGCGCGGGAGCAGCGAGAGACGGTCGTCCAGCAGGGCGGTGACCTCACCGGCGGGGGATTCCACCAGCAGGGCCGAGTCCGAGAGGATCAGGTACTCGACCTGCGAAGCGGACCACCGCGCGAGGACCACGGTTGCCTGGGGCGTGCGCGGGTGAGAAAGGTCACAGGTGTCGGCGTGCGCGTCGGCGACACGGCGGACGGCCCGCGCGAGGACCTCCCGCAAGGGCAAATCCCCCTGCGAAACGGACAGTTCGGTCAGCGCTCCGCCGAGCCGCGCACAGAACCAGGGGACCGGATGCAGACAGCCGTAGTCACCCCGCGGCGGCGTCACCCCGTCGAGCAGGACCAGCGAACCGCCCTGTCCTGAAGCGGGAAGCCCGACCGATGCGAAGTCCTCGTTGGGACGGTCCGGGTCCCCGGGCTCGGACACGAGTTCAGTGCGCATTCCGCCAGTCTGCACGAGCCCTTCACCCGGGGCCCCCGAGGCCGCCGCGGAACGCCCGACGTGCGGTTCAGCGGCCCGGCCGCCGGGTTTGGCCCGGAATGATCGACTCCGGCGGAACGTGGCGGCGAATACTGTCAAAGCCCGCCCCGGACGTCCAACCGGCCCGCCGTGCGGGCCCGCCGCGAGCGCCCCGGAGACTTGCTCGCCAACTCCCCTCCGATGTTCACTCCTTCGGGTGGCGGGTCAGATGATGCGGGACCACTGCCCACCGGCACTGGGAGGGTCGGGAGCCGTACCGGGCGTACGCCTCGATTGACGGGACGTCACCCGGGCCCCAAATGGGTACACGAGTCAGGAATGCGAGCACCGGTGCAGAAGACGCGGCCGAGGCGCACAGGCAAGAAGACGGCCTCCAACTCCACAGAGGGTGGCGCCGTCGGCGACGCCACCGACTCCACGGGCCGGGGCAGGACCGCCCATGTACGCAACCGGCTGATCGTGGCCGTGGCGGTCGTCGCGGCCGCCATCGCCGGAGCCGGCGCGCCCATGGTGCTGTCGGCCTCACAAGAACTGAACGATTCCCAGCATCTGGTGACGCTCGCCCAGCGCACCCAGCAGGCACTGACCCTCGCGCACGCGCTGGCCGACGAGCGCGACGAGGTCACCTCCTACGTCGCCGCCGGCAGGCCCAGGGCCAAGGCGCCCTCCGAGGAGCGCAGCGCCCTGGTCGACCGCCAGGTCGACGAGCTGCGCGCGGACGCGGACGCCCCCGCCGCGCTGATCGAGGACCTCGACGGCATCGAGACCCTCAGGCGGGCTGCGCTCACCGGGAAGAGCTCCGCCCTGGAGGCGCACCAGGCGTACTCCGGGGCCATCGCCGAACTCCACGCCCTCGCCGAGCAGCTGGCCGAGGAGATGCCGCCGCGCGCGGGCTCCGGCGCGCACGCCCTCGCCGAGCTGGACACCGCCGTCCAGCAGTCCGCCGCGGCCCGCGGACTGCTCCTGGCGGCCCTCGCCGTCCCGCACACCACCCAGAGCGTCTACAACCCGGTCACGGGTCTGGCGAGCACCACGAACGTCTCGTCGGCCGCCGACACCAAGCAGCGCGACGCGCTGAGCGCCGCCGCCCAGCAGGCGCGCGTCCGCTCCGACGCGGCCGTCGCGGACTTCCGCGAGACCGCGCCCGAGCAGGCCGTGTCGTCCTACGACTCCACGGTCACCGGCCCCGACGTCGGCACCGCGGACAAGTACCTGGCGAACCTCACCGGGCAGCCGAAGCTCTCCGACTCCGCGCTCGGCACCGGCGTCAAGAAGCTCGACGCCGCCCTGTCCGCCCGGATCGACCTGATGCGCGGCGCCGAGTCCTCCCTCAACGACCACCGCACCAAGGACCTCGAGAAGCTGCGCGACGACGACGTCACCGCGCTGGAGCTGCGCGTCACGCTCCTCGGCGTCCTGATGCTCGTCGCGGCCGGCATGACGATGGCCATGGCCCGCACCCTCACCCGGCCGCTCGCCGTCCTGCGCCTCGGCTCCGCCCGGCTCGCCGCCGACCCGGCCTCCGGGGAACCGGTCAAGTTCACCGGCCGCAACGACGAATTCGCCCAGGTCGTCCGCTCCGTCAACGCGCTGCACGCCCACGCGGCCGGCCTGCACGAGCGGATCACCACCCTCGAGGCCGACCGCAAGCACCTCGTCGGCCAGCGCCAGCAGATGGCCGACGAGCGCGACCGGCTGCGCGCCGAACTCGCCGAGGCGGCCGCTCACCTGGAGCAGGTGCGCGGCACCATCCACAGCACCTTCGTCAACCTCGCGCTGCGCACCCTCGGCCTCGTCGAGCGCCAGCTCGGCGTCATCGAGGGACTGGAGGAGCGCGAGCAGGACCCGGACCGCCTCGCCACCCTCTTCAAGCTCGACCACTTCGCCACCGTCATGCGGCGGCACAGCGAGAACCTCCTCGTCCTCGCCGGCGCCGAGCACGTCCAGCACCACGCGCACCCGGTGCCGCTCGTCGACGTCGCCCGGGCCTCGGTCAGCGAGATCGAGCGCTACGAACGCGTACGGATCGCCGCGCTGCCCCCGCACGCGCACATCGCCGGGTTCGCCGCCGACGACATCAGCCACCTGGTGGCAGAACTCCTGGAGAACGCCACCTCGTTCTCGCCGCCCGACGTCCCCGTCGAGGTCTCCGGCTGGCTGCTGGAGAGCGGTGACGTGATGCTCTCCGTGCAGGACGAGGGCATCGGCATGACCGACGACCGGATGAGGCACCTCAACGCCCGCCTCACCGAGTTCGACCCCGAGGACTCGTACGACCAGGAGAGCGGGGAGGGACTCGGGCTCGGCCTGTACGTCGTGGCCCGGCTCGCCCACCGCCACGGCGTACGCGTGAAGCTGCGCGAGCAGAAGCAGGGCGGAGTGGCCGCCGTGGTCGTCCTCCCGAAGGCGCTGCTGGCCGCCGCGCCCGCGTCCACCGTCCCCTCCTCCGTCCGGCTCGTCGGCGGAGCCCCCGCGGTGGCCCTGCCCGGCGCCGACGCCGAGGCCAACTCCAATGTGCTGCGCGGCCGTTCGATCCGGCGCGCCTCGGTCCCGGTCTCGGCCGGCGGCGAGGACCCGCTGATCGCGGCGGCCGAGGCGGCCGTACGGGAGACCGCCTCCGACCCGGAGACGGCACCCGAGGGGACGCCGGCGCCCGAGTCCGGGCCGGCCGCGCAGACCCCGGTCATCCCGGCGCCCCGTGAGCCCGAGCCGGCCGCCGTGCCGGAAACCACCTCCGAGACGACGATGGAGCTGCTGCTCCCGGAACTCGCCCCGGACGCGTCCGGACCGCGGACCCCCGCACCGGAGAACACCGGCCCGGACGCCGCCGACGAGCCGTCCGGCACGCCCGGGTCGGCCGCCGCACCCGTCCCCGGCTCCTCCGGGACGACCGGAGTCCCCGCGGAGCCGGCTCCCGGTGCCACGGACGCCGCCGCCTCCCACCCCGGCGGACCGGCCGCGGAGCCCGCCCCTTCGGCGGACGTATCCGCGGAGACGGCCACCGGGGCACCCTCGGGGACCGCCGCCGACCCCTATGCCATCGGCCCCGACCACCACGAGCGGGCCCCCGACGAGCAGCCCAGGCTCACCGACAAGGGCCTGCCCAAACGCACGCCGAAGATCTCCGCCCCCGCCGCCGCACCGCGGCCCCGCGTGGGCGGCGTGGACGCCGACGCACTGCGCCGCAGGCTCGGCGGGTTCCACCGGGGTGCGATCGAAGGCCGCCGCGACGTGGAGGCCGAGATCGCCGAACGGACGGGCGAGACCCCCACGCCCGAAGGACAGGCCCCGTCGGCCCCCACACCAGCACACGCGCCCGCAGGGCCCGCGCCCACCGCGCACCGGACCGACGCACAGGACGTAGAAGCATCGGGGGGCACAGTCGAGGAGGCAAGCAGTTGACCGCGACCAGTACCTTCGGCCTGAGCAGCGAAGCACGTAACCTGCACTGGCTGCTGACCAATCTCGTCGAGGAGGTGCCCGGCCTCCAGTCGGTCGCGGTCGTCTCCTCCGACGGCCTGCTCCTGCTCTCCTCGGACCCCGGCCGCAACGCCGAGGCGAGGACGGCGGACAGCGCCAAACCGAAGGGCCCCAAGGGCTCCGCCGCCGACCTCGCCACCATCGTCTCCGGCATCGGCAGCCTCACCCTCGGCGCCGCCAAGCTGATGGACAGCGGCGGCGTCAAGCAGACCATGATCGCGATGGACGAGGGCAGTCTCTTCGTCATGGCGATCAGCGACGGCTCGCTGCTCGGAGCGCACGGCTCCGCGGACTGCGACATGAGCGTCGTGGCGTACCACATGGCGCTCTTCGTCGGCCGGGCCGGACACGTCCTGACCCCCGAGCTGCGCATCGAGCTCCGAAAATCCATCGAGGCCGACGCTCCCGGGAGCGCCTGATGACCGCTTCGAACGGCGTCAAGAAGCTCCCGGTCCGCGGTGGCGACCGCAAGCCGGCCCGCGTACGCCCCTATTCGCTCACCGGCGGACGGACGCGCTTCGGCCACGTCCTGCTGGTGGAGACGTTCGTGGCCGCGCTGGACGCCCCGGAGACGCGCAAGGAGCTGACCGCGGGCTCCCTCACCGCCCGGGTCATGCCCGAGATGCGGGCCATCGTCGAACTCTGCCGCCGGATGCGTACGGTGGCCGAGATCGCCGCTCTTCTCAGGATGCCGCTCGGAGTGGTGCGCGTGCTCTTGAGCGACCTGGCGGACCAGGGAAAGATCCGTGTGTACGGAACAGGTCACGGTCCGGGACAGCCCGACCGTGCCCTGCTGGAAAGGGTACTGAGTGGACTCCGTCGTCTCTGACGCCGAAGCCGGCGTCGCCTCCGACGCCGAACCCGGCGTCGCCCCCCTCCTCGACGAAGAGGAGAACCTGCAGGCCTGGCAGACGGACCGCACGCGCGCGCCGATCGCCACGAAGATAGTGGTGGCCGGCGGCTTCGGCGCCGGCAAGACCACCCTCGTCACCTCCGTCTCGGAGATCACGCCTCTCCAGACGGAGGCGCTGATGACCCAGGCCAGCGAGGAGACCGACGACCTCACGGGGACGCCGGACAAGCTGACCACCACGGTGGCCATGGACTTCGGGCGCATCACGCTCGACGACGACCTCGTGCTCTACCTCTTCGGCACGCCGGGCCAGCAGCGCTTCTGGTTCATGTGGGACGACCTGGTGCGCGGCGCGATCGGCGCGGTGGTCCTCGCCGACACCCGCCGCCTCTCGGACTGCTTCCCGGCGCTCGACTACTTCGAGAGCTGCGGACTGCCGTACGTCGTCGCCGTCAACCACTTCGACGGCAGCGACGTGTTCGAGCCGGAGGATGTGCGCGAAGCCCTCACGGTTCCTCCGCACGTACCTGTCATGATCATGGACGCGCGCCGCCGGATCTCGGTCGTCGAGACCCTGCTCGCGCTCGTCGGCCACGCGCTCGAAGTCAGCCCCGAATAGGGACGCCCGAGGACTGGGAGAAGCACCCCGCATGCGGAAGATACTCGTCGTCGGAGCCGGCCAGTCCGGACTCCAGCTCGCCCTCGGACTCCAGTCGCAGGGGTACGAGGTCACCTTGATGTCGAACCGGACGGCGGACGAGATCCGCTCCGGCCGGGTCATGTCGACGCAGTGCATGTTCGACACGGCGCTCCAGCACGAGCGCGATCTCCAGCTCAACTTCTGGGAGTCCCAGGCCCCGAAGATCGAAGGACTCGGCGTCTCCGTCGCGGTCCCCGGCTCCTTCGACCCGGGCCCCTCGCAGCGTGCCATCGACTGGGTCGGCAAGCTCGACGGGTACGCGCAGTCCGTCGACCAGCGGGTCAAGATGGCCGGCTGGATGGAGACGTTCGCGCAGCGCGGCGGCCAGCTGGTCATCCACGGTGCCGCGGTCTCCGACCTCGACTACTTCTCCCGCGCGTACGACCTGGTGCTCGTCTCGGCGGGCAAGGGCGAACTCGTCTCGATGTTCGGCCGTGACGCCGACCGCTCCCCGTACACCGAGCCGCAGCGCGCCCTCGCGGTGTCCTACGTGCACGGCCTGGGCCCGCGCCCGGAGCACCCGGACTACGACGCGGTCCGCTGCAACCTGGTCCCCGGCGTCGGCGAGCTGTTCATCATGCCGACCCTCACCACCTCGGGACGCGCCGACATCCTCTTCTGGGAGGGCATACCCGGCGGCCCGCTCGACGTGTTCAACGGCGTCAAGGACCCCGCGGAGCACCTCTCCCTGACCCTGGAACTCATGGAGCGGTTCACGCCCTGGGAGTACGCGCGCGCCACCAACGTCGAACTGACCGACGCGGGCGGCACGTTGTCCGGGCGGTACGCCCCCACCGTGCGCAACCCGATCGGCCGTCTTCCCGGCGGCGGACTGGTCCTCGGCGTCGCCGACGTCGTCGTGGCCAACGACCCGATCACCGGCCAGGGTTCCAACTCGGCCGCCAAGTGCGCCGCCGCCTACCTCGCCTCGATCGTCGAGCAGGGCGACAAGCCCTTCGACGAGGAGTGGATGCAAGCGACGTTCGACCGCTACTGGGACACCGCGCAGCACGTCACCAAGTGGACCAACGCGATGCTGGGCGTCCCGCCGGAGCACGTCCTGAACCTGATCGGAGCGGCCGGCCAACTCCCGCCCGTGGCCGACCGTTTCGCCAACGGCTTCGACAACCCGGCCGACTTCGAGAACTACTTCTTCGACCCGGAGAAGACGGGCGCCTACCTGGCCTCGGTCGCCGGGGCGGCGGAAGCGTAGCCCTCGTCGGATCCCTGCGCGGCGCTCTCGGGGAGCTTCGGCGGCGTGTACTGCCGCAGGGGCTCCCCGTCCGGGTCCGGGCGCACGGCGCCCAGCAGCGGGTTCGCCGCGATGGGGGACACCTTGATCCGCGCCCCGGGCCGCGGAGCCTGCACCACCATCCCGTCGCCGAGGTAGAGGGCGACATGCGTGGCCTCGGGGAAGTAGACCACCAGATCTCCGGGACGCAGCTCGTCCAGCGGGACGCGCGGAAGCTCGGCCCACTGTTCCTGGCTGGTGCGCGGGATGGGCCGGCCGGCCCGCTCCCAGGCCTGTGACGTCAGCCCCGAGCAGTCATAGGCCTTCGGTCCCTCGGCACCCCACTCGTACGGCTTCCCGACCTGCTCGACGGCGTAGCGCAGCGCCTCCTCGCCCTCCCGGGTGGGCGGACGCACGCTGCTGAGCGCACCGGACGCCATGATCTTCTTCTGCGCCGTGGCCGTTCCCGACTGCTCGACCCGGCCCAGTTCGGCGATCTGGTCCGCGGTCAAGGAGGCGAGCAGCCGCTGGACGTCGTCGAGGCGCTCGCGCACATCGTCCTGCTCCTTCTTCTGCCGTGCGGCCAGCGCGAGCTGTCCGTCCAGCGCCTTGCGGGCCGCCCGCGCGAGCCCGTCGGTCCGCTTCTCGCCGCCCGCGACCCGGCGCACGGTCGCGGCCCGCTCCAGCGACAGCTGTCCGATCAGGTGCCCCTGGTCGAGGGCGTGCTGCGGATCCCGGGCCAGCAGCAGCCGTACGTACGTGGAGATCTCATCGCCGCTCTGGTACTGCTGCCGGGCCAGCCGCCCGGCGGCGCCCCGGCTGTCCTCCAGCGACAGACGGGCCCTGGCGAGGCGGGCGTCGAGCCCGGCGACCTCCGCGCGCTGCTTCTTCAGCTTCTCGGCGGTCCCGTTGTACGTCTCGGTGGCGCGTTCGGCTTCCTGGTAGAGGCGCTGAAGATCCGTCAGCAACGAGGCGACGGACCGCTCGGAACCCTGCCCCGGCTCCGGAGCGGCCACCGCGGGAGCCGAAGGAAGGATTCCCCCGACAAGCACCGCCCCCGTACAGACCAGGCGCAGAAGCATTCCTGACACGTCATCACCTCCGGTGCCGGGGCGGCCCGTCCACCGCCCGTCTCGCACCGGAAGGATCGGACCGCCGCACCCCGGCCGCGCGCCGGGCGACCGCTTCGGCCCAAGAACATCACTCGTCGGCGTTGTTCTCCGGCGTGGCGCCGCCCCTGCCCCCGCCCTTGCGGGTGCCCGGGGGCCACGGCAGCTTGAACCGGCGCTCCGACGCGTCGGCCTCGGGGTCGTACTCGTACTTCCACCCCTGATGGAGCCCGAGCCGCTTGCTCGTCGCGGCCTGGACGCGCCGGTAGACCAGCACCGTGGGCGGACCACCGTCGAGGCCGGGCACCGGGATCCGGTACGTCTTCGGCGGATGACCGGTGATCCCGATCAGGACGGGCAGGACGCGCCCGTCCAGCGGGCCGCCGACAAAGGGGGTGTCTTCGCTCTTCACCGGACCAGTGTCACAGCAGGTGGGCCGCGTTCCCGACAACGGGCAGCACCCGGCGGACCAGCGCTCCCACGATGCCGTCCGGGCTCTCCATCGCGAGCGCGGCCCGCACCACCGCCGCGGCCTGTTCGTCGCGCCCCGCGCTCGCCACGAGCACCGCCACGAACTGCTCGACGAGCCAGTCCCGCAGCTCGTCCAGCGGTGGTTCCTTGTCCTCGTCGAGCCAGACCAGCGAGGCGGCCTCCACGGCCGTGATCCACATCCGTACGGTCATCCGCAGCCGGGGGCCGGGATCCTTCACCGCCAGATGGACGAGGATGTGCTCCGCCGCCGCCCGGCGGACCCCGTCGACTATCGCCGTGGTCCGCGAGGTCTCGATGACGCTCCCGCCCTGCAGCAGAGCGCTGAATCCGGCGTCGTGCTGGTCCACGAACGCGAGGTACCGGTCGAGGGCCCGGGAGAGCCGCTCGGTCAGCGGCCCCTCCGCGGGCTCCGCGAAACAGTGCTCCAGATCCTCCGCGGCGGACCGCAGGGCGGCCTCGTACAACTGCTGCTTGCCGCCCGGGAAATACCGGTACACGAGCGGCCGCGACACCCCGGCCGCCTCCGCCACATCGTCCAGCGAGACCTCCTCGGGCACCCGCTGGGCGAACAGGGACAGCGCGGCTTCGAGCAACTGACTGCGCCGTTCCTCGACACTGAGCCGACGGTAAGCGGGGGTGGAAGCCTGCGAGGTCATGACGGGCAGCGTAACCGCCC
This sequence comes from Streptomyces sp. NPDC021080, assembly GCF_044333225.1. Classification (NCBI taxonomy): domain Bacteria; kingdom Bacillati; phylum Actinomycetota; class Actinomycetes; order Kitasatosporales; family Streptomycetaceae; genus Streptomyces; species Streptomyces sp. NPDC021080. The sequence goes on along the minus strand of NZ_JBIRQM010000006.1, from coordinate 144,229 downwards.
ACCAGCCGACGCCCCCGTACGGACAGAAAGCCCCCGGGACACAGCCCCGCAGCCGCCGTACGGCACGCATCCGGGCCACCCCGTGCGACGCCGGCCACGCACCGCCCCCGCAGGAGCCGAACCACGCGAGGGCCGACTCCTGCGGCACCGGTCACGCACCTCCCGCAGCCGCCGTACGACGCGAGGGGCCGTGCCGGTACATCAGATACCCGCAGGCCGGACGGATCAGAACCCGCGCCCACCGTGAAACACCGGTGGGATCCGTTCGGATGCGGGCGGATGTACCGGCCCCGCCCCCACGGAAGGCCCGGCGCCCCTCCCCGGGCCCGAGCCCCGAGCCCCGAGCCCGACCCGAGCCCCGCCCTCGGAGCGAGGGCACCACGGGCCCGGCGGCGCCCCGGTCTCAGGCCAGCAGCCCCGAGGACCTCCACAGCCGCCGCCCGGCCCCCCGCAGCACCCCGATCTCGTCCAGGAAGTCCGTCAGCTTCTTGGCCCCGGTCTGCATCACGTCCCGCCGGTGCCCACTGGCCTTCACCTGCGCCACGGCCTCACGCCGGTCGAGCCCGACGTTCGTGTAGACCTCGGGATTGACGAACGCCACCGAGAACACCCGGGCGAACTCGCCCGAGGTGATCCGGGTGAACTCCTGCGACCACCGCGGAGCGGTCAGCATCTGGCGCCGCAACTCCTCCCGGGCGTAACGGACATGCCGCGCCTCCTCCACCACGTGGATCCGCGTGACCCCCCGGACGAGGGTCTGCACCCGCTCGTCCGGGAACGTCAGCCGCTGCATCCAGTCGAGGATCTCCTCCCCGAGCAGCGTCGCCGTGAACGACCCCGGAGTGGTCGAGACGGTCTTGAAGACCCGCCCCAGATTCAGATGCGCCCGGCTCACCGGGTAGTGCGGCGTGCCCCCGCGCGTGATCAGCCGCGCGAACATCTTCGAGTGCCGGCACTCGTCCTCGATCTCGGTCAGCGCGTACCGCACGTGCGCGCTCGTCGCCGCCTTGTCGTAGATGTGCCGCACCAGCAGCTGCATGAGGATGATCTCGAACCAGATGCCCAGCGAGGCCAGCGCGGCCGCCTCGTGCTGCGACAGCGCGATCCGCTGCTCCTCGCCCATCTTCCGCCACAGCGGCGTGTCGTACAGCGACACCAGCTCGGGCGGCCAGAACCACTTGCCCTCCTCGAAGGGCGCGTCCCAGTCGAGCTCCTTGTCGGGGTCGAAGGAGTGCTTGGCGGAGGAGTCGAGGAGGCGCTCGGCCACCTGCTCCCGGTCCTTGAGCAGACCGAGCGCGTCACGGAGCACATCGGCCTCGGGCACCGTCGTCATGGCTGTTCCACCTCGTCGTACGGGATCACTTCAGGAGTTACCGGCGGTCACCACTTATGAGACTGCTCGTCAGCAAGCTCGTCAATCCCCTGTGCCGGACTTGTTGACGGCGCGTCTACTCCATGTGAACCTCCGAAGTATGCCGACGCATGAGCTCTACGCCGCGGACTCGGGAGACCCCCTCTGGCAGATACCGGCCTCGGGGGCGGCCCGCTTCAACTGGGAGTACGACGACGGCCGTGACCGGCTGCTCGCCCTCTACCAGAAGGGCAAGGACAAACAGTGGGACGGACAGAAGCGCATCGACTGGAGCCTGGAGGTCGACCCCGACGACCCGCTCGGCACCCCCGACGAGGCGATGACCCTGCACGGCACCCCGTACTGGGCGAAGATGACCGACCGGGACAAGGGTGAACTGCGCAAGCACTACGCCGCCTGGCAGTTCAGCCAGTTCCTGCACGGCGAACAGGGCGCGATGGTCTGCGCGGCGCGGATCGTGGAGTCGGTCCCCGACCTCGACGCCAAGTTCTACTCGGCCACCCAGACCATGGACGAGGCCCGGCACGCGGAGGTCTACTCCCGCTTCCTGCACGAGAAGATCGGGATGCTCTACCCGATCAACGACAACCTGCAGTCCCTCCTCGGCGACACCCTCCGCGACTCCCGCTGGGACATGCCCTACCTGGGCATGCAGGTCCTGATCGAGGGCCTCGCGCTGGCCGCCTTCGGGATGATCAGGGACACCACCGACAAGCCGCTGCCGAAACAGATCCTGTCCTACGTGATGCAGGACGAGGCCCGCCACGTCGCCTTCGGCCGCATGGCCCTGCGCGACTACTACCGCCAGCTCTCCGACGCCGAACTCCGCGAGCGCGAGGAATTCGTCATCGAGGGCTGCTACTTGATGCGGGACAGGCTGCGCGGGGTCGAGGTGCTGGAGAACTTCGGCATCCCGAAGGCGGAGGCCGAGGAGTTCAGCGAGAACTCCGAATTCCTGCACCTCTTCCGCCGGTTGCTCTTCAGTCGCATCGTCCCGTGCGTCAAGGACATAGGCCTGTGGGGCGAACGTCTCCAGCGCGCCTACGTGGAGATGGGCGTCTTCGACATGGGCGACTCCAACCTGGACCTGCTGATGGCGCAGGACGAGGAACTGGCCGAACAACTGGACGCCGAACGCTTCGCCGCCGAGGAACGGGACCGTGTGGCGGAGATCGAGAGCACGATCGGCCAGGGGAGGGACACGACCGCCGCCACAGAATGAACCCGGATCCCCGGGCCGCAGTGACTAGTGCCCGTCCGCCGCCCCCGGCGGGAAGGACGTCCGCAGGGTGAAGGCGTGCGGGGTGGGGCCGTGTTCGCGCAGGTGCAGCAGGCGGGACTCGGCCTCCGCGACGGTGGGGCGGTGACCGGCCGGGACCCACCACAGGGCGGTCACCGCCTCCTCCAGTCGCTCGAAGAACTCGCGGCGCCGCGCCATCAGCTCGCGGTGCAGGCCCTGGTACATGAACGCCGTCAGCGCGTTCGTGTCGCGCCAGGTGGACATGTTGACCATCATCCACGCGTCGCCGAGGACGCGGATGTCCGTGGCGTCGCCGGAGTCGTCCTGAAGGCGCCAGACGAATCCGTCCGCGGCGTCCGCCACCGCGTTCACGGGTTCGAGGGCATCCACGAAGTCCTTCAACTGGGGTGAATCCAAAGGTGCTTCGAGGCGGGCGATGTTGACCTGGGCGAGCTCGAACGAGGCTGTCGACGAAGTCATGACCGAACGGTAGGTCGGCCCAAGGACAGGCACAGCCCCCGTCTCACGCAGTGAGAGGCACCGCCGCGGACGGGGGACCAACGGCCGCCACCCGACAGGGAAGCCCGAAGGGGGGCCCACAGTGCACCCGCACAGTGCACCCGTACAGGCGCGAGGCGCGACGAACCCGGCGTCGGGGGGGCGACCTCTCACGAGTCCAGCACCGCTTCCATCACCGCCCGAGCGATCGGCCCCGCGAACCCGCCCCCGGTGATGTCCCCCCGGTCCGCCGCCGCGTCCTCGACGACGACCGCGACGGCCACCGCGGGTTCCGTGGCGCCGTCGGCGCGGGCCCAGGAGATGAACCAGGCGTACGGGGTACCGGAGTTCCCGAGGCCGTGCTGGGCGGTGCCGGTCTTGCCGCCGACGGTGGCACCGGGGATGGCGGCCACGGTTCCGGTGCCCTTCTCCACCACGTCGGTCATCAGCTCGCGCATGCGCTGTGCCGTCGACGCGCTCATCGCCTGGTGGAGGATCCGCGGCCCGGTCGTGGTCAGCGTCCCCCCGCCGCGCGAGGTCGTCCGATCCACCAGATAGGGCGTCTTGACGGAGCCGTCGCCCGCGACGGCCGCCGCGATCATCGCCATCTGCAGGGGTGTCGCCCGGGTGTTGAACTGGCCGATGGAGGAGAGCGCCAACTGCGCGTTGTCGAGCCGCAGATCGAAGTTGCTGGGCGTCACCGAGAGGGGGATGCGCAGCTTGCGGTCGTTGAAGCCGAAGCCGGCTGCCGTCCGGGTCATGCCGTCGAGCCCGACATCCACGCCCAGTTTCGCGAAGACGGTGTTGCAGGACCAGGTGAAGGCGTACCGCAGGGAGGCGTCCTCGCAGCCCTCGATCTCGTTCGTGAGCCTGGTCGTGGTGCCGGGGAGCCGGTAGGGGTTCGGCGATCCGGTCGGCGCGTCCACGTCGTCCACGACGCCCGAGTCCAGCGCTGCCGCGGCGGTCAGCACCTTGAACGTCGATCCCGGCGGATACGTCTGCCGGATGGCCCGGTTGAGCATCGGTTTGTCGTCCTGGCTGTTCAGCCGCGCCCAGGCCCGGGACGCGGTCGGCCCCGTCCCGGCCAGCTGCCCGGGGTCGTACGACGGGGTGGAGACCAGGGCCAGGATCCGGCCGGTGGACGGCTCGATCGCGGCGACCGCGCCCCGGCGGCCGTCGAGCCCCTCGTAGGCGACCCGCTGCGCCGCCGCGTCGATGGTGGTGACGATCCTGCCGCCGGCGCCACGGGCCCGGGTGAGTCCGTTCAGCAGCGGGTACGGGGCGAGCATCGGGTCGCTGCCGGACAGGACACCGTCCTCGGTGCCCTCCAGCAGCGTGTTCCCGTACAGCTGCGAGGCGAAGCCGGTGACGGGCGCGTACAACGGCCCGTCCAGGTAGGTCCGTTCGTAGCGGAACTGCCGGCCGGTGTCCCTGGAGCCGGTGACCGGCCGGCCGTCGACGACGATGTCCCCGCGCGGCTGGCCGTAACGGGCGATCGCCGTACGGCGGTTGGCGGGATTGCGGTCGTACGACGGGGCCTGCACGACCTGGACGCGGGCGGCGTTGACCAGAAGGGCCGCGAGCAGCAGGGCGCACAGTCCGACGGCCCGGCGGATGTACTTGGTCATGGCGCCGGTGTCCCGTCGTACTGACCGCGGGCGCAGTCGCTGATCCGGATGAACAGGGCCACGATGATCCAGTTGGTGACGACCGAGGAGCCGCCCTGCGCGAGGAACGGCATCGCCATGCCGGTCAGCGGGATCAGGCCGGTCACGCCTCCCGCGATGACGAAGACCTGCAGCGCCACGATCGAGGCGAGCCCGACCGCGAGCAGCCGGCCGAAGGGGTCGCGCAGCGCGAGGCCCGCGCGGTAGCCGCGCTCGACGAGGAGAGCGTAGAGGAGGAAGACGGCGGACAGACCGATCAGTCCGAGTTCCTCGCCCGCGGTCGCCAGGATGAAGTCGGACTTGGCGGCGAAGCCGATGAGGACCGAGTGGCCGAGTCCGAGACCGGTGCCCAGCATCCCGCCGGCGGCGAACGCGAAGAGGGACTGGGCGAGTTGGTTGGGGCCCTGGCCCGCGGTGATCGAGGCGAAAGGGTTCAGCCAGTCCTCGACCCTGCTGTGGACGTGCGGTTCGAGCCGGCCGACGGCGAGCGCGCCCACGCAGGCGAGCAGCAGCCCGACCGCGATCCACCCGGTGCGGCCGGTGGCGACGTAGAGCAGGATGACGAACAGGCCGAAGAAGAGCAGCGAGGTTCCGAGGTCCCGCTCCAGGACCAGGACCAGGACGCTGAGCAGCCAGATCGCCACGATCGGCCCGAGTACGCGGCCGGTGGGCAGCTGGAGGCGCCGGAACCGCCAGATCTGACGGCCGCTGTAGGCGAGCGCGTTGCGGTTGGCGGCGAGGTAGCCGGCGAAGAAGACGGCAAGCAGGACCTTCGCGAACTCGCCCGGCTGGATGGAGAATCCGGCGATCCGGATCCAGATGCGGGCGCCGTTCACCGCGGGGAAGAAGATCGGCAGGACGAGCAGGGCGAGCGCTCCGGCCACCGAGACGTAGGTGTAGCGCTGCAGGACCCGGTGGTCGCGCAGGCAGAGCACGACGACGATGAAGAAGGCGACACCGAGCGTGGACCAGACGAGCTGGATGGGGGCCGCCTGGTCGTCCGGGGTCTGCAGGTCGAGCCGGTAGATCAGCACCAGGCCCAGGCCGTTGAGGAGGACGGCGATGGGCAGTACGAGCGGATCGGCGTACGGGGCCCGCAGGCGCACGGCGACATGGGCGAGGAGGGCGAGCACGCCGAGCCCGGCGCCGTAACCGGCGGCGCCGGGCGGAACGGCGCCGTGCCGGGCGAGACCGACGGCGCAGTAGCCGTACACGCAGAGCAGGACGGCGACGACGATGAGGGCGAGCTCGATGCCACGGCGCCTGGGCAGGCGTTCAGCGGGAGGGGCCGGGTCCACTGCCACGGCCGTTCCGGACATTCCGGGCTGGATCATGTCCGGAACGTAGCAAGCAGGCGACCCGATGTCCCGTTATGTGGTGACGAACCGGCGGGCCCGGTTCGTCACCGGGGTTGTCAGCACCAGCGGGGGGCCGGGCCGATGTTGTCGATGTAGCGCGCGGCGCCCCAGGCCCAGGTGCCGTCCGTGAGGAGGTACCAGAGCGAGTTGCCGTCGACGCTCTCGCCCGGGGTCTTGCAGAAGATGGAGACGATCTCCCCCTGCCGGGCGACCCGGATCAGCTGGCTGCCGCGGGTCGGGGAGCTGCGCAGGGCCAGCCCGCCGCGCGCGGTGATCCGGCCCTGGTAGAGGCGCGAGTTGCTCTGCGCGGCGCCGTCGCCCCAGCCGTTCCCGTTCGCGTTCCCGTTCGCGTTCCCGGTCCCGTTCGCGTTCCCGGTCCCGGTCCCGTGTCCGCTCCAGTTTCCGTTCGCGTTCCCGGCCGCCGGTTCGCGGCCGTCACCCCCGCCACCCCCGTTGTCCCACTGGTGGCCGCCCCCGCTGCCGCCACCGCCGTTGTTCCATGTGTGGCCGCCACCGCTGCCGCCGCCGTTGCTCCAAGCGTGCCCCCCGCCGTCACCGCCACCGCCGCTCCATGTCTGGCCGCCCCCTCCTCCGCCGTCGCCGTTGCTCCACTGGTGGCCGCTCCCGCCGCTCTGCTCGCGGCCGTCGCCGCCCCCGTCGCCACCGCCGTCGTTCCACTGGTGGCCGCCGGAGCCGTTGCTCCACTGGTGGTTGTCACTGCTTGCGGTGCCGCCGTCGCCGTCGGCGAGGGCGGGGGTGGCACCGGCGAGGGCGACGAGGCTGCCGGCGGCGAAGGCCATACCGATTCGGGTGTACGTGGACCGCAGGGACATGGAGGGCTCCTCCAGGAAGGGGGTGAAGCTGACTTACCGCCACATTAGGATCGGGAGCCGGGGACCGCAGTTCACACTCCGCCATCGGAGACGCCCGGCTCCCGCCGCCCGTCCTGAGGGAGCGTCAGTGTCGCCACCGCTCCGCCGTCCGGGGCGTCGGAGAACTCCAGCCGCGCCCCCAGGACCTCGGCCTGGCCGAGCGCGATGGTCAGACCGAGCCCGTGCCCCTTGGCGCCCCCCTCGGTGCGGAACCGCTGCGGACCGTGCTCCAGCAGGTAACCGGGGTAACCGTCCCCGTGGTCCCGGACGGTGACGACCGGACCGTCCAGGGTCAGCACCACCGGCCCCCTGCCGTGCTTGTGCGCGTTCGCCACCAGATTCCCGAGCACCCGCTCCAGCCGGCGCCGGTCGGTCTCGACCCGCGTGCCCCGTACCACCCGGACCTCGGTGTCGGTCCCCGACGCGCGCACCACCCGTTCGGCCAGCGGCACCAGCGGTTCGAAGTCCAGCTCCAGACGTTCGGTACGGGCGTCCAGCCGGGAGATCTCCAGCAGGTCCTCGGTGAGGGTCCGCAGCGTGGCGACCCGGTCGCGCACCAGTTCCGTCGGCCGTCCCGGCGGGAGCAGTTCGGCCGCCGCGTGCAGCCCGGTCAGCGGAGTGCGCAGCTCGTGCGCGACGTCCGCCGTGAACCGCTGCTCGCTCAGCAGCTTGCCCTGCAACGACGAGGCCATCGTGTCGAGGGCGCCGGCGACCGCGGCCACCTCGTCCTGCGGGCGCGTCGGATCCTGGGCGCGCGGGTCGTTGACGCGCGCGTCCAGGTCCCCCGCGCTGATCCGCCGCGCGACCCGCGCCGTCGCGTGCAGCCGCCGTGTCACCCGGGTCACCGCGAACACCCCCACCAGCAGCGTCACGCCGATCGCCAGGGCCGACGACCACACGATCGCCCGGTCCAGGGCGGCGATGGCGTGCGCGCCCTGGGCGTAGTCGAACCGGACGGCCAGCGCGCGCCCTCCGCCGGCCGGCCCGGCCGCCCACATCGTCGGGTGCGTGTCGTGTTCGCCGACCATCGTGCCCCGCTTCCCGTCCGCCGCCAGTCTCCGCAGCGGCGGGGGCAGCCCGGGAGGGTCGACACCCGCGTCCGGCGGCAGCCGGTCGCCCGCCTCGTAGGCCGCCGTGACCTCCGCGAGCCGGCCGAGCGCGCGGTCGCGCGCCTCGCCGACTGTCTGGTCGGTCACCGAGACGTGCACGAGGGCACCGAGCAGGGCGACGAGACAGCAGCACATGACCGCGATGAAGGCGGCCGCCTTCCAGGTGAGGGTGGCGGTCCAGTGCGGCAGACGCAGTGGCGGCCTCATGAGGCGCTCGCGGACGGGGAGAGCGCGGGGGAGGGGGCCGGGGAGGCCCGGCGCGCGGAGGGGGCCGGCGTCGGTACGGGTGACCCGGCCGGCGTCGGCGGTCCGACCCGCAGGATCTCGTCGCGGGTCGCCAGCATGGCGCTCTGGTGCGGGTCCCAGGACCAGACCGTACGGAACTCGTACCCCGGCAGGGTCGAGGGCGAGCGGATGATCACGTCGCGGCCCGCCAGTTCCACGCTGACCACGCTGTCCGCGGTTCCCATGACCTGCACCAGCCGGTGGCCGAGGAACGTGTACACGCGTACCGCCAGCTGGTGGGCCGGGAAGCGGATGCCGAGCACCATGTCGGCCTTCCCGTCGCCGGTCAGATCGCGGTAGTACGCCCGCAGGACCGGGCACCTCCCACCCTGCGCGCCCGGCCGCCCGCAGTCCTTCAGCCGCCGGGCGGTCTCGGCGTACGGCGCGTGCGGCCCGCGGTACTCGTCCGGATGGGCCGCGACCTCGGCGCGTACGACCGCGACCGGGTCCAGGGCACGGACGTCGTCGCCGGGCGCCGTGACCCCCTTGACCGTCTCGGTGTCCGCCTCGCCGTAGTCGATCGCGGGCGTCGAGGCGGGCGGCAGCCGCGGCCACAGCCTGGCCGGGCCGACCGCGGTGGGGGTCGTACCCGCTCCGTGCAGCTCCCCGGAGTCCCCGCAGCCCGCCAGGGCCGTCGCCAGGGCGGTGACGAGGGCGGCCGCGCCGAGAACGGCGCGCCCGGTCCCGGCGGTCCCGCCGGTTCCTCCGGGCCGGCGCCCTCGCGCGAGGCGGCTGTGGATCACTGCGCTCCCGGGTCCGGGCCGTCCCGTCCGCGGGCGCTGCCGCGCTGCTGCCGCACGAGACCGGCGAAGGAAAGGACGCCGTCCGCGCCGTCCGCGGGGTGACCGCCGAGGACGGCCACGCCCCGGGCGAGCGGGCACGGCACGGGACGACAGGCCGACCCGTACCCCTTATTCATGCAGAAATCCCTTTTGCCCGCATGGACGGTCGCCTTTGCCCGCATGAACGGTCGCCGCGCCCGGGACCCCTCCCCGCCCCGTTCCCGCTTCCCGGGCGAGAGCCCGAGCCGCGGCCCCCCGGTCCTTGACGAGCCCCCTGGCCCCGGGGCCCTACTCCGCGAGCTCTTCGAGGAGGCGTGCCGTGGGGAGCCCGGCCCGCAGGTACTCCACGAACAGTTCGTTGTGCAGCGCCCAGGGCGAGCGCCGGGCCCGGATCAGCTGGATCGCGTCGTCGGCGGTGTGCCCCGCCAGGATGAGCGCGTGCGCGACGACCAGCCCCGATCGGTTGTACCCGTGATGGCAGCGGACGAGGACCCTGCGCCCGTCCTCCAGCGCGTCGTCGGCGGCCCGCGCGAGCCGCATGACCCCGGTGAGCTGCGTGCCGTCCAGCGGCCCGTCCGGGATCGGCCACACATGATGCTCGACCCCCGGATCGGGCCCGTGCCCCGGCTGCCGCAGCAGCGTCAGGACCAGGTCGAACTCGTCGTGCACGACAGCGGACTGCGGTTGTCCCGAACGTCCCGCGAATTCGTGCCCGCCCATCCACAGGCCGGGCACGATCTCACTCCACGGGCTGTCCGGGGCCGGAACATCCGGATACCTTCTGCGAGTTCGCAACGGCGCCTCCCACCCAACTGCCCCAACTCCTGCCAAAGGTAACCGGGTTCTTGCCCCTGGAGCACCCCGCCTGTTCCCATGGTCATGGGGTGATGGTGCATGAACGGACTGCGCGTCGTACCGGCCCGGCGTCACGGACAGGAGCGCCTGTACGTGTGCCTGACCGACGGCAGGAGCGTCGCCTGGTACGACCGTGACACGGCCAGGGTCAACCTGCTCAGCGAGGATCGGCGCGAGGACGTGCTCGACGTCCTGGGCCCGTTTCTGACCGGCCCGGTGACGGTCGGGCCGCCGCCCGTCCCGACCCCGGCCGAGCTGGCCCGCCTGGCGCTGCACCCGGACGACGACCTCGCGCCGAACCGGCCCGGCGAGGCCCTGGTGATCGACCTCGACCGGGACCCGGGCCCCGCGCACCGGCTGCGCCCCGACCCGCGCCGCCGCGCGCTCGCCGCCGAGCAGGCCGTCGGGGCGGCCCTCGACCGGCTGGAGGGCGGCGGCCGGCACACCCTGCACTCGGTCCCGCTCCCGGGCGGCGACCGCATCCACCACCTGCTGATCGGCCCGGCCGGCCTCTTCTGCCTGCACGCCCTGTACGCCCACAAGCAGCGCGTCCTGGTCGCCGACCCGATGGTCACCGTCGGCCGGCGCGAGCCGCGCCCGCTGCTCCGCCGGATCCGCGCCGACGCCGACCGCGCGTCCCACGCCCTGACGGCAGAGGTCCGCGCCGTCCTCGTCGTGGTCGGCCCCGCCCGCCTGGACACCCCGGTGCCTCCGCGCGAGGTCCGGGTCCTGCGCGACACCGACCTCGCGGGCCTCGCACGCCTCGGCGGCGTACTGAAACCGGCGGACGTGGAGGCCCTGCACGCGATGGCCCGCGACCGGCACACGTGGCTGCGGGTGTGACCCCGGACCGGGCACCCGTTCGACGGAGACCAGGACCGGGCACCCGCGCCGCGGCGACTTCGGACCCGGCGCTCACTCGCCGGCGTCCCCGGGCCGGGCGCATCGCTCCACCAGCGTCCCCGGACCGAGAGCGTCGCTCTCCGGCGACCCCCGGACCGGGCACCCCGTTCCATGGCGTTCAGGGCAGCCGGCCGGCGCGTTCCGGGTCGGACAGCGGAGCCAGGAGATCACCGAAGTCCCGCACCCGGGGCGTGATGTCCGTTGCCCAGAAGGCCAGTTGGGCGGGCGACCCGCATGCCTCGACCTCCGCCCAGGTCACGGGCGCGGACACCGTGGGCTCCGACCGGGCCCGTAGCGTGTAGGGGGTGGCGGTCGTCTTCCAGCCGGAGTTCTGGCTCCAGTCGACGAACACCTTTCCCGGCCGCAGGCTCCGCGTCATCCGGTGCACGACCTGCCGGGGCAGCGCCTTCTCCGCCTCCGCGGCCAGCTCCTTCGCGTACGCGCTGACGTCGGCGGACGGCGTCGGCGCCATGCACGGCCTCCTCTGGCCGGACGAGATCCGCGCCACCGACGAGGTCGCCCCGGACGCCGCCATCACGGTCCGCGACAAGGAACTCGACCTGGCCGACGCCCTGATGGACACCCTCGGCGAGATCGACCTGGAAGACCTGCACGACGACTACCGCGAGGCCGTCGAGGAACTCGTCACCGCCAAGGCCGAGGGCCACGAGGCACCCGCGGCCCCCTCCGGGGAGAAGGCCGGCGGCAAGGTGCTGGACCTGATGGCGGCCCTGGAGAAGAGCGTGCGCGCGGCCAGGGAGTCGCGGGGCGAGGAGTCCGCCGAAACGGGCGAGGACGCCGAGGGCACCCCGCTGCCGTCCGGCAGGGCCAGGTCCCGGGGGCTGGCCCGTGCTGCGCCGAAGGAGGCGGGCGGAAAGAAGCCGACGTCCGCCGCGAAGAAGACCGCGGCGAAGAAGACCGCGGCGAAGAAGACCGCGGCGAAGAAGACCGCGGCGAAGAAGACCGCGGCGAAGAAGACCGCGGCGAAGAGGGCCACGGCGAAGAGGGCCACGGCGAGAAAGCCGACCGCGAGACAGACGACGGCGGAGCCGGGAACGGAGGGCCGGACCACGGTGTCCTCCCGGACGACGGCCAAGAAGAACGCCGCGAAGAAGACGGCAACGGCGAGAGCGACCGCGAAGAAGACGCCGGCGAAGAAGACGGCACCGCGCAAGCGGGCGTCGGCGTGAGGACGGCTCGGGCTGCGGCCACCGTACGGGCCTGTGTGAAGATCGACGCGTGAGTGATCTGGAGTTCCGCAGCGATCTGGAGTTCCGTCCGGCTGCCGGAGAAGACCTTTCCACCCTCGTGCGCCTGCGGGACGACGCCGCCCGCTGGATGAACTCCCGTGGCACCAGCGGCCAGTGGCAGCCCGGCGAACTGGGGGAGGACCACTTTCGCCGGATCATGCGGGACGGAGAGGTCTGGATCGCGGAGATCCGGGGCCGCGCGGTGGGCGCCTGGGAACTGTGGTGGGCGGACCCGGACGCCTGGGGCCCGCAGCCCCCGACGGCCGGATACGTACACCGCCTGATGGTCGACCACGCCCGCGTTCCGCCGGGCACGGGACGACGCCTTCTGCGGGCCGCCGAGCGGCGCGTGGCCGAGGCGGGCCGCACCCTGACCCGCCTCGACTGCCTGGCGGGCAACGACCGTCTGACCGGGTACTACGTCGACGCCGGCTACCGGATCGTGGGCCACAAGGAGGGCAAACCACAGCCGGTCGGCACACCCAAGTCGTTCACGCTGCTGGAGAAGGCTGTGCGGTAAGGCGGTAAGGCGGTAAGGCGGTAAGGCGGTTGAGCGGGAGGCGACACTCTGCCGTCCGCGGGGCCGGCCGGACGCCCTGACGCACGCCCTGACGCACGCCCTGACGCACGCCCGCGTTCACACCTGGCCCTACTGCCCCGAACTGCCCGATTGCCCCAACAGCTCAGGCAACTCGCGCATGCCATGGAAGACGACGGTGCCGGGGCCTTCGAGGTGTCCGGCCGGAGTGAGCCCGCCGGCGTAGCCGAGGACGCGCATCCCGGCGGCACGGGCGGCCAGGACCCCGGGGCGGCTGTCCTCGACGCGCGGCGACCTGCTCCTGGACGGCGGCATGCGACCGCCCGATGAACCGGGCCACCACGTCCCCCTCGGTGAGCGGCCGGCCCAGCTCGGCACCGAGGGCGACCTGGACCCGGACAACGATGCGCTCGCTGTCGACCAGGACCCCGTCGCAGTCGAATACCACCAGCCCGATCGGCATGATCATCCGAGCAGCACAGGAGGGAGCCACGGCGCGGGGCCCTGCGGCGCGGAGACGGGTGCGCAGAGGTGAGGACAAGAGGACAGCGACCTGCGGCGACGGGAGAAGCCGGGTCCTGTCCGCAGCTCTGCCCGGAGCTCTGCCCGTGGCGGTCTCCGCAGCTCCGCCCGGAGCTCTGCCCGTGGTTCTCTCCGCAGCTATGATCCGCGTCGTACCGAACGTCAGGTGGCTGCCCCCGCTTTCGTGCCCACACGAACCGAACCGGCTGACCCGTGCCTGCCGCAGTCATCCAGCCGAACGTGAAGGGCAGACATGGTCCGCCGGTTCTTTCCCGCCGTAGCTGCCTGCGCGCTCCCGCTCCTCGCTGCCGGTCGCGGAAGCCACGCCCCGCGGTCCACCGCCAAGGCGGCCCCCACGGTCACGGTCACCGAGACCATCACCGTCACGGCCACCCCCACGCCGACCTCCGCACCGGCTGCCGGCTCCACGTCGGCCACCCTCGAATCGGCTGTCTCCCCGGCGCCGGTGACTGCGCGGGCCCGCGTTCCACAGGGATCGGTCGCTCTGACCGAATGGCACGACGGCGACGCGACCAGCACATGCGTGAACGTGATGACCGTCTACGAGAACCGCTCCGACACGGCCGTCATCTCCATCAGGCAGGCTTTCTGTACGTCCTACACACCCAAGCACGCCGACGGGGAGTACCCCGACGACGTGGACGGTCCGCTCAAGACGCTCAGCCAGGACGCCGGCATCGCCCCGTACGGGACCAGGACCCTTTACTGGGAGGTGTGCGCGCCCGAGCTGGCCTCCAAGCAGAACCCGTTGCCGGCGGACGGCACCGACTCGTTCATGTCCGAGATGGGCGCCCAGCCTCGCGGAACCACCTGGGACTGGGCGAACTGAGTCACCGCCCGGGTCGAGGGCCGACTCCACGGTCGAGCCTCACGGAGACTTCGGGACGGGCGAACAACGCGCGCTTTCCGGGCCCTTGATGCGCACCCGTCACCGCGACAGGGCCACCGCAGGACGGCATCCGGGCAGTTTCCTTGATCACGAATATCGCGTGGTGGCTTTCTGTACCGCAGATGGCGCGAATCTGAGCCCATTGACAGCCGCGCCTGACCTCTCGACCGCTTGCGCGAAACGCCCGATTGCTGCCGGGCCGACCCTCATCGCCCCGCGATGGGGATTCGTTCCGTTCCGCGGAGAGGTAGCTACGGACGCCGACGCCTGGCGTGCTTACGGCAACACGAATCCGATCACTTCCAGCTCCAGCACGTGGCATTGCGCCGGCATCAAGACGGTCGCCACCGACGTGCTCGCGCAGGCCTGTGCGATCAGGTCGGTGCGATCAGGTCGTCAAGCGGAAGCAGGGTGCAGGCGGCAGTAATCGTGCGCAACGACCGGTCCAGCCTCTCCAGCGCGAGAGCGGCCATGGACCTGTACACCTCCTCGGGCACGGCCTTGGGTGATTGGGCGTGCGACTCATCGGAGGTTGGGGCGAACTCCTGGTCGGTCTGCTTCGGAACAACCCTCGGCCGGAGCAGCCAGGTGAACTCGGGTCGGGGCGCTCAACGGTGCAGATCTCGGCCAGTCTCCGAATGCCTGAACCGGAGCCCGATATGCCGAGGAACCGAAGACTTGACCTGCAAGTGATGGTCGAGGCAGTCAGGGCATGACTGGCTCGGAGTCGGCCGCGAATAAGGTGCAGTGGCATAGATCGCTCTGGAAGTCGTCTACGACTCCTGCGCCTATGAGAAGTCGGCTTCACCGGTGGGCTGCACCACCCAGAGTGTTGCAGCCGTCTGTGACCGGACAGCCCGGACACTCCAAACTCAGGTTTGCCGGACCCGGACAATCTGTCCTGGTCCACGCCTGTTCAGTGAGAAAAGCGAGAAAGGGGCCGTCGTCCCGTCCTCCACGCACCACCGCGTGTGGCAGGAAGCTCAGGTGTTCGCGCTGCCGTCGGCCGTCGCGGCCTCGCCGCTCACAAGGAGTCCGTACGACCTTCGGCACTCTGCCCAGTCGACGTGGCTCAATGCGGGCGTCGACCCCACCGAGGTCGCGGAGCGGGTCGGCAACAGTGTCGAGGTCCTGCTGACCCGCTACGCGAAGTGCCTCGACGGGCGGCAGGATGTCGCCAACCGACGGATCGAGGACCTGCTTCGCGAGTACGGGCAGCACCCCGGCCCGCATCCGAGGCCCCTGACGTCCCCGCCAGGGGCCTCATCCTTTCCACCCAGCACTATGTGGTGGCCTGTCAGACCGGCGAAGCCGGGCTGACATCGCAAGGCCTGATCGCGAATTGCATCGTGGCTTTCAGGCTCCGGGGCGGGGGGTGTCCGGCGTCTTGCCTGCTTCCGTCTGCTCCTTGACACGCACCACCTCCCGGGCGGTCCCCACCAGAAAACCTGCCGCGAGCAGTCCGATCACCACAGAACCCTGTCGAATCCCGTCGGCGTCGGACCCGTCCAGACGGCTGACGTGGCGGACCTCGGTGGGGTCCGACGGGTTGTAGACGATGGATACGTGGCCTCCGGGCTTCGCGTCGTTTCCCGAGCCGTCTCCGACATCGATATCCGCTTGCACCGTGCTGAACGGTGTACTGAAGCGCACGGTCAAGGAGTTCGCCCGGCCTTCCTCCGACCGGCCGGAAATGGCGACTACGGTCGCTTCGGTCCTGTGCCCGTGCTCCCGGAGGTTCTGCAGCGTCTGGTCCTCCTGGCCGGCTTTCCATCCCATGAATCCGGCCACGGTGGCGAACAACAGGAAACCCACAGCAGTCGATCGGGCTCTGGCCCAGCGGGGGTCCAGCAGCGCCGATGGCACACCAAGCCTGGAGACCAGCCCCGCCGCGAGGCGGCCCGGCGGAGGAATCCGACCGGCCCAACGACGAGCCCAGCCCCACCGGCGTAACAGCAAGCTCGCGATGGCGCCCGCTGCGGACAGCGCCACCGCGCCGCCGAAGACCTGGTTCCAGGTCAGCTCGAACGGATCGAACACGAGCCACACGACGAAGGCCGAGACGCCTGCCAGCGAGGCCCACCCCTTGAGGAAGCGGTACTTCCCCCGGCTGTCGCTCTGTACGGACCTGCGCTCACTCATCTGCGCCTCCTCGCCCCGTTACGGGCTAGGACACACCGATCGCCGCTGAGGTTGTAGTGATATCCGGCCCTGTGTCCGAGGCTCCGCGTCCTTGCCCGGAGGATGTGTTCGTTCCCGGGCTCGGCCCGCGGCAACAGACCAAGATCCCATCCACGGCCCCCGACACAGAGCCGCTTCGGGCTGCATCCGCCTGCACAAACGCGAAGACCCCGGCCTCAGCGTTTCCGCTGAGGCCGGGGTCTTTGGGCACCTCATAAGGGGTGCCCCCGACAGGATTCGAACCTGCGCACACGGCTCCGGAGGGCAAGAGCCATCGCAACGCATAGGGGTATCTGACCTGCAAGGACCTGACTATGAGGCTGACGGCAAACGTTAGTCACTCGCCCCTCACTCGCGAGATGTAATCGGGGAGTTGACTCCCAACGCCGACGGAGAGGTTCGGTGCTCTGGAGGAGAGCTAGAGCATCCCGCTCCTGCGCGCCGTGATGACGCCGACGAGCGACAGATCCGATGCCAAGATGCTCTATCGGGGTCGGACCAAGGCTTCGTCGTAGTCGGCGGTCAGTCGGCGCCTGCGAATCCCCCTGCTTTTGCGAGCAGTGCGCTGCAGTGGTTCTGCAGAAGAACGGAGGGGACCGCGCCGAGCGAGACGTCCCGGACGATCTGGCGCAGCTCCCCAACGGGGGAGCCAGCCAACACCTGGAGCACTTCGAACTTGTTCTGCACGGACACCTGGGGATCGGATACGAAGTCCCGAGCCGCAGCTGCCGCCGGTGCATGCTGCAGCTGAGCCAGGGCGATCAGCACCCTGGTCTGGACGTAGCGGTTGGGTTCCTCCTTGGCTAGCCGTTCGAGCAGATCCAGGGCGTCCGCGCCGCCCATGTGCTGCAAAACCTGGACCGCGCCCCCGCGGACCGTCGCTGACGTGTACGGGGCGGCGGCGATCGCCCGGTGGGCGGCACTCGTCTCCGGCAGCAGGCGACCCCGGGTCAGCGCCAGCGCGCGGAGCCGAACCGCCGTCTCATGGTGGGCGTCAGCCGCCACGTCGGGCAGCACCTGCCTGGCCCGCTCCGGGTGCGCCCGGCACAGGGTCTCCAGTACCCGGACGCACGAATCCGCGTCGACTGACGCGTCCGTTAGTAGCTCCTCCAGTGCCCGGTACCCGTCCTTCGGGGCGATTTTGCCCAGCGCGCTGGCGGCGCGGATCCGCGCCGCTGTACTGAATGCCGATTGGGTGAGCCTCTCCAGGCAGTGGCGTGCCCGGCCGTCGCCGAGGTCCGCTAGTAGCGTGCCGGCCCGCACCCGCATCTGCTCCAGAAGTTCCGGGTTGACCAGTACGGACAGTAGGGCGTCGGCGGCCTTGCGCGTGCGGAACTGGTCGAGGTGTTCGGCGGCCAGGATCTGAGATGCCCGGGGCGCTGAAGGATGCAGCGCGATGACGGTGAGCGGGTATAGCGCCCGCGGATCCTGTACGCCGTCTAGCGCTGCGGCGGCCTGGAGTCGCAGCTCGATCTCGACTGCGGGGTCGACGGCCAAGGTGTACAGGACGTCCTGGCCCCGCGGGTCGGAGAGGGAGAGCAATACTCGGCCCGCCTGGAGTCGCTCCGGTCCGGTCACCCGCTCCATCGTCTCGATCGCGGTCAGCGCGTCGGCCGCTCTGGGATCGCCATGTCGGGCCAGCGCCTCGGCCGCCCGTAGGATCAGCCCTGGCTCGTCGGACGGCCCAGTTAGCAACTGGACCAGGGTGTCCACGACGCGGGGGTCCCGGAGCCGGGAGAGCCTGTCGGCGGCCGACAATCGCAGGAGACGGTCCTCCGAAGGGTCTTGGGCGATCCGGGCCATGAACTCGACTGAGTCCTTTCCGCCCAGCCACTCCATGGCCTCCAGTGCTCGGTTCCGGGAGGATACGGGGTGCTCCCGGTTTCCGGCGGCCTCCCGCAGGTACCGGAAGGCGAAGTGCGGGTGGAGCCGAGCGAGCGCTTCCACCGCGGCGGACCGGACATGGGGGAGGGCCCGGCCGTCGACGGCGATGCCGAGCAGGATGGCAACGGCACTCTCGGGCGCGATGCGGTCCAGTGACTCCGCAGCGCGCAATCGGTCCACCCACCAGGTCTCGGAGGACCGGGCGAGGTCCGCCAGCGCCATCGCGCCGCGCTCATCACCGAGCCGCCCCAGGATCTCGGCGGCCCTGATCCTGCGCCCCGCGTCTGCTTCCTGGTTGCTGGCCACGGAGGCTGGCAGCTCATTGGCGTCTGCGGCGCCGAGGTCCGCGAGCATCTCTGCGGCGTGCAGCCGGGATCCCAGGTCGTGCGTGGGAAAGGCCGCGAACGAGGAAATCTCCGCAGTGCCCCGGGCGTCCCCGAAGTCCACCAGCGCCCGGGCGGCCTGTAGCCGGGTAAACGGGTCGCGCCGCTCGTCGCGGACCACCGCGAACAGTTCCCTCGTGGCCACCCGCAGCACCCGCGGGGGAAGGGCGGCGCCCTCACTGCTCAGCCGAGCGACGTACTGAGCGCCGTGCAGCTCCCTGGACCAGTGCGCGAGCAGCCGCGCGAACCCCGGACGGCCGGACCAGGAGGAGACGAGGAAGTCGACATAGGGACTCTCGACAGCGGCCAGCGGGGCCACCCGGCGTCCGCGTGGCCAGCCGCCAATGATTGACCGGTAAGCGGCCCGGTTCCGCTCAGGGTCCCCGACCGTGGCCTGCGCCGCGAGGTGTTCGAGTAGCGTCTGGTGGACGAACTCCAGGCCGCCGCCCCGCCGGACGACGAGCCCGCCGCGCAGCAGTACCTCCTCGCACAATGCGTTCCACCGCTCGGTATGGAGCGAGGCGGGTCGCAGGTGGCCCGTCCACCGTTCGATCAACTGCCGCTCGGGTGTGATGTCTCCGCCGTACTTGGCCAGTGCAAGCTCCCGCAGGACGTGATCCGTTAGAGCACCGAGTCCTTCCGCCGCGCGGGCCCCCTCGGCGCCGTGGCGGTCCAGCACGGCGTGCGCCTGCTCCAGCACGTTGGCTGGCCCGTCGTACTGCTTGGCGCGGAGCAGGTCCATGAACCGCGTGTACAGCGCCCAGCGGCCCCGAGGCAGCGGCTCCTGGCCGGAGTCGGCGTGCAGCTGGCAGAGCATGGTCGCCATCAGCGGCACCGTCGCCAGGTGCCGCACGCTCGGGATCCTGACGTGATCCAGGAAGGCGCTGGTCCTCGCCTCTGGCTCAGGTAGGCCCAAGGCGGTGAACCAGGCGCGGGCAAACCCGGGCAACTGCTGGATGTCGAAGGGCAGCAACGAACAGTAGCGAAAACGAGGTTCCGGTATGTCCCGGACGTCGAGGGTGGGCCTGGTCGCCAGGACGAAACGGAATTGGCGCGCGTACGCGTCCTGTTCCCGGATCGAGGCGAGCTTGCCCAGAACACGCTGCCGCTCCTCCGGGTTCATCACCTCGTCCAAGCCGTCCACCAGCAGCAACCAGCGCACGCCCGGCGCCGGGGGAGAAGCGAAGAGGTCCTCGCGGATAGGGCTGACCAGCCCGGCGCCGCTCAACTCCCGTGAGACGGCGTCGTGCAGAAGGATCGCGAAGGGCCGGTCGCCGACTAGGTCTGCAGCCCTTACCAAAACGGGAACCGAGTGGTAGAAATGCTCCTCGGTCCACCTGCGAGCGGCAGTGGTGATCCAGGACCGCAGCAGACTCGACTTCCCGAAACCTGGTCCGCCGAAGACGATCACGTCGTCGGGGTCGTCCAAGAGCTCGTCGGCGGGGGTCCGTACTCCGTCGCCCGGCACCGAGTCGAGGCCCCGATACGTTGTTGCGTGCTGGTGGACATAGACCGAGGACAGCGGCGGCGGCACCGTGCCCGGGACCACGCCTGGGTACGGGTGCTCCCGGGCTGCCCGCGCGGAGATGTCTAGGAACTCGCGCAGCCGTGGTCCGAGAAAGGGCCAGCCGCCCGCCTCGATCTGCGCGTCCGACAGCGTGCCCAGCCAGGTTCGACAGTCGGCGTTCCACCGGGTGTCGCACCAGTCGGGATCAAGCCGGGCGGTCAGCTCACGCGCCCCGACCATGTGCGAACTGCCGTTCCGGTCGGCGGTGGTGAGCATGCCGGCCACGCACCCCGTCCGGCGGTTGAGTACGGGACTGCCGCTAAACCCGCCGGTCACCACTGCGCCGCGCAGACGGTGCAGGCTGTTCGGTCGTTCGAAGGCACGTGCAGACGTGCCCTCATAGGTGAAGGTCGCGGACTGCCCGGCGCGGAACATGCCGGACGGGTGCCCATGGGTCCAAAGCGCGTCCCCAACGGTCAGCCGGTCAGACAGAGGTAGGGCGGCGGGGCTCTCATGTCGGTCGGCGTCGGTGACCTGGAGGAATGCCAGGTCGAGCCCGTCCCTCGGGGTCAGGAAGTACTGCTCCGGATGTGCCTGGAGCTCCAGGACCAGCGAGCGTGAGGCGATGCGGCCAACGATCCTGCGTGGCAACTCCGCGGCCGAGGCGGCAACCACGTGGGCACACGTGGCGACCACGCCCGGCGCCACGAAGAAGCCGGTACCCACAGCGAGCGGATCGCCGTCGGGCGAAGGAACTTCGAGTGCGACGACGGAGTCCGACAGTGCTGACTCCTGCCACCCTGGGGGACGGGCCGTCACGCCGAGGTGCTGTCCCATTCGAGCGTGACCTTGAACGCCGACTTGGCGCTCGCCTTGCCGATGGCGGCCACCAGAGAGCCCGACTCCAGGGCGATGTCGCAGCCGAACTCCACCGTCACTTTGCTCGCTGTGCTCTGCCGGGCTTGCTCACCCATGGCTCGTGCCACCGTGTTCAGCCCGGACATGACGTGGCCGAGGTCGGGACGACGGGCGCTGATCTCGGTCTCCTCGCCGCCTGCCTCGGACTCGGTGGAGTCCGCGAATACATGGATGCGCACCCCGTCCTGGGTCACTGGGACCACCACGGTCTCTCTCATCGTGCGGTCGTCCTCTGTCATTGTGCGTTCCCCCCAGGCGTTGGCCCGAACGTCTGTGATGAGCCCGGAGCGGGCCGTAGCGACATCGTGGCACAGCACACTGACAGCGCGTGGTCGTCGGAGATAAACCCCCTGCGCGCAGCGCGACTCGGCAGTCAGGTGAGCGCGCCGCCCCGCCCTCCACTGCCGATCGCTAAACGTGGGACAGTCGTCAGCGGGACCGGACAGGTGGGACAGCCACTGCTTCAGGTGTCCTACCTGTTTGTGCAGCTCAAGTGCGGTATTGGGACAGTCGGACAGCTGGGACACAACCAGTTTCATACTCTCGATTGCTGTCAGGTCCACCCGAAGCGGGTCGGTCTATACCTACTCCCAACTGACCAAGGGTGCCAAGCCCGTTGCAGCGGTCGGATCCGTGCGCCAGCGGCCGGGCCATGAGTGATCGTCGTTTGGATGGCTCGCTGATGCTCCATCAAAGTCGGGTTCTGCGTGGAAGCGTGCAGAGTCAAAGACAGCGAAACCGCTGAATTCCGATCCGTAGAATGTGCACTCCCGAAGCGAGGCTTGGTTGAAGTGGGTGGCGGCAGTGAATTTGGCTGACGTAAAAATTGCCGAACCCGAGAACTTGGCTTCGGTGAAATTTACGTCATTGTCGAAGCTTGTTCCACTGAAAGTTACCATGCTGCCAAATGTTGATTTAGTGAAGTCGGTTGCTCCTTGGAATATGGCGCCATCAAAGTTTGCCGAATGCGTGAAATTTGCCTCTTTGAAGTTGGCCATGCCTTGGAAGCTGGCTCCAATAAAGGTGGCGATCTGTGTGAATTCAGCCTTGCGGAATCCGGCTCCGCCGATGAATCGAGCGCCTTCGAAATTTGCTATCCGAACCTTGCATTCAGACAGTGAGAAGTGAATTAGCTCCGCTCCGGATAGGTCGAGATGAATCCCTGGCCAGTAGTTCGAGTTTGAGTGGGTGCTCCGAAAGACATGCTTGGTTAGGATTCCCTGTGCCGTCAAGCGAACTTGCAATTCCTGTTGCCCTGGCCGGTCCAAGGTGTCAAGAAGTTCGAGAGGGTAGGTAACCCCTTGGCGTGCCACGCCAGGAGCGCGCTGAGCAAGAAACGGCATTCTCAGATAAGCACATATGACGGATACCACTGTGTCGCGGTGGTCCGGGTTGTCTTGCGCTAGACGCTCGAGTGAGTATAAACCGCCAAGGCGAACTGGCGCCTGTTCGTGCCCCAATTGTTCTACGGATTGGCCGAACAGGTCCGTTATTCGACGTTCGGTTGCGTCGTGATTGGTGTCGCGGGCCACTTGGCGGGCGAGTATTTGCGCCACTTCGTCTATGCGTTGTTTCCGGTAGGCAGTTACCAATGCCACCAGGGCGCCGAGTCCCGCCACTGTAGCGAACGCTAGCTTGGCCAATTCGAGTTGGGTTGTGATGTCCAAAGGTTTAGGTGATGCCTTTGGTGGCGACCCAATCAGCCAATTAAAAAGCAGCCAAGCAGAGACGACGAGAGACATCGCCGTGATCAAGCATGCTGTGAGTGCATACCATATTGGCCATAGTCCCAAGGTTCTGTGGCCACGCTTTGCGTCTGGTTGTTCTGGGGTGGAGGACCTCTCGTCGCTCATGGACGAACAGTAGTGAGTGCCTGGGCTCAGTAGAGGCTGTTACGCAAATACAGAGTCGCTGAGTGGGCCGGTGTGGCAACCCGCTGGGACGGGTGGGGCAGCCCAGGTTCCTGCTGTCCCACCTGTTTGTGCAGGTCGCGGTCCATATTCGGACAGTCGGGACACCTTCCGTCCCCTCCGTGGATCTCGGCCACACGGATTAGACCCGGACAATTTGTCAGGGTCCTCGGCTGTTGGGCGCCTCAAGCTTGGTCGGGAGGACAGGAGAACCATCTGTCCAGCGTGGCGGCTGGCTCGGTACCGTGAAGCTGGCCCCTACAACCGGGAGGCAACGCGCAATGCGTGGTCTTGGAGATCACCTCAGCATCGGTGAGCGCATCGCGTTCTACCGGAAGCGTCGCGGCCACACGCAAGAGGTGTTGGCCGGCTTAGTCGGCCGTAGCACTGACTGGCTTGCGAAGATCGAGACCGGGCGCCGGAAGCCGCCCCGGATCGACATGCTCGCGGAACTGTCGCGCATCCTGCGCGTGCCGCTCGGGGATCTGCTCGGCCAGGTCGTGCTCATGGAAGACGAGCGGCACCAAGACGATGTCCCCGCCGTGCGCGACGCCCTCATGAGCCCGCGTCGCCTCTCACGTCTACTCTTCGGTCCCGACGCTGAAACACAGCTTCCGACGCCTGCCCCTGCGGCCGTGCGCGTGGAGCAGACCTGGAACGACTACCAGGGCGGAAGGCTCGGCAGTGTCATCGCCGCGCTTCCGGCATTGCTCCAGACGGCCCAGGAGCTGGAGGAGCGAGCCGGGCGCCGTGGTGAGGACCGGGGTGATTGCTGGGCGGTGTCGGCCCGAACCCACCACCTTGCGGCGACGACGCTCGCCAAGATCGGTGAGTCGGACATCTCGTGGCTCTCCGCTGAGCGCGCGATGCGAGCCGCCGACGAGTCGGACGATCCGCTCGTGCTGGCGTCCGCTGCGCGGTCCGGCACGCATGCCCTGCTGGCCAACGGCCGGTATGACGATGCCCTCGAATTGGGCAACACGGCCGCAGCATGGCTGTCATCTCAGTTGACGGAGCATGATCCGGCAGCACTCAGCCTGTTGGGGATGATCCACCTGCGCGCCGCAGTCGCGGCAGCGCGGCATCAGGACCGCCTCACCGCTACGGCACTCTTGGACCGCGCAGAAGAACTCGCGGACGACCTCGGGGCGGACGAGAACTACTGGCAGACCGGATTCGGGCCGACGAACGTGTTGCTCCACCGTCTGTCCATCGAGTTGGACCTCGACAACGTCTCGTATGTCGTGGCGCACGGTCGGATCAACGTCGACCACATGCCGAAAGAGCGCAGCGTCTCGCATCGCATCGACTACGCGCGCGCTCTGTCCCTCGCCGGCCAGGGGGACGAGGCGTATGCGGAACTGCGCACGGCTGAGCGCACGTCGCCGCAGCTCGTGCGCAACAATCCGAGGGTGCGTGACACGTTGCGGGACTTGATCAAGCAGTCCCCGGTAACCGGCGGTTCGCGTTCGTCCGAGGTATTCGTGATGGCGCAACGGTGCAGGGCGGTGCAGTGAGGTCGGGCAAGCGCGGGACGCTCGGAGTCGTCGGGTCGGCGGCAGGGGGAGTGGAGGCACTGCGTACGGGTCTCGTCGAACCCGCGATGGACCGCGGATGGCGGGTGGCCGTGACACTCACCCCGACCGCAGCTCAGTGGTTGCGAATGAGCGGTGAGGTTGAGCGGCTGGAGAAGCTCACAGGTCTTCCTGTACGCGATGAACCACGTCTCCCTGGAGAGGCTCGGCCTCATCCGCCCGTCGACTGCTACGTGGTCGCTCCCGCGTCGGCGAACATGGTTGCCAAGCTTGCGACTGGCTTGATGGACAACCAAGCTCTGACCCAGGTTGGCGAGGCGATCGGCACTCTTGGCCTGCCGGTCATCGTCTTCCCTCGGGTGAACGCCGCGCACGCCCGCCACCCCGCGTGGCAAGGCCATATCGACGCCCTTCGGGCTGGAGGAGTACGCGTCGTCTATGGGCCAGACGTTTGGCCGTTGTGCGAGCCGAGGGGGGCGCCGGCAGGGCGCGAACTCCCATGGGGCGCAGTGCTGGACGCCGTGGACGAGGCGACTCAATGACGAACCGTCAACACAGCTGATCTGTAAGGAAAGAGGACCCGGACAGTCTGTCCGGGTCCTCTGCTGCATCCGGCCGCATGCTCGTTGTCATGTCAGGGAGCAATGAGCGGGGCGGCGAGTTAGGGAGTCTCACTCCCGCAGAACTTGCCCTGATCGAAGCGAGTTTGAGTGACGTGCGCGCCACGGTCGAGCGACTCGTGCAGCGTGCGGATGAACTCACGGCGAGGGTGGAGTCCCGTCGCCGACAAGGTGCTCAAGGCGGTCGAGGCGTTCACCGAGCAAACGGAGAGCGTCATGAATCGAGCTGAGTTCCGCTGCCAGTGCCGTGAACGCGGGGCTGCTGCCCGGCTGGGTGCCGAGCGGCACCGAAGGGTCACGGACGAACGTCCCGCGGCCTTGCTGAGTGAGTACCAGCCCCTCGTCACGGAGCTGGCCGAACGCGCTCTGCACGGTCATGAGCTGCACGCCAAGGTCTTTGGCGAGTTTGCGGGCTGCGGGGAGCTGGTCTCCCGGGTCGTACTCGCGGTTCGGTCCCGTGATCTTCTCGCGGAACTCCGCCGCGATCTCCTTGGCCGTAGGCGTCTGCTTGGGCGCTCCTGGGCTCTGCTCCATGGGTTCGAGAGTAGCTGGACCTAGGTCAATCTCTGATCTTTTGACGAACCCTCTTGACGGTTCAGATTGACATAGGTCAATCTGAACTTGCTTCCGATGGGTCTAGCGAAACGGGCCCGAGGAAGCCGTTGATCTTTGACAACTGAATGGGGATCACGCCGCCTCTCCTCGGCCAAGTAGGCAGCCACGTGGGACTTCGTCCCTCGTGAGGTACAGCGCAACCAGTCCTTGCGCAGCGCACTAGGCGTTGCGGCCCCGACGCGCCGTGATGGCGACGGATCGAATCCGTCTCGGGGTACTGCGGGCGGCCGTCTCTCACCACATCCCGACCACGGCCGCCCCTCCCTCCACCCCAGAGGAGCACTCATGCCCGCTGCCGTTGAGATCGTTTCCTTCGGCTACCTGCACGACGAGCCGCCCGCCGCGCACTTGACCATTGACCTGCGCGACCACTTCCGCGACCCGCACGTGAGTCCCGAACTGCGGTACATGACCGCGAACGACGAACCCGTCCGCGCCGCGGTGCTGGCCACCCCGGGCATCGCGGCACTGGCACTGGCGACCGCAGCCGCAGTCGACGCCTTCGCGTCCGGGCCGTCCTGCGGCACCGTCACCGTCGCCGACGGATGCGCCGGCGGCCGCCACCGCGCCCCCGTTTTCGCCCGAGCACTGGCCGAACTGCTGCGCGACGCCGGACACGACGTGTCCGTCCACCACCGCGACCTGGACAAGCCCATCGTCCAGCGCTGATCACTTCGCCCCGATGGCCGCCAAGCCGGTCGGGGCGCACATCCCGAGCGGTCGCCTCTCACCACCAGGCCACGACCGCCCGGCGCCTCTCCACCCCTTCGACATCAGGAGCGCTGCCATGCGTGCCTACATCGGCGGCCACCAGGCCGTGAACGACACCGATTTCCTCGAACTCGCCCTCGGGACCCCGGTTGAGCTGTGGCTCGGGGTCCACGGCGAGAGCGACGAGGAACGAGCGGCCCGGCTGGACGCAGCCCGCGACATCCTCGCCACCCCCGAGTACCAGGACTTGCCCGACCGCGTGAGCCGAGTCGCCGCCGAGGCGATCGAAGCCTACGCGCCGCAACTGTTCAACATCGTCGAACTGCCGCGACCGGCGCGGCACCGCACCCCGCGACAGGGGGCTGCGGCATGAGCACCGCGACCGAGACACCCGTCCCTGCGGTGCCGCAGCTGTCGAGGCCCGAGCTGTGGCTGTTGGGCACAGTCGCCGTGACGGCGGCCGGGGTCGGCGGGCTGGGCCTGGCGTCCTCGTTCGAGGCGGTATCGGCAGCAGGCGCCCGCTGGGGGTTCGCCTCCCCGTGGATGCTGCCGGTCGGTATCGACGTGGCCATCCCGGTGTTCACGGCGGCGTTCCTGCTGCTGATCCGTACGGACATGCCGCTGAGCTGGGTGCGCTTCGTTCCGTGGGCTCTGACCGGGGTGACGTGCTGGCTCAACATCGCGGCCGGACACTCGCTGTCCGCGAAGGTGGCGCACGGCACGATGCCGCTGCTGTGGGTGGTCCTGTCCGAGGTGGCCGCGCACGTCTACGCCTCCCGGATCGGCGCCGTCACCGGCCGGCGGATGGAGAAGATCCGCCGCTCTCGCTGGCTGCTCGCCCCGCTGTCCACGTTCGCCCTGTGGCGCCGCATGACGCTGTGGGAGATCACCTCATACGCGGACGCGCTGGGACGCGAGCGGGAACGGCAGCTGGCCCGCGCCCAGCTGCGGCAGCAGCACGGCCGCCGCTGGCGCTCCAAGACACCCCGCCCCGAGCGGGTTCTGCTGAAGCTGGGAGAACTCGCCCCGGCCAGCGAGGACCTGCCGCCCGTGCTGCCGCAGGACCCGGAGCCGCCCAACCAGGACGCCGCGAAGCCGGCGCGCAAGCGCCGCACCACCAAGGCCAAGACCAGCAAAGCGCCCCGGACTCCCGCGGAGCTGCTCGCGGAGGCGCGGACGGCCACGGCGGAGTGGACGGATGACGCGATCAACGCGGAGGCGATCCGGACCACGCTGCACTGCTCGGCCGCGAACTCCCGAGTGCTGCGCGACCTGTTGCTCAGCGAGCGCGCCGACGGCCGACGCCTGCACCCCATCACCGACAGCATCGAGGGCGCCCCGGAGGCGGTGGCATGAACACCCAGGTAACCGCTCTGCTCTCCGCTCTGCCGCCCGCTGCGGGCTGGGCTGTCCACGCGTGGCGGCTGCGCTCCCGCCTCGACACGGCACGGCGTGACCCGCTGACCGGCTTATGGACCCGTGACGGGTTCACCCGCCGCGCCGCCGCCCTGCTCAAGGACCCTCGGTCGGTCGTGGTGCTGGCCGACGTGGACCGCTTCAAGCAGATTAACGATACCTACGGGCACGCCGCCGGCGACGCGCTGCTGAAGGCGACCGCGGACCGGCTCGCCCAGCACGTCGGCCGGGCTGGGGTCGCCGGGAGGCTCGGGGGCGATGAGTTCGCCGCCGTCCTCATCGACGAGAACGGCACCGCCGCCGACCTGCTCACCGTCCTGCGCGGCGTCCTCGCCCGCCCTGTCGACGGCCAGGACCCCGCCGTACGCACCACGGTCTCGCTGGGCTGGGTGCGGGCAGCGGACTTCCCGGCTGACGACCTGTCCGGCCTGTTGCGGCGGGCGGATGAGGCGATGTACGCGGCCAAGCAAGCCCGCGCCGGACTGCGCCGCGCGGGACTGGGCCGGCTGTTCGCCACCGTCACCGGACGGCGTGCCGGGCGCACCGGCGCACGGACGGACCGGGCGGTCGTGGGGGTGGCGGCATGAGCGAGCCCCTCGCGGCCGTCGGCACCTGGCGGCCCGTGATGGAAGCGGCCGGGCACCGCTGCCAGTGCGTCGGCGCGTGCGGCAACGAGCACGCCAAGAGCGACGGCCGCTGCCCGCGCGAGCACGACGGCTACACCAGCAAGCACGGCCACCGCATCCGCCTGATCGCCGCGCCCGCCGACCCGCTCACCCCGCCCGTCAAGGCGGCCGCTCTGCCCACGTCGGAGCTGCGGGCCTGGTGCCCGCAGTGCCACACCGCCGTCGCCCGCTCGGTGCGCACCAGCGAGGTCCAGCCTGTTGAGGCACCGGCCCTGTTCGACCTCTGACCTGAAAGGGAGATCAGACATGAGCCTGACGTTCACCGATCTGTTCTGCGGCGCGGGCGGGTCCTCCACCGGCCTGGTCGGCGCGGGCCTTGAACTGCGGCTCGCCGCGAACCACTGGCAGCGCGCCGTGGAGACGCACGCCGCCAACCACCGCCAGGCGGAGCACCTGTGCGCGGACATCAACAACTACGACATGCGGCGCCTGCCCCGGACGGACATCCTGTGGGCGTCACCGATCTGCACGGAGATCTCCCCGGCCGGCGGCAGGCGCCGCACGCACGGACAGCTCGCCCTCGAACTGGAGGAGTACGGGCGGGTGGAAGACGCAGGCTGGGAACGCACCCGGGCCACCGCCTACGACGTGATCCGCGCGACGGAAGTCCACCGCTACGCCGCCGTGCTGTGCGAGAACGTCCTCGAATTCGCTGTCGACTGGGAGCTGTTCGACTGGTGGCGCGGCGGCATGGAACTGCTCGGCTACCGCTCCCAGGTCGTGTCCGTTTCCTCCGCCCACGTCGGGGGAGGAGACAACCTGCCCGCCCCGCAGTGGCGGGACCGGATCTACGTCGCGTTCACCCGCACCGACGTCCCCGCTCCGGACCTGACGCCCTCGCCGCTGGCGTACTGCACCGCCTGCGGGCAGGACGTTGGGGCGGTGCAGACCTGGCGCAACGGCCGCCGGGTGGGCAAGTACAAGCAGCAGTACGACTACCGCTGCCCGAACACGGCCTGCCGTCACGCCCTGGTGGAGCCGTACGTGCGGCCGGCCGCGTCCATCATCGACTGGTCCAACCTCGGCGTGCGGATCGGCGACCGTAGTGTGCACGGGCTGCGCCCGCTGGCCGCGAACACCATCAAGCGCATCCGCGCCGGGCTGAACCTGCTCGGTGACGCCCGGATGGTCCTCACGGTCAACCACGGCGGGCACGACGGCCGCGCGGTCCCCGCCGACACGGCGCCGCTCGCGGCCCGCACGGTGAAGATCGGAGACGCGGTCCTCATACCGACCGGCGGAACCTGGAACACCACCCCGACCCTCACAGGCGAGCCGATGCGCACCCGGCTGGCCAACCCCAAGGGCTTCGAGGCACTGCTCACCCCGCCGCCGGTCGACGACTCGTTCATCGTCACGCTGCGCCGCAACGCCACCGCCCGCCCGGTCTCAACGCCGGTCGACACGGTGACCGGGCAAGGGCGGCACCACTGGCTCGTCATCCCCTACCGCAACGCGCTCGCCAAATCGGTCGGCGAGCCGCTGCACACGCTCGGCACCAAGGACTCCGCCGGGCTGCTCGGCCCGGCACCAGAACTGGACGACTGCCACTACCGGATGATCCAGCCGCGCGAGCAACTGCTCGCGCAGCGCTTCCCGGCCGACTACATCGTCCACGGCAACAAGGGCGAGCAGACCATGCAGGCCGGAAACGCCGTGTCCTGCAACGTCGCCCAGTGGATCGGCGAACGCGTCACCGCAGCACTGGCCCGCACCGCCGCCCACGCCGCCTGACCGGCGTGGCCACCAGATGGCCGCAGGTGGCCGCTGTATGGCCTAGCGGCGCTTAAGGCCACCAGAAAGAGTCATGACACGGGCCCGGCCGCCCACCTCCTACAGCGTCGGCCGGGCCCGCTCTCCCTCACACCCGAAAGCGGAAGGAAGTTCAGTGAACCACCCCGACAACAACGAACTCTTCAACCGGCTGGAAGCAGAGATGACAGCCGACCCCCGGGCCGAGGTGGTCGACCTCGGCAAGGCACGATCAGCGCGGACCGAGTCGGCCGACCAGTCACCCGACTCCGGCACGGGCGAGTCGGGCACGGAGTCGGCCGACCCGACCGTCCGCGTGATGGTCGACCGGTCGGCACCGGCCGTCACCGGTCCGGGCTATCTCGGTCGGCTGGCCGGAGCCAAGCGCCGGGCGGTCGTCCCGCTCTGGCTGAAGTCGCTGGCGGAACTCAAGACCGCGTCCGCGTGGGTGGCCCGCCACTACGCCCACACCGCCGGGTATCACGCCCTCCGCGCCCCGGTCTACGCCGCCCGGCTCACCTTCCGGGCCCCGACCGGGCTGGCCCGGTTCGTGAGTGGCACGATGCGGTGGGTGGCCGACCGTGAGGGCGAGCCGGTCCGCCTCGCCGCCGTGCGCCGCGAGGACGCTGCCGAGTACCTGAAGCTGTCGCGGCAGCGCGACGGCCGGGTGAGGCTGCGCACCATCGTGGCCGTGCTCGCCCTGTTCACCGGAATCGGTGCCGCACTCGCCCTCTACGTCCTCGCCCCGGACTGGCTCCAGGCGGTGTCGGTGGCCGCGGTCGTGCTGGCGTTAGGCTCCGCCGGACGCCAGGCCGATGCCCCGGTCGTCCACAGGGCTGTGGAACTTCCCGACGCGCCCAAGCTCACCTCGGACATCGTGCTCCGGGCGCTGGGGGCGCTCGGTATCCCGGCGATCAACCAGGCGCAGGGCAAGGGCCGGGACGGGTTCGCCTTCACCGCCCCGATCACCCGTGACGGGCCCGGCTGGCGCGCCGAGGGCGACCTCCCCTACGGCGTGACGGTCACCGACGTGATGGACCGCCGGGAGCGTCTCGCGTCCGGGCTTCGGCGCCCGCTGGGCTGTGTGTGGCCCGAGGCGGTGCCGGACGAGCACACCGGACGCCTGGTGCTGTGGGTCGGCGATCAGGACATGTCCAAGACCAGGGCGCCCGCATGGCCGCTGGCCAAGTCCGGGACGGTGGACCTGTTCAGGCCCGCCGCGTTCGCCACCGACCAGCGCGGACGCTGGGTCGAGGTCACCCTCATGTACATCGCCGGGGTGATCGGCGCGATCCCGCGCATGGGCAAGACGTTCCTGCTGCGCCTGCTCCTGCTGCTCGCCGCCCTGGACCCGCGCGCCGAAGTGCACAGCTACGACATGAAGGGCACCGGCGACCTGGACCCGGTCGGCGACCAGGTCTCCTACCGCCACCGGGCCGGCGAGGACGAGGAGGACTTCGAGTACGCGCTGGCCGACATGCGCGAGGTCCGCGGCGAGCTGCGCCGCCGCGCGAAGGTGATCCGCTCGCTTCCCCGGGACATCTGCCCGGAGTCCAAGGTCACCACCGAGCTGGCGGACAAGCCGGCGCTGGGACTGCACCCGATCGTGATCGGGGTGGACGAGTGCCAGAAGTGGTTCGAACACCCCAAGTACGGGGCGGAGTTCGAGGAGATCTGCACCGACCTGGTCAAGCGCGGCCCGGCCACCGGAATCGTGCTGCTGCTGGCCACGCAGCGCCCGGACGCCAAGTCGCTGCCCACCGGCATCTCGGCGAACGCCTCGGCCCGCTGGTGCCTGAAGGTCATGGGCCAGCTGGAGAACGACATGGTGCTCGGCACCTCGTCGTACAAGCGTGGGGTGCGGGCGACCATGTTCGCCTGGGCCGACAAGGGCATCTGCTACTTCGTCGGCGAGGGCTCGGACGCCCGCATCGTGCGCTCGGTGAACGTCAACTCGGTGCTGGCCGAGGCCATCGCCCTGCGCGCCCGCGCACTGCGCGAGAAGGCGGGCACGCTCGCCGGACACGCCCTCGGTCAGGAATCGCAGGTCAGCGAGGTGGCCGGATACGACCTGCTCGCCGACATCCTCGCCGTTGTCCCTACCGAGGAGCCCAAGGTGTGGTCCGAGACCGTCGTCGCCCGGCTTGCCGAACTGCGGCCGGACGTCTACGGCGGCTGGGATGCCGAAGGACTGGCCGCGGCGCTGAAGCCCCATGGCATCGCCACCGGCCAGGTGTGGGGCAAGACCGAGTCCGGCAAGGGCGCCAACCGGCGCGGCATCGAACGCGCCCGCATCACCACAGCGATCGCGGAGCGTGACGGAAACCGGGATGCGGGCTGAGCGGGAAACGCCGCTAGACCTAGCACCACGCCCCGCTAGGTCTAGCGGCACCGCTAGCACCCCACATCGCATGTGATCAGGACGCTAGTGCCTAGCGGCCCACCAGCGGAAACCCCGAAAACCCGCCCGAAGGGCCCGTCATGACCCCCATCCTCGCCGCTATCGCCTGCCTGATCGCCGTCACGTTCGGTTACGGCGGGCTGTGTGCGGCCTCGCCGTTCGGCAACTGCCGCAAGTGCCGCGGCATGGGCCACGCGCTCAAGACCGACCGCAAGGGACGCCTCAAGCGCGGCAAGGACTGCCGCCGCTGCAAGGCCACCGGCAAGCGCATCCGCGCCGGCCGCTGGCTCTACAACCGCTGGGCCCGCATCTACCGCGCCGGCACCGACTGAGCAGACGACCGGCGACTGCCCGTCATGAGACGGACCCCGCTCCTAGCTGGAGCCAGGCAGGCGCGGTCGCCGGTCTGTCGCCCCGAACTTGCCAGCACCCGGGGCGCGCAGAGCCTATCCACCCGCCCACCTCGCCCGGAAGCGAGTTCCCGTGATCCTCAACATCTCCGCCGTGCTGCTGTTCGGCGCCGCGTCCGCCCTTGCCGTCAAGACCAAGTCCGCCGGCGGCGGCGCCGCCCTGGTGCTGTTCCTGTTCGGCTTCTTCGCCGCAGGGACCGGCGCCTACGAACCCATCCACAACCTCGTCCAAGCGTCCGCCACCGCGCTGGCCGACCTCGGCAACTGACGGGAGAGACCCTCGTGAACGAACCCATCGTCGCCCGGCACTGGCTCGCCCTCGCCGCGCCCAAGACCGCACCCGCCCTCGCCACCACGACCGTGCTCGCCCTCGCCCGCGTCTGGAACGCCAACGGCGCCGAACACTCCCTCGGCAACGCCGTGTTGATGACGGCCCTGTCCATCGGCGCCGCCGCGGCGGGCGCGTGCGCGAGCGTCGGCCATGCCGGAGACCCGGTCATCGCGGGAACCGCGTTCGCCGCCTCCGGAGCGCTCGCCTTCGCCGGCATCGCCGGATACGCCGACGGGCTTCCGCTCCCGCTGCTGCTGTGGTCCGTCGCCACCGCTGGCGCCTACGGCCTCGCCGCCCGCTACTGGCGCACCGACCGCCGCACCCGCACGGCGCACGAGCGGCATGTCAGCGACCGCCGCGAGAAACACGCCCACCTCGAACGCGTCGAGACCATCCGCGGCACCACACAGATCGAGGTGGCTCGCACCGGCGCCGCGTACGCCGAAGCCCTCGCGCAGGCCCTCACCGCCCGCGCCGCACTGCCCGGCTTCGACGCGCAGGCGCTCACCACGGCCGGGCTGCCCACCGTCGTCGGCCCGGTCGGCGACACCCCGCGCAGCATCGCCGCCGCGCCCATCACCCACCAGATCCCCACCCACACCGAAAGCGAGTGATCCACATGTCCGTGGGAGAGACCCCCATCACCATCGTCGGCAACCTGGCCGCAGACCCCGAACTGCGCTTCACCACCAGCGGCGCCGCCATCGTCAAATTCTCCGTCGCCTCCACCCCGCGCAGCTACGACAAGACCACCAACCAGTGGCAGGACGGCACCGCGATGTTCCTGCGGTGCACCGCCTGGCGCGACCTCGCCAACCACGTCGCCGAGTCCCTGACCAAGGGCATGCGCGTGGTCGTTACTGGCCGCCTGCGTCAGCACAACTGGAAGACCGACCAGGGCGAGAACCGCTCCATGCTCGCCCTGGAAGTCGACGACATCGGCCCCTCGCTGCGCTTCGCCACGGCCAAGGTCGAACGCGCCCAGCGCAACGGCGCCGGATCCGCACCGGCCAACGACGCCTGGAACAACGCCGCACCCGCTCCCGGCGGATGGGGCGCGTCCGCTCCGGCCGATGCCCCGGCGACAGGCGACGAGCCGCCGTTCTAGAGACGCCCGGGGCGGCCGTCTCTCACCACAAGACCACGGCCGCCCCGGCTCTCTTGTCCCTTCGACAGAACAGGAGACCTCCAGCATGACACCCACAGGCAAGACCGCGTCCCCGCCCTCCTTGGACCACCCGGACGGGAACCCCCTGCGCACCGCTCTGTACCTGGCCAACGCCGGAGTGCCGGTGCTGCCCCTGCGGGCAGGGAAAGTGCCGTTCGGCAACTGCCGCGCCTGCGCGAACGGCGCCTGCGGCGGCCGGCCGCACATGAAGAGCGCGGGCCCCTGCCAGTGCCCCTCGGCGTGCCACGGATGGGCCGCTGCCACCACGGACCCCGGCGTGATCACCTCCCGCGCGTGGGCCCCGGCATGGCAACAGGCCGCATCCGTCGCCTACCACCCGGGCGGCGCGGGACTGACCGTCGTCGACCTGGACAACGCGGCGGCCATCGCGTGGGCGCGCACGGCGCTCCCGGCCACCCGCACGGTGCCGACCACCCGCGGCCAGCACTGGCTCTACCGAGGGGCCATGCGGTCGGCCAACGCGGTCCGGCCCGGCGTGGACGTCAAGTCGCTCATGGCCTACGCCCGCTGGCTCGGCCCCGGCGACGGCCTCATGACGGACCTGCCGTCCTCCGTCCGCGCGCTCGCCGTGCGAGAAGAGGCCACCCCCGCCCGGGGGAGGGTGGCCTCTTCTTCCAGCGCGCGAGGGCGGTGGGACCGGACCGTTGCCACCGGGTGCAGGCACACCGAGCAGTACGTGCGCACCGGCCTGGACCACGGGCTCGCACTGGTCCGCAGCCACACCGAATCCGGCGCGGGATCGCAGGCCTTCCAGGTGGCCCGGTTCCAGGCCAGCCGGCACGCGCAGTGCCCCGGACCCTGCGGGCTGGACGCCATCGGCGCGCAGATCATCGACGCGGCCGTCTCCGTCGGCGTCCCCGAGCGGTACGCCCGCCGCGCCGTCGCCAACGGCCTCAACGTCGCCACGAATGGGGCGGCATGAGCACCAACCCGATCCCTCCACTGCACCTGTACTCGGTGCCCAGTGATCCCGAACAGGCCCCGCGCGAGCTGCCCAAACGGGAGCGCCCGCGCACCGCCTGGACAGCGGATCAACTCATGGTCGCAGAGTTCCCCGAACCCAAGTGGGCAGTGCCCGGCATCCTCGCCGAGGGCGTCAGCCTGCTCGCCGGACCGCCCAAGGTGGGCAAGTCCTGGCTGTCCCTCGGCCTGGCCCTCGCGGTCGCCGCTGGCGGAAACGCCTTCGGCTCCCTGTCCGTCGACAGCGGCCCGGTGCTCTACCTCGCCTTGGAAGACACCCCGCGCCGCCTCCAGACCCGCATGGGCAAGATGCTCGCGGGTCAGGCAGCCCCGGCCGGCCTGACCCTGGTGACCGAATGCCCGCCCTTCCCCCAGGGCGGCAGCGACGCCATCGCCAACTGGCTGGAGCGCAACCCGGACGCCCGCATGGTCGTCATCGACGTGTTCGCCAAGATGCGCGGCCAAGCCCCACAGGGAGTGTCCGCGTACGACGCCGATTACGTCGCGGTCGGCTACGCCAAGCGGATCGCCGATTACTACGGCATCGCCGTGGTCCTCGTCCATCACGTCCGCAAGGCAGGCTCGGACGACTTCCTGACCGAGGTGTCCGGCACCAACGGCGTCGCTGGCGCCGCGGACGCCACGCTCGTCCTGAAGCGGGCGCGGGGCCAGGCGGACGGCATCCTGCACGTGACGGGGCGGGATGTGGACGAAGCCGAGTACGCACTTCAGTTCCAAGCTGCCTCCGGCGCCTGGCAGATGCTCGACGGACCGGTCACCGACCACACCATCGGCGACACCCGCGCCGCCATCCTCCGCCACGTCCGGGAGAACCCCGGCACGCGTCCACGGGACATCGTCGCTGCGCTGCCGCAGCTCGATGCCGAGAACGTCCGCCGCACCTGCTCACGCATGGCCGCAGACGGACAGCTGACCAAGGACGGCGCTGGCCGCTACTTCCCGGACACCGAGAGCCGGACACAGGGAACGCCGGGGGTGTCCCAGCTGTCCGACTGTCCCAATACCGAATCTGACCTGCGTGAACAGGTGGGACAGCCGGAATCAGGACTGTCCCACCTGCCCGACCCGCGTTCCGCTGGCGACAACCTGGAAGGAACCGACCGTGGCGCGTGACGAGATGCTCACGATTCCCCAGGTCATAGAGGAAATCGGCGTGCCGCGAGCGACGTTCTACCGCTGGCGTCAGCTCAGGAAAGGCCCGAAGGCCATCAAGCTCCCCAACGGCTCGGTGCGCATCCGGAGGTCGGAACTGGAGCGCTGGATCGAGACGCTGGAGGAAGCCGCGTGACCTACCGCGACAACTCGAAGGGCGTCCGCGAAAGCGGGCGCCCGCCTGCGGCCGCAGAACCGACTCTGTCCACGGACGTACGGGTATGGAAGATCAACCAAGTCCGGAGCAAGAGAGCTCCGTACCAGCTTCGTTGGATCATCGCGGGCAAGGTCAAGACAGCCAGCTTCAGCACGGTTGCTCTCGCGGAAAGCCGCCGCTCCGAGCTGTGGCAGGCGATGCGTAGAGGTGAGGCATTCGATGTGGACACGGGGCTGCCGGAGTCCGAACTCCGCGCTGCCATCGCCAAGAAGCACATCAGGCCCGATCCGACGTGGTGGGACTTCAGCCGCGAGTACATGGCGGTTCGCTGGCGTACGACGGCTGCAAAGACCCGTGAAGGCCTCGCGGACAGCCTTGCCACCGTGGCGCTCGCCATGAGAGGCGACGGGGCGAAGGCGCCGACGCTAGAGGAGACAAGGTTGGCAGTGCGCTGGGCTGTTGTACCGGTACACAACGGCGAAGAGCCGCCTCCCGAGTTGCAGGAAGCCTGCACCTGGCTGGCGGCCCGCTCGCTTCCGCTGTCGGCCCTGACAGATCCGAGAGTGGTGCGAGACATTCAATACCGACTCTCGTTCAAGCTCGATGACACGCCTGCGGCGGCAGAGACGTATAAACGTCGCCGTCGTGGCTTCAACACGGCGATGGAGTACGCGATCGAGACGGGTTACCTCGCAGCAAATCCACTGGTTGGAGTAAAACGCAGCGGCGCCAAAAGCGGTGACGTGGTGGACCCCCGAGTCCTGGTCAACCAGGTGCAAGGCGCGCAACTCCTCACCGCTGTCTCGTACATTGGGTCCGTCCACCGAAACCGAGGGCGCCGGCTCGTGGCCTTCTTCGCCTGCCAGCTCTATGCCGCCATGAGGCCAGCTGAAGTAGTTGGCCTGCGCGAGGAAGACTGCTACCTCCCTGAGACGGGATGGGGCACTCTGACTCTGCGCGAGACACGTCCCGTGTCTGGTAAGAAGTGGACCGACTCAGGGAAACGTCACGACAAGCGAGGCTTGAAAGCCCGCGAAGCCAACTCGGACAGACCTGTGCCAGCACCACCCTTGCTGGTCGAGATCCTGCGTGCTCACATTCAGGAGTTCGGCCGTGCCATGGACGGAAGGATCTTCCAGAATGAGCGCGGCGACGTCCTCGGCACCTCTAGCTACTGGCGAGTCTGGCAGGAGGCCCGGCTGATCGGGCTCCCACCAGACAAAGTCGCTTCACCACTCGGGCGCCGGCCATACGACCTGCGCCATACCTGCATCACAAACTGGCTTAACGCAGGGGTTCCGGTAGCAGAGGTGGCCCGCCGTGCTGGCAACTCTCCCGAAGTTATTCATCGTCGATATGAGGGATGCATTGACGGGCACGAGGAACTGAATAATAGGAAGATCGAGAAGGCTATGGGATGGCGGGGAGGCGGCTAAGGGTGATGTGGAAGTGTGCGCTTCAGCTATGCGAAGTTAGGGAAATGGAAGGCATGACCGGAATACCCATCAAGGTGCACTCAGCGGAAATCTGATGAAATTCCCCAGACTGATATCTGCGGACATCGGTCTGGGGAGATCGATTTCATACGCTTTTAGCGACGTGCGCTAATTGTGCGGAAGTGACTCTCAATCTCGACCGGAATTGCCGCCACGGGCCTGCCAGTTATGGATTGCCAACACTGCCGCCGTTCCGACCCCTGCAACCGCAGCTGCGGCGGACGTCTGTTCTGCGCCAAGAACCCCCGTGAACACGAGCATGCAGAGGACTCCGACCACAGTCGACACGCTGATGATCAGTAAGTTCCGGTGCCGAGTCGGCCAGGGTGGCTGAACCTGCGACGGTTCGCCTGGGCTTTCTTGGCCATCCATCGTAGAATGGGACATGGAGAGGGCTTTCCCTTCTAGGGACCTGTGATAAGCCACTCCGGGCGGCCTCCTGTTACAGCAGGGGGCCGCCATTTTTCATTCAGGCGACCTAGGCCATCCGGGTGACCCGGTGCCTCCATGGTGTACCCGAGGACCCGTGGCAGGCAAACCCACGCGCCTTACCTTACGCCGAATGGTGGGCCCATATGCTCGCCCTTGTGGAAAACCGCTTCTTGCCTCGTCAGCGGCCTTATTTGACCTGGCGAGACGGTTATTGCGAAGTCGAGCACGCTCACCTTCAGCAAGTCGTTCTACCAAGGCGGACTGATCAACCGCAGGGCGGCCTTGTGCACCGCATACATCCAGTTCGTGTTCCTGGCGGGCGGCGCCGACCACGACCAGATGGAGCGGATGAGTAAGTACCTGTCCTCGATGTGCCGCAGGTGGAACGTCCAGCAGGTCAGGGAGATCGTTGCCGAGACGCTGCACGACCTCATCGACCCGATCATCTACGACGAGGCGGCGTCGTTCATCGAGCAGCACCACAGGGCCGGCCGGGACGTCGTGATCGTGTCCACATCCGGCGTCGAGGGCGGCTGCTTCACGGGTGAGGTGGAGTACTACGCCTACGGGCCGACGAAGGACGAGGCGATCAAGGTGCTGGCCACGTCCGAGGACTCCTCCACGCGCGCGGTACGTTGACGTCCGTTTGTGGTGGATTAACGTCCATTTACTAACCCTTTGGATCTGGGGGTTGCGGTACAAGGGATTCAACGGCCCGCGAGACCGTGGGCGCCTGCGAGGATCGCTGCTCGTGCGCCAGCCCCTTCGAGGTTCCTGAAACTCACTCACCGCTCACTCGCGATCAGTGCGTGACAACGACAAAGAGCCGGACCCAGTAGGACTGGGTCCGGCTCTTATGTCTGGCACTTTCGCTGGTCAGCGGGTTGATCGCGCTGGTCCGGCTTCTGTGCCCCCGGCAGGATTCGAACCTGCGCACACGGCTCCGGAGGCCGTTGCTCTATCCCCTGAGCTACGGGGGCGTGTCGGGCGCTTGTGTGCGGCGACGGGTAGAACCCTACCAGCTCTTTCAGGGGTGATCGCCACGTCTTTTGGTCGGGGACGGGTGGTGTTGCGGGGGCGCGAGGGAGGAGTGAGAGGCGAGTGGGGGAGCGGGCCCGGGGTGGGCGGGGCCGGCCTGTGGGGAGGGTGGGGGCCGCAGGGGGCGGAAGTGGGGAAAAGCCGGACGCGGCGGTGGGCGCGGACCTACTCTCGAGTTGTGCCAGGCGCGTCCGGTCGGGTGCTTGTTGTGGACGACAACAAGGTCATCCGGCAGCTGATCAGGGTCAACCTCGAGCTGGAGGGTCTCGAGGTCGTGACCGCGGCTGACGGTGCCGAGTGTCTGGATGTCGTTCATCAGGTGCAGCCCGATGTCGTCACCCTCGACGTCGTGATGCCCCGGCTCGACGGTCTGCGCACCGCCGCCCGGCTGCGTGCCGACCCGCGGACCAGGAATCTGCCCCTCGCCATCGTCAGCGCCTGTACGCAGTACGAGGTCGAGGCCGGGCTCGACGTCGGTGTCGACGCCTTTCTCGCCAAACCCTTCGAACCGTCCGAACTCGTCAATCTCGTGAGGCAGTTGATGGAAGGGCGCGGACTGGGTGGTGCCGCGGGGGGCGTCGTCGACGAGGCCGAGCGCGCCGGGCGCACCGGGCATTGAGTCGACACGCCGACACACGCCGACGCTGGATGGCACTAGGCGGCACTGAGTTGTGAGGCCTTGCACCGGTCATCTGGTTGTGGGGCTTTGCATCGGGCGTTGATTCGTGCCGGGTGGGTCTGTTCGTCCGTTGAGTGGGCCGGACAGCATCGCCCTGGTGCCGGTCTGATCAGCAGGCCGTGGGGAGTGTCGGGGGAGGAGGGGGGAGGAAGAGCGGAGTGTCGCCCCGCCGATCACCAGGCCGTCAGGCCGTCAGGCCTCGGTCTCGACCTCAGCCGCGGACCCTGCCCAGCCCTGTAGGCAAGAGTCATGCCCCCGGTTCACCGTGATCGCGCGCCAGTGATGTCGGACACCCGGCGGTCCCTCCAGGGTCGCAGTGTCCTCCAGGATCTCAGTGCCCTCAGTGCCCTCAGTGCCCTCAGTGCCCTCAGTGCCCTCAGTGCCCCCTGCACCGGCAAGCGCACCCCTTGTGGCTGTCCCCGTGGCCGCCCCTTGGCCAGTGGCCCCGTCCCCGTCCACATCCCGGACCATCGCCAAACTGGCTCGCTTTCCCACCCCCCTCCTCCCCTAGGCTTGTCCCGTGACTCCCGTCGAGCTCTCCCGTACCGTGCTGCGCGCGGTGCGTCGTGCTGTCGACGTGGGGGAACTGAGCGTCTCCGTGCCCGCGAGCGTGGCGGTCACCCCGCCGGGGCCGGGTGGGTGCGGGGACTACGCGACGAACGTCGCCCTGCGGCTGGCCGGGCAGGCGGGGCGGCCGGCGCCGGAAGTCGCCGAGATCCTGCGGGCGTACATCGAGGGTGACCCCGGTGTCGCCGACGTGACCGTCACCGGGCCCGGTTTCCTCAACATCGCCCTCGCGGGCGGCGCGTCCGCCGGTCTGGTCGAAGAGGTTCTGGAGCACGGGGCGCGGTACGGGTACGGCGACACCCTCGCCGGGCAGGTCGTCGAGCTGCGCGTGCCCTATGACACCCGGGCCGAGATCGTCGCCGACACCCTCGTACGGATCGTCGCCACCCAGGGCGGACGTGCCGAGGTCCGTCACGCCGAGCCCGTGAACCTCCGACCCGTGCCCGCGCCCGAGGATCCCGCCCCCCTCGGCCACGACGCCGCCCGCTGGGCGCTGCTCCACCCCGCGCCGCACGACCGGCCCCGGATCAGCGCCGATCACCTTCTCCAGCGCGAGAGCAACCCTCTCTTCCGCGTCCGTTACGCCCACGCCCGCACCCGGGCCCTGCGCCGCAACGCCGCCACCCTCGGTTACACCAGTGCCCCGGGGGACGTACGTCCCTCTGCTGTATCTGTATGCCGTGCATCTGTACGCCGCCCGGAGCGCTCCGGCGTCCTGGTCGGTGCCGGTGCCGGCACCGGTGACCTGCGTACGGGCGCCCCGCTTGGGGCATCCGACTCCGACCCGGTCGGTCCCACCCCCGCCGAAGCCGATCTCCTCGCCGCTCTGGCCGAGTACCCGCATGCCCTGCGTCTCGCCGCCCGGGACCGGGCGCCCGATCGGCTGGCGCGGCATCTCGTCGTGACCGCTGACGCTCTTCTCGGCTTTCAGCACGTCGTGCTGCCGCTCGGCGACGAGAAACCCTCGGCCGCCCATCGTGCCCGGCTCGCGCTCGCCGAAGCTGCCGGGGCGGTGCTGGCCGGTGGCCTGTCCCTGCTCGGCATCAGCGCACCCGAATACCTTTGACGAAGCAGAAAGCACCGCAGACATGAGCCGTTCCGCGCACCCCGCCGGACCCCGTCACGCCGACGTCCTCACCGAGGGCCACTACAGCGCCCCGCCCGCCGACCTCAACGCCCTCGACCCGAAGGTGTGGTCGCACACCGTGAGCCGTGGGGAGGACGGTGTCGTCCGCGTCGGCGGGCTCGAAGTCACCTCGCTGGCCGAGGAGTTCGGCACTCCGGCGTACTTCCTCGACGAGGCCGACTTCCGCGAGCGGGCGCGCGCCTGGCGCACCGCGTTCGGGCACGACGCCGACGTCTTCTACGCGGGCAAGGCCTTCCTCTCGCGCGCCGTCGTGCGGTGGCTGCACGAGGAGGGGCTCAACCTGGACGTGTGTTCCGGGGGTGAGCTGGCGACGGCCCTGTCCGCCGGAATGCCCGCCGACCGCATCGCCTTCCACGGCAACAACAAGTCCACCGACGAGATCCGTAGCGCCATCGAGGCCGGTGTCGGGCGGATCGTGCTCGACTCCTTCCAGGAGATCGTGCGGGTCGCCCACATCGCGCAGTCCCTGGACAAGAGGCAGCGGGTGCAGATCCGGGTGACGGTGGGCGTGGAGGCGCACACGCACGAGTTCATCGCCACGGCGCACGAGGACCAGAAGTTCGGGATCGCGCTCGCCGACGGGCAGGCCGCCGAGGCCGTACGGCGGGCGCTCGCGCTCGACGCGCTCGAACTCGTCGGCATCCACTCGCACATCGGCTCGCAGATCTTCGACATGGCCGGCTTCGAGGTCGCCGCCCGGCGTGTCGTCGCACTGCTGGCCGCGGTGCGGGACGAGCACGGGGTCGAGCTGCCCGAGATCGACCTCGGCGGCGGTCTGGGCATCGCGTACACCAGCGACGACGACCCCCGCGAGCCGCACGAGATCGCCAAGGCGCTGAGCGAGATCGTGACGCGTGAGTGCGAGGCGGCGAAGCTGTGCACCCCGCGGATCTCCGTGGAGCCGGGGCGCGCCATCGTGGGCCCGACCGCGTTCACGCTGTACGAGGTCGGCACCGTCAAGCCGCTCGACGGGCTGCGGACCTACGTCT
Source organism: Streptomyces sp. NPDC021080 (assembly GCF_044333225.1). Taxonomy (NCBI): domain Bacteria; kingdom Bacillati; phylum Actinomycetota; class Actinomycetes; order Kitasatosporales; family Streptomycetaceae; genus Streptomyces; species Streptomyces sp. NPDC021080. Next base: position 100,981 of record NZ_JBIRQM010000006.1, on the reverse strand, counting down.
CGGTCGACGGCGGCATGTCCGACAACATCCGGACCGCGCTGTACGACGCCGAGTACAGCGTCGCCCTCGTCTCGCGCACCTCCGACGCCGAGCCGATGCTCGTGCGCGTCGTCGGCAAGCACTGCGAGAGCGGGGACATCGTGGTCAAGGACGCCTTCCTGCCGGCCGACCTCGCGCCGGGCGACCTCATCGCGGTCCCGGCCACCGGCGCGTACTGCCGGTCCATGGCCAGCAACTACAACCACGCGCTCCGTCCGCCGGTCGTCGCCGTGAAGGACGGTGCGGCGCGGGTGATCGTCCGCCGTGAGACGGAGGAGGACCTCCTGCGTCTCGACGTCGGCTGAGCAGAAGAACACGGAAGCCGAGCAGAAGAACACAGAAGAAGAACGTCAGAGGAACAGTGTCCGCGCCCGGCTGCCCGGGAGCGACGGCAAGTGACAGGAGGTGACGTCAGGTGATCGGATGGACCGGATCGGCCGGGTGCAGACCGGGGCGGAAGATCTCCTGTCGTCACCTACCAGAAAAATGAAATGGACGTCTCACGATCCGGACGAAGGGTAGAAACTCCCGTCCGGTGAGTGAGACTGGTCCAACCGAACACGGTATGAGGAAACGAGGTCGGATGATGCGTACGCGTCCGCTGAAGGTGGCGCTGCTGGGCTGCGGGGTTGTCGGCTCAGAGGTGGCGCGCATCATGACGACGCACGCCGACGACCTCACGGCCAGGATCGGGGCCCCCGTCGAGCTCGCGGGCGTCGCCGTCCGCCGTCCCTCCAAGGTGCGCGCGGGCATCGACCCCGCCCTGGTCACCACCGACGCCACCGCCCTCGTCAAACGCGGGGACATCGACGTGGTCGTCGAGGTCATCGGCGGCATCGAGCCCGCCCGTACGCTCATCACCACCGCGTTCGAGCACGGCGCCTCCGTCGTCTCCGCGAACAAGGCGCTGCTCGCCCAGGACGGTGCCGCCCTGCACGCGGCGGCCGAGGAGCACGGCAGGGACCTCTATTACGAGGCCGCCGTCGCCGGCGCCATCCCGCTGATCCGGCCGCTGCGCGAGTCCCTCGCCGGCGACAAGATCAACCGGGTGATGGGCATCGTCAACGGCACCACCAACTTCATCCTCGACAAGATGGACTCCACGGGGGCGGGCTACCAGGAGGCCCTCGACGAGGCCACCGCGCTCGGGTACGCCGAGGCCGACCCCACCGCCGACGTCGAGGCCTTCGACGCCGCCGCCAAGGCCGCCATCCTCGCCGGGATCGCCTTCCACACGCGGGTGCGCCTCGACGACGTCTACCGCGAGGGCATGACCGAGGTCACCGCCGCCGACTTCGCCTCGGCGAAGGGGATGGGCTGCACCATCAAACTGCTCGCCCTGTGCGAGCGGGCCGCCGACGGGGGCTCGGTGACGGCGCGCGTCCATCCCGCGATGATTCCGCTGACCCACCCGCTCGCCTCCGTGCGCGGCGCGTACAACGCCGTGTTCGTCGAGTCGGACGCCGCCGGGCAGCTCATGTTCTACGGACCGGGCGCCGGCGGCTCCCCGACCGCGTCCGCCGTCCTCGGCGACCTGGTGGCCGTCTGCCGCAACAAGCTCGGCAATGCCACCGGCCCCGGCGAGTCCGCGTACACCCAGCTGCCCGTCTCGCCCATGGGCGACGTCGTGACGCGGTACCACATCAGCCTCGACGTGGCCGACAAGCCCGGTGTCCTCGCCCAGGTCGCCACCGTCTTCGCCGAACACGGGGTGTCCATCGACACCGTGCGCCAGTCGGGCAAGGACGGCGAGGCCTCTCTCGTCGTCGTCACCCATCGCGCGTCCGACGCGTCCCTCGCCGGGACGGTCGAGGCGTTGCGCGGCCTCGACACCGTGCGGGGCGTCTCCAGCATCATGCGGGTTGAAGGGGAGTAACGAGCAATGACCCACCAGTGGCGCGGAATCATCGAGGAGTACCGGGACCGGCTTCCGGTGTCCGACAGCACGCCGGTCGTGTCGCTCCGCGAGGGCGGTACGCCGCTCGTGCCCGCGCAGGTGCTCTCCGAGCGCACGGGCTGCGAGGTCCACCTCAAGGTGGAGGGCGCGAACCCGACCGGTTCCTTCAAGGACCGCGGTATGACCATGGCCATCACGCGGGCGAAGGAGGAGGGCGCGAAGGCCGTCATCTGCGCCTCCACCGGCAACACGTCGGCGAGCGCCGCCGCCTACGCCGTACGCGCCGGGATGGTCTGTGCCGTCCTCGTCCCGCAGGGCAAGATCGCGCTCGGCAAGATGGGCCAGGCCCTCATCCATGGCGCCAAGATCCTCCAGGTCGACGGCAACTTCGACGACTGTCTGACGCTGGCGCGCTCGCTGTCCGACAACTACCCGGTGGCGCTGGTCAATTCCGTCAACCCGGTGCGTATCGAGGGCCAGAAGACCGCCGCCTTCGAGATCGTGGACATGCTCGGCGACGCGCCCGACATCCATGTCCTTCCGGTGGGCAACGCGGGCAACATCACCGCGTACTGGAAGGGGTACAAGGAGTACGCCGCCGACGGCATCGCCGCGCGGACCCCGCGCATGTGGGGGTTCCAGGCGTCCGGCTCCGCGCCGATCGTGCGCGGCGAGATCGTCAAGGATCCGTCGACCATCGCCACCGCGATCCGGATCGGCAACCCTGCCTCGTGGCAGTTCGCGCTGGCCGCGCGGGACGAGTCCGGTGGTCTCATCGACGAGGTGACGGACCGTGAGATCCTGCGCGCCTACCGGCTGTTGGCCTCCCAGGAGGGCGTCTTCGTCGAGCCCGCGTCCGCCGCGTCCGTCGCCGGTCTGCTGAAGGCCGCCGAGCAGGGCAAGGTCGACCCGGGTCAGCGCATCGTCTGCACCGTCACCGGAAACGGTCTCAAGGACCCCGACTGGGCCGTCGCGGGCGCTCCCCAGCCGGTCACGGTCCCGGTGGACGCGGCGACGGCGGCGGAGCGGCTCGGTCTGGTCTAGTGCCGCGACGGGCACTGGCTCCCGGCCCGTCCGGCCGGCCCCTCCAGGTCCGGCCCGGCTCCGGGCCCGGTCCGGCCGGAAGCCGGACCGGGACGGTCGGGAAGCGGGCCGGGAAATGGCGGGAAGTCGTGCCTTCGTGGCGCGAATCCACCGGGTGCGGGCACGCCGGACGCAAATCCGCCGGGTGGCTCCCACCGGCCCCGTTCGGGCCGGGCAGGAGCCGTCCAGCCGGGGGAACATGCTGTGAGCGGGCGGAAAATCGCCGGAAAGCCGACGGAAACCGTCCGCTCGCGGGGGTCATCCCCATGCCGACCCGACAGGGGGTGCACGAGGGGCTTACGACACGCATCGTGCGCCTCCTGTGCGCCCTATGTCGCCACAGAACCTTCCTTCGATAGGCTGTACCTAACCCGCCCACCGCATATGCCGCGGTGCCGCGCGGTCCTTGCGGATTCCGGGTCCTCGTGCCCGCCCGCCGCAGTTCACCTCGCAGTTCTTCGAAAATCTCGTACATCACGCAGCTCAAGGAGAGTCATCGAGCGATGGCCGGTCCAGCGTTCCGCGCCGCCGCCGTCCGGGTGCGCGTCCCCGCCACCAGTGCCAACCTCGGCCCGGGTTTCGACGCCTTCGGCCTGTCACTGGGGCTCTACGACGACGTGGTCGTCCGGGTGGCCGACTCAGGACTGCACATCGACATCGCGGGTGAGGGCAGTCAGACGCTGCCGCGTGACGAGAAGCATCTCCTCGTACGTTCCCTGCGCACCGCCTTCGACCTGCTCGGCGGACAGCCGCGCGGTCTCGAGATCGTCTGTGCCAACCGCATCCCGCACGGCCGGGGTCTCGGTTCCTCGTCGGCCGCCATCTGCGCCGGCATCGTCGCCGCCCGCGCGGTGACGATAGGCGGGGAGAACAGGCTCGACGACACCGCGCTCCTCGAGCTCGCGACCGAGATCGAGGGACATCCCGACAACGTCGCGGCCTGTCTGCTCGGCGGATTCACGCTCTCCTGGATGGAGTCCGGCGCCGCGCGGGCGATCAGGATGGACCCCGCCGACTCCGTCGTCCCGGTGGTCTTCGTCCCCGGAAAGCCCGTGCTCACCGAGACCGCGCGCGGCCTGCTGCCGCGCACCGTCCCGCACGTCGACGCCGCCGCCAACGCGGGCCGCGCCGCACTGCTCGTCGAGGCGCTGACCCGGCGCCCCGAACTGTTGCTGCCCGCCACCGAGGACCGGCTGCACCAGGAGTACCGCGCCCCGGCGATGCCGGAGAGCGCGGCGCTCGTGGAGCGCCTGCGCGCCGACGGCATCCCGGCGGTGATCTCCGGCGCGGGGCCCACGGTCCTCGCGCTGGCCGACCGTGCGTCGGCCGACAAGGTGGCCGATCTCGCAGGTCAGGGGTGGGCCGCCAATCGTCTGGACCTCGACGCACAGGGGGCGTGCGTGCTGCCCCTCGCACCTGTCGAGGTCGATTGACAACGCACGGTTGCCGGATTTGGAGAGGGGGAATGTTTGTTGGATCCGGTAGTGTTAACCTCAAGTCTGCACCCGACCCCACCATGGCGAGGTGCTTCGAGTCCCTGTCCGGGACACCCATTCTTCCGGGAGCCTCCCAAACTGCTACGTGCCTTGCATTGGGTGCCATGCGCTGAGCAGTGCTGAGCACGCTCCGGAACCGGCGTGACCGAGCCGATGACACCGAACCTCAGTGCCACGGCTCCGTAATCGTCATCACCAGCAATGTCTTCCGCCGCTTTGGCGGACCACCGCCCCGGCACGGTCCACACAGCAAGGGCCAATGCCGGACAGCACAACCGGTCGCCGAGCCAGACAGGCCGACGTCCGCTCCAGGGAAGGACCCTTCGTGAGCGACACCACCGATCTGATGGGCGCACGTGTCGAGGAGACCGCTGCCGCGCCCGCCACGGACGCCTCCGCGCCTGCCACCGGTGCCGGCTCCAGGCGACGCCGCGGTACCGGCCTCGAGGGCATGGTGCTGGCCGAGCTGCAGCAGGTCGCGTCCGGCCTCGGCATCAGGGGCACCGCGCGGATGCGCAAGAGCCAGCTGATCGAGGTCATCAAGGAGGCGCAGGCCGGAGGTGGCGCCCCGGCCAAGACGGCGTCCGACGCCGCCGAGACCAAGCCGAAGCGCCGGACCACCTCGAAGGCCCGTACGGGTGACGAGGCCGCCGCGCCCGCCGCGGACAAGGCCGAGAAGGCCGCCGAGAAGGCCGTGGCCCAGCAGCAGATCGAGATCCCCGGCCAGCCGGCCGGCGGTCCCTCCCGCGCGAGCGACGCCGAGCGTGGGGGAGAGGCCGACCGCGGGGGAGACGACGCCCCCGCCGAGCGCCGCCGTCGCCGTGCCACCGCCGAGGCGGGCAGCCCCGAGACGGTCGCCGCCGAGGCGAAGGCCGACGCGCAGGGCGACGCCGAGGGCGCCGAGGGCCGTCGGGAGCGCCGTGACCGCCGTGACCGGGGTGGCCGCGACCGCGACCGCCGTCCGGTCAAGGGCGACGAGCAGCAGGGCGGCCAGGGTGCCGGCCAGCAGCGCCCGGACCGTCAGGAGCGCCAGGACCGCCAGCAGCAGGGCGGCCGCCAGGACCGTCAGGACCGCCAGCAGCCGCGTGACAGCGGACCGCGTGACAACGGACCGCGTGACAACGGACCGCAGGACGACGACGACTTCGAGGGCGGCCGCCGCGGCCGTCGTGGCCGTTACCGCGACCGCCGTGGCCGTCGTGGCCGTGACGAGATCGCCGAGCCGCAGGTCGCCGACGACGACGTGCTGATCCCCGTCGCGGGCATCCTCGACATCCTCGACAACTACGCGTTCATCCGTACGTCGGGCTACCTGCCGGGTCCCAACGACGTGTACGTCTCCCTCGCCCAGGTCCGCAAGAACGGTCTGCGCAAGGGTGACCACGTCACCGGCGCGGTCCGGCAGCCCAAGGACGGCGAGCGCCGCGAGAAGTTCAACGCGCTCGTGCGTCTGGACTCCACCAACGGCATGGCCCCCGACTCGGGCCGCGGCCGGCCGGAGTTCAACAAGCTGACGCCGCTCTACCCGCAGGACCGGCTCCGCCTGGAGACCGACCCGGGTGTGCTGACGACCCGGATCATCGACCTCGTCGCGCCGATCGGCAAGGGCCAGCGCGGTCTGATCGTGGCCCCGCCGAAGACCGGCAAGACCATGATCATGCAGGCGATCGCCAACGCGATCACGCACAACAACCCCGAGTGCCACCTGATGGTCGTCCTGGTCGACGAGCGTCCGGAAGAGGTCACCGACATGCAGCGGTCGGTCAAGGGCGAGGTCATCTCCTCGACCTTCGACCGTCCGGCCGAGGACCACACCACGGTCGCCGAGCTCGCCATCGAGCGTGCCAAGCGTCTGGTGGAGCTGGGCCACGACGTCGTCGTGCTGCTCGACTCGATCACGCGTCTGGGTCGTGCGTACAACCTCGCCGCCCCGGCCTCCGGCCGCATCCTGTCCGGTGGTGTCGACTCGACCGCGCTCTACCCGCCGAAGCGCTTCTTCGGTGCCGCGCGCAACATCGAGGACGGCGGCTCGCTGACGATCCTGGCCACCGCGCTCGTCGACACCGGCTCGCGCATGGACGAGGTCATCTTTGAGGAGTTCAAGGGCACCGGCAACGCCGAGCTCAAGCTCGACCGGAAGCTCGCCGACAAGCGCGTCTTCCCGGCGGTGGACGTCGACGCGTCCGGTACCCGCAAGGAAGAGCTCCTGCTCGGCAGCGACGAGCTCGCCATCACCTGGAAGCTGCGCCGCGTGCTCCACGCGCTCGACCAGCAGCAGGCGATCGAGCTGCTGCTCGACAAGATGAAGCAGACGAAGTCGAACGCCGAGTTCCTGCTCCAGATCCAGAAGACCACGCCGTCGCCGGGCAACGGCAACGACTGATCTCCTCGCGACCGAGGTCCCAGGCGACCGAATTCGCAGGGCAGAACCGCAAAGGGCCGCCCCCGTCACCCAGGTGACGGGGGCGGCCCTTTGTGCTGTCCGCGACACGTGTACGATCGCGCCCTTGAACTACTGCTGAAGCAGATCTGAACTCTTATCTCTGAGGGGGGACTTGAGTGGATACGTCCACGTCCGGGGGCGGTAGGCACAGACGCCGTATACGGATCGCCGTCCCGGTCGCCGCGGCGGGCCTCGCCGCGGTGGTCGCCGGTGCGCTTCTGATGTCGTCCGCGAACGCCGCGCCCAGCACGACGCCGCCGACTCCGACCGTGCGGCCCGCCCACTCGACGCCGTCCCTGGCCGAGCTGGAGAAGCGGGTGGCGGGCGCCGTCGCCAGTGACGACGTCGCGGGCCGGACGACCCAGAAGGCGTCCCTGAGCGCCGGCACGAACACGGCGAAGGTCGACCCGAAGATCATCGGCGGTACCACGACCACCATCTCCACGGCCCCGTGGATGGCGCAGCTCTGGTACTACGACGACAAGGGCACCACCAGCGAGGCCGACGACTTCGGCTTCTTCTGCGGTGGCTCCGTCGTGTCGCCGACGAAGATCCTCACCGCCGCGCACTGCGTCAAGGGCTACGACTGGAAGGCCAACGGCGCGGTCGTCACCGGAACCGCCCAGCTCGCGAGCGGCAGCACGCTGCCGTCGGGCGCCACGGTCAGCGCTCCCTGGCGCCAGTGGAACCACCCGTCGTACAACTCGACGACCATCGACAACGACATCGCGGTCATCACGCTGGCGAACCCCGTGAGCGCCAAGCCGATCAGCATGACGACGTCCGGTGACACCACGTCGTACGCGTCCGGCACCAAGGCCACGCTCTACGGCTGGGGCCGTACCTCGTCCACCACGCAGGACATCTCCGAGACGTTGAAGACGGCCACGCTGCCGATCAACTCGGACACCACCTGCAAGACCACGTACGGCACCGACTTCGTCGCGGGCCACATGGTCTGCGCGGGAACCAAGGCGACCGGCTCCGACGCCGGCACCACCACGGCCTGCAACGGCGACTCGGGCGGCCCGCTGATCGTGGGCGGCCGCATCGTCGGTGTCGTGTCCTGGGGTGTCGAGGACTGTGTCGCGGCGGGCGCGTACAGCGTCTTCTCGAAGGTCAGCACCTACGTCGGCGCCGCCTACCCGCGCGTCGAGGACACCAACCTGAGCGGCGACCACAAGGCCGACCTGTGGGTCCGTAACTCGTCGACCAAGACGGGTTACTCGAAGAACTCCAACGGCACCTCGTTCGCCGCGCGCGTGACGTGGGGCAACTGGAACGGCGTCAACTCCGTCGTCCAGGCGGACCTGAACCGTGACGGCTACCAGGACCTCGTGGTGCGCGACAGCACCAGCGGCGACGTCTTCTGGATGCACTACGTGAAGTCGGTCGACGACTGGTCGACCGACAGGATCTTCACCAACTGGAAGACCCGCACCCGGATCATCGCCCCCGGCGACATCACCGGCGACGGTCTGCCCGACATGCTCTCCGTCGACTCGGCGGGTGCGATGTGGGAGTACCCGGGCAAGGGCAACGGCACCTTCTCGGCCCGTATCCAGGTCCGCACCGGCTGGAACCAGTACAACTCCATCCGCGCCCACGGCGACTTCACCGGTGACGGCAAGGCCGACCTGCTCGCCCGTCAGTCGGGCAGCGACGACCTGTACCTGTACAAGGGCACCGGCAAGACCGGCTCCGAGGCGTTCTCCTCGCGGATCAAGGTGCGCAGCGCCTGGACCGGCTACAACGCCTTCGACGCGGTCGGCGACATCACCGGCGACGGCAAGGCCGACTTCCTGGCCCGCACCCCCGGCGGCACGCTCTACCTGTACCCGGGGACCGGAAAGGCCACCAGCGAGATCTTCGCCACGAGGATCTCGGTCGGTACCGATTTCAAGCAGTACGACATCTTCGGCTGACATCGCAGGTGAGCGGGGTTCTCCCCGCTCGGCCGGACACACAAGGTGCCCACCGCGTCACGCGGTGGGCACTGTGCGTCGCGCAACCCTTTCCCGAGTTTCCCCGTCTGACCGTACGGAGCGACCATGGAGCGGTACGCCTCGTCACGACCAGATGGGCCTGGCCCTGAAAGCAGGGGGTAACCGACCGCGCAGGAGACCGAGGAGCCATATGCCCGCCGAGAGCACGCCGGAGCCCGTCATACCGGGCGACCCCGGCGACAGCACCCCGCCCCGCGCGAAGGAAAGCCGCCGCAAGGCCCGCAGCACACGGCGCAAGGCCCTGATCGTCACGGCCTGGACCGCGGCGGGTGTCGTGGCGCTGGGCGGTGCCGGAGCCGGCTATCTGTTCTTCAAGCTCAACGGCAACCTCAAGAGCGTCGACATCAACCAGGCGCTCGGCAGCCACCGGCCCCTGAAGATCGACAACGGCTCGCAGAACATCCTCGTCCTCGGTTCCGACACCCGTTCCGGCACCAACAAGAAGCTGGGCGGCGGCGCCGACGACGGCACCGCCCGCTCGGACACCGCGATGATCGTCCACGTGTACAAGGGCCACAAGAGGGCCAGCGTGGTCTCCGTCCCCCGCGACACCCTCGTCGAGCGGCCCTCCTGCACCGACTCCAAGGGCACCGTCCACGGCGCGGCCTCCGGCGCGATGTTCAATTCCGCGTACGCGACCGGCGGCGCCGCCTGCGCGGTGAAGACCGTCGAGTCCATGACCGGCATCCGCATGGACCACTACATCGAGATCGACTTCAGCGGCTTCCAGAAGCTGATCGACGACCTCGGCGGCGTCACGATCACCACGACCAGGGCCATCTCCGACCACGAGAGCCATCTGCGGCTGTCCGCCGGATCGCACGATCTGAACGGCAAGCAGGCGCTCGGCCTGGTCCGCACCCGGCACGGCGTCGGCGACGGTTCCGACCTGGGCCGCATCCAGCTCCAGCAGGCGTTCATGAAGGCCCTCGTCGACCGGGTCAAGCACATCGGGCTCCTGTCCAACCCGAAAAGGCTGTACGACCTCGCCGACACCGCGACCAAGGCGGTGACCACCGACTCCGACATCGGCAGCGTCACCGACCTCGCCTCCTTCGCGGGCGGCCTCAAGGGCATCGGCTCGTCCCACATGACCATGGTGACCATGCCGGTCCAGTACGACCCCGCCGACGCCAACCGGGTCCTGGTCGACAAGCCCAAGGCCGAGCTGGTCTGGAAGGCGCTCAAGGCCGACCGGGCGATCCCGAAGGCCGCCACCGAGGGAACCGCCACCGGCACCGCGAAGGGCGTCGTCAGCCCCGGCTGAGCCCCCGCCGACCCCTGTCGGGGCCCGTGCCGGCCTCGCGCCGACCCCCGCCGGGGCCCCGTGCGGGCCTCGCGCCGGCCCCGGGGAATAGAACGCCGCGTCCCCCCGTTTTGGGGGATACGGCCAGTGCTGGCAAACTGGTACGTCGGCCCCGGTTCACGCATCCGCATCCAGCGGCGGCGACCCGGCGCCCTCCCGAAACTAGGAGACACCTTGAAGCGCGACATCCACCCCGAGTACGTCGAGACGCAGGTCAGCTGCACCTGTGGCGCGTCGTTCACCACCCGCAGCACGATCTCCAGCGGAACCATCCGCGCCGAGGTCTGCTCCGAGTGCCACCCGTTCTACACGGGCAAGCAGAAGATCCTCGACACCGGTGGCCGTGTGGCCCGCTTCGAGGCCCGCTTCGGCAAGGCTGCCGCTGCCAGCAAGTAGCGAGCCCACAGCGCCGGTCTTCGGTGTTCCCTGCACGGGGGACGCCGGGACCGGCGCTTTGCGGTCCACCCCCTCCCCGGGCTCTCGACACGTTCGAGCAGGGGAACCCCACGCCGTACCTACGTTCCCGAGCCCTTCACCCGGCCGGGGACAGTCCATTGGAGCCGGAGATGTTCGAGGCGGTCGAGGAACTGATCGGCGAGCACGCCGATCTGGAGAAGAAGCTCGCTGACCCGTCGGTCCACGCCGACCAGGCCAACGCGCGCAAGCTCAACAAGCGCTACGCCGAGCTGACCCCGATCGTCGCGACGTACCGCTCCTGGAAGCAGACCGGGGACGACATCGGCACGGCCAAGGAGTTCGCCGCCGACGACCCCGACTTCGCCGCCGAGGTCAAGGAACTGGAGAAGCAGCGCGAGGAGCTCACCGAGAAGCTCCGGCTGCTGCTCGTCCCGCGCGACCCGAGCGACGACAAGGACGTCATCCTGGAGATCAAGGCGGGCGCCGGCGGCGACGAGTCCGCCCTGTTCGCCGGTGACCTGCTGCGCATGTACCTGCGCTACGCCGAGCGCATCGGCTGGAAGACCGAGATCATCGACTCCACCGAGTCCGAGCTCGGCGGCTACAAGGACGTCCAGGTCGCCGTGAAGACCAAGGGCGGCCAGGGCGCGACCGAGCCCGGCCAGGGCGTCTGGGCCCGGATGAAGTACGAGGGCGGCGTGCACCGGGTGCAGCGCGTGCCCTCCACCGAGTCGCAGGGCCGGATCCACACCTCCGCCGCCGGTGTCCTGGTCACGCCCGAGGCCGAGGAGGTCGAGGTCGAGATCCACGCGAACGATCTCCGTATCGACGTCTACCGCTCCTCGGGCCCCGGCGGGCAGTCCGTCAACACGACCGACTCCGCGGTGCGCATCACGCACATTCCCACCGGAGTCGTCGCTTCCTGCCAGAACGAGAAGAGCCAGCTGCAGAACAAGGAGCAGGCGATGCGTATCCTGCGCTCCAGGCTCCTCGCGGCGGCGCAGGAGGAAGCGGAGCGGGAAGCCTCCGACGTCCGCCGCAGCCAGGTCCGCACGGTCGACCGCTCCGAGAAGATCCGTACGTACAACTTCCCGGAGAATCGCATCTCGGACCACCGCGTCGGCTTCAAGGCGTACAACTTGGACCAGGTCCTCGACGGTGAGCTCGACGCCGTCATCCAGGCCTGCGTCGACGCGGACTCGGCCGCCAAGCTCGCCGCCGCATAACCACGACAACAGCTCAGCCCCGGAGGACCAGCGTGAACCTGCTGCTCGCGGAAGTGGCCCAGGCCACCCAGCGGCTGGCCGACGCCGGCGTGCCCTCGCCGCGCAACGACGCGGAGGAGCTCGCCGCCTTCGTGCACGGCGTGAAGCGGGGCGAGCTGCACACCGTCAAGGACGCGGACTTCGACGCCCGCTACTGGGAGGTGACCGCGCGCCGCGAGGCCCGCGAACCGCTCCAGCACATCACCGGGCACGCCTACTTCCGCTACCTCGAACTCCAGGTGGGGCCCGGCGTCTTCGTGCCCCGCCCGGAGACCGAGTCGGTCGTCGGCTGGGCCATAGACGCCGTCCGCGCGATGGACGTCGTCGAACCGCTGATCGTCGACCTGTGCACCGGCTCGGGCGCCATCGCGCTCGCCCTCGCCCAGGAGGTCCCGCGCTCCCGCGTGCACGCCGTGGAGCTGTCCGAGGACGCCCTTAGGTGGACGCGCAAGAACGTCGAGGGGTCCAGGGTCGACCTGCGCCAGGGAGACGCCCTCACGGCCTTCCCCGACCTCGACGGCCAGGTGAACCTGGTGATCTCCAACCCTCCGTACATCCCGCTCACCGAATGGGAGTACGTGGCTCCGGAGGCCCGGGACTACGACCCCGAGCTCGCCCTCTTCTCCGGCGAGGACGGACTCGACCTCATCCGCGGCATCGAGCGCACCGCGCACCGGCTGCTGCGCCCCGGCGGCGTCGTCGTCATCGAGCACGCCGACACCCAGGGCGGACAGGTGCCCTGGATCTTCACCGAGGAGCGGGGCTGGGCCGACGCGGCCGACCACCCGGACCTCAACAACCGGCCGCGGTTCGCGACCGCCCGCAAGGCGATGCCGTGAGCGCGGCCCACGCGGCCAGGGCGCGAGGCGCCCTCGCGCGCCCGTGCACGGCGTTCGCCCGCATCGCGTTTCTTCGCACCCCCAGCCAGCAGTACGTGTATGAGGAGGCCCGCTAAATGGCACGGCGATACGACACCAACGACGCGACCGACCGCACCACAGGTCTGCGTGAGGCGGCGTCCGCCGTCCGCCGTGGCGAACTGGTGGTCCTCCCCACCGACACCGTCTACGGCATCGGCGCCGACGCGTTCACCTCCGAGGCCGTCGCCGACCTGCTCGACGCCAAGGGCCGGGGCCGCAACATGCCCACCCCCGTCCTCATCGGCTCCCCGAACACCCTGCACGGCCTCGTCACGGACTTCTCCGAGATGGCCTGGGAGCTCGTCGACGCGTTCTGGCCGGGCGCCCTGACCCTCGTCGCCAAGCACCAGCCGTCCCTCCAGTGGGACCTGGGGGACACCCGGGGCACGGTGGCGATCCGTATGCCGCTGCACCCCGTCGCCATCGAACTGCTCACCGAGGTCGGCCCGATGGCCGTCTCCTCCGCCAACCTCACCGGCCACCCCGCGCCGGAGGACTGCGACGCCGCGCAGGGCATGCTCGGCGACTCCGTCTCGGTCTACCTGGACGGCGGCCCGACCCCCGGCAACGTGCCCTCCTCGATCGTCGACGTCACCGGCAAGGTGCCCGTCCTGCTGCGCGCGGGCGCACTGTCGGCGGAGGAGCTCCGGAAGGTCGTACCCGACCTCGAGGTGGCGAATTGACAGCCCCCGAGCCCTCCGGGCTCCCGGCTCGGCCCGAGCAGGGAGCGCCCCCATGCGTGGCATAGGCACGCCGATCACCGGGCCCGGCGGATCGCCGGCCGGGTCCTTCCGCATCCTCCATGTCAGCACCGGCAACGTGTGCCGCTCGCCGATCACCGAGCGGCTGACCCGGCACGCCCTGGCGGACCGGCTGGGCGACCCCCTGTGGGGCGGCCTCATCGTGGAGAGCGCCGGCACCTGGGGCCACGAGGGCGCGCCGATGGAGGCCAACGCCGCGACCGTCCTGACCGACTTCGGCGCGGATCCCTCCGGCTTCGTCGGGCGTGAACTGCTCGACGACCACGTCATCCGCGCCGACCTGGTCCTGACGGCCACCCGCGACCACCGTGCCCAGGTCATCTCCATGGGCCACTCCGCCGGCCTGCGCACCTTCACGCTGAAGGAGTTCACCCGGCTGGTCCGCGCGATAGACACCGCGACCCTGCCGCCGCTCCAGGACGGCGTGGTCGAACGCGCCGTCGCCCTGGTGCGGGCCGCCGCGGCGCTGCGCGGCTGGCTGCTGGCCCCGACCGCGGAGGCCGACGAGGTCTACGACCCCTACGGAGCGCCCCTGCCGTTCTTCCGGTCCATCGGGGACGAGATCAACGAGGCACTGGATCCGGTCGTCACCGCTCTGACGGGGGTACCCGCCCGGACGTGACACCGGGCGTGGCGCCGGTCCCGGTCCTACATTGGACGTAAGCGTCCCCCCGCAGATGTCCGGAGCCCACCATGCCGGTCGCCACCATGCCCGAAGCGGATGTCCTGAGCCGTCAGGACCCGGAGCTCGCCGAGATCCTGCGCGGTGAGCTGGACCGGCAGTCGACCACGCTGCAGCTGATCGCGGCCGAGAACTTCACCTCGCCCGCCGTGCTGGCCGCGCTCGGCTCGCCGCTGGCGAACAAGTACGCGGAGGGCTATCCCGGCGCCCGCCACCACGGCGGCTGCGAGATCGTCGACGTCGCCGAGCGGATCGCCGTCGACCGCGCCAAGGCCCTCTTCGGCGCCGATCACGCCAACGTGCAGTCCCACTCCGGCAGTTCGGCCGTCCTGGCCGCGTACGCCGCCCTGCTGCGCCCCGGTGACACCGTGCTGGCGATGGGCCTGCCCTTCGGCGGCCATCTCACCCACGGGTCGCCCGCGAACTTCTCCGGCCGCTGGTTCGACTTCGTCGGCTACGGCGTCGAGGCGGAGTCGGGACTGATCGACTACGAGCAGGTGCGGACCCTGGCCCGCGCCCGCCGCCCCAAGGCCGTCGTCTGCGGGTCGATCTCGTATCCCCGGCACATCGACTACGCGCTGTTCCGGGAGATCGCCGACGAGGTCGGCGCCTATCTCATCGCGGACGCCGCCCACACCGTCGGGCTCGTCGCGGGGGGAGCGGCGCCGAACCCGGTGCCGTACGCCGATGTCGTGTGCGCCACCACGCACAAGGTGCTCAGGGGGCCGCGCGGCGGCATGGTCCTGTGCGGCGGCGAACTGGCCGAGCGGGTCGACCGGGCCGTCTTCCCGTTCACCCAGGGCGGCGCGCAGATGAACACGATCGCGGCCAAGGCGGTCGCGTTCGGCGAGGCGGCGACCCCGGCCTTCACGGCGTACGCGCATCAGGTGACCGCCAACGCGCGGGTGCTGGCCGCGGGGCTCGAGGCGGAGGGGCTCGCGGTCACCACGGGCGGCACCGACACCCATCTGCTGGTCGCGGATCCGGCGCCGCTCGGGGTCGAGGGGCGCATCGCGCGCGGCCGGCTGGCCGCCGCCGGTATGGTCCTCGACACCTGTGCGCTGCCTCACGGAGACGCCCGCGGCCTGCGGCTCGGCACCGCGGCACTGACCACCCAGGGGATGGGCGAGCCGGAGATGGCACGGGTCGCGGCCCTGTTCGCGGGCGTGCTGCGGGGCGAGATCGACGGCCGGGCGGCACGGGACGAGGTGCGGGAACTGACCGGCAGATTTCCGCCCTATCCGGACTGACCGGGGGTACGCGTACCCGACTGCACAGCCACACGTGCAACCATCGTCGCTACCCGAAAGTCCTCAACCATATGCGTGCATCGCTAGGGTGTGGGGCTGTGATGGCCAGCGAGACCTGTGGGGAAGCCCGTGCGTGAATACCTGCTGACGCTCTGCATCACGGCCGCGGTGACGTATCTGCTGACAGGGCCGGTACGGAAATTCGCGATCGTGGCCGGAGCCATGCCGGAAATCCGGGCGCGCGACGTGCACCGCGAACCCACGCCGCGGCTCGGCGGCATCGCGATGTTCTTCGGGTTGTGCGCCGGTCTGCTGGTCGCCGACCACCTGAAGAACCTCAACGCGGTCTTCTCGAACTCCAACGAGCCGCGCGCCCTGCTCTCCGGCGCCGCGCTGATCTGGCTGATCGGTGTGCTGGACGACAAGTTCGAGATCGACGCCCTGATCAAGCTGGGCGGCCAGATGATCGCCGCCGGTGTGATGGTCATGCAGGGTCTGACGATCCTGTGGCTGCCGATCCCCGGGGTCGGCCTGGTCGCGCTGACCCAGTGGCAGGGCACGCTGCTGACGGTGGCGCTCGTCGTCATCACCATCAACGCGGTCAACTTCGTGGACGGTCTCGACGGACTGGCCGCCGGCATGGTGTGCATCGCGTCCGCCGCGTTCTTCCTGTACGCCTACCGGATCTGGTACTCGTACGGCATCGAGGCCGCCGCCCCGGCGACGCTGTTCGCGGCGATCCTGATGGGGATGTGCCTGGGCTTCCTGCCGCACAACATGCACCCCGCGCGGATCTTCATGGGCGACTCCGGCTCGATGCTCATCGGACTGGTGCTGGCCGCCGGCGCGATCTCCATCACCGGGCAGATCGACCCCGACGTGATGAACCTGTTCTCCGGTTCCGAGCGCAACACGGTGCACCAGACGGTGCCGGTGTTCATCCCGCTGCTGCTGCCGCTGACGATCATCGCGATCCCGGCCGCCGACCTGGTGCTCGCCATCGTCAGGCGCACCTGGCGCGGGCAGTCGCCGTTCGCCGCCGACCGGGGGCATCTGCACCACCGCCTCCTGGAGGTCGGGCACTCGCACAGCCGCGCGGTGCTGATCATGTACTTCTGGTCGGCGCTGATCGCCTTCGGCGCCCTCGCGTACTCGGTCAACTCCGGGGCCATGTGGAGCGTGCTCGCCATCGCGGCGCTCAGCGCCGTCGGTCTCGTGCTGCTCCTGCTGCCGCGCTTCACCCCGCGGGCCCCGCGCTGGGCCGAGCACCTCCTGCCGCCGCGCTACCGCCGTCGCAGGGCCGCCGCGGCGGCCGCCCGGGACGGGGCGCCCGTGACCCACGAGGCGGCCTCTGCGGGCGAGCCGGACGGGGCGCGTGAGCACGGTGCTCCGGCGGTCGCGGGAGTCTCAGGAGTCAATGGAGCGACGGCGATCGGTACCCGTCCGCGACTTCTGGACCGGCGCGAGGCCGAGTCCTCGCGCTGAGTCGAAGGTAAGAATCTGACTAACACGTGACCAAAACGTGGGGTAGTAAAGCCGCCCAATACCAGACAAACGGGCGCTTGAAATGCACAGACGCGCAGCTTCACTCTCATGTGTGACAGTCGGCACACCAACCAGGTAAAGACCTCATCAAATAGTTTGTGATACGGTTCACGAGAACCCAGGGCAGAGCCGAAGGACCCCTGAACGACGGTCCTTTGGCGTGAGGTTCTCTCTCAGCCCGGGACTACGCTCGTCCATGACGACACGCCCCCCTTAGCAAGCGGAGTTGCCGCCATGCCGTCCAATGACGCCCGGATCCTCCTTCAGGCCGCTGTACCCACAGCTGCCGTCGGCGCGATTGCCGCCGTCGTCAGCGGTGTGGTCGCCGGCGGCAAGGGAGCGCTCGGGGCGGTCGTCGCGACGCTGGTGGTCGTTCTCTTCATGGGACTCGGCCTCTACGTCCTGCAGCGCACTGCCAAATCGCTTCCGCACTTGTTCCAGGCGATGGGGCTCTTGCTCTACACGGCGCAGATTCTTCTGCTCTTCATCTTTGTCGCCGTGTTCAAGAACACCTCGCTGTTCAATCCCAAGTCCTTCGCGCTCACCCTGGTCGTCACCACCCTCGTGTGGATCGGCGCACAGGCGCGTGCCCATATGAAGGCCAAGATCCTCTACGTCGAACCCGACTCCTCGAAGGCCGAAAAGCCCGAGAACAAGGGTCATTCGTCGTGAGGGGTAGGGCCGGGATAAGTGCACGCAGGAGATCCTGCTATCGTCCGGTGCCAACTGCGGCATCGCGGGCGCGGGCATCTGAGCTGACGCCTGTTCGATCGCGAGGCTTGATGCCCCTCTGCCGCCCCCACATCCGTAACACCAGTCCAGTGCCGAACCGCGGCTGCGCGCCGCGCCGACACAACGAGGTTGCCGTACCTATGCGCCACGCTGAAGGAGCCCGCGGTGAGTGCTGACCCGACGCAGGTGCTCGCTTTCGAGACCGACTGCCACATCTTCGAGAACAACGGTTGTGGCTTCCCGGCACCCGGCCTGCACTCGTTCCTGTTCGAGCCCCTCTGGGGCAACGGGGACAGCAACGTGTACTTCAACAAGACGATGCTCCTGGCGCTGCTCGGCTCGCTCGTCGTCGTCGCCTTCTTCTGGGCCGCCTTCCGCAAGCCGAAGGTCGTCCCGGGCAAGCTGCAGATGGTCGCCGAGACCGGCTACGACTTCATCCGCCGCGGCGTCGTCTACGAGACGATCGGCAAGAAGGAAGGCGAGAAGTACGTCCCGCTGGTCGTCTCGCTGTTCTTCTTCATCTGGATGATGAACCTCTGGTCGATCATTCCGGTCGCCCAGTTCCCGGTCACGGCGATCATCTCGTACCCCGCGGTACTGGCCGGCATCGTCTACATCGTCTGGGTGTCCCTGACGTTCAAGCGCCACGGATTCGTCGGAGCGTTCAAGAACTTCAGCGGCTACGACAAGTCGCTCGGCCCGGTTCTCCCGCTGGCCATGTTCATCGAGCTGCTCTCGAACCTGATCGTCCGGCCGTTCACGCACGCGGTGCGACTCTTCGCGAACATGTTCGCGGGCCACACGCTGCTGCTGCTGTTCACGATCGCCACCTGGTACCTGCTCAACGGCTGGGGCATCGCCTACTCGGGCGTCTCCTTCGTCATGGTCATCGTCATGACGGCCTTCGAGCTGTTCATCCAGGCCCTGCAGGCGTACGTGTTCGTGCTGCTGACCTGCACCTTCATCCAGGGCGCGCTGGCCGAGCACCACTGAGCGGCGCCCCTCCCCCGACCCCTCAGTCGTCCGGTGGCCAACCCCCACCGGTCCGTAAAGAAAAGGAAGAACTGGCATGTCCCAGACCCTTGCCGCTGTCTCCGGCTCGCTCGGCTCGATCGGTTACGGCCTCGCGGCCATCGGCCCCGGCGTCGGCGTCGGCATCATCTTCGGTAACGGCACCCAGGCTCTCGCCCGTCAGCCCGAGGCCGCCGGTCTGATCCGCGCCAACCAGATCCTCGGCTTCGCCTTCTGTGAGGCGCTCGCCCTCATCGGTCTGGTCATGCCGTTCGTCTACGGCACCTGATCCACCCGATCAGCGACAGCCCACTAGACGAAAGGCACTGACATGAGCCACCTGCTCATTCTGGCGGCCGAGGAGAAGGAAAATCCCCTCATCCCGCCGATCCCCGAGCTTGTCATCGGCCTGCTCGCCTTCGTCATCGTCTTCGGCTTCCTGGCCTGGAAGCTGCTCCCGAACATCAACAAGGTTCTGGAGCAGCGCCGCGAGGCCATCGAGGGCGGTATCGAAAAGGCCGAGGCCGCGCAGACCGAGGCCCAGAGCGTTCTCGAGCAGTACAAGGCTCAGCTCGCCGAGGCCCGTCACGAGGCCGCGCGCCTGCGCCAGGACGCTCAGGAACAGGGCGCCACGCTCATCGCCGAGATGCGCGCGGAAGGCCAGCGGCAGCGCGACGAGATCGTCGCCGCCGGTCACACGCAGATCGAGGCCGACCGCAAGGCCGCCGCTCAGTCGCTGCGTCAGGACGTCGGCACGCTTGCCACCGACCTGGCCGGCAAGCTCGTCGGCGAGTCCCTCGAGGACCACGCCCGCCAGAGCCGCGTCATCGACCGCTTCCTCTCCGAGCTTGAGGAGAAGGCCGAGGCGGCTCGATGACTGCACACGGAGCGAGCCGCGAGGCAACCGCAGCCGCACGTGAGCGTCTCGACGCGCTGACGGACTCGACGTCCGTGGACGCGGCCCGGCTCGCCGACGAGCTGGCCGCGGTCACCGCGCTGCTCCACCGCGAGGTGTCGCTGCGTCGGGTCCTCACCGACCCGGCGCAGCCCGGCGAGGCCAAGGCCGAGCTGGTCCAGCGTCTGCTGGGCACCCAGGTGGGCGGCAGCGCCGCCGACCTGGTCTCCGGCATGGTGCGTTCCCGCTGGTCGCAGCCCCGCGACCTGGTGGACGCCCTCGAGGAGCTCACCGCCACCGCCGACCTCACGGCGGCGCAGCGGACGGGCACGCTCGACGACGTCGAGGACGAGCTGTTCCGCTTCGGCCGGATCGTCGCCTCGAACACCGAGCTGCGCGCCGCGCTGACCGACCGGGCCGCCACCACGGCGGCCAAGAGCGAGCTGCTGCGCAGCCTGCTCGGCGGCCGGACCGCGGCGACGACCGAGCGTCTGGTGACGCGCCTCGTGACCGCGCCGCGCGGACGTAGCCTGGAAGCGGGACTCGAGTCCCTGTCCAAGCTCGCCGCCGAGCGTCGCGACCGCATGGTCGCCGTGGTCACCTCCGCGGTGCCGCTGAGCGACGGACAGAAGCAGCGCCTCGGCGCCGCTCTGGCCAAGCTCTACGGCCGCTCGATGCACCTCAACCTCGACGTGGACCCCGATGTCCTCGGCGGGATCCGGGTGCAGGTCGGCGACGAGGTCATCAACGGCTCCATCGCGGACCGTCTCGAGGACGCCGCCCGCCGCATGGCGAGCTAGTAATCACACAAGCAGTACGCAATTACGGCCCTGGTTGGGCCGTGCAGAGGATTCACCTCTCATCGGGGGGAGTCCCCCATCCCCCCAAAGTGAAACTTCGGGCCCAACAAGGAGAGCAGGGAACCCAGATGGCGGAGCTCACGATCCGGCCGGAGGAGATCCGGGACGCACTGGAGAACTTTGTCCAGTCGTACCAGCCGGACGCGGCCTCGCGCGAGGAGGTCGGTACGGTCACCGTCGCCGGCGACGGTATCGCCAAGATCGAGGGTCTTCCCTCGGCCATGGCGAACGAGCTGCTGAAGTTCGAGGACGGAACCCTCGGCCTCGCGCTGAACCTGGAAGAGCGCGAGATCGGTGCGGTCATCCTCGGCGAGTTCAGCGGTATCGAAGAGGGCCAGCCGGTGCAGCGCACCGGTGAGGTGCTGTCCGTCGCCGTGGGCGAGGGCTACCTCGGCCGCGTCGTCGACCCGCTCGGCAACCCGATCGACGGCCTCGGCGAGATCGAGACGTCCGGCCGCCGCGCCCTCGAGCTGCAGGCCCCCGGCGTCATGGTCCGCAAGTCGGTCCACGAGCCGATGGAGACGGGCTACAAGGCCGTCGACGCGATGACCCCGATCGGCCGCGGCCAGCGTCAGCTGATCATCGGCGACCGTCAGACCGGCAAGACCGCGCTGGCCGTCGACACGATCATCAACCAGCGCGACAACTGGCGCTCGGGCGACACCAAGAAGCAGGTCCGCTGCATCTACGTCGCCATCGGCCAGAAGGGTTCGACCATCGCCTCCGTGCGTGGCGCCCTCGAAGAGGCCGGCGCGCTGGAGTACACGACCATCGTCGCCGCCCCGGCGTCCGACCCGGCCGGCTTCAAGTACCTTGCGCCGTACACCGGTTCGGCCATCGGCCAGCAGTGGATGTACGAGGGCAAGCACGTCCTCATCATCTTCGACGACCTCTCGAAGCAGGCCGACGCCTACCGCGCCGTGTCCCTGCTGCTCCGCCGCCCGCCGGGCCGCGAGGCCTACCCGGGTGACGTCTTCTACCTGCACTCCCGTCTGCTGGAGCGCTGCGCGAAGCTCTCCGACGACCTGGGCGCCGGTTCGATGACGGGTCTGCCGATCGTCGAGACCAAGGCGAACGACGTGTCGGCGTTCATCCCGACCAACGTCATCTCCATCACCGACGGCCAGTGCTTCCTGGAGTCGGACCTGTTCAACGCCGGTCAGCGCCCCGCGCTGAACGTCGGTATCTCCGTCTCCCGAGTCGGTGGTTCCGCGCAGCACAAGGCGATGAAGCAGGTCTCCGGCCGTCTGCGCCTCGACCTGGCCCAGTACCGCGAGCTGGAGGCGTTCGCCGCCTTCGGTTCCGACCTGGACGCCGCGTCGAAGTCGCAGCTGGAGCGCGGTCAGCGCCTGGTCGAGCTGCTCAAGCAGGCTCAGTACCAGCCGATGCCGACCGAGGACCAGGTCGTCTCCGTGTGGTCCGCGACCACCGGCAAGATGGACGACGTCCCGGTCGCCGACATCCGCCGCTTCGAGAAGGAGCTCCTGGAGTACCTGCACCGCAAGGAGCAGGGCCTCATGACCTCCATCAAGGAGGGCGGCAAGATGTCCGACGACACGCTCACCGCCGTCGCGGACGCCATCGTCGACTTCAAGAAGCAGTTCGAGACCTCGGACGGGAAGCTTCTCGGCGAGGACGCTCCGGCCGCCGCCAAGTGACGTAAGGAAGGGACCTGACTCATGGGAGCCCAGCTCCGGGTCTACAAGCGTCGCATCCGATCCGTCACCGCGACCAAGAAGATCACCAAGGCGATGGAGATGATCGCCGCCTCGCGCGTCGTCAAGGCGCAGCGCAAGGTGGCGGCCTCCACGCCGTACGCGACCGAGCTCACCCGCGCGGTCACGGCGGTCGGCACCGGCTCGAACACCAAGCACCCGCTGACCACGGAGGCGGAGACGGCGACCCGTTCCGCGGTGCTGCTCCTCACGAGCGACCGCGGACTGGCCGGCGCCTTCAACTCCAACGCCATCAAGGCGGCGGAGCAGCTGACCGCCCGTCTTGAGGCCGAGGGCAAGCAGGTCGACACGTACATCGTCGGCCGCCGCGGTCTGGCCCACTACAACTTCCGCGAGCGCAAGGTCGTGGAATCGTGGTCGGGCTTCACCGACGAGCCCACCTACGCGGACGCGAAGAAGGTCGCGGGTCCGCTCATCGAGGCCATCGAGAAGGAGACGGCGGACGGCGGCGTGGACGAACTCCACATCGTCTACACCGAGTTCGTCTCGATGATGACGCAGACGGCCATCGACGGCCGGCTGCTGCCGCTTCGCCTCGAAGAGGTGGCGGAGGAAGCGCCCGAGGGCGAGATCCTTCCGCTGTACGAGTTCGAGCCGTCGGCGGAGGACGTCCTTGACGCCCTTCTGCCGCGCTACGTCGAGAGCCGTATCTACAACGCGCTGCTCCAGTCGGCTGCCTCCAAGCACGCCGCCACGCGCCGCGCGATGAAGTCGGCGACCGACAACGCGGGAGACCTGATCACCACGCTCTCCCGACTTGCCAATGCGGCCCGCCAGGCCGAAATCACCCAGGAAATCAGCGAGATCGTCGGTGGCTCCGCAGCCCTTGCCGACGCGACCGCGGGGAGTGACAAGTAATGACGACGACTTCTGAGACGGCCGTTGCCACGGGCCGCGTCGCCCGGGTCATCGGCCCGGTCGTCGACGTGGAGTTCCCCGTCGACGCGATGCCGGACATCTACAACGCCCTTCACGTCGAGGTGGCCGACCCGGCCAACGCCGGCGAGAAGAAGACGCTGACCCTGGAAGTCGCCCAGCACCTGGGTGACGGCCTGGTCCGTACGATCTCCATGCAGCCGACCGACGGTCTGGTCCGCCAGGCCGCCGTCACCGACACGGGCACGGGCATCTCCGTCCCGGTCGGCGACTTCACCAAGGGCAAGGTGTTCAACACCCTCGGTGAGGTGCTGAACTCGGACGAGAAGTACTCGGGCGAGCGCTGGTCCATCCACCGCAAGGCCCCGCGCTTCGACGAGCTCGAGTCGAAGACCGAGATGTTCGAGACCGGCGTCAAGGTCATCGACCTTCTCACCCCGTACGTCAAGGGTGGAAAGATCGGTCTGTTCGGTGGTGCCGGCGTCGGCAAGACGGTGCTCATCCAGGAGATGATCTACCGCGTCGCCAACAACCACGACGGTGTCTCCGTGTTCGCCGGTGTCGGCGAGCGCACCCGTGAGGGCAACGACCTCATCGAGGAGATGTCGGACTCGGGCGTCATCGACAAGACCGCCCTTGTCTTCGGCCAGATGGACGAGCCCCCGGGCACCCGTCTGCGCGTGGCCCTCGCGGGTCTGACCATGGCGGAGTACTTCCGCGATGTGCAGAAGCAGGACGTGCTGTTCTTCATCGACAACATCTTCCGCTTCACGCAGGCCGGTTCCGAGGTCTCGACCCTGCTCGGCCGTATGCCCTCCGCGGTGGGTTACCAGCCGAACCTGGCCGACGAGATGGGTCTCCTCCAGGAGCGCATCACCTCGACCCGTGGTCACTCGATCACCTCGATGCAGGCGATCTACGTCCCCGCGGACGACCTGACCGACCCGGCCCCGGCCACCACGTTCGCCCACCTCGACGCGACGACGGTTCTCTCCCGTCCGATCTCCGAGAAGGGCATCTACCCGGCCGTGGACCCGCTGGACTCCACGTCCCGCATCCTGGACCCCCGCTACATCGCGGCGGACCACTACGCGGCCGCGATGCGCGTCAAGTCGGTTCTCCAGAAGTACAAGGACCTTCAGGACATCATCGCGATCCTCGGTATCGACGAGCTGGGCGAGGAGGACAAGCTCACCGTCCACCGCGCCCGTCGCGTGGAGCGCTTCCTGTCCCAGAACACCCACGTCGCCAAGCAGTTCACCGGCGTCGACGGGTCGGACGTCCCGCTGGACGAGTCGATCGCGGCCTTCAACGCGATCATCGACGGTGAGTACGACCACTTCCCGGAGCAGGCGTTCTTCCTCTGCGGTGGCATTGAGGACCTCAAGGCCAACGCCAAGGAGCTCGGCGTCTCCTGAACCTCGTGTTCTTGAGGAGGGGGCGGGGCCGCACCTCGCGGGGTGCGGTCCTTCCCCCTCCGTACGCCTACTAGACTTTGACCCAACACCCGGCAGCAACGCCGGGTGGTGACCCGAGGAGCCCACCTTGGCTGCTGAGCTGCACGTCGAGCTCGTCGCCGCGGACCGCAGTGTCTGGTCCGGCGAGGCCACCCTGGTCGTCGCGCGTACCACGTCCGGCGACATCGGCGTCATGCCCGGTCACCAGCCGCTTCTCGGTGTGCTGGAGTCGGGCCCGGTGACCATTCGTACGAGTGATGGTGGAACGGTCGTCGCCGCGGTGCACGGCGGTTTCATCTCCTTCGCCGACAACAAGCTGTCGCTGCTGGCCGAGATCGCCGAGCTGTCGGACGAGATCGACGTCCAGCGTGCGGAGCGGGCGCTCGAGCGCGCGAAGTCGGACGCCGACGCGTCCGCCGAGCGTCGTGCGGACGTCCGTCTGCGTGCGGTGGCGAACCACTGACGATCGGTGCGACCCCGGCCCGTCAGGCGCCGGGGGAGCACTGTGCAAGGCTTTGACTCAGCCGCGGCTGGGACCGGATCACTCCGGCCCTGGCCGCGGCTGAGGCAAATCCGGACGTTTTTTCTTTTCCGTTACCTAGGAGACGAGGAGGTCGGTGTCGATGGTCCTCGCTCTGACTGTGTGCGGAGTGGTAGTGGCGCTCGTGGTGGTGGGGCTGTTCGTCTTCGGCCTCCGCCGCCGGCTCATCCAGCGCTCGGGCGGAACGTTCGACTGCAGCCTGCGCTGGGACGTCCCCGAGAAGGGTGACCTCAGCGGCAAGGGCTGGAGCTACGGCGTGGCCCGCTACAACGGCGACCGGGTCGAGTGGTACCGCGTCTTCTCGTACGCCCCCCGCCCGCGCCGCCTTCTCGAACGTTCGTCGATCGAGGTGGCCGGCCGTCGTGCCGCCGAGGGCGAGGAGGAGCTCGCGCTGCTCTCCGACGCGATCATCCTGGCCTGTCTGCACCGCGGGACGCGGCTGGAGCTGGCGATGAGCGAGGACGCGCTGACCGGATTCCTCGCCTGGCTGGAGGCGGCCCCTCCGGGACAACGGGTGAACGTCGCGTAGCGGCGTTCAGGGCCCCGTTGGGTGGGGGAGGGTGGACGTCGCCTGAGGCCCCCGAACGGCGAACCGCGGACAGACCCTGAGGTCTGCCCGCGGTTTTTTGGTGCGCTGTGGACCGGTGTCCGGTCCGGTGATCAGCTCAGGCCACTGTTGATGGCGCCGACGAGTTCACCGTTGCCGGTGTCGCCGCTGAACTCCCAGAAGAAGGCGCCGCCCAGGCCCTGGCTCTTGGCCCACGACATCTTCGTCCCGATGGTGGCGGGGGTGTCGTACGACCACCAGTTGTTGCCGCAGTAGGCGTACGCCGTGCCGGCGACGAGGCCCGTGGAGGGGCAGGACGTCTTGAGGACCTTGTAGTCCTCGATGCCCTGCTCGTACGTACCGGCGGCGGGGCCGGTCGCCGTGCCGCCGGGTGCGGCCTGGGTGACCCCGGTCCAGCCGCGGCCGTAGAAGCCGATGCCGATGAGCAGCTTGCTCGCGGGCACGCCCTTCGCCTTGAACTTGGCGATCGCGTCGGCCGTGGTGAAGCCAGGCGTCGGGATGCCGCTGTACGAGGTGAGCGGGGAGTGCGGGGCGGTCGGACCCTGGGCGTTGAACGCTCCGAAGAAGTCGTACGACATCACGTTGTACCAGTCGACGTACTGGGAGGCGCCCGCGTAGTCGGCGGCGTCGATCTTGCCGCCGGAGGTGCCGTCGGCCGTGGTGGCCGCGGTGACCAGGTTGTTCGAGCCGAACTTGGCGCGCAGGGCCTGCATCAGGTTCTTGTAGGCCGCGGCACCGCTGGTGTCACAGGACAGACCGCAGGCGTTCGGGTACTCCCAGTCGATGTCGATGCCGTCGAAGACATCGGCCCAGCGGGGGTCCTTCACGAGGTTGTAGCAGGAGTTCGCGAACGCGGTCGGGTTGGCGGCCGCCTGGGCGAAGCCGCCGGACCAGGTCCAGCCGCCGAAGGACCAGAGGACCTTGAGGTTCGGGTACTTGGCCTTCAGCTCGCGCAGCTGGTTGAAGTTGCCGCGCAGCGGCTGGTCCCAGGTGTCGGCGACGCCGCTGACCGACTGGTCGGCGGTGAAGGCCTTGTCGTAGTCGGCGTACGAGTCACCGATCGCGCACTGGCCGTTGGTGACGTTGCCGAAGGCGTAGTTGATGTGCGTGATCTTGGCGGCCGAGCCCGACGTCACCAGGTTCTTGACGTTGTAGTTGCGGCCGTAGATGCCCCACTCGGTGAAGTAGCCGAGCTTGACCTTGCCGCCGGTGGCCGGGGGCGGGTCGGTGGTGCCGCCGGTGGTGTGGACGGCGACCGCGCCGCTGACCGGACCGGTCTGGTCGGCGGTGTCACGGGCCTGGACGCTGTACGAGTAGTCGTTGCCGGCGGTCAGGCCGGTGTCCGTGTACGAGGTCGTCGTCACGGTCGCGACCTTGGTGCCGCCGCGCAGGACGTCGTAGTTCTTGACGCCCTTGTCGTCGGTGGCCGCGCTCCAGGAGAGCTTCACCGAGGTGTCGGTGATCGAGGAGGCGGTGGGGGTGCCCGGCGCGGAGGGCGCGCTGTCGCCGGGGACGGTGGTGCCGCCATCACAACTGCCGCCGTTCAGCGTGCAGTTGGACGGCGATCCGGAGCCCGCCCCGTTGAAGCCGAAGGAGACGGAGGCGCCCGCGGCGAGGCTGCCGTTGTAGGACTTGTTCTTGGCGGTCCAGTGGTTTCCGGAGCTGGTGACGTCCGCGTCCCAGGCCGAGGTGACGGAGGTCCCGGAGGGGAAGTCCCACTGGATCGTCCACGAACTGATCGCGGTGGTACCGGTGTTCTTGACGGTCCACTTGCCTTCGAAGCCCGTGCCCCAGTCCTGGGTCTTGGCGTACGTGGCGGTCGCGCTGTCGGCGGCGTGGGCGGGGCTCGCGAGGCCGACCAGGCCGGCCAGGGGGAGCAGCAGGGTGGCCAGCCCTGCCGTCGCTCGTTGTCTGAAGCGCATTCCGCGCCTCCTCGGGGGAGTTGGGGGAGGAAGGGGCGTGACTGAGCCTTCACGCCCACGGTGCCGTGAGAATAGGAAGGTCTGGACCACAGGTCAATAGGTCTGGACCACTGTTTCGCTCTCGTGATGGAGTCTCAACTCCCATGAGCGGGGCGTGCATTGACGGCGGTCGGGCGGTTCTGACGATCCGGCAGGCGGTTGACGTGGGCCTTTCGCGTCTTCGTCCGTGGTCCGCCGGAGGGGATGGCGGGGACGGCGAAGGGCGCCTGCGGCAGCGGGCCCGAAGTGACCTTCGAGCCCGGCGCAGACGCCCTTCGTCCGGTGCGGCGGTGCGGCGGTTTGGCGGTGCGGTGGGTGCGGCGGGAGTTGCTCAGCGCTCTCCGCCGGGGACCCACAGCACGTCGCCGGTGTCCTTGTTCGCCGTGCGGGCCAGGATGAACAGCAGGTCCGAGAGCCGGTTGAGGTAGGTGGCGGTGAGCGGGTTCATCGCCTCGCCGTGGACCTCCAGCGCCGCCCAGGTCGAGCGCTCGGCCCGGCGTACGACCGTGCACGCCTGGTGCAGCAGCGCCGCGCCGGCGGTGCCGCCGGGCAGGATGAACGAGCGGAGCTTCTCCAGCCGCTCGTTGAACAGGTCGCAGTCCGCCTCCAGTCGGTCGACGTAGAACTGCTCGACCCGCAGCGGCGGGAACTTCGGGTCCTCGACCACCGGCGTCGACAGATCCGCGCCGACGTCGAACAGGTCGTTCTGGACGCGGGTGAGGACCTGGACGACCTCGTCCTCCAGACCGCCCAGCGCGATCGCCGTCCCGATCACCGCGTTCGCCTCGTTGGCGTCGGCGTACGCCGAGATCCGCAGATCGGTCTTGGCGACCCTGCTCATGTCCCCGAGGGCGGTGGTGCCCTGGTCGCCGGTCCTGGTGTAGATGCGCGTCAGATTGACCATGGGACCAGCCTAGTTACGCTCCGGCTCTGCGGAACGCCCGTGTGCCCACTGTCACGGGGAGCGCGGCGAAGGCGAGGGGTCGTGGACGCTGCGAACGTCTCCGTGAACACCCGTCTATCTCTGATCATGCGCAGTGCTCCGTCGTCCAGGGTGGGGGTGAGGTGCATCCTTGTCGTGGAGGCGCGAGGCGCCGGAGTTCTCTGCGGCTGGGTGGTGACGGTCAGGTGGGTCGCTGTTGGTTCTCGATGTACTGGCGGATGGCGGTGAGCGGTGCACCGCCGCATGATCCGGCGAAGTAGGAGCCGGACCAGAAGTGTCCGCCCCACAGGTACCGGCGGACATGTGCGTCGTACTCCTGGCGGAGTCTGCGCGAGCTGACGCCTTTGAGGGAGTTGACCAGCTTGGAGAGCTGGACTTTGGGCGGGTAGTGCACGAGCAGGTGGACGTGGTCCTGTTCGCCGTCGAACTGTTTCAGCTCGGCCTCGAAGTCGGCGCAGACCTCCTGCATGATCTCTTCGGTGCGGGTCAGCATGGCGTC
Organism: Streptomyces sp. NPDC021080; assembly: GCF_044333225.1. Lineage (NCBI taxonomy): Bacteria > Bacillati > Actinomycetota > Actinomycetes > Kitasatosporales > Streptomycetaceae > Streptomyces > Streptomyces sp. NPDC021080. Next base: position 71,792 of record NZ_JBIRQM010000006.1, on the reverse strand, counting down.
GGTGAATGCCTTCCGCCGGTACTTCGTGACAAAAACCAAGTGAACGTGCAGGTTGTGGACGACGTGACGTCCGGTGCGTACGTCAGGATTCGGATTCCAGCGCGGCGACATAAACCAACTGTAGTAGAGTCGCTACCGTGAGTGAGTGCGGTCTGGGGAGGCGGCAGTTCGGGCACCGTGCCCGGCTTGCGCTGTCGCCTGCCGGGGCCCGTACGGCGGATGCCCAGGCGCACGCCGCCCGCGCGCTGTGGAATCTTCTCCACGCGTGGTGGCAGATGATGCCGAAGGAAAAGCGGACCCTGGCGAATGCGGACGCCGCGATCCGTCAGGCCCGCAAGGACATTGATTTCCTCGCCGTCCTGCCCGCCCAGGCCGCGCAAGCGGTGCTGAAGACGTACTTCCAGGCTTGGAAGAACTGCTGGGACGGGCGGGCAGACACGCCGAACTTCAAGGGCCGGCTGCGCACGGTGATGTCGGTGGACGTTCCACAGGGCCGTGACCTGAGCATCGTCCGCGTGCACCGACGCTGGGGCATGGCCAATATTCCCAAGGTGGGCCGGGTCCGTTTCCGCTGGACCAAAGACCTGCCGGTAGGCAAGCACGCAGGCGCGGAGAACCGGATCACCGGGGCCCGGCTGGTCAAAGACGCGCTCGGATGGCACATCGCCTTCCGCGTCCAGACCCTTGAGATCAAGCCCGAACCCCACACCGGCCCCGAAGTCGGCATCGACGTCGGGATCAACGTGCCCATCGCCCTCTCCGATGGCGAAACCTACGAGCACGGCGAGTGGCTGACCGCCAAGGAGAAGGCCAGGCTCCTGCACCTGGAGCAGCGCGCCGCCCAGCGTAAGCAGCACCGCAAACCCGGCGAGCACAGCAGCCGTCGGCTGCACCGCACCTATGACCAGATCGCGGGACTTCGCGCGAAAGCCAAGCGCCGGGCCCTGGACTGGCAGCACCGTACGACCACCGTCATCGCCAGGCAGTACGGCACCGTCGTGGTCGAGGCACTCGCCATCACGAACATGGTCAAGTCTGCCAAGGGCACCGTCGAGGAGCCGGGGAAGAATGTGGCCCAGAAGTCCGGGCTGAACCGCTCCATCAGCGGGGAAGCGTGGGGCCGTACGGTCACCATGCTGGCGTACAAGACCACCAGGCATGGCGGCACTCTGCACAAGGTCCCGGCCCCCAACACATCCCGGCGTTGTTCCGCGTGCGGCTTGATCACGCCCGGGAGCCGGGAGGGCCAGGCCGTGTTCGTGTGCAAGAACTCGGACTGCGGCTGGTTGGGCAACGCCGACCACAATGCGGCCCGGAACATCCTGCACCTGTACCGGATGGGCCTCGCGCTCGTCCCGGCTGCCGGGAGGGCAGTCGTCAGGCGCGCGAAGCGCGTCAAGCCCGCTGCCGCAAGGTAAGCAGGAATCTCCCGGCCTCATTCGGGAGAGCACTTCAAAACTACTTCCCGGCCAAGGAGGACCTCTTCCTCGACCGCTCCGCGGGCGTGGTCGACAGCCTCGCCCGCTGGGTGCGCGGCCGTGCGAAGGGCGAGTCGGCCGCGGACGCCGTCCTGCGCGAGCTGCGCGAGGAGGTGGAGGCGGTCTCGCCCCGGATCGGCCTGGCGGCGGGCGTCGCCCGTTTCCTTCAGGTCGTCGACGAGGCGCCCGCGCTGCGCTCGCGGCTCTGGGCGATCGGCCAGGAGACGCTGGAGAACCTGGAGGAGGCCCTGCGCGAGGAGACCGGCGCACCGCCCGGGGACCCGCTGCCCGGCCTCGTCGCCGGCCAGATCAACTGGGCGCACCAGACCGTCGCGGCGGTCATCGCCCGCGAGATGAGGGCGGGCCGTGCCCCGGACGAGGTGTCGCGCGAGGTCCTCGTCCTCCTCGACGACATCGAGGAGTTGCTGAGCCCGAAGGTCCGCGGTTACGCCGTACGGGCGGACGGACGACCCGGGCCCGGTGACACCCCGGACCGGACGTGACGGGTGTCTCACGCCCTGAGACCGTGACACGCGTTACTTACGGGTTTCACACCCCCTTCCGAACGCTACTCTCCGCCGAAGAGGCATACACAAGCAGCGTGTTAAGGGAGTCTGAGTGGCTGGGAAGCTTGCCGTCATCGGAGCCGGACTGATGGGGTCCGGTATCGCCCAGGTCTCCGCGCAGGCGGGCTGGGACGTCGTTCTGCGCGATGTCACCGACGAGGCGCTGAACCGCGGCCTCGACGGCATCAAGGCCTCGTACGACAAGTTCGTGAGCAAGGGCAAGCTCGAAGCCGCGGACGCGGACGCGGCCCTCGCGCGCATCACGGCGACCACGGACCTGGACGCCGCCGCCGACGCGGACATCGTCATCGAGGCGGTCTTCGAGAAGCTCGAGGTCAAGCACGAGATCTTCCAGGCTCTCGACAAGATCGTGCGCCCCGACACCGTGCTCGCCTCCAACACCTCCGCGATCCCGATCACCAAGATCGCGGCGGCCACGGAGCGCCCGGAGCGGGTCGTCGGCGTGCACTTCTTCTCGCCGGTGCCGATGATGCAGCTCGTCGAGCTGGTCCGCGGCTACAAGACCAGCGACGAAACGCTCGCCACCGCACGGGAGTTCAGCGAGTCCGTCGGCAAGACCTGCATCGTCGTCAACCGTGACGTCGCCGGCTTCGTCACCACCCGCCTCATCTCGGCCCTCGTCGTCGAGGCGACGAAGCTGTACGAGTCGGGCGTGGCCACCGCCGAGGACATCGACCTCGCCTGCCGGCTGGGCTTCGGTCACGCCATGGGCCCGCTGGCCACCGCCGACCTCACGGGCGTCGACATCCTGCTGCACGCCACCGGCAACATCTACACCGAGACCCAGGACGAGAAGTTCGCCCCGCCGGAGCTGATGCGCCGGATGGTTGACGCCGGTGACATCGGGCGCAAGAGCGGGCAGGGCTTCTACAAGCACTGAACGATCATGCGGCGACCGGGACCCGGTCGCCGCATGTGCCGCGGACGCCGTGCGCGCCTCCCGGATGTCACCCCATGAGGTGAATTCGGTATCGGTTCGCTTACAGACGGCAACCTCCACGGCCCTCAGGCAGTCAGACCATGCACAACATGCAGACGCGAAGACGCGGAAACAGACACACGCGGAGTTACGAGACGCATTCTCGGGGAGCGCATATGTACATCAGGGGCGACCACACCGAACTGGTCGTCGGGGGCCGCCTCGACGTACGCAGCGCGGCGGACGCCCGTACGGTCCTGCACTCGGCCGTCGACGACGGAGCCGGCGATCTCGTGCTGGACCTGTCCGAGCTGGACTCCTGGGACGCCACCGGGCTCGGCGTCATCATGGGGGCCCACCGACGTGCCGGGAGGTGCGGCCGACGGCTCGTGCTGCGCGGCGTGCCGGCGCAGATGCAGCGCCTGCTGGTGGCCACCCGGCTGCACCGGATCCTGGCGATCGAGGGCGGCATCGGGGTCGAGTCCCTGCCCCGCGTGTGACCCGGGCGCGCCCCCTGTGCTCCGCGTGCGCGACCGCGTACGCGCCCCGACCGGCGCATTCGGCGTGCCACATGCACAATCCTCATGAAGCTGTGACGGTTCGGACGGCGCGGTACCCCGCCTGTTCGTAGATACTGTGCGAAGGTTTAGGGTTCGGCTGCCCGCCGACCGAAACCCTACGAGCGGGCACCGGACCAGAAGCGACGAAGCGCTGTGCAGCCAGGCCGGGAGGGCATCGGCACACGACGCTTTTGGGGGGCTTGGAACATGGACCCGATCGACCGGGGATCCGAGGAGTACGGCCAGGAGGACGACGGCCAGGTGTCTCGTCCGCGCCCGCCGCGCGACCCGCTCGCAGCCGACCTCGGACAGCACAAACCCGCGCCCGTCCGCACGGTCAGGCTCGTCACGGGCGAATTCGCCCTCACCGTCAACCCCGTCGACGGCAGCGAGATCGAGAACTGCCCGCCGCACGAGCGGCCGCAGCCGCCGGTCCGGCACAGCGCCGCCGCCCGTGCCGAGCTGGCCCGCGCGGTGGCGCCCCCCGCTCCGCCCGGCCCGACCCGGCCCCGGCTGCCCCTCCTCGAACGCGACGAGGAGCGCGAGCAACTCGTACGCCTCCTCGCGCGCGGGCGCTCGGTACGGCTCACCGGCCCCTCGGGATCGGGCCGCACCGTCCTGCTGGACGCCGTCGCCGACGACTGCGCGGACCTCGCCCCCGACGGAGTCGTGCGCCTCTCCGGCTACGGCCGCACCGCGAGCGACGTGCTGTACGACCTCTTCGCCGCCGTCTACGAAGCCCCCCTTTACCGCCCGGACCACGACGACCTGCTCCTGCTCGTCCGTGAGATCGGAGCGGTCGTCGTCCTCGACGACGCGGAGATCGGCGGCAGCGCCCTCGACATGCTGCTCGACGCCACCCCCGAGTGCGCCTTCGCGATCGCCGCGGCCCCCGACGCGCCGGCCCCGTCCGCCCACGCCGAACTCGACGAGGTCGTCCTCGGCGGCCTCGACCGCAGCGGCGGCCTCGAACTGCTGGAGCGCGCCGTCGGACGCGTCCTGACCGAGGACGAGTCGAACTGGGCGGGCGACCTCTGGTTCGAGTCCGAGGGGCTGCCCCTGCGCTTCATCCAGGCCGGAGCGCTGCTGCGGCAGCGCGACCGGCAGCGGGCCGGCGAGGAGGCCTTCGACGACTACGGGGTCTTCCAGGAAGCCCCCGCCGACGTGCACTTCGAGGCCGGCGACGGCCAGGAGCTGCCGCTGCCCTCCCTCGCCGAAGGCGCCGCGCCCGCCGCGCTGCTCGCCTCCCGGCTCAGCGAATCGGCCCGCGCCACCCTGCGTTTCGCCGTCGCGCTCGGTGGCGAGGTGCCCCACCAGGCCCATCTGCCCGCACTCGTGGGCGACACCCACGCCGACGCCGCGCTCGCCGAACTCGCGGACTGCGCTCTGGTCTCCCCGGTCGGCCCCCGCTACCGGCTCGCCGCCGGAGTGCAGGCCCAGCTGGAGGCCTCCGGATACGCGGACACCCTCCAGGACAGCGCGTTGGCCGCCGCCCGGCACTACAGCTGGTGGGCCGGGCACCCCTCGGTCACCCCGGAGCGGGTCTGCGCCGAGGCCGACGCGGTGCTCGCCGCCCTGGACGTGCTGGTCCCGGTCACCACCGCCCCGCTGGACGAGGAGGACGAGGACGCCGTCTCCGTCCAGCTCGCCCGCAAGGCCGCGGCGGCCTTCGCCTCGGGGCTGCACTGGAGCGCCTGGGAGCGCGTCCTGCGCCTCGGTGTCGAGGCCTCCGAACTGGCCGGCGACATCGGGGAACAGGCCTACTTCCACCACGAGTTGGGTGTCCTCGCGCTCTGCGGCCACCAGCTGGACCGGGCCCGCGCCGAGCTGGAGGCCTCCGTCGCCATGCGCGGCGAGCTCGCCGACAAGCGCGGCACCACCGCCGGCCGCCGCGCCCTCGCGCTGGTCACCGACCGCTCCGGAACCCTGCAGCTCACCGGCGGGCGCACCCCGGCGGGCGAGGAGATACCCGACGCGCGCCACGAGGAGTCGATGTCGCCTCCCGGCGGCGTCCCGGCGGCCTTCCCCCGCACCGACCCGTCGGGCGACACCGTCACGTTGCTCGGCCACCCGGGCGGCCCCGGCACCCCCGGGGCCAAGCCGCGGAGCGTCGCGGGGCGGCTGGTCTCCGGCACCCGGCGCAATCTGGTGGCCGCGGGCGCGGGCGCGCTCCTCGTGGCCGTCCTCGGGACCGTGGTGACCCTCGGCGCGACCTCGCAGCACAACAACGAGACCCCGCCCGAGAAGGCCGGCGTCAACCCGTCCGCCACGCAGGACGCCCAGGACGACAGCCTGAGCGCGGACACGCCGAAGAAGGGCGACGACTCCTCTCCCAGCGTCGTGGCCTCCCCCACCGACCCGGGCCCCGACGGCACGTACGGCACCTCGGACGACCCCACGACGCCGTCGCCGACGGCCACGGTGAGCAGGCAGCCGTCCGCCGACCCGAGCGGGACGCGCACCGGTACGAGCAAGCCGTCGAAGTCGCCCTCCGCGTCACCCACGCACCGGCCCACGCACCGGCCGTCCTCGTCGCCCCCGAACCCCTCGCCGTCGACGTCCTCCACGAGCACCTCGCCGTCCCCGTCGCCGTCGGCCAGCACGTCGTCGAGCCCGGCCACCACCGACTCCGCGAGCGGTCCGGTGCCCGGCGGCACCCCGGCGGGCACGGGCTCCGCCACGACGTCGCCGAGCGGCACGGTGATCTGACCGTGCGGTCCGGACGTACGGCCGGACCGCACGGAAGACGAGCAGAGCAGTGAGCAGAGGGCCGGGTCCGATGACGGACCCGGCCCTCTGCCGTATACGAACCCGAGGGGGTCAGAACAGCCGCAGCTTGTCGTCCTCGATGCCGCGCAGGGCGTCGTAGTCCAGGACCGTGCAGCCGATGCCGCGGTCGGTGGCGAGAACGCGGGCCTGCGGCTTGATCTCCTGGGCCGCGAAGATGCCGCGGACCGGCGCGAGGTGCGGATCGCGGTTCAACAGCTCCAGATAGCGCGTCAGTTGCTCCACGCCGTCGATCTCGCCGCGGCGCTTGATCTCCACGGCGACGGTCTGCCCCGCGGCGTCCCGGCACAGGATGTCGACCGGACCGATGGCCGTCATGTACTCACGGCGGATCAGCGAGTAGCCCTCGCCGAGGGTCTCGATGCGGTCGGCGAGCAGCTCCTGGAGGTGCGCTTCCACACCGTCCTTGATCAGGCCGGGGTCCACGCCGAGTTCGTGCGAGGAGTCGTGGAGGATCTCCTCCATGGTGATGATGAGCTTCTCGCCCGCCTTGTTGATGACGGTCCAGACACCTTCGTCGTCGCCGGACCCCTCCTTCAGTGTGCAGGGCGGCGACATCCAGTTGAGGGGCTTGTAGGCCCGGTCGTCCGCGTGGATCGAGACGCTGCCGTCCGCCTTCACGAGGATCAGGCGGGGGGCCGACGGGAGATGGGCGGTGAGCCGGCCCGCGTAGTCCACGGAACAGCGGGCAATGACGAGACGCATGGTCGGCAACGCTACTCGACCGGCGGCGGTGCACGCGATTCCCGTCCCCGGACCCCGGCCGCCCTCCGCGCCCGGACCGGAGGAGGAAGTCACGGTTCGCCCCTTTTGACCCCTCGGGTCTCCCTGGCCGGCGCGGGCGGCGTTTCCGCGGGTCATCCCATTGATCCCGAAGGTTCCCCGTTCCGTCGTGGCCGATTGTCGGCGTACGGGGCGTTCGCTATGTGCCCATTCTCCTGGTGTCGTTACCTGCCGATGCTTACCGTATGAACGGGAGGTCGCGATACCTGTACTCAGCGTGTTCGATATCGCGATCCCCGTCCCTGTCCGGCAACCCCCGATGTGTGGGGGTGCGAGAGGAGTACCCATGTCGCTCGACGTCTCACCGGCCCTACTCCAACAGGCCGAGCGAGGCGAGGTCGATGAAGCTGACTTCGTCGACTGCGTCCGGACCTCCCTGCCCTACGCGTGGGAGATGATCAGCTCCCTGGTGGCCCAGCTGAAGGTGGACGGCGGCAACTTCGCCGACAACCAGACGCCTCCGCCGGACGAGCAGGCACGTGGCCAGCTGCTGCGTGCGCTCGCGAGTGACGCGATACGCGGCGCGCTGCAGCGGCACTTCGGAGTGCGGCTGGCCTTCCAGAACTGCCACCGGGTGGCGGTGTTCCCACTGGACGACTCGGTGGACGACACACTGGCACGCTTCACCTCGGTACGCAGTCAGCTGCTCAACCAGTCCCCTGAGTTCAGGGACTGCTGACGCACTGATGCCGCATTGCTTGCCGCTCCGTACGCGGGAGGTGCATTGGTACTGGGGCGGCAAGCTCCCCGCGCGTCCGGACCGCCGGGCCCGGCCCCGTGCGGTCACCTGAGCTGGGGCAGTACCTCGGCCCCGAGCCGCCGCACGTTCTCCTCGGTCGCCGCCAGGTCGCCCGAACCCTCGACGAGCAGGGCGAAGCGCCCGATGCCGGTCCGCTCCGAGGTCGCCGCGAGCCGGTCGGCGCACAGTCGTGGGGTGCCCACCGGGTGCAGCCCGCAGAGCAGTTCGGTGTACGCCACCGGGTCCCGCATCGAGCGGGCGCGGCCGTCGACCGTCACGTGGGCGTCCAGTCCCTGCTTCAGCCAGCCCGGCATCGCCTTGACGAGCGTCTCGACGGCGTCGGTCCGGCGGTCCGCGATCTGGCAGACGCCTGCGGAGACATGGGCGGCGCCCAGGATCTCGTCCGTGGGGCGGCCCGCCGCGCGCGCGTGCCGCCGCCACAGCGCGACCATTTCGGCCTTCTCCTCGTCCCCGACGTGCATGCCCAGAAGCATCGGCAGCCCGCGTTCGGCGGCGAGCCGGACGCTCGCGGGCGAGGTGCACGCCACGACGACCTCGGGCCCCGGAGCGCCGCTCAGCGCCTCCGACGGGCGGGGCACGACCGGGACTTCACGGAACGGGAAGCGTCCGGAGGTGCCGGCGACGGACGGTTCGCGCAACCAGCGAATCAGCAGATCGAGTGACTCGGGGAACCCGTGTTCGTACGCCGCGAGACCCGCGCCGAAGACCTCCAGGTCGACCCAGGGGCCGCCGCGGCCGACCCCCAGCGAGAGGCGCCCGCCGGACGTCAGGTGCAGCAGGGCGGCCTGTTCGCCGAGCGCCACGGGGTGGACGGTGGGCAGCACGCTGACCGCGGTGCCGATCCGGATCCGCTCGGTGCGGCCGAGCAGATACGCGGCGAGTGTGATGGCCGACGGGCATGTCCCGTACGGCACGAAGTGGTGTTCGGCCAGCCAGACCGTGTCCAGCCCGGCCTCCTCGGCGACCTCGGCCGACCGCGTGGCGCGGTGCAGGGCCTCTCCCTGACCCTGTCCAGGGAACTGGGCGGCCAGTACAAAGCTTCCAACGTGCATCGAACTTCCTGCTTCCTCGGCTCCGACACGGAGCTCCCCCACCCGGCATAACCGCCTGACACGTGCCGAAGACACGGCCTTGCGGAGAGATTTGCGGATTGTCTGGGAATTGGGCTGTCCGAAGACGTCCGAGGGCCGTCCGAGGACGGTCCGGTGGGAGATCTGTGCGGGTTGGCGGAGTACGTGTACCCGTGCGCGTCCCGCGTAGGCTGGAGCCGGCCCCTGCTCCCTGTATAGCTCCGTGAGGTGTCCCTTGTCCCCGCGTCGCAACCGTCCGAAGGACGCCGGCTCGTCCGGCAGGAGCCACGAGGAGGACTCGTCGGACCGCTACGGCGGCTGGCAGTCCACCGAGAGCTGGCAGGGCGAGGAGTGGAGCGTGCGTCATGTGGCGGGCGCGAGCGCGCAGGGCAAGACCTACCGCTGTCCCGGCTGCGACCAGTTGATCCCCTCCGGGGTGCCGCACGTGGTGGCCTGGCCGGAGCACTCGGGCGTCGACGAGCGGCGGCACTGGCACAAGGCCTGCTGGAACGCGAAGGACCGCCGCACCTCGCGGGTGCAGCGGTCCCGTAACGCGCCCAGGTTCTAGGCGACTTCGACCGGTCCGGCCTCGCGCCGGACGGCCCCGGGCCGTCCGGCGGGCGCGGGCGTCACACGTCCCGGCGCTCCAGGAGCACGAAGGCGGCGGCGACGGCCGCCGCCGTGACCCCGGCGAGCAGGCCGAGCTGGGCGCTGCCGTTGCCGTCGTCGGGGCCCGTCCGGAAGACCGTGGCGAGGGTGGAGATGGCGGCGTACTTCTCCATCTTCTCGCCGATCGTCCGCAGGGTGTCGGACATCATCAGGAACGCGGGCAGGATCGAGGGCAGCAGCACGACGCCGAGCATCGTGGTGATCGCGCCCGCCGAGTGGCGCAGCATCGACCCCACGGCGAGCGAGAGCGTGCCGAGCAGCGAGACGTAGAGCGCGCCCATGAAGACGGTGCCGCCCCACGGGGTGGACGAGCCGCCGCTGTGCAGGCTCGCGGTGAACAGGCCGACGAGCCCGATCGCGCAGACCGAGACGGTGAACGCGACCGCGAAGAAGATGATCATCTTGGCGGCGAGCACCCGGTGCCGCTGCGGCGAGGCCGTGAACGTCGTACGGATCATGCCCGTGCCGTACTCGGAGGAGACCACCAGCACGCCCAGCGTGAGCATGCAGATCTGTCCGAGCAGCAGGCCGATGAACGCGGGGACCGTGAACGGGACGTCCCCGAAGTCCTCGTTCGTGGTCTGCGTGGCGACCAGGAATCCGATGCCGACCACCAGGAGCAGGAAGGTGCCGAGCGTCCACATCGTGGAGCGCACCGACTTGATCTTCGTCCACTCGGAGTTGAGCGCGTGCCCGAGGTGGGTGCGGGTGACGGGGATCGGCGAGGTGTACGAAGTGCCGGGCGCCGCCTGCCAGTCGGGGGCAGCGGCGGTCTGCTGCGGCATCGGGGGCTGGGGCGTGCTCATCGGGCGTCCTCGGGCTTGGTCAGGTCGGCGGCGGGCGCGGGCGTCGGCGCGGACTCGGGTGTGGCTTCGGGCGCGGCTGCGGGAGCCGGTGCGGGCGCCGCCGGGCTCGCGGGGGCCTGGGCGTACGGATTGACATCCTGGGCGCCGGGGGCGGCCGGAGCGCCGTAGGGGCCAGGGGCGGCGGGGGCCGGAGGAGCGCCGTAGGGCCCGGCCTGCGGCATGGCGAAGGGCTGCCCGCCCTGCTGCGGCGGCAGCGGCGCGTACCAGCCGGGCTGGCCCTGGCCCGCCACCGGCATCTGCGGCGGCGGCATGGCGCCCGGCGGCAGCTGCTGCTGGAGCCCCGCCTTCTGGTCGATGGTCGAGCGGTAGTCGACGGCGCCCTGCGTCATCCGCATGTACGCCTCCTCCAGCGAGGCCTGGTGCGGCGACAGCTCCCACAGGCGGACGTCGGCGGAGTGCGCGAGGTCGCTGATCCGGGGGAGCGGCAGGCCGGTGACGCGCAGCGCGCCGTCCTGCTCGGGCAGCACCTGGCCGCCGGCCTCGGTCAGCGCGGCGGTCAGCTTCTCGCGCTGCTGCGGCTCGGTGTCGGGGGTGCGCACCCGGGCGAAGTCGGCCGAGTTGTGCGAGATGAAGTCCTTGATGCTCTGGTCGGCCAGGAGCTGGCCGCGGCCGATCACGATGAGGTGGTCGGCGGTCAGCGCCATCTCGCTCATGAGGTGCGAGGAGACGAAGACCGTACGGCCCTCGGAGGCCAGCGACTTCATCAGGTTGCGGACCCACAGGATGCCCTCGGGGTCGAGGCCGTTGACCGGCTCGTCGAAGAGGAGCACCTGGGGGTCGCCGAGGAGCGCGGCGGCGATGCCGAGGCGCTGGCCCATGCCGAGCGAGAAGCCCTTGGAGCGCTTTTTGGCCACGTCCTGGAGGCCCACGACCCCGAGCACCTCGTCCACGCGGCGGGCCGGGATGCCCGACAGCTGGGCCAGGCTCAGCAGGTGGTTGCGGGCGCTCCGGCCGCCGTGGACGGCCTTGGCGTCGAGGAGCGCGCCGACCTGGCGGGGTGCGTTCGGCAGCCTGCGGTAGGGGAAGCCGCCGATCGTCACCTGCCCGGAGGTCGGGTTGTCGAGGCCGAGGATCATCCGCATCGTCGTCGACTTGCCCGAGCCGTTGGGCCCGAGGAATCCGGTGACGGCACCCGGCCGGACCTGGAAGGAAAGGTTGTACACGGCTGTCTTGGCGCCGTAGCGCTTCGTCAGGCCGACTGCCTCGATCATTCTCCGCACCCATCGAAAGGTTCAGGACCTCGGGGCGCACGCCCCCGTAAGGGTAAGGAGGATATCCGGGCGCCGACGGTTCCACTCAAGGGAAAGTAAAATCGTGGCCATCGGACGGTGAAAGATCCAGGAGAGGGCGACGTTTCGTGCGTCTGTTCTGTCAGGTACCCGTCTTTCTTGATCGGCCGGGAAAGGGAATTCGCCGTCCGGCCCGTCGACGGGAAATGTCAGGGGCGCTCCGGCAGGGAATCGTCCAGCGGCGGAAGGTCGTCGTACAGCCGCAGCTCCGTCGATTCGTCGAGGTAGGGCAGGAAGTCGGTCTGCGGCAGCACCCAGCCCTCCTCGCCGAAGACCAGCGTGCCCGCCTCGCGCAGCGACCGGTCGGCACCCGCCCGGCGCACCCAGGCCGCGGGGTCCGGTCCGAGCAGGTCGCGCAGACGCCCGGAACAGGCCAGCAGGGCGGCGAGCAGCTCGGACTGGTCGCCGCCGCCGGGGCGGGGCCGCCCGGTCCCGGGATCGGCGAGCACGCCGTGCGCGCTGAAGTAGATGTACGCGCCGCCGAGCCGTTCCCCGGAGGGCATCGTCATCGTGAACGCGTCGCCGGGGAGTATCGCCCGCCGGTAGTCGGGGAACTCGGTGTCGTCGACGGCTTTCAGCTGCGTCGAGTCCAGCCAGGTGACCACGAGCGTCGTCTCGGCGGTCCGGTCCACGTACGGTGTCCCGGCCACGTAACCCGCCGGACTGATGTGCCCGGAGCAGCCCACGCCGATGCCGCGCACCCGCACCGGGACCATCGGCACCGTCGCCGGGATGTCCAGCCGGGTCAGCTTGTGGGCGACTTGCCCGGGGGAGGCGTTCGAGCCGACCGCGATGACCGGATGGCGCAGCCCGGTGCCCACCTGCCCCAGGTCGGCGAGGGCCTCGTCGAGACGCTGCTGCTCCTGGCGCTCCTCCACGTACCACTCGCCGAGCCGCAGCGGCCGCACGTCCAGCTGGAGCAGCTCGCCGCCGGTCAGCAGGGACGGCTCGGTGGTGGGCCGGCCGGGATAGGTGAGGGGTTTCTTCGCGGGCACGTCGCTCAGGCCCAGTGCCTCCAGGCTTCGGTCCTTCAGGCTTCGGTCCTTCGCCGTCACGGTGACGCCCTCCGGGGGTGGTGTCGCGCGCATGCGGGCACAGCCTTTCACGCGAGATGAACCTGGGCCTTCACCCGAGGTGTACCCGGCGCGGGACCCGGTCTCCCCGGCTGAGCGCGGTTGGCCTGAACCGGCACCGGGAATGATGCCGTCCCGATTGTACGAGTCGTCACCAAGTGAGTTGCGGGGGAAGCGAGTTGGGGCTGATGAGACGCGCGGCGGGGCGATCGGGCCGGAGGCCGGCGCATCCGCGTTTTCGTACCTCCGTTCGCTGGTGGATCGCGGGGCGCACCGTCCACGCCCTGCTGCTGATGGCGCTGGGCGCGCTGGCCGGACTCTCGGTCCTCGTGGCGACGGCGTGGACGCTGACCGAGAACTCGCCGCGGTCCATGGCGGAGCGGTTCTCGAACGGGGAGCGGCTCCTCGACCTCAGTCTCGGAGTGCTGCGGGCCTGTGTCGGCACCGACAACCTCGACCCCGAACCGGACAGCACCCCGCACCAGCTGCTCGCCACGCTCGCCTCGGTGACCGGCGCCCTGGCACCGGCGGTGCTCCTCGGCATCGTCCTGATCAAGCTGTTCGCGCTGCGGCCCTTCGTCTGGCGGCGCCGGGCCAGCGTCTCGCACGCCTGGACCGCCGACTTCCCCGGCTACTCGCGGCGGCACGCGGACAGCGACGACGCCGTCATCGCCGTCCGTTTCTACAACCGCTTCGACAACCTCTCGGTCGTCGACCTGCGGGCCCGCGCCCATCTGCGCTACCTGGAGCGTTCCCCGCACGACGGCAGCCTCGTCATCTACAAGCAGTGGCTGAAGGTCCTGGACGCCCAGGGCGAGCCGGCCGACGAGCGGAGCTGGCTCGCCGTCGAGAGGGGGGCGCCCTTCACGGTCTGGATACCGGTCGAGGCGCCGGTGACCGGACTGCCGTTCCACCGGATCCAGGGCAAGGACCTGTCCGGATCGTCCGGGGTGAAACTCCTCGTCCGGCTGACCGCGCGGACCGTCGGACTCGGCACCGAGGTCGCCGACGAGCGCTGGTTCGACCTGGACGGCGGGGACTTCGAGCTCGGCCGGTTCGTGCCGCTCCAGCCCGACCTCGGCAAGGACGTGTGGCAGTGGGAGGGATGGTCCGACTTCGACGGGCTGATCCACCCCGGCCCGGACGGCGGCGAGCCCCCCGGCCGCCCTACGCGTCCCGCTTCTTGAGCAGCGCGTAGCCGCCGATCAGGGCCGCGGCCACCCACAGCAGCATGATGCCGAGGCCGCCCCAGGGACCGTAGGGGGTGTCGTCGAGCGGGGTCACCACCCGCAGGATCCTGCTGCCGGCCTGGTCCGGGAGGTAGCGGCCGACCTTCTTGGTCGCGGACACGGCGCCCAGGATGTTGGAGATCAGGAAGAAGAACGGCATCAGGATGCCGAGCGAGAGCATCGGAGAGCGCAGCATCGCCGCGACCCCCATCGAGAACACGGTGATGAGCGTCATGTAGAGGCCCCCGCCGATCACCGCGCGCAGCACCCCCGGATCGCTGATCGACGTCCGGTGCGCGCCGAGCGCCGCCTGGCCCACGAAGAACGTGGCGAAGCTGGTGATCATGCCGACGGCCAGGGCGAGGCCGGCCGCCACCGCGATCTTGCTGAAGAGGAACGTGCCGCGCTGGGGCACCGCCGAGAGCGAGGTGCGGATCATGCCCGTGCTGTACTCGTTGCCGACGACCAGCACCCCGAACACGATCATCGCGAGCTGGCCGAGGGTCATGCCCGCGAAGCTGATGAACGTCGGGTCGAACGTCAGCCGGTCGTTCGCGCTCATGTTGTCCCACTCGTTCTTGGAGACGAGCGAGATGAGCAGGCCCAGCGCGATCGTGACGACCGCCGCGAGACTCAGGGTCCACACCGTGGACGACACAGACCGGATCTTGGTCCACTCCGACCTGAGGACCTGGATGGCCGCCATGCTCAGCCCTTCTTCCAGTCGCCGCCCCACCGCGGGGCGGGGGCCGTATCCGGCGGGACCGGCGCGAGGTCCCCTTCCGGGGCCTCGGTGTGCGCGTGGTACTCCACCGACTCCGCGGTCAGCCGCATGAACGCCTCCTCCAGGGAGGCCTGCTGGGGGCTCAGCTCGTGCAGCACGATCTGGTGCCGCGCGGCCAGCTCCCCGATGTGCTCCGGCTGTCCGTCGTCCACCTCCAGCGCCCCGCTGCCCGTCTGGACGACGGTGATGCTCGCGCCCTTCAGCGCGTCGAGCAGCCGCTCGCGCTGCGGGGAACGGACCCGGACGTAACTGCGCGAGTTCTGCCGGATGAAGTCGGCCATCGAGGTGTCGGCGAGCAGCCTGCCCTGGCCGATGACGACGAGGTGGTCGGCGGTCAGCGCCATCTCGCTCATGAGGTGGGAGGAGACGAAGACCGTGCGGCCCTGGGAGGCGAGGGACTTCATCAGATTGCGGATCCAGTGGATGCCCTCGGGGTCGAGGCCGTTGACCGGCTCGTCGAACATCAGGATCCGCGGATCGCCCAGCAGCGCCCCCGCGATGCCGAGCCGCTGGCCCATGCCCAGCGAGAACCCCTTCGCCTTCTTGCGCGCGACCGCCGTGAGGCCCACGGTGTCCAGCACCTCGTGCACCCGCGCCCGCGGGATGCCGTTGCTCTGGGCGAGGCACAGCAGATGGTTGAAGGCGCTGCGGCCACCGTGCATGGCCTGGGCGTCCAGCAGGGCGCCGATGTACTTCAGGGGGTCCTTCAGCCGGTCGTAGTGCTGTCCGTCGATCCGTACGTCGCCCGCGGTGGGACGGTCGAGCCCGAGCATCATCCGCATCGTCGTGGACTTCCCCGCGCCGTTGGGACCGAGGAAGCCGGTGACGATGCCCGGTCTGACGGTGAAGGTGAGGTTGTTGACCGCCACCTTCTCGCCGTACCGCTTCGTCAGCCCCTCGAGCTCGATCATGCGGCCACGCTAGGACGGCCCCCGGGAGCCTGCCACCCGACGACGAGGCCCGCACCCTCGGGGGAGGGAGCGGGCCTCGTCGTCGTGCCGTGCGGTTACCGGGACTGCTGCGCCGGAACCCCGCGGGAGATCGGCTCGTCCTCGGCCGGACCGGTGGCGGCGGCCACCGCGGCGCCCGTGAGCGTCGCGAGCATCTCGCGGACGTTCGTGAGCTGCGCGTTGATCGAGTCGCGGCGGTTGGTGAGGGCGGCCAGCTCACGCTCGGACTCCGAGCGGATGCGGTCGGCCTTGGCGTTCGCGTCGGCCACGATGTCCTCGGCCTGGCGCTGAGCCGTCTCCACCGTCTGGCGGGCGCGGCGCTCGGCGTCCGTGCGCAGCTTCTCGGCCTCCAGGCGGAGCTGCTCCGCGCGGTGCTCGATCTCCGCGAGGCGCTTCTCGGCCTTGGCCTGGCGCGAGGCCAGGTCGCGCTCGGACTGCTCGCGGCGCTTGGCGAGGTTCGTCTCGAAATCGGCGGCGGCCTGGGCGGCCTTGGCACGGGTCTCCTCGAAGAGGGCGTCCGCCTCCTCGCGCTTGGACGCCGCGTCCTTCTGCGCCTCGGAGCGCAGCTGCGAGGCCTCGCTCTTGGCCTTCTCGACGATCCGGACGCCCTCGTCCTCCGCCTTGGCCTTGCGGTCCGCGGCGAACGACTCGGCGTCGTTGCGCACCTGCTGGGCCGCCGACTCGGCGAGCTCGCGGTGCTGCTCGGACGCGCGACGGGCCTCCTCGCGCAGGTCCTTGGCCTCCTCCTCGGCGAGGCGGAGGATCTTCTCGACGCGGGCGCCGAGACCGGCGTACGACGGCTCGGCGTCGCTCACCTGGGCCTGGGCGTTCTGCGTTTCGAGATGGAGTTCCTCGATGCGCTTTTCGAGTGCGGTGATACGGGCCAGAGCGCTGTCGCGGTCGGAGACGAGCTTCGAGATGCGTTCGTCCACCTGCGCGCGGTCGTATCCACGCCGCACAAGCTCGAAGCCGTAGGGGGAAGTGTCGCTCATGGGGATCCTGTCGAATGAGACCGGTGAGGTGATAGGGGGAATCCTAGGGGGCAATGCGGTGTGTCATCGAGCGGATACGTGTTTGATCTGGAGAATGACACTCCTTTTGGGTGGCAGGCTATGGGAAGGCTTGCCAGAACCTGTGACAAACCTCCCACAAAACACGTAATGCGTGCTTCCGGCCGCAGCCGGCCACCGACCGGCCCTAGCTCTCCGACGCCTTGCCGCCCGAACGGGCCGCCCCCGCGGCCGCCCCCGCCTTCACTCCGCCGTCCTTCGCGCCCGCCGGGGCCTCGAAGGACTCCAACGCCTCGAGGACGTCCTGGACACGGGAGATCTCCGTGTTGATGTCCTCGCGCCGGCGGACCAGGACCTCCAGGTCGCGCTTGCCCTCCTCGACGGCGGCCTTCGCCTCCTGGATCGCCTCGGACCGGATCTTCTCCGCCTCGCCGACCAGCGACGCCTTCTTCTGCTCGGCCTCCTTGAGCAGCCCCTCGGCCTTGCGGACGGCGGCGATACGGACCTTGCTCGCCTCGGAGTTCGCCTCCGCCACCAGGTCCTTGGCCTTCGCCTCGGCCTTGGCGAGCTGCTCCTCCGCGGCCTTGATGAGCGCGTCGCACCGGTCGCCCGCGTTCTTCATCGCCTCGGACGACTCGCGGCGCGCCCGCTCGTGCAGGTCCTCGATCTCCGACGTGACACGGTCGCGCAGCTCCTCGGCCCGTTCCCGGATCGCCGTGGCGTCCCGGCGCGCACCGATCAGCAGCTCGTCCGCGTCCGCGCGGGACCGCTCCACGAGCGTGTTGCCCTCGACGGTCGCCTCCGAGACGAGCCGCTCGGCCTCGCCCCGCGCCACGCCGACCATCGTGTCGGCCTGCGACTCGGCGTCCGCCGTCGTCTTCTGCGCGCTCTGCTGCGCGTCCGAGAGCAGCTTGTCCGCCTCGGACGCCGTCTCGGAGATGAGCGTGTCGACCTGCTCGGCCGCCTCGGAGCGCTTCTTGTTCGCCTCCTGGCGTGCCTCGTCCAGCAGCCGCTCGGACTCCTCGCGCGCCGCCGCCGTACGCCGCTCGGCCTCCTCCGTCGCCCGCGCCTTGAAGCGCTCGGCCTCGGTGCGGATCCGCTCGGAGTGCTGCTGCGCGGAACCGACCGCCCCGGCGGCCTCGGCCCGCAGCCGCTCCGCGTCACCGCTCGCGTCCGAGATGAGCTTCTCGGCCTTGGCCACGGCCTCGGCACGGACCCGCTCGGCCTCGGCCGAGGTCTCCATCGCGAGCCGGTCGGCCTCCGCCGTCGCCTCGGTGATGAGCGTGTCCACCTGCGCGGCCGCGTCCGAGCGCATCCGGTTCGCGTCCTCCCGGGCGTCCGCACGGGTGCGCGCGGCGTCCTGGTCGGCGTTCGCGATCGCGTCCGACACCTCGGTGCGCACCCGCTGGGCGTGATCGGAGGCGTCCGAGCGCATCCGCTCCGCCTCCGCGATCGCGTCCGCGACCGTGCGCTCCGCGAGCGCGCTCGCGGCCTCCCGCTCCTCGTTCGCCTCGCGCCGCAGCCGCGCCGCGTCCTCGCCGGCCCGCTCCCGCTCCGCGTACGCGTCGGCGCGGACCCGGTCCGCCTCCTCCTGCGCCTCGGTGCGCGTACGGTCCGCCGCGTGCTCGGCGGCCGAGCGCAGACCGGTGATCTCCTCCTGGGCGCTCTCGTGCAGCCCCGCCACCGAGTCCCGCACCTGCTGCGCGGTCTGCTCGGCGCTCGAGACCATCTCGGTCGCGCGCCGGTCGGCCTCCTCGACCAGCCGTACGGCCTCGGTCTGGGCCTCCTCGACCCGCTTGCGCGCGGAGGCGAGAAGCTCCTCGCTCTGCTCGCGGGCCCGCTCGCGCTCCTGGTCGGCCTCCTGGCGCGCCGAACCGAGGGTCTCCTCGGCCTCGCGGCGGCGCCGGGCGGCCTCCTCCTGCGCGGCGGCCAGCGTCTCGGCGCCCTCGGCCGCCAGGCGCTCGGCCGCGGCCTGCGCCTCGCCGCGCACCCGGTCGGCGCTGTCCTGGGCCTCGGACTTCAGCCGCTCGGCCTCCGCCACGGCGTCCGAACGCAGCCGGACCGCGATGGCCTCGCCCTCGGCGCGGGACGCCGAAGCGTCCGCCGCGGCCTCGTCGCGCAGCCGGTCGGCCTCCGTCGCGGCCTGCTCCTGGAGCGTACGGATCCGCTCGGCGGACTCCGAACGCAGCCGGTCGATCTCCTCGGAAGCCTCGCGGCGGATCCGCTCGGCCTCCGCGCGCGCGTCGGTCAGCGCCTGCTCGGCGGAGGCCAGACGCTCCTCGGCCTCCGTGTGCAGCCGGGCCAGCCCCTCGGCGGCCTCGGCCTGACGGGCCTCTATGGCCCGCTCGGTCTCCTCGCGCTGCCGTTCGGCGGCCCGCTCCGCGTCGGCCACGATCGTCTCGGCCTGCTCGGTGGCGTCCGCGCGGTTCCGGTCGGCCTCCGCGCGGGTCCGCTCCAGCGTCTCCTCAGCCTGCCGGCGCAGCACCGTGGCGCGCTCGATGGCCTCGGTGCGGACCTTCTCGCTGTCCGCCGTGGCGGCCTGGCGCAGCTCGTCCGCGTCCGCCTTCGCCTTGCCGAGCAGTTCCTCGGCGGTCTTCGCGCCTTCCTCGATCTGCTGGACGGCCTCGCGCCGGGCCTCGGCACGGATGCGCTCGCCCTCGGCGACCGCGTCCGAACGCAGCTGCTCCGCGTCGCCGCGCAGCCGCCGCGCCTCCTCCTGGAGCTCGACCGTCTTGGCGCGGTACTCCTTGGTGTCGTCCTTCGCCGTGCCCTTGAGCTGCTCGGCGATGTCGTGCGCCTCGGCACGCAGCCGGTCGGCCTCGGTCTCCGCCTCGGTGCGGATCCGCTCGGCCTCCTCGGACGCCGCCTTCGTGGTCCGCTTGGCCTCCTCGGACGCCTTGTTCAGCACGTCCTCGGCGGTACGGGCCGCCTTGGCGAGCTGGGAGGCGGTCTCCTCGGCCGTGAGGCTACGGGCGCTCTCCTCGGCTTCCGCGACGATCGTCTCGGCCTTGCTGCGGGCGTCCGCGACGAGCTGCTCGGCCTCGGTCTTGGTGGTCTCGGCCTCCTGGTTGGCCTCGCTGACCAGCCGGGCGACCTGCTCCTTCGCCGTCCGCGTGCGCTGTTCGTTGACCGACTCGGCGCTCGCGATCGTCTTCGCCGCGGCTTCCTTGGCCTCGTTGAGGACCTTGTCCGCCTCGGTCTGCGCCTCGCGCAGCGCCGTCTCGGCGGCGCTCATCCGCTGCTCGGCGGCCCGGCTCAGCTCGGAGGCCTGGCGGCGGGCGTTGTCCGACTCGCTCGCCGTGGAGCTGCGCAGCTGCTCGGCGTGGTCGGTGGCCTCCTGCGCCTGCGTCGAGGCGGCGTTCAGCAGGCGTTCGGCGTCCGTGCGGGCACGGCGCAGCAGCGCCTCGGCCTCCGCACGGGCCGCCTCGGCGTCGTTGGTGAGCCGCTGGCGCGCCTCGGCGACGATCCGCTCGGCCTCCGTGCGGGCCGCGGCGAGCGCCTGCTCGCCCTCGGCACGCGAGTCGTCCACCAGGCGGCGGGCCTGGGACTCGGAGCGGGCGCGCAGCTGCTCCGCCCACGCCACGTTCTCGTTGACGTGCGACTCGACGGTCTGGCGGCGCTCCGCCAGCTCCTGGTCGAGCTGCTGACGCCGGGTGACGGCCTCCTGGTGCAGCTCGGCCTGGAGCCGCGCGGAGTGCTCGGCGTGCTCCTGGAGGAGACGCTGGGTCTGCGCCCGGGCCTGGCTGATCTCGCGCTCGGCGTCGACGCGCAGCTGGTCGGCCTGCATCTGGGCATTACGGAGCATCTGCTCGGCCTGGTAGCCGATGTCGGCCCCGTCGTAGGCAGGACGGGTCGCCAGACTGCGGCGTGCCTCGTGCAGCTTGGCACGCAGCACCTCGACCTGATAGCCGCGGTCCTCGGCGTGCTGGACGGCCTTCTCCCGCTCGGTCTTCAGCCGTTCCATCTCGGCCTCGAACCGAGAGAGGTGGTCGACGTCAGCCGCCGGCTCTCGCTCCTGGCGTTCGTAGCCCCGCACTGCGCGGTCCCATCCGTCCCCTGGTCATGTAATTCCGAACGAGCACCGTTCTTCGGCCGAACGGGGCCCCCGGGGAATGGTGTCAGATCAACGGCGGAGCACGGGCTGCTGCCCCGACGCTCGCCCCCCGAAACCTGGACCCCGGCCCTTGGTCCCACTCGCCGGAAGGCGCCAGGACCACGGCCGTCCCCCGCGAAAGGCGACGGCCGACCCCAACCCTACCGGCCCAGATATACGGAGGTCAGTGCTCAGGTGACTCAACCGCCGCCGAAGTGACCAGTTCTGTCAGTACACCGTGGCAATCCTTGGGGTGCAGGAACGTGATCCGGGACCCCATGGACCCGGTCCTGGGCTCGTCGTAGAGCACCCGGACACCCTTGGAGCGGATGTCGGCGGCGTCACCGTCGACGTCCGCGGTGCCGAAGGCGATGTGATGCACGCCCTCGCCGTTCTTGGCCAGCCACTTGCCCACGGCGGAGTCCTCGCGGGTGGGTTCCAGCAGCTGGAGGTAGGAGGCGCCGCCGTCGGACGTCTCGTTGATCTTGAGCATGGCCTCCCGGACACCCTGCTCCTCGTTGACCTCGGAGTGGAAGACCTCGAAGCCGTACGTCGCACGGTAGAACTCGACAGTCCTGTCGAGGTCGAAACAGGCGATCCCGATGTGGTCGATTCGCGTCAGCATGGAGTCAGTGCAGCGCTCCCGGCGTGGTTACGCAACGTGCGCGCGATCACACTGCGGGCCGGATGACGGGTGGCCTACCGCTCAGTACATTCTCAGTAAACCCTCGTTCACTCCTCGGCTGTGCAAGCCGGTAAGGGGATCGCACCTCATGTCTGGAACGAACAGCAACACCTCGGTGATCGTCGCGGGCGCCCGAACGCCCATGGGACGACTGCTGGGCTCGCTGAAGTCCTTCTCCGGGGCCGACCTCGGCGGCTTCGCGATCAAGGCCGCCCTCGACCGTGCGGGCATCGGCGGCGACCAGGTGCAGTACGTGATCATGGGCCAGGTGCTCCAGGCCGGGGCGGGGCAGATCCCGGCACGCCAGGCCGCCGTCAAGGCGGGCATCCCGATGAACGTCCCGGCCCTGACCATCAACAAGGTGTGTCTCTCCGGCCTCGACGCCATCGCGCTGGCGGACCAGCTGATCCGCGCCGGCGAGTTCGACATCGTCGTCGCCGGCGGCCAGGAGTCCATGACGAACGCCCCGCACCTGCTCCCGAAGTCCCGCGAGGGCTTCAAGTACGGCGCGATCGAGATGCTCGACGCCATGGCCCACGACGGTCTGACGGACGCCTTCGAGAACATCGCCATGGGCGAGTCGACGGAGAAGCACAACACCCGTCTCGGCATCCAGCGTCCGGTGCAGGACGAGATCGCCGCGCTCTCCCACCAGCGCGCGGCCGCCGCCCAGAAGAACGGCCTCTTCGAGGCGGAGATCACACCGATCGAGATCCCGCAGCGCAAGGGCGAGCCGGTCGTCTTCAGCAAGGACGAGGGCATCCGCGCCGAGACGACCGCCGAGTCGCTCGGCAAGCTGCGTCCCGCCTTCGCCAAGGACGGCACCATCACCGCCGGCAGCGCCTCGCAGATCTCGGACGGCGCCGCCGCCGTGGTCGTGATGAGCAAGGCCAAGGCGCTGGAGCTCGGTCTGGAGTGGATCGCGGAGATCGGTGCCCACGGCAACGTGGCGGGCCCGGACAACTCCCTGCAGTCGCAGCCCTCGAACGCGATCCTGCACGCCCTGAAGAAGGAGGGCCTGGAGGTCGGGGACCTCGACCTGATCGAGATCAACGAGGCCTTCGCGGCGGTCGCGGTCCAGTCAATGAAGGACCTCGGGGTGTCCACGGAAAAGGTGAACGTCAACGGCGGCGCCATCGCCCTCGGCCACCCGATCGGCATGTCCGGCGCCCGTCTGGTGCTGCACCTGGCCCTCGAACTGAAGCGGCGCGGCGGCGGCGTCGGCGCGGCCGCCCTGTGCGGCGGCGGCGGTCAGGGCGACGCCCTGATCGTGCGGGTGGCCAAGGCCTGACCCGCGTTCGACCGACCGACCTCTCGTGAACGGAGCTGTGATGCAGGACGTCTCCTCGCTGGTGACCCAGGCCAGGGAAGGGCGGCCGCGGGCGGTGGCCCGGCTGATCTCCCTCGTGGAGGGAGCGGCACCGCAGCTCCGTGAGGTCATGGCCGCGCTGGCCCCGCTGGCCGGCAACGCGTACGTGGTGGGGCTCACCGGGTCGCCCGGCGTCGGCAAGTCGACGTCGACGTCGGCGCTGGTGACGGCCTACCGGCGGCAGGGCAAGCGGGTCGGCGTCCTCGCCGTCGACCCGTCCTCGCCGTTCTCCGGGGGCGCGCTGCTCGGCGACCGCGTCCGGATGTCCGACCACGCCTCCGACCCGGGCGTCTACATCCGCTCGATGGCGACGCGCGGTCACCTGGGCGGCCTCGCCTGGTCGGCGCCCCAGGCCATCCGCGTCCTGGACGCGGCGGGCTGCGACGTGATCCTGGTCGAGACGGTGGGCGTCGGTCAGTCGGAGGTGGAGATCGCCTCCCAGGCCGACACCTCCGTCGTCCTCCTCGCCCCCGGCATGGGCGACGGCATCCAGGCCGCCAAGGCCGGAATCCTGGAGATCGGCGACGTGTACGTCGTCAACAAGGCCGACCGCGA
Source organism: Streptomyces sp. NPDC021080 (assembly GCF_044333225.1). Taxonomy (NCBI): domain Bacteria; kingdom Bacillati; phylum Actinomycetota; class Actinomycetes; order Kitasatosporales; family Streptomycetaceae; genus Streptomyces; species Streptomyces sp. NPDC021080. The sequence goes on along the minus strand of NZ_JBIRQM010000006.1, from coordinate 48,276 downwards.
CGGCGCCGACGCCACCGCGCGCGAGCTCAATCACATGCTCAGCCTCGGCGAGTCCCGAGGCCCGGGGGACTGGCGCCCGCCGATCGTCAAGACCGTCGCCGCGCGCGGCGAGGGCATCGACGAGGTCGTCGAGGCCCTGGAGAAGCACCGGGCGTGGATGGAGGAGCACGGCGTCCTGGCCGAGCGCCGGCGTGCCCGGGCGTCCCAGGAGGTCGAGACGATCGCCGTCACCGCGCTGCGCCGCCGTATCGGCGACCTGCACGGCGACCGCCGGCTGAGCGCCCTCGCGGAGCGCATCGTCGCGGGCGAACTGGACCCCTACGCGGCCGCGGACTCCCTGATCGAGGGCCTGAAGGAAACCTGACCCACCCGGACGCGTCCCCCGAACGGCCCCCGCCCCGGCCGGCATCCCTTCGGGAACCGCCGGCCCGCTTCCGACACACCCCGCCCCGCCGCCGCATCCCGGCGCCGGGGCGCGGTGCGTTGCGTCCCGTACCGCCCGGGTGCGCGGCCCGTCCCGGGCCGCACCTCTCGGGGCCGACCGGCCCGCTCCCACCCCGCTGCCGCACCCCGGCGCGCCGGGGCGCGGTGCGTTGTGTCCGGCGTCGCCGGGTGCGTGCCCCGAGACGGCGCGCCCCTCGGGAGGGCGGCTCGGCGCGTCGTGCCGGGGGGACGGCCCCGGCGGCGGGGCGGCGCGGTGCCGTGCCGGTGGCCGGGGAAAGGGCTGGCCGACTCCCCGCGGCCGCTGTTACGTTGAGGCCATGTTCCTCCTCTTGGCATAGGGCCCGCCCCGGCCCGCGACGTGAGCGCAGCACCGTGGCTGTGGCGTCGCGGCACTCAGGCGACCCCCGTCCCGCCTCGCAGTTGAGGAAATCCACCCATGCCTGCGTCGTCCTCGCGGCCGTCCTACGCCGCGCTCTTCCGCATTCCCCATGCCCGCCGCACCTTCGCGGCGGCCATGACCGGCCGTCTCTCGTACGGCGTCGTGTCCCTGGCCATGATGCTCACCACCACCCGCGCCACCGGCTCGTACGCCGTGGCCGGCACGGTCATGGCGCTGTTCGGCGCGATGAGCGTGTTCCTGTCGCCCGCGCGGGCGGCGCTGATCGACCGGTACGGCGCCCGCCGTGCCCTGATCCCCATGGCCTCGCTCTACGCGGCCCTGCTCACCGCCTTCGCGGTCACGGCCTGGCGGCCCGGCGCGCCGGCCCCGGCCATCGGCGCGCTGGCGGTCGCGGCGGGCGCCTGCACACCGCCGCTCGGTCCCACGATGCGCGCCGTGTGGGGCGAAGTGGTCCGGGACGAACGGCTGTTGCAGCGCGCCTACAGCCTCGACGGTGTCGCGGAGGAGATCCTCTTCGTCTCCGGGCCGCTGCTCGTCGGCGCGGTCGTGCAGACGGCGCCGCCTGCCGCGGCGGTCGTCCTCAGCGCCCTGCTCGTGTGGTCGGGAACCCTGGGCTTCGTCCTGTCCCCGGTCGTGGCGGGTGTCCGTCCGGCCGCGGCGAAGGCGGCGCGCGGCGGGCGCCGCCGGCGGGGCGGCCGGGCCCTCGCCCGGCCCGTCGTCGTCGCGCTGGGCGTCGGTCTCTCCCTCGGCGCGGTCGACCTCCTGGTCATGGCGTTCGCCGAGCAGCACCATCACGGCGCCGGTGTGGTGGCCTGGGTGCTCGCCGCGCTGTCACTGGGCAGTGCGCTGGGCGGCCTGCTGAACGGCGCGGTCGACTGGCGCACGGCTCCCGGCACACGGCTGCCGCTGCTGGCCGGCGCCCTGGGCCTCGCCCTGCTCGGAGCGGGACTCGCCGACGGCCTCGGCACCCTGGCCGTGGCCGTCGCCTGCGCGGGCTTCTTCGTCGCCCCGGCCCTGACGACGTCCTACCTGATGGCCGACGCGGCGGCCCCGCCGGGCTTTCGCACCCAGGCCGGCGCCTGGGTCAACACCGCGGTGAACGCCGGGAGTTCCGGGGGCGCCGCCGGTGCGGGCCTGCTGGTGGGCCGGCTTCCGCTGGGGCTGTGCTTCGCGGTCTCGGGGGCGCTGGCGATCACCGCGGCCCTGGTCTGCGTACGAAGCGCACGTACCCCGCGTCCGGATGCGGACGCGGGGTACGGTGCGGCCGGCGGCGCCCGGTCCGGGGTGGCGGACGGTGCGCAACTGCCCGGCTGAGGGCTGCTGTCGGGATCGTGCCGCGGACGCGGGGGCTCCGGTCCTACGGCTTGCCGCGCTGTCCCAGCAGGTGTTCGGCGATCGGGCGCAGCGACTTGTGCAGGTCCTCGAGCGCCTCGGGCGACACCAGGTCGATGAAGTGCCGCCGCACGGAGGCCACGTGATGCGGCGAAACCTTCTTCATGGTCTCCATGCCGTGTTCGGTGAGGACCGCGTACAGCCCTCGCCGGTCGGACTCGCAGTTCTCCCGTCGCACCAGGTCCGCGTTCTCCATGCGCGTGATCTGGTGCGAGAGCCGGCTCTTGGACTGGAGGGTGGCGGACGCCAGGTCGCTCATCCGCATGCGTACGCCCTCCGACTCGGAGAGGTTCACCAGGATCTCGTAGTCGTTCATCGTCAGCCCGAACGGCTGAAGGTCCCTTTCGAGCTGGTACGTCAACAGCCTGTTGACCTCCAGGTGGGTGCGCCAGGCGCACTGCTCCGCATCGGTCAGCCAGCGCGTGGCCGTCTCGGTCTCCATAGATGAAGTCTACCTAAAATGTTGAAATGTGAACTAGTGAGGGGTTGTGTGACGGTGCGCACGCGTTCGATGCGCGTTCGATGTCACACTCCGCAGACTACCGCTCACAGCCCGAAGCGACGCTGGAGGTCTCCCAGCTGTCCGGGAAGGCGCGGTGCCCCGGTCTGCTGCCCGTGTTGACCGGGCACCCCTCCCGCGCCGGGCACCCCGGCCTGGTGCGGGACCGCCCCCGTGGCCTGCTCGGCCATCAGGATCTCGGTGGACTGGAGCAGTACCGTGCCCGCCCCCACGAACTCGAACTGGTGCTCCTCCCCGGAGGCCCCTCCGAGGCCCGTCATCGCACGTAGACCGCCCATCACGCCCGTCATGTACCCGTGGTCGTAGTGGTGGCAGGGGGAGGGGCAGTCGGCCCAGCCGACGAGGGCCTGCGGGTCCACCCGGATCGGGGGTTCCATGAACACCACCGGACCGTTGGACGCGGCCACGAACTTGCCGGTTCCGATCAGTGTCAGAAAGCCCGGCACGATCGACTGTTTGAGCGCGAGACTTGGCTGAAAAGCGAGCAGATTGCCCGAGCGAATGGTCAGGTTGCCGTCGTCGAGGTCGTACGAATTGACGTCGAAGGCCCGGTCGGCGAGCAGCATCTTGCCCGAGCCCTGTGCCACGACCCAGTCGCTCGCGTGCAGTGGCGAATGGAACGACGTGCGGACGAGGCGGTCGAGTCGGCCGTGTCCGATGCCGTTGAACTCCATGGATCCGTAGTAGGCGATCATCTTGCCCTTCTGCAGGAACCACTCGCTCCCTTTGAGTTCCACACAGAAGGTGTACTTGTTGACGTTGTCGTCGACCGGCAGCGACATCGGATCGTGGATCACCGGCCCGCCGGGGGCTCCGTACCCGCTCACAGCTTCTCCTCCGAGGCCTGGACGTACACCGAACCGCTGCCGCTCAGCTCCAGCTGGAACGCCTCGCCCGAGCCGCGTCCCACCATGTCGCGCCAGCCCAGCGCCGTGGACAGCTTGTTGCGTACGTCGCCGTGATGGGCGACGTACGCCTGCGGGTCGACGTGCACCGTCCGCTGCGGGGTGATCGGGACCTCGAAGACACCGCCGTGCGCCATGACGGCCACGGCTCCGTGGCCCTTGAGCGTGGTCGTGAAGAGCCCCTGGCCCGTCACCTGGCCCCGCACCATCCCCATGACACCGCCCTGCGAGCCCAGGAACACCGTGCCCTGCTGCAGCGTCCCGTCGAAGGCGAGCAGCCGGTCCGCCTCGACGTACAGCGTGTCACCCGTGAGGGTGATCACATGGACATGGTGGCCGCCGTGCCCGAAGAACACCGTGCCCGAGCCCTCCACGGTCATGAGCGGGGTCGCCTCGTTCGCCAGCCGGCGGCCGATCATCGACATCACCCCGCCCTGACCGCCCTGGACGTTGGGCGTGAACGACACCTCGCCCTTGTAGGCGAGCATCGCGCCGCGCTGACTGAACAGCCGCTGCCCCGGCACCACCGTCGCCTCGATCATCTTCGAGTTCACCTCGCGGAACGCCATCTCACACATCCCCCGCGATCGTGTTGCGCTCACTGGGCTGGACGTAGACCAGCCCGTCGCCCTCGAAGCGCATCTGGAACGCCTCGCCGCCGCCCTCGCCGAGGAGCGTGCGGAACGTCACACCGGACTGCAGCGACTGCCGTACGTTGCCCTGGTGGGCGATGTACGCGCCCGGATCGACCGTCAGCGGGTACTGGGCACTCACCCTCAGCACCACCGCGGGCCCGTCCGACGTGATCGCCGCCTGCCCGTGGCCCTCGACCGTCGTCGTGAACAGACCGTTGCCCTGCGAGGCGCCGCGCAGCCCCGTGAACGTGGTGCCCGTGCGCAGGCCCGTGTCCGTGGCGAGCAGGTTGCTCGACTCCACGTACAGCTTGTCCCCCCGCAGGGACACCAGGTTGATCTCCGAGGCCCGGTCGGCGAACCAGCAGGTGCCGTGCCCCTTCACCTCCATCACCGTCATCTGCTCGCCGGTGAGGCGCCGGGTCACCATCCCCCGGATCCCCTCACCGCCCCCGCTGAGTTTCTTGAAGGCCATCTGGCCGTCGTACGCGACCATGGAGCCGTTCTTCGCCTTCACGGCGTCCCCGGTCATGTCGACGGCCAGCACCTTGCTGCCCTGAAGTCGAAACATCGCCACGCAGTGAAGGTAGCCGCAGGGCCGGACGGCCGACAGAGCCCGTGGGTGGATCCCGTCCCTGATCCGCCCCCTAGGGGTGTCGCCCGCCCCCGGGCCCGGGATCACGCCCGCCGGATGCCACAATGGCCGGGACGCTTGTGCTTGCGTTCACAAGGAAGCGTTCCCCCCGACAGCGAACCCACCGAAGGTGACCCGTGGACATAAAGACCGCCACCGCACTCCGCCGGCTCCGCCTGGTCTCGGCCCCGGAAGCCGTTTCCTTCCTGCTGCTGCTCGTCTGCTCGGTGCTGAAGCGGACCACGGACTTCAACGCCGTGCCCGTGATGGGCGCGGTCCACGGCGTCCTCTTCGTCCTGTACGTGATCTTCTGGCTGGACGCCTGGAACCGCGCCCGGTGGAACGCCCGCACCGGCGTCCTGTACTTCGTGCTCTCCGTCCTGCCCACCGGCGGCTTCTTCGCCGAGCGCAAGCTCAAGCGCGAGGCCGAGGACGCGGTCGTCGCCTCCCGCGCCTTCGCGGAAGGGGCCGTGAAGGCATGATCGTCGCCTTCTCCGTGACGCCGCTCGGTGTCGGCGAGGACGTGGGGGAGTACGTCGCCGACGCCGTCCGCGTGGTCCGCGAGTCGGGCCTGCCCAACCGCACCGACGCGATGTTCACCTCCGTCGAGGGCGAGTGGGACGAGGTGATGGCCGTCGTCAAGCGCGCCGTCGCCGCCGTCGAGGCGCGCGCGCCCCGCGTCTCGCTCGTCCTCAAGGCCGACATCCGTCCCGGCGTGACGGACGGCCTCACCTCCAAGGTGGAGACGGTGGAGCGGCACCTGTCGGCGTGACCGCACCGCATGACGGTATGTCGGCACGGCCGTACGGCCGCATGACGGTATGTCGGCATATCGACACGACCCCGGGGCGCAGGCCCCCTGCCCGGAACCCCGGTCCCCAGGACCGGGGTTTTTCGTGCCCGGGAGACGGCAGGGACGAAAGACCACCCGGCCGCACGCCCCCGCACCCGACCGGACGCGCCCCGTTCGACACGTCGTCAAAACTCCACTTGTGTGGGGGTGACAGCCAGGACGATCACCGGCTCGTTCACCACGGGAGGGCGATGTGCGGCCCGCGGGCTACGACTACGACACCTACAGCCGACTCGCCGGACCCCTGACCGAGCCGTCCGGCACCGGCTACCGGGTGCAGTACACCAAGCTCCTGTCGCGAGAGCCGCACCGAACGAGCGCCGTCCTGCTGATGACCCTCGCCCCGGTCCTCACCGGCGCGCTCCTCGCCTACCTCGTGTGGCCCACCCACTGGGTGGAACGCGAGGGCGGCCAGCCGTGGCGGACCGCCCTCGACACCACGATGCTCGTCGCCATCGGCCTGATCGAACTCTTCATGGTCGTCAACGTCATGAGCATCGCCCACGCGACGATGGTCGCGCGCGACCCCGTTCCCGTCGTTCCCGCGCACGGGACCCGGGTCGCCTTCCTCACCACCTACGTCCCGGGAAAGGAACCCCTCGCCACGGTCCGCGCCACCCTGGAGGGCGCGGTCGCGCTCACCCACACCGGCCCCCTCGACGTCTGGCTCCTCGACGAGGGCGACGACGACCGGGCCAGAGCCCTCTGCGCCGAGCTCGGGGTCCGGCACTTCACCCGGTTCGGGGTGCCCGAGTGGAACCGTCCCGGGGGAAGCCACCGGGCCCGTACCAAGCACGGCAACTACAACGCGTGGCTCGACCTCTGCGGGCACGCGTACGACTTCTTCGCCTCCGTCGACACCGACCACGTCCCGCTGCCCGGATTCCTCGAGCGGATGATGGGCTACTTCCGTGACCCCGACGTCGCGTTCGTCGTCGGACCCCAGGTGTACGGGAACTACGAGAACCCCGTCACCAAGGCCGCGGAGTCGCAGCAGTTCCTCTTCCACGCCCTGATCCAGCGCGCCGGCAACCGGTACGGCTCCCCGATGTTCGTCGGCACCAACAACGTCGTGCGGATCGCGGCCCTCAAGCAGATCGGCGGGCTGTACGACTCCATCACCGAGGACATGGCCACCGGGTTCGAACTGCACCGGCACCGCAACCCCCGCACGGGCCGGCACTGGCGGTCCGTCTACACCCCGGACGTCCTCGCCGTCGGCGAGGGGCCCTCCTCCTGGACCGACTTCTTCACCCAGCAGACACGCTGGTCGCGCGGCTCCTACGAGACCTTGTTCCGGCAGTACGGGAAGGCGCTGTTCACCATGCCGGCCGGCCGGCTGCTGTCGTACACGCTGATGCTCCTCTACTACCCGATGACGGCCGTCAACTGGCTTCTGGGCATCCTGAGCTGCTTCCTGTTCCTGTGGTTCGGGGCGTCCGGGACGCAGGTCACCGCGTCCGTGTGGCTGATGCTCTACAGCGACGCCGCCGCCCTGCAGATCTGTCTGTACCTGTGGAACCGGCGGCACAACGTCTCGCCGCACGAGCCCGAGGGATCCGGCGGCCTGGCCGGCATGGCGATGTCGGCCCTGTCGGCGCCCGTCTACCTGAAGGCGCTGGGCGGGGCGGTTCTCCGCCGCCCCAGCCGCTTCGTCGTCACCCCGAAGGGCCGCGACGCGAGCCCCGACCGGCTCGGGACCTTCCGCGTCCACCTCGGCTGGGCCGCGTTCCTCGCCGTCTCGCTCGGCGCCTCGGTCGTCCTCGGCCACACCCACGCGGCCATGCGGACCTGGGCGCTGCTGACCATGGGCATCTCCCTCGCCCCGGTCGTGGTCTGGATCCGCACGCGCGAAGGGGAGCGCCGGGCCCGGCTCGCGGCGCCCGCGTCCGCCGCGTCCGTCCGTCTTCCCGACCGCCGGGAATCGGTGGCCGCCGCCACCCCCGTCACGGTCACCGGCTCCACGACAGGAGGCACCTAGGCCATGGCGCACCGGCCCCCGCAGAAGGCGTACCGGCCCTCGAAGAAGACGAGGAAGACGCTGCTCGGCATCGCGGGCATCGCCGTCCTCGCGGGACTCAACGCCCCGGCCGCGCTCGGCTTCGCCGGTGAGGCGTACCACGAGTACAAGATCTCCCGGCCCGCGTACCAGGCGGAGTACGGCTCCTGGAGCCGGGTCGACATCCCCGCGGAGTACCGCACCAACGCGATCCACGCGGCCCTGCTGCACACCGGGAAGGTGCTCATCGTCGCCGGGTCGGGCAACGAGCAGAGGAAGTTCGACCAGGGGTCCTTCGACACGGTCCTGTGGGACCCGAGGACGGACACCTTCAAGAAGATCCCCACCCCGGACGACTTCTTCTGCTCCGGGCACGCCCAGCTCCCCGACGGCAGGATGCTCGTGGCCGGCGGCACCGCCCGCTACGAGAAGCTGGACGGCGAGGTCGTCCGGGCCGGCGGGGGCATGCGCGTGAAGAACGAGAACCCCGACCACGACGTCGTCCTCAAGAAGGGCACCGTCTTCCGCTCGCCCGCCGGCGTCGACTACGTCAGCAGGGTCGACGTGACGGTCCCCAGGGCGAAGCGGAACCAGGTCGTCACCTACGACCGCAACGGCGTCATGCAGCCCTGGCGGACCGAGGTCACCGCCGGGGAGGCCCGTGTCTTCGTGGAGGCCGAGGAGAAGGGCCCGGGATCGGTCACCGACCGGCAGGCCCAGTACGAGATCGTCGGCCTGCGCGGCGAGGACGCCCGCAACACGTACGGCCTCTCGGAGAAGATCACCCTGGAGAAGCAGGACTTCCAGGGCATCAGGGCCGCCTACGAGTTCGACCCGAGGGCCGAGCGGTACATCCCCGTCGACCCGATGGACAAGGCCCGCTGGTACCCGACCCTCGTGGGACTGGACGACGGACGGGTCCTCGCGGTCTCCGGCCTCGACGACGTCGGGGTCATCGACCCCGGCGACACCGAGATCTACGACCCGGTGACGAAGAAGTGGAGCCCCGGCCCCCACCGCTACTTCCCCACCTACCCGGCCCTCTTCCTCACCAAGGGCGGCAAACTCTTCTACCCGGCCTCCAACGCCGGGTACGGGCCCGCCGACCAGGGCCGTGAGCCGGGCCTGTGGGACCCGCGGACCAACACCTTCCAGAAGGTGCCCGGCCTGCGGGACGCCGACCGGACGGAGACCTCCGCCTCGGTCCTGCTCCCGCCCGCCCAGGACCAGAAGGTGATGATCCTCGGCGGCGGAGGCGTCGGCGAGTCCGGGAAGTCCACGGCCCGTACCGCGATCGTCGACCTCAAGAAGGACAGCCCGGCCTTCGAGGACGGCCCCGACCTGCCCCAGGGCACGCGCTATCTGAACAGCGTGATCATGCCGGACGACACCGTCTTCACCACCAACGGCTCCAAGGACTACCGCGGACGCGGCGCCAGCAACATCCTCAAGGCGCAGTTCTACGATCCCCGGACCAACACCTTCCACGAGGCCGCGTCCCCCCGCGTGGGCCGCAACTACCACTCCGAGGCGCTGCTCCTGCCCGACGGACGCGTCGCCACCTTCGGCTCGGACCCGCTCTTCGACGACCGGAAGAACACCAAGCTGGGGCACTTCGAACAGCGGATGGAGGTGTTCACCCCGCCCGCGCTGCACCGCAACGGCGCGCGGCGTCCGGTGCTGGGCGCCGGTCCCGAGGAGCTCGACGTGAACCACCGGGCGACGTTCGCCACCGGCCATCCGGAACGGGTCGCGAGGGCCCGGCTGATGCGGCCGAGCGCCGTCACCCACACCACGGACGTCGAGCAGCGGTCGATCGAGCTGGGGCTGGCGAAGACGGCGGACTCGGTCACCGTCGACGTCCCGAGGGACCCGGCGCTGGTGCCGCCCGGCTGGTACATGCTCTTCGTGACGGACGCGCAGGGCACGCCGTCCGAGGCGAAGTGGATCCACGTCAGGTGACCGGGACGGCGGACGGCGGGCCGCGGATGACGGCCCGCGGATGACGGGCGGCCGACGGCGCTCGTGGGGTGCGGGTCGCCGTCCGGCTCGCGGCGGACGTCAGGGGGCGGAGCCGCGGGTCAGCTCCAGGGCGTACTCCGGCCACCACCGGCCGGCCGCCGGACCGCCCCCGCATTCTCCGTCCGACTCCCCGGGCCGCTTGATCCACAGGTAGGCGTCGAGGGCGGGTTCGCCGGTGGCCGTGGTCGGCGGGGTGCCCAGCGCCCGGCCCGGCGGGTTGCACCAGACCCCCTCCAGCGGGCCGTTGCCGTTGCGGCTGGTGTCGACGACGAAGTGCTTGCCGCCGAGCCTGCCGGACAAGCGGACGCCGTACCGCCTGCTGGCCGTGTCCGTCTGGAAGTTGGAGACGTTGAGCGAGAAGCCGTCGGCGTCCGCGATGCCCGCCCGTTCCAGGGGCTCGACCAGCTTCCCGGAGTCGGGGATCCAGGAGGGGTTCCCGGCGTCCAGGTACACCGTGGTGCGTGGCTGGCGCTTCAGCCGGACGACCGCCTCGCGCAGCAGTCGCTCGCGTTCGTCGTGGTACTCGCCGGGCGTGCAGCCGTCCACGATGTGGGCGACCGCGTCCGGTTCCAGGACCACCAGGGCCCGGCCGTCACCGATGGAGTCGGCGAACCGGCCGATCCACCGCCGGTAGGCGTCCGCGTCCGCCGCTCCGCCCGCCGAGTGCTGGCCGCAGTCCCGGTGCGGAATGTCGTACGCCACGAACAGCGCCGTCCGCCCCTCCCGGGTCGCGGACGCGGTCGCCGAGCGGACCGCCGGGCCGGGGTCCTCGCCGGCCGGCCACAGCGCGACGGGCTCGTCCGCGATCCGCCGCAGCAGCGTGGCGTCCGCGGTGCGGCCCTGCCGGCGCCACACCTCGGCCTGCCGGGCCGCCGGGCCCGCCGGGTCGACCCAGAACGGGGAGCGGGTGGCGGCGCCCGTCCGCTGCGAGGCGCCACCGGCGGCCGGGGCCCGGCCGGCCTCGGGTCCGGAGGCGCAGCCCGCCATGAGCCCGAGCGCCGCGAGTGCCGCGAGGGCGTGGATCAGCCGGGGCATGCTGCTCCCTTGCACGAAGGCGACGAACAGTCACCAATCGTGGCACACAAGAACATTCCGGAAGGGAAGCGGCGTGGCGCGGTGGGGCACCCGGCGTTTCCGAAGCCCCCGGCCGCCCCGGTCTTCCGGCCGTCCAGGCCGCCCCGGTCTTCCCTGTCTTCCCGGCCGTCCAGGTCGTCCAGGTCGTCCTCGGTCAGGCGCCGCCCGACGCCAGCGCGATCCCGAGCGGCGTCCGCTCGTACAGCACCTGGTGCCCGTACCGGCGCGAGACGAGCAGGCCCGCGTCGCGCAGGGCGGTGAGATGCGCGGAGACCGACGACGGGGCCAGGCGCAGCCGGTGCGCGAGCGAGGTCGTGCCGGCGGGCTCGTCGAGCGCGGTGAGCACGGCGGCCCGGCCGCGCCCGAGGAGCCGTACGAGTGTCTCGGGAGTACGGTCCGCGGCCTCGGTCCACAGGCCGCCGATGCCGCGCGCGGGGTAGACGAGGGTTGCCTGCCACGGGGGTTCGAAGCCGCTGATCACGTCCGGCCACGAGAACACGCTCGGCATGAGGACCAGGCCCTGCCCGGCCAGGTGCCGTTCGTGCCGGCCCGCGACCTCGACGGTCAGCGTGTGGGAGCGCCAGCCGAAACGCCGGTCGATCTCCGGCAGGAGCCCGCCGAGGCCCACCTCGGCGAGCCGCCGGGAGTGGAAGGCGACGTCGGCGTCGAGCAGGGCGCGCAGGCGCGGCCAGTCCGGTTCGACGAGGGTGTGCCAGGCCTGTTCCAGCAGGTCCGTCAGCTCGCGCACCATGCGGGCCGGGTCGGCGAGCATCGCCCGGCCGCGCGGCGAGGCGAGGGCGCCGGGGGTGTCGGCGAGGGAACGCGCGCTCTCCTCGCGGGCCACGTCCGGGTCGGCCGCGCGGACGGCGGCGATCTCCTCGCCGAAACTCGCCGCCGGGCCCAGCGGGGGCGGTCCGAGCCAGTCGGGGGAGTAGCCGCGCTGCGGCATCAGCAGCCACAGCGGAGTGAGGTCGAGTCCGGCGGCCGCCGCGCGCATACGGCGCAGCCAGGGTGCGTGATAGCCGTGCCGCGCGGGCCGGTCGAGCGTGCGGACCGCCTCCTGCGTCTCCCACAGCGGCGACACCGCGAACCGGCAGTTGAGGAGGTCGTCCTCCCCGAAGTGCAGCAGTGACGGCATGAGGTGACCCCAGAAGATTCGGCTGACGCCGAAACTCTACGGGTCCGGAGCGGACCCGGGCACGCTGACGCCCATGCCGGAAGCAGAGACGAAGGGCACGACGACGGTGCCCGCACCAGCACCGCCCGCCGCAGCAGACACCGTGCCGCCCGCCAGGGGGGACAGCACGGGGTCTGCCGTGGGGAACACGGCCGGGGCCGCCGCGGGGAACACCGCGCCGCCCGCCGCGGGGAACACGGCCGAGCCCGCCGGGGGGAGTGCCGCGGAGGCCGTCTCCGCCCGGACCGGGTACGGTCCCGTGTTCGCCGTGCCCGAGTTCCGGGCCGTCTTCGTGGCGCACGCCTTCTCGCTGCTCGGACTCGTCGTCAGTGAGATCGCGCTGTCCGTCCTCGTCTACGGTCTGACGGGCTCCCCGCTGCTGAGCGCCCTGACGTTCGCGCTCGGCTTCCTGCCCTATCTGATCGGCGGGACCCTGCTCGCGGGCGTGGCGGACCGCTTCCCGGCCCGCCGGGTCCTGGTGGTGTGCGACCTGGTGTGCGCGGGGTGCGTGGCCGTGATGGTGCTGCCGGGCGCGCCGGTCGCGGTGCTGCTCACGATGCGGGCGGCGCTCGCCCTGGTCGCCCCGGTCTTCCAGGGGACGCGGACGGCGACCCTCGCGGACGTCCTCGGCGACGGGGAACTGTTCGTGCTCGGCCGCTCCCTGCTGCGGATCCTGTCCCAGAGTGCGCTGCTGGCCGGGTTCGGGGCCGGCGGCCTGCTGCTCACCGTCGTCTCCCCGCGCCACGCGCTCCTCGTCACGGTGTGCACCTTCCTGCTCTCCGCCGCGCTGCTGCGCTTCGGCACCCGGCGGCGGCCCGCGCGGGCGAGCGAGGGGCAGGCGCTCGTGCGCGACTCCCTGCGCGGTGCCCGTCAGGTGCTGGCCGACCGGCGGGTCCTCGTCCTGCTCCTGCTGTTCTGGGTGCCGCCGATGTTCACGGTCGCGCCGGAGGCGCTGGCGGCGCCGTACGCCGAGGGGCTCGGGGCCGGTACGGCCGGGCTCGGCCTGCTGATGTGCGCGCTGCCCGTCGGCACGATCGCGGGGGAGCTGCTGGCGGGGGCGCGACTGCGGCCGGCGACCCGGAACCGGCTCACGCTCCCGCTGGTCTGCGTCACGCTGCTGCCCTACGCCGCGTACGCGCTGCGGCCGGGTCTGGTCTGGTCGCTGGTCCTGCTGGTGCTCGCGGGCGCCGGATCGGCGTACACCCTCGGCCTGGACCAGTGGTTCGTACGGGCGGTCCCGGACGAACTGCTGGGGTGGGCCATGACGTTGAACTCGGCCGGGCTGATGACCGTCCAGGGCGTGGGGATGGCCCTGTCCGGTGCGGTGGCGGAGTTCGCCGGGGTGCGGGCGACGGTCGTGGGCGCGGGTGTCGTCGGAACCGCGGCCTGTGTGGCCCTGGCGGCGGCGGCACGGCGCGCCGAACGCGGCGCCGAGGCCGCGGAGGGGCACGGGGACCGGTAAAGGGGGTACGGGGCCGGTAGGGAGTGCGGGCACCGGTGAAGGTGCGCGGGTCGGCGACGGGCGGTCCCGGAAGGCACCCGGAACCGCCACCCGAGGGTCCCGCATCCGACCCCACCCGTGCCGGACCGGTCCCGCATCCGTGCCGGACCTGCCCCGCACCTGCCCCGGACCTGCCCCGCATCCGTGCCGGACCTGCCCCGCACTTACCCCGGACCCGCCCCGCACCTGCCCCGGACCCGCCCCGCATCCGTGCCGGACCGGTCCCGTGCCCGCCCCGCATCCGTGCCGGACCGGTCCCGTGCCCGCCCCGCATCCGTGCCGGACCGGTCCCGTGCCTGTCCCGCGCCCGTGCCGGACCGGTCCCGTGCCCGCCCCGCACCCGTCCCGCGCCCGCCCCGCACCCGTCTCGGACCCGCCTCGCACCCGTCTCGGCCCCATCCCCGACCCATCCCCGACCCACCCTCGCACCCGTCCTCGCACCCGTCCCCGACCCACCCCCGGCCCCCGGTCCCGCAGGGGGCGGTACCGAAAAGCGAGACGGGGCTGACCACGATGTGACCGGCCGGTAAGGTCGTTGGCGTGCCGAAGCCGCTCAGTCTTGCCTTCGATCCCATCGCCCGCGCCGACGAACACTGGCGCCAGCGCTGGGGTTCCGTGCCGTCCATGTCCGCGATCACCTCGATCATGCGCGCGCACCAGATCCTGCTCGCCGAGGTGGACGCGGTCGTCAAGCCGTACGGACTGACCTTCGCGCGCTACGAGGCACTGGTGCTCCTCACCTTCTCCAAGGCGGGCGAGCTGCCGATGTCCAAGATCGGCGAGCGGCTCATGGTGCACCCGACGTCCGTCACGAACACGGTGGACCGTCTGGTGCGGTCCGGGCTCGTCGACAAGCGGCCGAACCCGAACGACGGCCGGGGCACCCTCGCCTCCATCACGGAGAAGGGCCGCGAGGTCTGCGACGCGGCGACCCGCGACCTGATGGCGATGGACTTCGGGCTCGGGGTCTACGACGCCGAGGAGTGCGCCGAGATCTTCGCGATGCTGCGGCCGCTGCGGGTCGCCGCGCACGACTTCGACGAGGAGTGACCGGCGCCGGGCCGGCCGCCGGGTGACGGCGCCGGGCGGTGCGCCGGGAGCCCGGGGCGGGCGTGGCGCGGGGGTGCGTGAAGATCGGCCGAAAAGGGTGGTTACCCTCGTGCCATGAAGAAGAGCGTGTTGACCCGCTACCGCGTCATGGCCTACGTCACCGGCGTGCTGCTGGTGCTGCTGTGCCTCAGCATGATCGCCAAGTACGGCATGGGCCTCGACGGGGCGGCGGACTTCACCCGCGTCGTCGCGATCGCGCACGGCTGGCTGTACGTCGTCTACCTGATCTTCGCCTTCGACCTGGGTTCCAAGGCGAAGTGGCCGGTCGGCAAGCAGCTCTGGGTGCTGCTGGCGGGCACGATCCCCACAGCCGCTTTCTTCGTGGAGCGCCGCATCAGCCACGAGCTGGAGTCCAAGGTCACGGAGGCCGCTCCCGCGGTCGCCGAAGCCTGATCGAAACCGCCGTACGGGACCGTACGGCGGTTTGCCATCGACATTTACTAGGACGTCCTAGTAAATTCGAGGGTATGGACGCTCACGCCATCGAGGAAGGCCGCCGACGCTGGCAGGCCCGTTACGACGCTTCGCGCAAGCGCGACGCCGACTTCACCACGCTCTCCGGTGATCCGGTGGAGCCGGTGTACGGCCCCCGCCCCGGGGACAACTACGAGGGCTTCGAGCAGATCGGCTGGCCCGGGGAGTACCCCTTCACGCGCGGGCTGTACGCGACCGGCTATCGGGGCCGTACGTGGACCATCCGGCAGTTCGCCGGGTTCGGCAACGCCGAGCAGACCAACGAGCGCTACAAGATGATCCTCGCCAACGGCGGCGGGGGCCTCTCGGTGGCCTTCGACATGCCGACGCTGATGGGCCGGGACTCGGACGACCCCCGTTCGCTCGGCGAGGTCGGGCACTGCGGTGTCGCGATCGACTCGGCCGCCGACATGGAGGTCCTGTTCCAGGACATCCCGCTCGGTGACGTCACCACGTCGATGACGATCAGCGGTCCCGCGGTGCCGGTCTTCTGCATGTACCTGGTCGCCGCCGAGCGCCAGGGCATCGACCCCGCCGTGCTGAACGGCACGCTCCAGACCGACATCTTCAAGGAGTACATCGCCCAGAAGGAGTGGCTCTTCCAGCCCGAGCCGCACCTGCGCCTCATCGGCGACCTGATGGAGCACTGCGCCGAGAAGATCCCCGCGTACAAGCCGCTGTCCGTCTCCGGCTACCACATCCGCGAGGCCGGCTCCACGGCCGCGCAGGAGCTCGCCTACACGCTGGCGGACGGCTTCGGCTACGTGGAGCTGGGGCTGTCCCGCGGCCTCGACGTGAACGTCTTCGCCCCCGGCCTCTCCTTCTTCTTCGACGCGCACGTCGACTTCTTCGAGGAGATCGCCAAGTTCCGCGCGGCCCGCCGGATCTGGGCCCGCTGGATGCGCGACGTGTACGGCGCCACCTCCGAGAAGGCGCAGTGGCTGCGCTTCCACACGCAGACCGCCGGCGTCTCGCTGACGGCCCAGCAGCCGTACAACAACGTCGTGCGCACCGCCGTCGAGGCGCTCGCGGCGGTCCTCGGCGGCACGAACTCGCTGCACACCAACGCGCTGGACGAGACGCTCGCGCTGCCCTCCGAGCAGGCCGCGGAGATCGCCCTGCGGACCCAGCAGGTGCTCATGGAGGAGACCGGCGTCGCCAACGTCGCCGACCCGCTGGGCGGTTCCTGGTACGTCGAGCAGCTCACCGACCGGATCGAGGCCGACGCGGAGAAGATCTTCGAGCAGATCAAGGAGCGCGGACTGCGGGCGCACCCGGACGGGAAGCACCCCATCGGTCCCATCACCTCCGGCATCCTGCGCGGGATCGAGGACGGCTGGTTCACCGGCGAGATCGCCGAGTCGGCGTTCCAGTACCAGCGGTCGGTCGAGAAGGGCGACAAGCGCGTCGTCGGCGTCAACGTCCACCACGGCTCCGTGACCGGCGACCTGGAGATCCTCCGGGTCAGCCACGAGGTGGAGCGCGAGCAGGTGCGGGTGCTGGCCTCGCGCAAGGGGGAGCGTGACGAGGCCGCGGTGCGCGGCGCGCTGGACGCCATGCTCGCCGCCGCGCGCGACGGCTCGAACATGATCGCCCCCATGCTGGAGGCGGTGCGCGCCGAGGCGACGCTGGGCGAGATCTGCGGAGTCCTGCGCGACGAGTGGGGCATCTACACGGAGCCGGCGGGCTTCTGAGCCCCCGGGGCGGTCGGCGCGTCCCCGGCTGCCCCGTTGCCCGGCGTTCCGGGCCGAGCCCGGGGCTCCGGGCCCCCGCGGCACCGGCGAGGGCCCGCCCGCGCCGAGCGGGCCTTCTTTCGCCCCCTCCGCCCCTGCCCTTCCCGTCCCCGGGGCTCCGCCCCGGACCCCGCTCCTCAAGCGCCGGAGGGGCTGAACTTTCGCCGGCCGGAGCTGAGAAATGGACCGGCCGGAGCTGAGAAGTGGACCGGCCGGGGCCGGAATGCGGGCCGGTACCACCGCACACCCGCAGTCGGGATCCGGCGTGAGGGGCCGTGCCGGTACATCGATGCCCGTCGCCACCGACGGCCACTCCTCACCCGACGGCGACGGGCTGATGCACCGGCACGGCCCCGACCCACCCACCGGACCGAACACGCGACCGTCAGAGGCCCCCGGCCGTCTCCGGGGGTGTCGCGCCGTCTGCTGCCGCGCCGGTCAGGCCGACCAGCAGGACCCGGGTGAACGAGCGCACCCACTCCTCGTCCGCGGGCTCCGCGCTGACCAGGGTGCGGTGGACGACCGCTCCGGCGACCACGTCGAAGATCAGGGCGGCGGTGCGGTCGGCGGCGGCCGGGTCCGGCTCCGGGGGGAGTTCGCCGCGCGTCTGGGCCCGGGCCCGGCCCTCCATCACCAGGCGCTTCTGCCGGTCGACGATGGACGTGCGGATGCGCTCGCGCAGCGGTTCGTCACGGGTGGACTCCGCGACCACGGCCATCAGCGCCGTCTTGGCCTCCGGACGGTCCAGGATCGCCGCGAACTGCAGCACCACGCCCTCGATGTCGGCGGCCAGACTGCCCCGGTCGGGGAGCTCCAGCTCGTCGAACAGCTCGGCCACCGCGTCGACGACCAGTTCGTTCTTGCCCGCCCAGCGACGGTAGAGGGTCGTCTTGGCGACTCCGGCGAGGGTCGCCACGTACCCCAACGTCAGTTTGGACCAGCCCAGTTCGACCAGGGCCGTGCGCGTCGCCTCCAGGATCGCGGCGTCCGCGGCGGCGCTGCGGGGGCGGCCCGTACGGGCGGCCTGGGAGCGACATTGCATGTCGTTGACCATATCCGGCCGCATCATCGGCCGATATCCGGCGGTTGTGTGAAGCCGTGAGGGAGATCACCGGGAGACGGTGCACGGGCAGGTCTCCGTACAGTTACGCTACGACTCGTAGCGAAAGCTCGACCGCGGCGACAACCGCACGGGCGCCAGGTGGGGACCCGGCGCCGAACAGGCCTGACACAGCCTGGCTTTCACGACGCTTTTCACACGTGCGCGAGGAAGGGGGAGGATGTACTCATGCAGCCACGGAACATGTCCATGAGCGGAGTCGTCGACCTCGCCGCGGTGAAGGCGGCCCAGGAGGCCAAGGCGAAGGCGGAGCAGGCGCGCGCCGAAGCGGCCAGGCAGGGCGGAGGCGGGGCCGTGACTCCCGCGAGTCTCGTCATCGACGTCGACGAGGCCGGATTCGAGCAGGATGTCCTGCAGCGCTCCACCGAGGTGCCCGTCGTCATCGACTTCTGGGCCGAGTGGTGCGAGCCCTGCAAGCAGCTGAGCCCGCTCCTGGAGCGGCTGGCCGTCGAGTACAACGGGCGCTTCGTCCTCGCCAAGATCGACGTCGACGCCAACCAGATGCTGATGCAGCAGTTCGGGGTCCAGGGGATCCCGGCCGTTTTCGCGGTGGTGGCCGGACAGGCCCTGCCGCTCTTCCAGGGGGCCGCCGCCGAGGCGCAGATCCGCGGGACCCTCGACCAGCTCGTCCAGGTCGCCGAACAGCGCTTCGGGCTGACCGGCCTGACGGTCGACGCGGACGCCGCCCCGGGCGGGTCCCCGGCTCCGCAGGAGGCGCCGGCCGGACCGTACGACGCGCTGCTGGAGGCCGCCGTACAGGCGCTGGACGCGGGCGACTTCGGCGGTGCCGTCCAGGCGTACAAGAACGTGCTGGCCGACGACCCGGGCAACATGGAGGCCAAACTGGGCCTGGCGCAGGCCGAGTTGCTCCAGCGAGTGCAGGGTCTGGACCCGCAGAAGGTGCGCCGCGACGCCGCGGAGAAGCCCGGTGACGTGGCGGCGCAGATCGCGGGGGCCGACCTGGACCTCGTCGGCGGCCATGTGGAGGACGCCTTCGGGCGGCTCATCGACACGGTGCGGCGCACGGCGGGCGACGACCGGGACGCCGTACGCGTGCGGCTGCTGGAGCTCTTCGAGGTGGTCGGTGCCGACGACCCGCGTGTGGTCGCGGCGCGCCGGGCGCTCGCCAGGGCGCTGTTCTGACCAGTCCGTAAACGCCAGGGCCTGTGATGCCCGGGTGAAAGATTGGCCGAGAGGGACGGGCGTGGCCGCGCTTTACCAAAACTTGGTAAACGCGGCCGCTGTTACTGGTAGTAAGTCGAGGGCGTTGAACTGTCTGGTTCCGTCCGGGATTTGACCGGTGTGTCACCCCCCGTGGTGCCACCCTGCGTCGCCGCCCGATACCGACGGGCCGTTCTTCGGTTATCCCGCCGTTACTAGCCAGTAACGAACCCCCTTGTGCGCGCGGCGAGAATGCACCACGATCGGCGACGCTCGGTCCATTCCCGCACCCCGACAGCCAATCGGGCCCGCGGACTTTCTGGGTCCCCACCGAGTAGGGCCGACAGCAGTGCGATCGGCTCTTGGGCAGGGGGGTCTTCGCCGTCCGGCGGAGCCTGTCCAGCAGGTTGTGCGTGATGTGTGTCAGGCGCGACCAGTGGTTGTCGCTCGGGGGTGATCGCCGGTGATTCGGGTGCAGTAGCACCAACGGGTACGGGCGCTCTCCTTCCCGAGGACGTAGCACTTCTCCCATCCCTGCCCGGCTGAGCCGCCGCAATGTGGCAGTCAGGGTCAGGAGATGTACGTCCGAGAAGGAGGAAAAAATATGTCCCAGGTGCGTGGCGGGACCAGATGGAAGCGGTTCGCCGTCGTCATGGTGCCCAGCGTGGCAGCCACGGCAGCGATAGGTGTCGCCCTCGCGCAGGGTGCTCTCGCCGCATCGTTCAGTGTCTCCGGCCAGTCCTTCAAGGTGTCCGCGGACAAGCTTGACGGTCAGGGCTTCTCGCAGTACGGCGCCCTCGACCAGGGCACCGGCCTTGACGGCAAGTCGGCGCTGCACCCCGTCGCGGTGTCGGCGTTCAAGAGTGCCGACATCACCGGCATGTGCCAGTCCGTCGTCACTCCGAACATCCCGCTGCTCGGTTCCGTCAGCCTCGTGCTGAAGGCCGGCGGCGGCGGTACGCCGGTTCACGCCGACAACCTCTACATCGATGTCGAGGACCTCGGCGCCGACGCGACGTTCAAGAACATCGACATCGGTGTTGCCGCCAAGGACGCCACCAAGGGTCCGGGCATGAAGGGCGGCGGCGAGGCGGCCAACCCCTACGGGTTCGCCCAGCAGGCCGAGTCGGCCACGCTGACCGACGTGAAGCAGACGGCGTGGGCGACCACCGCCGGCACGTTCAAGCTCAGCGGTCTGAAGATGTCGGTGTCCGCGGGCACCCACGAGTGCTACTGAGCACCCCAGGGGTGGGCGAGGAGGCTCAGGCCGCTTCGCCCGCCCCGCCCGCTCCGCCCGTCGTACGCGGAGCGCCAACGCGTACTTCTCACAGCAATGCCGTTCCAGGGAGCTGTTTCCATGAGCGCCGAGACTCCTGCCGCGCCCGGCCAGAACGATGAGCACTACCTCCAGGTGTTCCGGCGGAACTTCCGTAGCTGGAGGGGCGATCGCCCGTTCTGGGCCGGTCTGTACATCGTGTTCGGCGGCTTCCCCATCGCCTACTTCCCGTACGCGCACCTGCACCTCGGTCACCTGACGCTGGCGATGTCCACCACCGCCGGTGCCGGTTCCCTGATCATCGGCGTACTCCTCGTCGTGCTCGGGATCAGCCTCTGGTTCCAGAAGCACGTGCGGACGTTCGCGGGTGTCGCCGCGATCCTCCTCGCCCTGGTGTCCATCCCGGTGGCCAACCTGGGCGGTTTCCTGATCGGCTTCCTGTTCGCCCTGCTCGGAGGCGCCATGGCGGTCTCCTGGGTGCCCGGCGAGCCCGAGGAGGGCTACACCGCGTCGAGTTCCTTCGGCAAGCAGGCCGCGCCGGACGCTTCGGCGGCCGAGCCCGCGGAGCTTGTCGAGCCCGAGGCGGCGGACGGTGCGGACGACCCGAACGATCTGTCAGGAACGAGCCCGAACAACGGGGCGAACGGGAGGCACAGTGCCGGCTGACGAGGTGACCCATGGGACTGATGTGGAGGAGTCCCGTGTGAGAACCGGGCCGCGCCACGCGGCCCCGAGGAAGCCGCTGCTCACCAGGTTCCAGATGCCCGCCGGCAAGGCGATAGCCATAGCGGCGATGCCGACGGCGGTCCTCATGGGCATGGGCTTCACCCCGACGCTCGCGCAGGCCGACGACCACTCCACCTCCAAGAGCCTCACGGCCGAGGAGTACCAGGCGTGCGTCGAGGCCGTCACCGGCGAGGACGCGTCGGACACGGCGTCGCCCTCCGCCACGCCGAGCCCGAGCGCGTCCTCCTCCGACGAGGCCACGCCGAGCCCCTCCGCGTCGGCGGACACCACCGCCAAGGACACGACCTCTTCGTCGGATTCAGGTTCCGACGACAAGGCCGAGCCCACCGCGACCCCGTCGCCCTCCGCGAGCACGCAGGAGAAGGCGGCGGACAGCAGCGCGGCCACGCCGACCCCCTCGGCGTCCGAGAGCAGCAAGAACCCGCTCGACCCGCTGGGTGTCGGCGACGCGATCAAGGACATTCTCACGCCCGACGAGACGGCGAGCTCCACCCCGGAGCCGTCCGCCTCGCCGAGCGCGAGCGCGACCACCGGCTCGGACACGTCGGACGGCAAGGGCGCCACCGACACCGTCAAGGACACGGCCGACAAGGTCACCAAGACGGTCGAGGACACCACCGACAAGGTCACCGACACGGCGTCGAAGGCGGCCTCGGACGCCACCGACACCGCCGAGGACACGGCCGCCACGGTCACCGAGTCGCCCAGCCCCTCGGCGAGCGCCACTACGGACGCCGCGGACTGCCCGGCCGCCACCGACGACGAGGGCGGCGTGGAC
This sequence comes from Streptomyces sp. NPDC021080, assembly GCF_044333225.1. Classification (NCBI taxonomy): domain Bacteria; kingdom Bacillati; phylum Actinomycetota; class Actinomycetes; order Kitasatosporales; family Streptomycetaceae; genus Streptomyces; species Streptomyces sp. NPDC021080. The sequence continues at coordinate 26,324 of NZ_JBIRQM010000006.1, read as the reverse complement.
AACGCGGTCGCCCTGCCGTCCGACCCCTGGTACCTCAACGCCAGTTCGCTGCTCCTCAAGGGCGCCGACTACCAGGGCATAGTCAAGGTGAAGACCGCCGACGGCAAGGTCAAGAAGGTCCTGAAGTACGTCATATCCGACGGCACCGACATCGGGGACCTGCACCAGACGGTGGAGGACAAGCAGTCCGGCAAGACCTACCACGTGCAGGCCGCGGCGGGTTCGACGTCCACCATCCGTGACGGCAAGACGATCATGTACACGGAGAGCATCTCCGGGAACCTGCTCGGGCTCATCCCGGTCACGTTCGACCCGGACAACCCTCCGCCGCTGAACATCCCGCTGATCTACTTCACCAAGGTGAAGGTCGTTCAGGCCGGCCAGTTCGGCGGAACGCTGCACGTTCCCGGACTCCACCAGTACACGACCGGCTGAGTCGTCCAGAGCCCGTCCGGGAGCCGCACAGACGCCGAGGGCGCCCCCTGCGAACAGGGGGCGCCCTCGGCGTCGTTCGGCGGGCGTCGGTCAGACGCGGTCGCCCTCGCCCAGGTGGTGCACCCGGACCATGTTGGTGGTGCCGGGGACGCCGGGAGGCGAACCGGCGGTCATCACGACGACGTCGCCCTCGTTGAACCGCTTGAGCTTCTGCAGCTCGTGGTCGACGAGTTCGACCATCTCGTCGGTGCTGTTCACGAACGGCACGACGTGCGACTCGACGCCCCAGCTCAGCGTGAGCTGGTTGCGGGTGCCCTCGTCCGTGGTGAAGGCCAGGATCGGCTGGGCGGCGCGGTAGCGCGAGAGGCGGCGGGCGGTGTCACCGGACTTGGTGAACGCCACCAGGCCCTTGCCGCCGAGGAAGTCGGCGATCTCGCAGGCGGCGCGGGCGACCGAACCACCCTGCGTGCGCGGCTTCTTGCCCGGGACCAGCGGCTGCAGGCCCTTGGAGAGCAGCTCCTCCTCGGCCGCGGCGACGATCTTCGACATCGTCTTCACGGTCTCGACCGGGTACGCGCCCACGCTGGACTCGGCCGACAGCATGACCGCGTCCGCGCCGTCCAGGATCGCGTTGGCCACGTCGGAGGCCTCGGCGCGCGTCGGACGGGAGTTGGTGATCATCGACTCCATCATCTGGGTCGCCACGATCACCGGCTTGGCGTTGCGGCGGCACAGCTCCACGAGGCGCTTCTGCACCATCGGGACCCGCTCCAGCGGGTACTCGACGGCCAGGTCGCCACGGGCCACCATGACGGCGTCGAACGCCGCGACGACGCCCTCCATGTTGTCGACCGCCTGCGGCTTCTCCACCTTGGCGATGACGGGGACGCGGCGGCCCTCCTCGTCCATCACCTTGTGGACGTCGTTCACGTCGTTGGCGTCGCGCACGAAGGACAGGGCGACCATGTCGCAGCCCATCCGCAGCGCGAAGCGCAGGTCCTCGACGTCCTTCTCCGACAGCGCGGGCACGTTCACGGCCGCGCCGGGCAGGTTGATGCCCTTGTGGTCGGAGATCACGCCGCCCTCGATGACGACCGTCTTGACCCGCGGGCCGTCGACCTCGACGACCCGCAGCTCGACGTTGCCGTCGTTGATGAGGATCTGGTCGCCCTTGGAGACGTCACCGGGCAGACCCTTGTAGGTCGTGCCGCAGATGTGCTTGTCGCCCGGCACGTCCTCGGCCGTGATGACGAACTCGTCGCCACGCTCCAGCTCGACGGGGCCTTCGGCGAAGGTCTCCAGGCGGATCTTGGGGCCCTGCAGGTCGGCCAGGACACCGATGGCGATGCCGGTCTCGGCCGAGGCGGCCCGGACACGGTCGTACCGGCCCTGGTGCTCGGAGTGCGAGCCGTGGCTGAAATTGAAACGGGCCACGTTCATGCCGGCCTGGATCAGCGCGACCAGCTTTTCGTGGGAGTCGACCGCGGGGCCGAGAGTACAGACGATTTTCGAACGGCGCATGGGGCGATCCTATCGGTTTGTTTCGCAACGGAATATTCCGTCTGGCGGAAGATACAAATGGGCGGGCGGGTGCTCAGGCGTGGCTCTCCGCCCCGCTCAGGCGCCGCCTTTTCCGACCAGCGCGTACGTCTGTGTGGCAATCTCCAGTTCCTCGTCCGTCGGCACGACGGCGACCGCGACGCGCGCGTACGGCGGCGAGATGAGCCGGGGCTCACCGCCGCGCACGGCGTTCAGTTCGCCGTCGACCGCGAGCCCCAGTTCCTCCAGGCCCCTGATCGCGGCCTCGCGCACCGGGGCGGCGTTCTCGCCCACCCCGGCGGTGAAGGCGACGGCGTCCACCCGGCCCAGGACCGCGTAGTAGGCGCCGATGTATTTCTTCAGCCGGTGGATGTAGATGTCGAAGGCGAGCCGGGCCTGTTCGTCCCCCTCGTCGACGCGACGGCGGATCTCCCGCATGTCGTTGTCGCCGCACAGACCGATCAGCCCGCTCTTCTTGTTGAGAAGAGTGTCGATCTCGTCCGTGGACATGTTGCCAACGCGCTCCAAATGGAAGATGACGGCCGGGTCCACGTCGCCGGAGCGCGTTCCCATCACCAGCCCCTCCAGCGGGGTGAGCCCCATCGAGGTGTCCACGCACCGCCCGCCCCTGACCGCGGACGCCGAGGCCCCGTTGCCCAGGTGCAGCACGATGACGTTGACCTCCTCGGGCGCCTTGCCGAGGAGTTCGGCGGTCGTCCGGGAGACGTAGGCGTGCGAGGTGCCGTGGAAGCCGTACCGGCGGATGCGGTGCTCGTCCGCCGTCGCCACGTCGATCGCGTAGCGCGCGGCCGCCTCCGGCATCGTCGTGTGGAACGCGGTGTCGAAGATCGCGACCTGGGGGAGGTCGGGGCGCAGCGCCATCGCGGTGCGGATGCCGGTGAGGTTCGCCGGGTTGTGCAGGGGGGCGACCGGGATCAGCCGCTCGATCTCCGCGAGGACCTCCGCGTCGATGACCGTCGGCTGCGTGAACGTCCGCCCGCCGTGCACCACCCGGTGGCCGATGGCGGCCAGTTCGGGGGAGTCGAGACCGAGTCCGTCGACGGCCAGTTCCTCGGCCATCGCCTTCAGCGCGGCATCGTGGTCGGCGAACGTGTCGGCCCGCTCGCGGGTCTCGCCCGTCGTCCGCGTGGTGTGCCGCAGCAGCGAGGTCCCCTCGCCGATGCGCTCCACCAGGCCGACGGCGAGCCGGGTGCCGTCGCGCATGTCGAGCAACTGGTACTTCACCGACGACGAGCCGGAGTTGAGGACGAGGACCCGCACGGCCGGCGGGGCGGCGGGCTCCTCGGGCGCGGGGGCCGAGGGGGACGGACGGTCGCTCACGGACGGCCAGCCTTCCGGTCGGGGGTCTGGGACTGGATCGCCGTGATGGCGACCGTGTTGACGATGTCCTGGACGAGCGCGCCGCGGGACAGGTCGTTGACGGGCTTGCGCAGACCCTGGAGCACCGGGCCGACGGCGATCGCGCCGGCCGAACGCTGCACGGCCTTGTAGGTGTTGTTGCCGGTGTTCAGGTCGGGGAAGATCAGCACGGACGCCTGTCCGGCGACCTTCGATTCCGGCAGCTTGGTCGCCGCGACCGACGGCTCGACGGCGGCGTCGTACTGGATCGGCCCCTCGATCCGCAGGTCGCCGCGGCGCGCGCGCACCAGCTCGGTCGCCTCGCGCACCTTGTCGACGTCGGCGCCCGAACCCGAGGTTCCCGTGGAGTACGACAGCATCGCGATCCGCGGTTCGACGCCGAACTGCTGTGCGGTGGCGGCCGAGGAGATGGCGATGTCGCAGAGCTGCTCGGCGTTCGGGTCGGGGTTCACCGCGCAGTCGCCGTAGACCAGGACCTTGTCGGCCAGGCACATGAAGAAGACGGACGAGACGATCCTCGACTCCGGCCGGGTCTTGATGATCTCGAACGCGGGCCGGATCGTGGCCGCCGTCGAGTGCACGGCCCCCGACACCATCCCGTCGGCCAGGCCCTCCTCCACCATCAGCGTGCCGAAGTAGTTGACGTCCGCGACGACGTCGTAGGCCAGCTCGACCGTGACGCCCTTGTGGGCGCGCAGTTCGGCGTACTTCTCGGCGAAGGAGTCCCGCAGCGGTGACGTCTGCGGGTCGATGATCTGGGTGGAGCTGATGTCGATGCCGAGGTCGGCGGCCTTCTTGCGGATCTGGTCGACCGGGCCGAGCAGGGTCAGATCGCAGACCCCCCGGCGCAGCAGCACCTCGGCGGCGTGCAGGACGCGCTCCTCGGTGCCCTCGGGCAGCACGACGCGGCGCCTGTCGGAGCGGGCCTGCTCCAGCAGCTGGTGCTCGAACATCATCGGGGTGAGCCGGTCGCTGCTGGGCGCGGAGACCCGCTTCAGCAGGTCGACGGTGTCCACATGGCGCTCGAACAGGCCGAGCGCGGTCTCGGCCTTGCGGGGCGTGGCCGCGTTCAGCTTGCCCTCCAGGGCGAAGAGCGCCTCCGCGGTGGGGAAGGAGTTCCCGGCCACCGAGACGACCGGGGTGCCGGGCGCGAGGCGGGCCGCGAGCGTGAGGATCTCGTCGCTCGGCCTCTCGTCCAGGGTGAGCAGGATGCCGGCTATCGGCGGGGTGCCGGCGCTGTGCGCGGCGAGCGAGCCGATCACCAGGTCGGCCCGGTCCCCGGGGGTGACCACGAGACATCCCGGGGTCAGCGCCGCCAGGAAGTTCGGCAGCATCGCGCCGCCGAAGACGAAGTCCAGCGCGTCACGGGCGAGCCCCGCGTCGTCGCCGAGGAGCACCTTGCCGCCGAGCGCGTGGGTGATCTGCGCGACCGTGGGAGCCGAGAGCGCGGGCTCGTCGGGAAGGGCGTAACAGGGCACCGGCAGCCGGGAGTCGAGCCGCTCCGCGATCTCGGCCCGGTCCTCCGGGGCCACCCGGTTCACCACCATGGCCAGGACGTCGCACCCCAGCCCGTCGTACGCCCGGTAGGCGTTGCGGGTCTCGGCGCGCACCGACTCGGCGCTCTGGCCCCGGCCGCCGACGACCGGGAGCACGGAGGCGGCGAACTCGTTCGCCAGCCGGGCGTTGAGCGCCAGTTCGTCGGGGACCTGGGTGCCGGCGAAGTCGGTGCCGAGGACGAGGACGACGTCGTACTCGCGGGCGACCAGGTGGAACCGGTCGACGAGGGTGGACACCAGCTCGTCGGTGCCCTGCTCGGCCTGGAGCGCGGACGCCTCGTGGTAGTCCATGCCGTACACGGTCGCCGGGTCCTGCGTGAGCCGGTAGCGGGCCCGCAGCAGCTCGAAGAGCCGGTCGGGACCGTCGTGCACGAGCGGGCGGAACACCCCCACCCGGTCGACCTGGCGGGTCAGGAGTTCCATGACCCCCAGTTCGACGACCTGACGGCCGTCGCCTCGGTCGATCCCGGTCACGTACACGCTGCGCGTCACGCGTGCTCTCCATCCGTTTCGTCGCCAGGCTGATTTCTGGGCTCGGAAAAAGGGCCCACCAACGTGAGCAGAACCCTCTTGACAATACCTCCGGCGCTGGCTACAGGCTGTCCCGCGATCCCCGGTGGGGCGGCCCGTAGCCGCCCGGCAGGGGAAACGCGCCGGTCAGCGTCCGGGTCGGGGGTGCGCGCCGGACGGAATCGGCGGGGCACCCCGGGCCGTGAAACAATCGAAGCGGCTCACACGAACCGGCAGGGAGCAGGAGACACAGCACGATGCGCATCGGAGTTCTCACGGCAGGCGGCGACTGTCCTGGCCTGAACGCAGTGATCCGGTCGGTCGTGCACCGAGCGGTCACCAACTTCGGGGACGAGGTCATCGGCTTCGAGGACGGCTACGCCGGGCTCCTCGACGGCCACTACCGCACCCTCGACCTCAACGCCGTCAGCGGCATCCTCGCCCGCGGCGGCACCATCCTCGGCTCCTCCCGGCTGCAGCGCGACCGGCTCCGCGAGGCCTGCGACAACGCCCAGGACATGGCCCGCGAGTTCGGTATCGACGCGCTCATCCCGATCGGCGGCGAGGGCACCCTCACGGCCGCCCGGATGCTGTCGGACGCGGGTCTGCCGGTGGTCGGCGTGCCGAAGACCATCGACAACGACATCTCCGCGACGGACCGCACCTTCGGCTTCGACACCGCCGTCGGCGTCGCCACGGAGGCCATGGACCGGCTGAAGACGACGGCCGAGTCGCACCAGCGTGTGATGGTCGTCGAGGTCATGGGCCGGCACGCGGGCTGGATCGCCCTGGAGTCCGGCATGGCGGCCGGCGCCCACGGCATCTGCCTGCCCGAGCGGCCCTTCGACCCGTCCGACCTGGTCGCGATGGTCGAGGAGCGCTTCGCGCGCGGCAAGCGGTTCGCCGTCGTCTGCGTCGCCGAGGGCGCCCACCCCGCCGAGGGCACCATGGACTACGGCCACGGCGAGATCGACCAGTTCGGCCACGAGCGCTTCCAGGGCATCGGTACGGCCCTCGCCTACGAGCTGGAGCGCCGTCTCGGCAAGGAGGCCAAGCCGGTCATCCTCGGCCACGTCCAGCGCGGCGGCTCGCCGACCGCGTACGACCGCGTGCTGGCCACCCGCTTCGGCTGGCACGCCGTCGAGGCCGCGCACCGCGGCGACTTCGGCAAGATGACCGCCCTGCGCGGCACGGACATCGAGATGGTGCCGCTCGCGGACGCGACCACCGAACTGAAGACCGTGCCGAAGGACCGCATGGACGAGGCGGAGTCGGTGTTCTAGTCCCGCTCCCGGCGCTCCGGAGTCCCGGACCCGCGGGACCGGAGTCCCGGAAGCCGAAGTTCCGGCCCCGGAGGCCGGAGGAGGTCCGACGCCCGTCCGGGCGTCGGACCATGGTTCCGGCAGCAGCGGCAGCAGCCCCTGCCCGGGGCCGGCGTCCCGCGCGGCCCCCGGGACCTCAGTAGGTGTTCGCGCGGACGGCCGTCCAGAAATGCTCGACGACCCGGTCGAGGAAGTCCCGGCCGGACTCGCCCGAGCCGGTGGCGGCCGGACCGCCGCCCCAGTTCAGCGTGGCGGCCATCTGCCCCTGGTAGTCGCCGTGCAGCTCCTCCAGGACGACCTCCAGCAGGCCGCGTTCCAGCGGCACCGTCTTGCAGACCGGGCGCACGTAGGCCTGCCAGCGTGTCGTCACGGCACTGCGCAGCAGGTCGGCGAGCCGGCCGTCGCGGCCCGTCACGGTGATGAAGTCGGGCAGCGAGAGGTCGAGCACCTTGCCGAGCGCGGTCGACTGCCGTTCGTTGCCGCGCCAGTTGCCGGACTCCTCCATCCGCTCGTAGGCGAGGAGGTCGATCCCGACAGCGTGCGCCACGTCCTCCGGGGCGAGATCGCGGGCGACGCGGTGTTCGCGCAACGTGCGCGGAGCGCCTATGAGTTCATTCGTGGAGCACCACAACACGCCTGCGAGAGCGGTGAGTTCGGGGCTGCTCGGCGCGGTGATGCCGCGTTCCCAGGCGATGACCAGATCGGGTGTGGCGTACGGCAGCCCGTACGAGGCTCTCAGGCCGTACGCGACGTGTTCGGGCCCCATTCCGAGCGCTGCCCGCAGTCTTCGGGCGGCGGGGGCGTTGAAGGGCGGGTTGGGCTGTTGGGCTTGCGGTCGGTGCACGCGCACAAAGTATGGGCCGGGGGCGGTGGTGACTACGGTCTGTTCGGCCACAATTACAGATTGTAGGAACATACGGTTTCGGTCGTGGTCCGGAACGTGCCCCGACACGGCGGGTGTTCGCTCTCCGGCGGCCCGCCGAGGGGCACGAGCGGCCTGAGCCGCAACGGAGTCGACCGGACGGCGGACCGGGTGTGTCGCCCCGGGGGCCGGGCCGGTCAGCCCTTCACCCAGCGGTACTGCAGCTCCGGCCGCCCGACCGTGCCGTACTGAGGAGCGCGTCCCGCCCGGCCCGCCTCCACCAGGTGTTCCAGATAGCGCCGGGCCGTGATCCGGGAGATGCCGACGGCCTCGGCGACCTTGGCCGCCGTCAGCCCGTCGGCATGGTCCCTGAGGGCGACGGTCACGCGTTCCAGGGTCGGCGCGCTCAGGCCCTTGGGCAGCGAGGCCGGAGCGGGCGCGCGCAGGGCGGCGAGCGCTCGGTCCACCTCGTCCTGTCCGCTCGCCTCACCGGCCGCCGCGCGGAACTCCGCGTACCGGATCAGCCGGTCGCGCAGGGTGGCGAAGGTGAACGGCTTGAGCACGTACTGGACGACCCCGAGCGCCACCCCCTCCCGCACGACCGCCAGATCCCGTGCCGAGGTCACCGCTATGACATCGGCGTGATAGCCGGCGGCGCGCAGTGAGCGCGCGAGCAGGAGGCCGTGCGTGTCCGGCAGGTGCAGGTCGAGCAGCAGCAGGTCGACGGGCGTACGGTCCAGCGCGCGGCGCGCCTGCGCACCCGTGTGGGCCTTGCCCACCGCGGTGAAGCCGGGTACCCGGCCGACGTACATGACGTGCGCGTCGGCGGCCACGGGATCGTCCTCGACGACGAGCACACGGATCGGATCGGTCATGCGCCGCCTCCCTGCAGAACGGACTCGGACTGCAGGGCGGACCGCGTGCCCGGGACCGGGCCGGTGCCCGGGGCCGAGCCCGGGGCGGCCCCGGTGTCCGGGGCGGCAGGGGTGCCGTCCCCGGCCGGATCCGCGTCGGCGGGCGGGGCGGGGAGCGGCAGGCGCGCTTCGAACTCCGCTCCGCCGGCGGGCCCTTCGCGCACCTCCAGCGTGCCCGCGTGCCGGTTCACCGTCTGCCGGGCGAGGGCCAGGCCGAGTCCACGGCCGCCGGGGCCCGCCGGTTTCGTGGACCAGCCGGACCGGAAGACCTGCTCGGCGTGGGCGGGGTCCACCCCGGAGCCGGTGTCGGCGACCCGCAGCACCAGGGCCGCTCCCTGTGTGAACGCCGTCACCGTGACCCGGGCGCCCACCGTGCCCTGCGCCGCGTCCATCGCGTTGTCGATCAGGTTGCCGAGCACGGTGACCAGGTCGCGCGGGGTGAGCGAGGCCGGGAGCAGTCCGTCGTCGATGCCGCTGTCCTCGGAGACCACGAGCTCCACCCCGCGCTCGTTGGCCTGCGCCGCCTTGCCCAGCAGCAGCGCGGCGAGGACCGGTTCACTGACCGCGGAGATCACCTCGTCGGTGAGGGCCTGCGCCAGCTCCAGTTCGGCGGTGGCGAAGTCGACGGCCTCCTCCGCGCGGCCCAGTTCGATGAGGGAGACCACCGTGTGCAGCCGGTTCGCCGCCTCGTGCGCCTGCGAGCGCAGCGCCTGGGTGAAGCCGCGCTCCGAGTCCAGTTCGCCCGTCAGCGACTGGAGTTCGGTCACGTCGCGCAGGGTGACCACCGTGCCGCGGCGCTCGCCGCCGGACACCGGGGAGGTGTTCACGACCAGCACGCGCGCGTCCGTCAGATGGACCTCGTCCACGCGGGGCCCGGCCGACAGCAGCGCGCCCGTCAGCGGCGCGGGCAGCCCGAGTTCGGCCGGCGAACGGCCGACCACGTCGCCCGTGACGCCGAGCAGCTCCCGCCCGCCGTCGTTCATCAGCGCCACCCGGAACTGCCCGTCCAGCATCAGCAGCCCCTCGCGCACGGCGTGCAGTGCGGCCTGGTGGTAGTCGTGCATCCGGCTCAGCTCGGCCGCGTTCATGCCGTGGGTGGAGCGGCGCAGCCGGGCGTTGACGACGTACGTGCCGACCGCGCCCAGCAGCAGCGCGCCCGCCGCGACCCCGATCAGGGCCGTCACCTGGTCCTGGACGCGCTCCGTGATCGCCTCGACCTTGATGCCCGCGCTGACCAGGCCGATGGTCCGCCCGCCGTCCTCGATCGGGGTGACGGCGCGCACGGAGGCGCCGAGACTGCCCGTGTACGTCTCGGTGAAGGACGTGCCCGCCAGCGCCGGTCCGATGTGCCCGAGGAAGTGCTTGCCTATCAGCTTCTCCTTGGGGTGCGTCCAGCGGATGCCCCGCGGATTCATGATCGTCACGAAGTCGACGTCGGTGTCCCGCTGGACGCGCAGGGAGTACGGCTGGAGGTCCTCGGTGGGGTTCGCCGTGCCGATGGCCGCGTGGACGGAGGGGGCGTCCGCGACCGAGCGGGCGACCGCCATCGCCTGGCGGCCCGCGGCCTCCTCGGCCTGGCTGCGGTCGCCGACGTAGGTGAACAGCGCGTAGCCCGCGACGACGACCGCGATGAGTACGGCCTGCATGCCGAAGAGCTGGCCGGCCAGGCTGCGGGGGCGCGGGACACGGGGGAGACGCATGCCGTTCAGTGTGCCTTCCCCCGGCGCGGGCGCCCCAGCCCGTGCGTCCTGGCCGCCGACCCGATGGCCACGCCTCGCCCCGGCGTGGGCGCCCCGGGTGGGCGTGACGAAGCGGGTGCTGCCGGAGTGCGCGACCGAGGAGGTGCTCCGGGGTGTGTGGCGAGGTGGATTTCCCGGGGGGTGACGACGCGGATGTCCGGGGTGTGTGAACTCAATGAACGCAACCGTGACCGCCCTCACATGCCGGGAGATAGTCCCCTCATCCCCTCCGGGAGCCCACGCCTCCCGGACCTCCCGGACGTGAGCCGCACGCCGGGTTTCCCCGGACGTGAGCCGCACGCCGGGTTCCGCCGGTCGTGAGCCGCACGCCGGATGATGCCGATGACGTCGTCAAGGAGGGCAGCCGTGGCCAGCGCACAGCGGACCGCACCTGCCGCACCCGCCGCCGGGCGGGACCGCACGCACTATCTCTACATCGCCGTGATCGGCGCCGTGATCCTCGGGATCGCGGTGGGTCTGATCGCTCCCGGCTTCGCCGTCGAGCTCAAGCCCGTCGGTACGGGCTTCGTGAACCTGATCAAGATGATGATCTCCCCGATCATCTTCTGCACGATCGTGCTCGGCATCGGTTCAGTCCGCAAGGCGGCCAAGGTCGGTGCCGTCGGCGGCATCGCGCTCGGCTACTTCCTGGTCATGTCGCTGGTCGCGCTCGCCATCGGTCTGGTCGTCGGCAACATCCTGGAGCCGGGCAGCAGCCTGGCGATGACCGACGCGGTCAAGCAGGCCGGCCAGGGCCAGGTGTCGGCGGAGGCACTGCCGCCGGTCGACTTCGTGCTCTCGATCATCCCGACCACGATGGTCTCGGCGTTCACCGAGGGCCAGGTCCTGCAGACCCTCCTCGTGGCGCTCCTGACCGGGTTCGCCCTCCAGGCCATGGGAGCGGCGGGGCAGCCGGTCCTGCGCGGGGTGGAGCACATCCAGCGGCTCGTGTTCCGGATCCTCGCCATGGTGATGTGGGCGGCCCCGCTCGGCGCCTTCGGCGCCATCGCCGCCGTCACCGGTTCCGCGGGCCTGGACGCGCTCAAGAGCCTCGCCGTGCTGATGCTCGGCTTCTACGTCACCTGCTTCCTCTTCGTCTTCGTCGTGCTCGGGGCGCTGCTGCGCGTGGTGACGGGCCTGAACATCCTCACGTTCCTGAGGTACCTGGGCCGGGAGTTCCTGCTGATCCTGTCCACCTCGTCCTCCGAGTCCGCCCTGCCGCGGCTGATCGCGAAGATGGAGCACCTGGGCGTCGGCAAGTCGGTGGTCGGCATCACCGTCCCGACCGGCTACTCGTTCAACCTCGACGGCACGATGATCTACATGACCATGGCCTCGCTCTACATCGCCGACGCGATGGGCACGCCGATGGCGGTCGGGGAGCAGATCCCGCTCCTGCTCTTCCTCCTCGTCGCGTCCAAGGGCGCGGCCGGGGTCAGCGGGGCGGGCCTGGCCACGCTGGCCGGAGGCCTCCAGTCGCACAAGCCCGCCCTGGTCGACGGCGTCGGCCTCATCGTCGGCATCGACCGCTTCATGAGCGAGGCGCGCGCGCTGACGAACTTCGCCGGCAACGCCGTGGCCACGGTCCTGATCGGCACCTGGACGAAGGAGATCGACAGGGAGCGGGTGTCCCGGGTCCTCGCCGGAGAGATCCCCTTCGACGAGAAGACCCTGGCGGCCGACGCCGACGCCTCCCCCGACACCCACGCGGACGTGCCGGAGCAGGGCGGCGAGAAGGAGCCGGCCACGGCGCAGTAGCTCCCGGGGCCCGTCCGGCACTCCCCGCCCGAGGGGCCCCGGGACGCCGGGCGGCCGGGCATCCCCCCACGGGCCCGGCCGCCCGGTCACGGCTGGGGCCCCGGGGCACCTGACTCCTCCGGGGCCTCAGCCGCTCAGCTTCGCCACGAGTTCGGTGGCGCGTGAGGCGGGTACGCCCGCCGCGGTCAGCATGGTGACCGTGGCGGAGCCGCCCGCCTCCTCCGCCGCCAGGAGCCCGTCGTTCACCGCCTCCATGAGGGCGAACAGGGTCTGCTCGTGCACGTACGCCAGCGCGTACGGAGGCAGCGGCGAGGCGAACACGCCCTGGTCCAGGCCGCGTCGGAGAATCTCCGCGCAGGCCTCGCGGACCGGCGTCAGACGTTCGCGGATGCCCTGCATGGTGACGCTGCGCTGGGCGAGGGCGACCAGCAGCCGGTAGCGGTCGGCGATCTCCCAGACGGCCAGGGTCGAGCGGGCCAGCGACTCGGCCGGGTCCGCGACCCCTTCGCGGCCCGCCGCGTGCGCCGCCGCGACCGCCGCCACGGCCTCGTCGGTCAGGGTGCCGACCAGCGCCTCGCGGCTGGGGAAGTGCCCGTAGACCGTACGCCGTACGACCCCCGCCGCCCGCGCGATCTGGTCCATGGACGCGTCGGGGTCACGCAGCAGTTCGGCGAGTGCGACGTCCAGGATGCGGCGGCGGTTCACATCGGCGCGGCTCGGGTTACCCGTGGTCATGGCTGCCATTCTGCCCGCCCGCCGCCGGGCGGTGGCCTGTCCTGTGATCACGGCTCTCGACCTCCTTCATTTGCACAGCGCTGTGCAATCTCGTATCTTGCACACTGTTGTGCAGTTGCACTCCACTGTGCAAGTTCTGGTGCGGACGATCTCCGCGCCCGTCGACGAAGGAAGGGCGACCGTGGCCATGCGCCTCGTCATGAACGAACCGGTCGAGCAGATGGACCGGCCCTACGCCAGGCGGTGGTGGGCGCTGCTGGTCCTCTGCCTGAGTCTGCTGATCATCGTGATGGCGAACACCGCCCTCACGGTCGCGGCTCCCGACATGACCCGGGACCTCGGCCTGTCCAGCGCCGACCTGCAGTGGGTCATCGACGGCTACACCGTCCCGTACGCCGCCCTGATGCTGCTGCTCGGCGCCATCGGGGACAAGTACAGCCGCCGCGGCGCCCTCGTCCTCGGGCTCGTCGTCTTCGGCGGCGGCGCGGTCGCCGGCTCGCTCGTCGGCAGTGCCACCGGAGTCATCGCGGCCCGTGCCGTCATGGGCGTCGGCGCCGCGCTGATCATGCCGGCCACCCTGTCCCTGCTCGCCGCGACCTTCCCGCGCGCCGAACGGGCCAAGGCGATCGTCCTGTGGACCGCCACCGCCGGACTCGCCATCGCCGCAGGTCCGCTCGTCGCGGGTGCCCTGCTGGAGCACCACGGCTGGTCGTCCACGTTCCTGATCAACGTGCCGATCGCCGCGCTCGCCGTCGTCGGCGCGCTGGTCCTGGTGCCGCCGTCCAGGGCCGCGCACCACAACCGCATCGACTACGTCGGCGGGCTGCTCTCGGTCGTCTGGATCGGCTCCCTCGTCTACATGATCATCGAAGGGCCGCACTTCGGGTGGGGCGTGAAGGCCGTGACCGCGGCCGTGGTCGCCGGGGCCGGACTGGTCCTGTTCGTGCTGTGGGAGCTGCGCCACCCGCGCCCGGTCATCGACGTACGGCGCTTCGCCCACCGTCGCTTCGCCGGCTCGAACCTCGCCGTCGCCCTCTTCTTCCTGGCCGTCTTCGGCGCCTTCTACTACCTCACCCAGCACCTCCAGTTCGTCCTCGGCTACGACGCGCTGGACACCGGCGTACGGATGCTGCCGCTCGCCGGCGCCGTCTTCGTGGGCTCGGCGCTCACCGGCTACCTCACTCCGCGCATCGGCATGAAGTTCACGGTCACCGCGGGCATGGTCGGCGGCACGGCGGCGCTGGCGCTGCTCACCCGGGTGGACGCCTCCTCGGCGTACGGCGACCTCGTGCTGCCCCTCGTCATGCTCGGCCTCGCCATCGGACTGGCGCTCTCGCCCTGCACGGACGCCATCATGGGCGCGTTCCCCGAGGCCGAACTGGGCGTCGGCGGCGCGGTCAACGACACCTCGCTCGAACTCGGCGGTTCGCTCGGCATCGCCATCCTCGGTTCGGTGCTGGCGAGTTCGTACTCCTCGCACCTCGCCGACGCGACCGCGGGCAGCAAGCTCCCGGCGGGCGCCCTGGCCACCGCGCAGGACTCGGTGGGCGCCGGGTACGCCGTCGCCCAGGGCATCGGCGACAAGGCCCGGCAGCTCGGCGAGCAGGCCGCGCAGTCGGCGAACGCCGAACAGGCGGCCCAGTTGAAGGCCCAGGCCGGTCAACTCGCCGACGGGGCGCGGCAGATGGCGGACGCGGTCGGCTCGTCCTTCTCGGACGCGGTGGCCCACACCAGCCTCGTCGGAGCGGTGATCCTGGGTGTCGGCACGGTGCTGGTCGCGGTGCTGCTGCCGCGCAAGGCACGTACGGAGGGGGAGGCTGGGACCGGCGCCGAGGAGGCGACCGATGCCGAAGTCCCGGTCGAGGACGAGGTCGAGGTCGAGGGTGCGACCGGCGCCGAGGCCGAGAGCCGGGCCGAGAGCCAGAGCGAGAACCAGAGCGAGAGCCAGGTCGAGCAGCCGGTCGAGAACGAGGGCGGCAGCGGCGGGGGGAGCGAGGGGGAGTCCGAGGGCGGAACCGTGACCCCCCGGGCCGCCGTCTCGTAGAACATGCACTACCGTGCCGTGCCGGACCGTCCGGCACGGCACGGAACGTTCTGCGGAGGACACCGAGCATGAAGATCGACTGGGACCGGCGTACCTGTGCGCGCAAGGGGCACGTCACCTACGCGCCGGACGACCCGCGCCTGCGGGTGCGGCTGCGCGCCGAGACCGCGCTCGGTGAGATCTGGCGCTGCCTGCGCTGCGGCGACTTCGCGCTCGGCGCCCCGCACGGCTCGGGCCCCGCCGCCGAGGCGCCCCTGGTCCCGCGCGGCAAGGTGCTCCGTGACCTGTTCATCCTGCGCTTCCTCGCGATCGAGCGGGCCGTGCGCGGGGTGTTCATCGTGCTGGTCGCCGCCGCCGTGTGGAAGTTCAGCAACAGCCAGGACGCGGTGCGCAGGCTCTTCGACGAGTACCTCGACGTCCTCAGACCGGTCTTCCGGCACTTCCACTACGACCTGGACCACTCGCCCGTGGTCGGCACCATCCAGAAGACCTTCGGCTACAAGCACTCCACGCTGCTGCTGGTCGCGGGCCTGCTGCTGGCGTACGCGCTGATCGAGATCGTCGAGGCGGTCGGGCTCTGGTACGCCAAGCGCTGGGCGGAGTACCTCACGGTCGTCGCCACCGCCGCGTTCCTCCCGCTGGAGATCTACGAACTCACCGAGCACATCAGCTGGCTGAAGATCGCGACGCTGGTCCTGAACGTCCTCGCCGTCCTCTACATCGCCCTCGCGAAACGGCTGTTCGGCCTGCGCGGCGGACGCAGGGCGTTCGAGGCGGAGCGGCGGAGCGCCTCGCTCCTGGAGGTGGAGGAGTCCGCCGGGGTCATGGTCTGACCCGGCCGGCCGCGTCCAGGCGGGCCAGGTCCTCCGCGCCCAGGACCAGGTCCGCGGCGCCCGCGGAGTCCCGGGCGGTCCCCGGGCGGCTGGCGCCCGGGATCGGGATCACCGTGGGGGAGAGGGCCGACAGCCAGGCGAGAGCCACCTGTTGCGGGCTCACCCCGTGTTCCCGGGCCACCGCGTGGAAGGCCCCGAACCGGTCCTGCGGAGCGTCTCTCCCGCCGTCGGACGGACCGTCCAGGGAACTGCGGGAGATGCCGCCCAGCGGGCTCCAGGGCAGGAAGGCGAGTCCCAGCTCGGCGCACAGAAGCAGTTCGGGGCCGCTGTCGCGTACCGCGGGAGAGTACCGGTTCTGGACGGAGACCAGCCGGTCGCCGAGGATCGCGTGGGCCCGGCGGATCTGGTCGGCGGTGGTGTTGGAGACGCCGGCCAGCCGGATCGTGCCCGCGTCGAGCAGGTCGCGCAGCGCGCCCACCGAGTCCTCGAACGGGACGGCGGGATCGGGCTTGTGCAGCTGGTAGAGGCCGATCGCCTCCAGGCCCAGCCGCTTCAGGGAGGCCTCGGCCGCCGCCTTCAGATGGCGCGGGGAGCCGTTCACCGTCCAGGTGCCGTCGGCCGGTCTGCCCCGCCCGCCCTTCGTGGCCACCAGGACGTCCGCGGTGTCGCCGCCGTACGTCGCCAGGGCGCGGGCCACGAGCCGTTCGTTGTGGCCGGGTCCGGCGCCGGGCAGGTGATAGGAGTCCGCCGTGTCGAGGAGCGTGACACCCGCGTCGAGGGCCGCGTGCACCGTGGCCAGGGCCCGCGCCTCGTCCGGCGCTCCCTCGATCGACAGCGGCATCACGCCGAGCCCCACGGCGCTCACCCGGAGTCCGCCCAGAGTGCGGTGGCGCATGTCAGCGGTCCTTTCCGAGCGTCTCGGCCACGGCACGCGGCAGCCAGGTCCGCGCGTCACCGAAGCGGAAACCGAGCCGTGTCGCCCGGGAGTTGTCCATGCCGTAGGAACGGCGGAAGGAGAAGGGGGAGACCTCGCCCACCTCGACGGGCTCCAGGACCGTCCGGCCGTCCGGGAGGTGCGCGCCGATCGCCTCGCACAACTCCCGTGTGGTCAGGGGCCCGTGGGAGGCCGCGTTGACCGGGCCGGTGAAGTCCTCGCCCACCGTCCAGAACAGGAAGCCGGCGATCTCCTCGACGTGGATGTAGGTCGCCGGGTGGTTCACGGCGGGCACGGCGACCGGTTTCCCGGTGCGGATCCGGTCGGCGTAGTGCTCCAGCCGACCGGTGAAGTCGTCGTCCCCGCCCAGCACATGGGCGACGCGCACGGCCACGTACGGGAAGGCGGGGGCGGCCGCGAACACCGCCTCGGCCTGCCGTTTGCCCTCGCCGTAGTGCGCCTCGAGGAACTCCTGGTCGTCCCAGGGGAGTTCGGTGTCCACGGCGACCGTGCGCGGATCCACGGCGTCCTCGCCGACCGGGTCCGCCGAGTCCTCGTACTCGTACACCTCGACGGTGGACGTCATCACGTACCGGCGGGTGCGCCCCGCGAAGACCCGGCGGGCGATCTCCGCCTGCCGCGGGGTGTAGCAGACCTGGTCGACGACGACATCGAAGACCCGTGAGCCCAGCGCCTCCTCCAGGGACTTCTCGTCGTCGCGGTCGGCGATCAGATGGACCGTCCCGGCGGGCGGCGCGGACGAGCCGCGGTTGACGACGGTGACCCGGTCTCCCGCCGCGATCAGCCGGGCTATGAGACGTTTTCCGAAATACCGGTTTCCGCCGATGACGCAGATCTCCCGCATGTCGCCCTCCCCTTTTCCCCGCACCCGTGCCCCATGCACCCATGCGTCCCGCTCCCCGTGCCGGCCACCGTTCTCCGGTCGTTCACGGTGCGTCGGCCTGTGGTCATAATTCTCCCGTCGCAGAGGTCGGTTCCGAAGGGGGAGACATGGGAGATCCGGCTGTAGCACCGAAAGAAACACGGCATCCGCGCGCCGTCTCCGGCGAAACGCCGGTGGGCTTCGACGCGCTCGACCGGCAGATCCTGGAACTGCTCCAGAGCGAGGGCCGCATCAAGCTCAGCGAGCTGGGCCGCCGCGTCCGGCTGAGTCCCGCCGCGGTCGCGGAGCGGGTGCGCCGACTGGAGGCGACGGGCGCGATCACCGGGTACGGCGCCCAGGTGTCGGCGTCCCGTCTCGGCTACGGCATCCAGGCCTTCATCCGCGTCAATCCGCACGGCGGCTACACGCTCAAGCACCCGCGGACCCTGGAACTGCTCGCCCGCCCCGAGGTCACCGAGGTCCACCACGTCGTCGGCGAGGACTGCTGGATCCTCAAGGTCGCCGTCGAGGACACGATCCACCTGGAGGACGTCCTGGAACAGACCTCCGCGCTCGGGCGGACGACGACCTCGATCGTGCTGTCGTCCCCGGTGGACCGCAAGCCGCTGCTCCCGCGCGCCTCACGCTGACCCGTCCGACGGGCCCGAGCACGCTTGCCTTGACGTCGGCGTCAAGGACTACCGTCGGGGTCATGCGAATCGGCGAGCTGGCCGCACGGGCCGGGACGACCACGCGGACCCTGCGCTACTACGAGTCGCGGGGGCTGCTGTCCGCGCGGCGGGGCGAGAACGGGTACCGGACGTACGACGAGGACGATCTGCGGCTGCTGCGGCAGATCAGGACGCTGCAGGACTTCGGGTTCGACCTGGAGGAGACGCGGCCCTTCGTCGAGTGTCTGCGGGCCGGGCACCCCGAGGGCGACGCGTGCCCGGCGTCCCTGGACGTCTACCGGCGCAAGCTCGGCGAGCTCGACGCGCTGATCGGCGAGCTGCGGTCGGTGCGCGCACAGGTCGGCGAGCAACTGGCGCGGGCGGAGCGGGCGCGGGACGCGCTGGCCGCCGACGCCGAGGTTCCGGGTGGTCCGGAACCCGTGTGCGAACTGGGAGGGCGGACGCGATGATCAGGGCGGCAGGCGTGGCCGAGGTGACGGACGCGGACTTCGGGGCGGAGGTGATCGGCTCGGATCTGCCCGTGCTGGTGGAGTTCACGGCCGACTGGTGTCCGCCGTGCCGGCAGATGGGGCCGGTGCTCGGCGAGCTGGCCTTCGAGGAGGCCGACCGGTTCAAGGTCGTCCAGCTGGACGTCGACACCAATCCCGAGACGACGCTGGCCTACGGCGTGCTCTCGATGCCGACGTTCATGGTCTTCCGCGACGGCGAGCCCGTGAAGTCGATGGTGGGCGCCCGGGCCAAGCGGCGGTTGCTGCAGGAGCTGGACGACGTGCTCTGATTCCCCCCGGCAGGCGGGCCTCCCGGCGAACCGGCACGGGCACCGGCGCATGAGCCGGTACACAAAAAATCCCCTGGGCAATTGCGCCCGGGGGATTTCTCTGCGTATATTCGATGATTCACGACTTCGAGGAATGAAGACGTGAAGAAGTTCAGTAGCCGCAGTATATCTGGGTGGGAGCAGAATTGTCAAACAAGGGAACGCACACAGAATTCCCCGACGATGAACTGCGAAGTGAGCAGGAATTCATCGACGGGCTGTACGCGCGCGTGGACGCCCTGCGCGGTGCCGCCGAGACCTCCGTCGGGGACGCCCTCGCCCAGGGCAACACACCCATGCAGGCGCGGCTCGAACGGGACGTCCTGGTCGCCGAACGCTCGGGTCTGCTGGCCGCGCTCAACGCCGTGGACGGTTCGCTCTGCTTCGGCCGCATCGATCTGTCCCCCGTGGAGGGCGGGCCCGCCGCCGGCGTCAGCCACCACATCGGCCGCATCGGCATCCGCGCCGACGACATCGAACGCACCCCGGTCCTGATCGACTGGCGGGCCCCGGTCGCCCGCCCCTTCTACCTGGCCACCGGGCACACCCCGATGGGCCTGCGCCGCCGCCGGCACATCGGCACCGCGGGCCGGCACGTCACCGACCTGCACGACGAGATCCTCGACCTCGGCGACCGCGAACGCACCGGCCACGAGGACCCGACCGGCGACGCCGTGCTGCTCGCCGCGCTCAACTCGGCCCGCACCGGCCGGATGAGCGACATCGTGCAGACCATCCAGGCCGAGCAGGACCGGATCATCCGCGCGCCGCACCGGGGCGTCATGGTCGTCGAGGGCGGCCCCGGCACGGGCAAGACGGCCGTGGCCCTGCACCGCGCCGCGTACCTGCTCTACGAACACAGGGAACTGCTTGCCAAGCGCGCCGTCCTGATCGTCGGCCCCAATCCGGCCTTCCTCGGCTACATCGGCGAGGTGCTGCCCTCGCTCGGGGAGACCGGCGTGCTGCTCTCGACCGTCGGCGAACTCTTCCCCGGCGTCCACGCGACGGCCGTCGACACACCCGGGGCCGCCGCCGTGAAGGGCCGCGCCGACATGGCCGACGTCCTCGCCGGGGTCGTCCGGGAACGGCAGGCCCTGCCCGACCCGGTGATCGCCATCGAGCACGACCGGGACGTCCTCATGCTCGACGCGGGCCTCGTCCAGGTCGCCAGGGACCGCACCCGCGCGGCCGGTCTGCCCCACAACGCGGCCCGTGAGCACTTCGAGGGCCACATCCTCAACACGCTCACCGACATGCTCGCCGAACGCATCGGCACGGATCCCTTCGACGGCTCCAACCTCCTCGACCCGGGCGACATCACCCAGATCCGCGACGAACTCGCCGAGAACCCCGAAGTCTGGTCGGCCGTCGACCGGTTGTGGCCGAGACTGACCCCGCGGCGGCTGGTCGCCGACTTCCTGGCCGACCCGTACGGCCATGTCCCGGACGAGGACGCGGCGGCGATCCACCGCCCGTCGACCGGCCCTGCCGACTGGACCGCCGCGGACGTGCCCCTTCTCGACGAGGCCGCCGAACTCCTCGGCGAGGACGACCGTCTCACACGGGCACTGGCCGACCGGGAACGCCGTACGCAGATCGCCTACGCGCAGGGCGTGCTGGACGTCTCCTACGCCTCGCGGACCTACGAGTTCGAGGACAAGGACGAGGAGGACTCCGAGATCCTGTCCGCGCACGACATCATCGACGCCGAGCGGATGGCCGAGCGGCACGAGGAGGACGACCACCGCAGCGCCGCCGAGCGCGCCGCCGCCGACCGGACCTGGGCCTTCGGCCACATCATCGTGGACGAGGCGCAGGAGCTGTCGCCGATGGCCTGGCGGCTGCTGATGCGCCGCAGCCCCACCCGGTCGATGACGCTCGTCGGCGATCCCGCGCAGACCGCGGAGGCGGCGGGGGTCGGCTCGTGGGAGGAGATCCTCGCCCCGTACGTGCAGGACCGCTGGGAGCACACCCGGCTCGGCGTCAACTACCGCACCCCGTCCGAGATCATGGACGTGGCCGCCGGTGTGGTGCGGGCCGAGCGCCCCGGGTTCGAGCCGCCGCGCTCCGTCCGGTCCACCGGGGTACGGCCCTGGGCCCGGGAGGCCGGGGCCGACCTGCCCGGCGCGGTCGCCGAGGCCGTCGCGGAACTGACCCCCGCCGAGGGGCGGCTCGCGGTGATCGCGCCGAAGTCCCTGCACGCGGCGCTCGCCGGCCGGCTGGACGGGGTGACGGCGGGCGCGGAGCCCGACCTCACCCGCACGGTGGTGCTCCTCGACCCCCGGCAGGCCAAGGGGCTGGAATTCGACTCGGTGCTGGTGGTCGAGCCTTCGGCGTACGGGACGAGCGACCTGTACGTGGCACTGACCCGGGCCACCCAGGCGCTGGGCGTCCTGTACACCGGCGAACTGCCCGCGTCGCTGCGGGGCACCGGCCTGCGGTGACGGCCCTGCCCGGTCCCCGGCGGTGGTGCCGCCGGGGACCGGGCAGGCGCTGCCCGGCTAGGCCGGCCGCAGCCACACCGTCGCCAGCGGCGGCAGGGTCAGCTGGATGCCGGCCGCGCGGCCGTGCCGGCCGGTGGGTTCCGGTTTGACGGGGTCGGGGTTGGTGACGTCGCTGCCGCCGTAGCGCAGGTCGTCGGTGTTGAGGACCTCGCGCCAGGCGGGGATGTCCTCGGGGACGCCGAGGCGGTAGCCGTGGCGGACGGCGGGGGAGAAGTGGGAGACGGCGAGCAGGGGGGTGCCGTCGGCGGCGTGGCGCAGGAACGCGAAGACGTTGTCGTCGGCGGCGTCACCGGTGATCCAGGAGAAGCCGGACGGGGCGGTGTCGCGTTCCCACAGCGCGGGCTCGTGCCGGTAGACGGTGTTGAGGTCGCGGACCAGGTCGCGGACCCCGCGGTGGTCGGCCTCGGCGCCGTAGGAGGGGTCGAGGAGCCACCAGTCGGGGCCGTGGGCCTCGGACCACTCGGCACCCTGGGCGAACTCCTGTCCCATGAAGAGGAGTTGCTTGCCGGGATGGGCCCACATGAAGGCGAGGTAGGCGCGGAGGTTCGCGCGCTGCTGCCACCAGTCGCCGGGCATCTTGGAGACGAGCGAGCGTTTGCCGTGCACGACCTCGTCGTGGGAGATCGGCAGGACGTAGTTCTCGCTGTAGGCGTACACCATCGAGAAGGTCATCTCGTCGTGGTGGTACTTGCGGTGGACCGGCTCGTGCCGCATGTACTCCAGCGAGTCGTGCATCCAGCCCATGTTCCACTTCAGCCCGAACCCCAGGCCGCCGAAGCCGCCGGGGCCGGTGTGGTGGGTGGCCCGGGTGACGCCGTCCCAGGCGGTGGACTCCTCGGCGATCGTGACGACACCGGGGTTGCGGCGGTAGACGGTGGCGTTCATCTCCTGGAGGAAGGCGACCGCGTCCAGGTTCTCGCGGCCGCCGTGCTCGTTGGGCGTCCACTGGCCGGGTTCACGGGAGTAGTCGAGGTAGAGCATGGAGGCGACGGCGTCGACGCGCAGGCCGTCGATGTGGAACTCCTCGCACCAGTAGGTGGCGTTGGCGACGAGGAAGTTGCGGACCTCGCGGCGGCCGTAGTCGAACTCCAGGGTGCCCCAGTCGGGATGGGCGGCGCGGAGCGGGTCGGCGTGCTCGTACAGGGGGCGGCCGTCGAACTCGGCGAGGGCCCAGTCGTCGCGCGGGAAGTGGGCGGGGACCCAGTCCATGAGAACGCCGATGCCGGCGCGGTGCAGGGCGTCGACGAGGTGCTTGAAGTCGTCGGGGGTGCCCAGGCGTGCGGTGGGCGCGTAGAACCCGGTGACCTGGTAGCCCCAGGAGCCGCCGAAGGGGTGCTCGGCGACGGGCATCAGCTCGACATGGGTGAAGCCGAGGTCGGTGACGTAGGCGGGGAGCTGGTCGGCGAGCTGACGGTAGGTCAGGCCCGGTCGCCAGGAAGGCAGATGTATCTCGTACACCGAGAACGGCGCCTCGTGGGCCGGCCGGCCGGCCCTCTTCGCCATCCACTCCGTGTCGCGCCACTCGTGGTGGGAGGCGTGGACGATCGACGACGTGGCGGGCGGTGCCTCCGTACGGCGGGCCATCGGGTCCGCGCGCAGCGTGCGGGAACCGTCGGGGCGGGCGATGTCGAACTTGTACAACTCGCCCTCGCCGACGGCCGGAACGAACAGCTCCCACACCCCGGAGGAGCCCAGCGACCGCATCGGATGCCCCGTGCCGTCCCAGAAGTTGAAGCCGCCGGCCACCCGGACGCCGCGCGCGTTCGGGGCCCACACGGTGAAACGCGTGCCGGCGACGCCCTGATGCTCCATCGGCTCGGCGCCGAGCGCCTGCCACAGCTCCTCGTGCCGGCCCTCGCCGATCAGGTGCAGGTCCAGCTCGCCCAGCGCGGGCAGGAACCGGTACGCGTCCTCGGTCTCCAGCACCGTCCCCTCGTAGGCCACGAGCAGCCGGTACGCGTCCGGGACCGCGCGCAGCGGCAGCAGCCCCGAGAAGAAGCCGTCCCCGTCGTCGCCCAGTTCCGCGCGCAGGCCGTCCGTCACGACGGTGACCCCGAGCGCGTACGGGCGGAAGACCCGGAAGGCGACGCCGTCCGGCATCGGATGGGCCCCCAGCACTCCGTGCGGATCGTGATGCGTACCGTCGAGCAGCCGCTGCCGGTCCGCCGGACCGACCCCGGCGGACACGGAACCGCCCGCGGACGGCACGGGGCTGCTTCCGGCCGGTTTCCCGGCCGTCGGCCGCCCGGCGGGTTTCGTGTCCTCGGCGGCCGGTTTCTTCGCTCTGTTCTTCTTCGGAGTGTTGTCGGACCGGGGGCGGGGCGTCACGGGCAGGGCCTCCTCGGGCGGGTGAGCTGGGGGCAGGGCACAGGGGGATCAGGGCGACGCGGCCAGCCGCCGCACCGCCGCCATCGGAACCGGCAGCCAGTCCGGGCGGTGCCGGGCCTCGTACACGACCTCGTACACCGCCTTGTCGGTCTCGAAGGCGCGCAGCAGTACGGGATCCGTGCGCGGATCGAGACCGCTGGCCTCGGCGTATCCGGTGCAGTAGGCGGCCCGGCAGACGTCGGCCCAGTCGGTCGCCGGCGGTGTCCCGGTGGTGCCGGGCACCCGGGGCAGGGAGTGGGCCGCGTAGTCGAAGGAGCGGAGCATGCCCGCGATGTCGCGTGCCGGGGGCTGGGGCAGACGGCGCTCGGCGAGCGGTTTCGAGGGTTCGCCCTCGAAGTCGATGAGCGACCACCGCCCGTCCGGGGAGCGCAGACACTGGCCGAGGTGCAGATCGCCGTGGATGCGCTGGGCCGTCCACGTGTGGCCCTCGGCGGACAGATCGGCCAGCGCCTCGAACGCGGTCCGCAGACCGGGCGCGTGGGGCCGGAGCACCGGCACCGCCCGCGCCGCGGCCTCCAGCCGTTCGGCCATGGCGTCGGCCAGGGGCCGCAGCCGGTCGTGGCCGAGGGACACCACGGGCAGCGCGCGGGCGAGTGCCGCGTGCACCTCGGCGGTGGCGCGCCCCAGCTCCCGTGCCTCGGCGGCGAAGTCCTCGCCCTTGGCGAGCTCGCGCAGCGCCAGCTCCCAGCCGTCCGAGGCGCCCTGCACGAACGGCTGGAGCACGCCCAGGACGTACGACTGCCCGGACAGTTCGGCGCGCAGCCAGGCGGTGGGCGCCGGCACCCGCGCGCAGCCCTCGCGGGCCAGGGCCAGCGGCAGTTCGAGGTCGGGATTGATGCCGGGCACGATCCGCCGCAGTAACTTCAGGATGAAGGTGTCGCCGTAGACCACCGACGAATTGGACTGCTCGGCGGTCATCATCCGCGGCACGAGCCCGGGCCGTATCTCCTGCCCGGCGTCCCGCTCGAAACGCAGCCCGCCGATGCGGGCCCGGGAGCGCAGGGCCTCCAGGAGCACATCGGCGGGCTGGGGGTCGTGGAGGGCCTCGTACACCGTGCGTCCGGCGAGCGGCCCCTCGGTCAGATGCCCGATCAGCGCCGGCGCCAGCCGCGGCGGCAGCGCCTCGCGCACGCCGATCAGCAACTGGTAGCAGTCGCCGGGGACGGCCGGGGCGCCCGGGGCGGGCGGCTGGTGGGCGCGCGCCAGCAGGTGGTAGAGGCCGAGCGGGCCGTTCGCCGGCAGTAACTCGGTGGCAGTGACCAGCGAGAGCCCGGTGACGGGCCGTCCCTTGCCGGCGAACCAGCGCTGCCGCGGCAGCCAGGTGCGCAGGAGCGGGTCCAGGGACGCCAGAAGGCCGGGACCTGGGGGTGCGGTGCGTGTGACGGCTTCCGACATGGGTCGCGTCCTTTCCCCGGAGTCGGGGTGTTCCTGCATGCGTGCCCCGGGCGAAGCCGTGGAAACCGCCCCGCCCGGGGGCCTTTTCGGTCGAGCGGGTCCGGGAGATTTCCTGCGGACCCGGCACAAGGGTGTCCAATTCCGGTGTGTGATACCAGACCTGGACACCCTTGCGACGTTCACTCCCGCCCGCGCCGCCCGCGCCGCCGCGCCGCCCGCGCCGCCGCGCCGCCCGCGCCGCCGCGCCGCCGCGCCGCCGGGCCACCGGGGAGAGGCGCGGGGGATGTTCGCTCGGGGCTTGCGAATCCCCCGCGCCGGCCAGGGGGAAGAGCCGCGGAGTCCGCGGGATTTCCGTGTCCGAGTGCGGGTCGGACCGAGGGCGGCGACAGGGCGGGCCGTCACCCGGGATACAGAGCGGGTTCCCGGGTTCGTCCCGTCGCCACGGTCTTCACAGGACGTGCACGACGTCGGGTCGGTGGCCGGCCGGCCGCGAGGCCGCCCGCCGGTGCGGGGCGCCGGTCCGCCGAGAAGGGGATCCGTCATGAAACGGTGCCTGGCCTGGGCGATCCCATCCGTTCCCGTGCTGCGCACATGCCGTGAACTCCCCCCCAGGGAGTGGCCTCCGTGGAGGTGGCCAAGATCAGACTAGGTGGGTGTGATCGTTCTGGGAAGCATGTGAACGAAGTGTGGAGGCCGCGTTGTCGAAACGTGACCGCGTCCGGAACCCGGTCGGGTTCCGGACGATGTCCCGGGCGGCGCGTCAGGCGGCGTCCCTGCGCAGGCGGAACCAGTAGAAGCCGTGGCCGGCCAGGGTCAGCAGGTACGGCAGTTCGCCGATGGCCGGGAACCGGACGCCGCCGATGAGTTCGACCGGGTGCCTGCCGTTGAACTCGCGCAGGTCGAGTTCGGTGGGCTGGGCGAAGCGGGAGAAGTTGTGCACGCACAGCACGAGGTCGTCGTCCCCTTCGCCCTCGGTCGTGGGTGCTTCGCGCAGGAAGGCGAGGACGGCGGGGTTGGAGGAGGGGAGTTCGGTGTAGGAGCCGAGTCCGAAGGCCTTGTTCTGTTTGCGGATCTCGATCATGCG
>NZ_JBIRQM010000005.1:509071-607942 GCF_044333225.1 Streptomyces sp. NPDC021080 | reverse complement strand
CGGGGCTCCTCTGCTCCTTCAGCGCGCCGACTGTACTGCCGCTGGGAGCCATCGATACACCCCACCCCGGTGAACCTTCGCGGTCACAGCACTAGACGTCCAGGTCCACCACGACCGGTGCGTGGTCCGATGCGCCCTTGCCCTTGCGCTCCTCGCGGTCGACGTACGCGTCCTTGACCCCCGTCGAGAACGCCTCGTTGCCGTAGACGAGATCGATGCGCATGCCGCGGTTCTTCGGGAAGCACAGCTGGCGGTAGTCCCAGTAGGTGTACGGGTGGTCGTACTTGAGGGGGCGCGGGACCACGTCCGTCAGGCCCTCCTCGCGCAGTGCCGCCAGCGCGGCGCGCTCGGCCGGGGTCACATGGGTCAGCCCCTCGAACGCGGCCACGTCGTAGACGTCGTCGTCCGTGGGCGCCACGTTGTAGTCGCCCAGCACCGCGAACGGACGGCTGCCCGCCACGTCACCCGCCACCGCCGCTCTCAGGGCCTCGAACCACTGCAGCTTGTACGCGTAGTGGGCGTGGTCCACCTCGCGGCCGTTCGGCACGTACACCGACCAGACGCGGACCGGACCGCAGGTCGCGGAGACGGCCCGGGGCTCCTCCACGCCCTCGTACTCGGGGCCGCCGGGAAGGCCCTTGACGACGTCCTCCAGGCCCACCCGGGAGATCACCGCCACGCCGTTCCACCGTCCCGTGGCGTTCACGGCGGCCTCGTAGCCCAGCTCCCGCAGCTGTTCGGACGGGAACTGCTCCGCGGCGACCTTGGCCTCCTGGAGGCACAGCACGTCCGTGCCGCTGCTCTCCAGCCAGGCCAGCAGCCTCGGGAGACGGGCGGTGACCGAGTTCACGTTCCAGGTGGCGATACGCATGCCTCACAACCTACCGGGCGGGTACGACAGCGGGCCCGCCCCGGACACCCCGTGCCGTCCCGCGCCACCGGACCGGCCCGGGAGCCATCGGGGGATCCCGGGCGGCCGGCTCAGACCTCCGCCGACGCTCCCGGTGTCAGCCGCAGGTGCTCGGAACCGCCGAGGGCACCGATCTGGCGGTCGTAGATCGGCCGGGCGAGGTCCGTGAGCAGGGCGTCGTGGATGTCGTACGCACGTTGCGGCCGGACCTCGCGTACGTACTCGATGACCTCGGAGATCTTGTTCCACGGGGCCATCACCGGGAGCATCAGCGTCTCGACCGGCCGGTCGGGGACGGTGAGGGCGTCCCCGGGGTGGAAGACGCGGCCGCCGTCGACGAGATAGCCGACGTTGGTGATGCGCGGGATGTCCGGATGGATCACCGCGTGCAGTTCGCCGTGCACCTGGACGTCGAAACCGGCGGCCGTGAAGGTGTCACCGTGACCGACGGTGTGCACCCGGCCGGGGAAGGCGGCGGAGACCTTCTCCGCCACCGACCGCAAGGTCCAGATCTCGGCCGCCGGGTTGGCCTCCATGGCCGCACGGAGCCGCTCCTCGTCGAAGTGGTCGGGGTGCTCGTGCGTGACGAGGAGGACGTCCGCGCCCAGGGCGGCGTCCTCCTCGCTGAAACCCCCGGGATCGATGACGAGCGTCCGCCCGTCCTTCTCCAGACGGACGCAGGCGTGCGACTTCTTCGTGAGCTTCATGGGTCCATCCTGCCCCGGTACCCGCCCGCAGGGCGCTGCCTGTGGACGAGTCCGCCGGACGAGCCCGTCCCCTCACTCCTGCGGGGTCGTCCGCTCATTACTCCTGTGGGGTCGTCTCCTCACGGATGATCTTCTGCGCCACCCGGAAAGCGCTGTTCGCCGCCGGCACACCGCAGTAGACGGCCGTCTGGAGCAGCACCTCCTTGATCTCCACCGGGGTGAGACCGTTGCGCAGGGCGGCACGGGTGTGGACGGCGAGCTCGTCGAGATGGCCGCCCGCGACCAGGGCGGTCAGCGTCACACAACTGCGCGAACGCCGGTCCAGTCCGGGCCGGTCCCAGATCTCGCCCCACGCGTACCGGGTGATGAACTCCTGGAAGTCCCCCGAGAACTCGTCCGCCGCGGACAGCGCCCCGTCGACGTGCGCGTCCCCCAGCACCTCGCGGCGCACCTTGATCCCGATCTCGTAGGGATCCTGCCGCTCCGAGAGCTCGGGCTCCATGGGGGCCGGGCCGATCTCCGCGAACGGCGCGACCGGCGGCGGGGCGGCCTGCACGGGGTAGGCCTGCGGGGCCTGGACCGCCATCTGGCCGGTGGACGAGTCGAAGGCCGGCAGCCATGCGCCGGAGAAGTGCCGCACCAGCAGATCCGTGACGGCGGCGGGCTGCTCCACGGGAACCAGGTGCGAGGCACCGGGGACGACCGCGAGACGGGCGTCCGGTATCCCGGCGACCAGCGTGCGCGCCTCCGCGGGCCCGGTGACCTGGTCGTCGGAGCCGGCCAGGACGAGCGTCGGCACCCCCACCAGACCCAGGTCGCCCCGCACGTCGAAGGCGGCGAGCGCCTCGCAGGCCGCGATGTAGCAGCCCGGGTCGGTGGTGCGCACCATCTGTACGGCCCACTCGGTGATCGCGGGCTGGGCCGCCGCGAAGCCGCTCGTGAACCAGCGCTCCGGCGAGGTACGGGCGATCGGGTCGAGGCCGTTCGACCTCACGACCACCCCACGCTGCCGGAACTCGTCGGCCGTACCGAAACGGGGCGAGGCGGCGATCAGCGCGAGGGAGGCGACGCGCTCCGGACGGCGCAGCGCCAGTTCGAGCCCGAGGGCCCCGCCGAACGCGCAGCCCGCGTAGCCGAAACGCTGGATGCCCAGCCGGTCGAGGGTGGTCAGCAGCCGCTCGGCGAGCTCGGTCACCGATCCGGCCGGATACGCGGGGGCTCCGCCGTGTCCCGGGAGGTCGAAACGGAAGATCCGCCAGCTCTTCGAGAGCTCCGGAATCTGCCTGTCCCACATGTGCCAGGTGGTGCCGAGCGAGGGTCCGAGTATGAGGACCGGAGCGTCTTCCGGACCGTCAAGGCGGTATTGCAGAGTATTCGTCGGTGTCTCACTCACGCCCTGCACGGTCTCACATCACACGAATTCTCACGTGATCGGGCCTGAATCCCGTACGGGCCGTCCCCCTATGGGGTGGCGCCGTGAGGGTCTTCCACCCCGGCTTCACGTATTTGTTCGTCGAACGTCCACACCCAGAGCGGACCACAGCTCCCGTTCCACGTCCGTCGGCGGGATGTGCGCCGCGGGACACTCCGGGTGGCCGGCCGGTGGCCGGCCGTTCCTGTCCGGCGTCCCCTCCGGCTCCTTCCCGTGGACGGAGGGCTCGGGCAGCAGACATCCCGACAACAGGCAGCCGACCGCCAGCAGACCGGGGGTCCACCGGGCGAGCACGTCGGCCCATCGGCGGGCGCGGCGCCTGTCGGTCATGTCCTTGCCGCTCCTTCGCCGAGGGCGTCGACAGCACTGTGAGGGCGAACGGTACCCGGTCGCCGTGGACGTCGGTGATCAGGTCCCGTCGGCGGGCCTGGCCGACCGGACCGGGGACGGGCAGGACGGCGACGAGCCGCCGGGTGCGGTCGTCCTGTGGACCGTCCAGGACCTCGGCCGTCGAACCGGACGCCGCGCGGTGGCGGCAGGTGTCAGAGCTCGCCCGGTGCGCCGAGGCCGGTCAGGGCGCCGACCGGGTCGAGGTCCGGGGTGCCGCGGGGCCACCAGTCGTCATGGCCCGGCTCGGACTCGTAGGCGTACCACAGGCCGTTGCGGCCGAGGCGGAGCTGGGCGTGGCCGCGCGGGTGGGTGAGGTGGTTGCGCCAGGGGCGGAAGGCCGGGAAATCGGCGGCCATCAGCAGCGGCCGGGCCCGGTCGAACCGGCCCGCAGGGGGGTCCCAGGGATCTTCGAGCACGCCGAGCGCCTCGAATCCGCCCTGCCGCCAGGCGGCGACCGCCCGTGCCAGATCGGCCGGGGTACGGCCGGTCGCGGAGGCGAGCGAGGAATAGAGGGCGCGGGTGGCGGCGGTGAGCCCCGATCCCGGGCGGGCCGCGGCGACGCGCACCGCGTCCTGCCACAGCGTCAGTTCCGCGACCGGATCGCGGCCCGACGTCAGCAGTGCGTGCGCGCGGGCCGCCGCGTCCGTGGCCAGCTGGTCCAGCGCGAACGCGTCCGGGCCGCCCGGTACGCCCGGGTAGGCCGGCGGCTGCTCGGGATGCGCGGGCGGCGGCAGCGGGGCGGGAAGGGGCGGCAGCGCACCCCGGGCGAGCGCGTCACGGGCACGTACGCCGGCCGGCTGGGCCGGTTCCCGCTCCTGGGCGGCGCGGGCCGCGCGGGTGGCGTTGCGCCGGGAGAGTTCGTCGAGCAGTTCCCGCTCACCACGGCCGCGCAGCAGGAACAGGACGAAGGGGTCCTGGTCCAGCAGCCGCGCGGTCTGGTAGCAGAGCGCGGCCGCGTGCTTGCAGGGGTGCCCGAAGTCGGGGCAGCTGCAGTGCGGTTCGAGTTCGCCGGGGCCGGGAAGCAGTTCGACACCGCAGTCCGCGAGCGACTTCGGCATCTCCTTGTCGAGCAGCGCCGCGATGTGCCCGGGCCGCTCGGCGGCGGCGTCGAGGAAACGGTCCCAGTCGCCGTCGGTCAGCGTCCGCACCCTGATCTGGACGCGGTACGGTCTCGGCCGGCTCCCGTGCACATAGGCGAGCACCAGGCCCGGTGTGACGGTGACGGCGTCGACGTGTCCGTGCCCGGCGTACGTCCGTCCGCGCGCCAGCCGTGCCGCGTCCAGCGCCCCTTCCTCCAGCGCCGTGATCCACGCGTTGCCCCACCATGTCTCCGCGAACGGGCCCTCCTCCCGGACCCGTGCGGGGAAGGCGGGGAACGTACGGCGCAACGCGCCGTCGCGGCCCGGGGACGCCATGGAGCGAGGGAGCCGCTCGGCGGGGACGGGAGTGGTCCGTTCGCCGGTGGACGCCGGGGACCCGAAGGACGCCGGGTCCTCTGGAGACTCCGCGAGGGGTTCGGAGGTGAAGAGCCCCGGGACGAGGGAGCCGACCGTGAAGGGCTCCGTGGCCGCCGCCGACGCCTCCCACCCGGGCACGGGGTGCGCGGGGTGTTCGGCGTCTTGGGACTGTTCCGTGTGTTGGGGCTGTTCTGCGGGTTGACGGTGTTCCCCGTGCCGGGGGTGTTCCCCGTGCCGGGGGGATTCGGCGTGCTCGGGATATTCCGCGTGTTGCGGGTGTTCGAAGCCTGCGAGTCGGTCGTGGTTCCGGTCGCGAGTCGCCTCGCGGGTGTCACCGTCGGCGGCGGGACGCGCCGGCTGCCCGGTGGCGGCGGCCACCTCGGGGGGCAGCTTGAAGGCGTCCGCGAGCAGATTGCGGAGCCGGCGCTGCTGAGACGCCGGATCCGTGGTCACGGGGTGCGGAGAACTCCGTCGTCCTCGGGCTCCGGACGGGAACGTCCTGGCGGAGTGGCGCCTCGGGCCGGCCCCCTCGTCCTCGGCCTCCGTCGACCGCTCGCCGCTGCCGTCCGCCTCTTCGGACCGAAGCCGCCGCGCGGCGCGCAGCGCCTCACGGGCGACGTCACCAGGACGCGCGCCGCCCCCGGCCTCCGCACCGGAACGACCGGCCGGGGCCGGCTCCGCCACCCGGGCCGGACCCGGCGACGCTCCTGCGGCCGCCGCGGTCCCGGCGGGACGCAACGCCTCGCGGACGATGTCACCAGGACGCGCGCCTCCCGGCCCCTCGGCGCCGGAAGAACCGGGTGTTCCTTCCTCCCCCGCTTCAGGCCGCCCACCCGCACCAGTACCCGCACCCGAGTGATCGTCTGCCGTCGCCGTCGCGGCCCTCCGGGCGGCGCGCAGGGCCCGGCGGGCCTCGTCGGCGGGTCGGTCACCGGTCACCGGAGGGCGCGGATCCGCGCCCTCGGCCGGTGCGCCGCCGGTTCCTGCCTCGGGCACGCCGGGCTCCTCTCCCTCGGGCACGCTCATGCCGGCCTCCGGAGCGAGACGAGGTCCGACAGTTCGCGGTCGGTCAGCTCCGTCAGGGACGCCTCGCCGGAACCGAGGATCGCGTCGGCGAGGGCCCGCTTCGCTTCGAGCATCTCGGCGATCCGGTCCTCGACCGTGCCTTCGGTGATGAGCCGGTGCACCTGGACGGGCTGGGTCTGGCCGATGCGGTAGGCGCGGTCGGTGGCCTGCTCCTCGACCGCGGGGTTCCACCAGCGGTCGAAGTGGACGACATGGCCCGCGCGGGTGAGGTTCAGGCCGGTCCCGGCCGCCTTGAGCGACAGCACCAGGACAGGGGTCGCCCCGCTCTGGAAGCGGTCCACCATGTGTTCGCGGTCGGCGACCGGTGTACCGCCGTGCAGGAGCTCGACCGGGACGGCGCGGGCGGTCAGATGCTCAGTGATCAGGCGGGCCATGCCCACGTACTGCGTGAAGACGAGTGCCGAGCCGTCCTCGGCTAGCAGCGTGTCCAACAGCTCGTCGAGCAGCGCCAGTTTGCCCGAGCGCGCGGATGTCCCGAGCGCGGCGGCCCGCGCTTCCTCCTTCAGGAACAGGGCCGGGTGGTTGCAGATCTGTTTGAGGGAGGTCAGCAGTTTCAGGACCAGTCCACGGCGGGCGATGCCGTCGGCCGTCTCGATGGCCAGCATGGACTCGCGGACCACCGCCTCGTACAGCGAGGCCTGTTCGCGGGTGAGCGGGACGGGGTGGTCCGTCTCCGTCTTCGGCGGGAGCTCGGGGACGATGCCGGGGTCGGACTTCTTGCGGCGGAGCAGGAACGGGCGGACGAGCCGGGCCAGGCGGGCCACGGCCTCCTCGTCCTCCCCGTTCTCCACGGCGCGCGCGTGCCGGGCGCGGAAGGACTTCAGGGGGCCGAGCAGTCCCGGGGTCGTCCAGTCCAGCAGTGCCCACAGTTCCGAGAGGTTGTTCTCCACGGGGGTGCCGGTGAGTGCGACACGCGCGGGGGCCGGGATCGTCCGCAGGGCCTTCGCCGTCGCCGAGTACGGGTTCTTGACATGTTGTGCCTCGTCCGCGACGACCATGCCCCAGCCCTGGTCGGCGAGGTGGGCGGCGGCCGACCGCATCGTGCCGTAGGTGGTGAGGACGAATCCGCCGTCGAGGCCGTCGAGGGTGCGGTCGGGGCCGTGGAACCGGCGCACGGGAACGCCGGGTGCGAAACGGGTGATCTCCCGCTGCCAGTTGCCGAGGAGCGAGGCGGGACAGACCACCAGGGTCGGTTCGCTGCGGGCCCGCTTCAGGTGGAGCGCGATGAGCGTGACGGTCTTGCCGAGACCCATGTCGTCGGCGAGGCAGCCGCCGAGGCCCAGGGAGGTCATGAGGTCCAGCCAGGCGAGACCGCGGAGTTGGTAGTCCCGCAGCCGGGCGTCCAGGCCGGACGGGGGCTCGACGGGTGTCACACCGGCCGTGAGGCGGTCGCGCAGCACGGCGAGGGCACCGACCGGCACCGCCTCGACGGTCTCGCCGTCGACCTCGGCGGTTCCGGTGAGCGCGACGGACAGGGCGTCCACCGGGTCGAGCAGGCCCAGTTCGCGCTTGCGGGCCTTGCGGACGAGGGCGGGGTCGACCAGGACCCACTGGTCGCGCAGCCGGACGACCGGCCGGTGGGCCTCGGCCAGGGCGTCCATCTCGGCCTCGCTGAGCGGATCTCCGCCAAGGGCCAACTGCCAGCGGAACTGGAGGAGTTCCTCGCTCTCGAAGAATCCGGTCCCGTCGGTCGCCGATCCGGGTGCGGGCCGGACCACCGCGGCGGCGCTCAGGTCGTGCGCCAGGTCCCGGGGCCAGTGCACGGCGACACCGGCCGCGCCGAGCCGGGTCGCGACGACCCCGAGCAGATCGGAGAGTTCCTCCTCGGAGAGGGCGAGCACGTCCGGCACGTCCTGTTCGGACAGCCGGTCGAGGGGCGGCCAGACCCGGGCGGCACGACGGACGGCGAGGGCCGCGTCGACGCGGGCACGGGGTCCGAACACCGTGTCGGCGTCCCCCGCCCACAGGGCGGCCGCGTCGACGACGAGCGTGGGGTCGGCGAGGCTGTGCACCTGGACGACGGCGGCACCCGCACGCCGTGCCCCCTCGCCGTCGTCGAAGAGCTGGTGGGCGGACAGGTCCAGACGCAGCGAGATCCGTACGCCCGCGTCCATGCCGGCGGCGACCTCCGCGGCCCAGTCCTGGGCTCCGGTCAGCCGCTGCGGCTCGCGGGCCGCGAAGGGTTTGCCGCAGGTGTGGGGAGCTGCGGGGGTGCGCGGCAGGGTGTCGGCGACCGCGTCCAGGAAGGACCGCATCAGCGCCTCGGGCTCGGGCAGCCGGATCGGTCCCTTGCCGGGCAGGGGGACGGCGTGTCCCTCGTACGGAAGGGCTTCGGCGACCGACCTCAGGTGCGCGATGTCGTCCGGGTCCAGGGGGCCCGCGCGCCAGGCGTCGAAGCCGTCGGGGGTGATCCCCGGCAGCAGGCGTCCGCGGGCGACGAGGCGCAGCGCGTGCAGCGCCGCCGCTCCCCAGCAGGCGGTGGCGGGATGGGCCGCGGGGTCCCGCCGGGCTCCGGCCAGCAGGGGCAGGGCTTCCCCCAGGGAGAGGATCCGGGCGGGGACGGTGCTCCTGCGCACTCCCGAGCCGTGCGGTCGTACGACCGTCAGCTCTGTGTGCTCCCGGGCGTCCGCTCCCGTGCCGGGTACGGGAGCTGTCACCTTGTCGGGGTGCTCCCCCGGCCTCGGGGTGTCCCCGTCGTCCTCGGCGGGCACGGATTCGCCCCGTGGGTCCCAGAACGCGACGCGTCCCTCGCGGGGCACCGGGGCGGGCAGGAAGACGGCGGCGAGCCGCGCGGACGGCGGCCGGCCGGAAAGCGGCTGCGCGGGCTCCCGCGTCCGGGGATCCCCCGTGGACGCGGAGCGCGCCGGGACCGAGGGCACACCCGCGGAAGGCACCCATGCCGTCACCACGTCCACGCCGTCCCGCATACGCCCGGTCGCCTCCCGCCCGTCGGTCGAATCAGTTGTCTTCGACTCTACGGGCGGGGTCTGACAATCGGCTCCCACGGCCGCCGCGAGCGGCCACGGGCCCGGCCCGACTCGGCTCGGCCCGGCTACGGGACCGTGCGCGAGACCAGGTACACCATGGGGTGGTCGGACTCGGGACCGTTCACCACGATGTCCTGGGTGGGTGCCGGGTCCTTCTGTTTGTGGACGAGCCCCCACCAGGGGCCGGGGCCCGTGAACTCCCAGCCGACGACCTTCTGGTTGCGGTCGTTGATGGTGATGTGGTCCTTCTTCAGGGCGGCGCGGCTGGTGCCCACGGTCTTGAGGAACCAGTCGAGGCCCGCCCGGGTGGTGCCGAACTGGACGTACAGCCGGCTGGTCTTCCAGTTGTTCGTCTCGTAGTACGCGACATCGGTCGAATCGGCGGGCATGGCCACCTGGTAGAGGCGGCGCTGGACGCGCGAGGGCCAGCCCGCGGTGAGGCCGGTCGCCGAGTACTTGGCCTCCTTGTCCTTGCCGCTGTTGCGGCTCTGGTCGGCGGAGATCACCAGGTAGCCGGCCGGTACACCGATGAGCAGCACGATGATCAGCAGGGTCAGGGCGCGGCGGCGGAACCTGTGGCGCGGGTCCTCCGGCGGGCGCTGGGGCTCGTCGGGGGACATCGCCTGACGAGGGAGCGAGGCGGTCACCGCGACTCCTGCTGTGTCGTACGGCGGGTCTCGGCGTAGCGCTCGTACCGTTCGTAGCGCTCCACGCGGCGGCGCTTGGCGCGCCGGAAGCGGCGGGCGACGAGACGCGCGAGGTCGGCGGCGCCGACCATGCCGGCCTCGGGGCCGAGCTGGGCGCGGGCGATCCGCGCCTCGGGGCGGTAGCCGCGGCCCGTGAGGTGCCGGCGGAAGGCGTCGCGGGCGGGACCGATCAGCAGGTCGTCGGCCGCGCTCACCCCGCCGCCGATGACGAAGCAGGAGGGGTCCAGCGCGGCGGCCAGGTTGGCGATGCCGACGCCGAGCCACTGGCCGATGTCCTGCAGGAGTTCGACGCACATGGCGTCGCCCTCGCGGGCCAGCTCGGTGATCATCGGGCCGGTGATGTCACCGACGTTGCCCTTGACGTGCTCGATGATCCCGAAGGCCACCGGGGAGTCGGCCGCGGCGAGTTCGCGGGCCTCGCGGACCAGCGCGTTGCCGGAGCTGTACTGCTCCCAGCAGCCGCGGTTGCCGCACGGGCAGCGGTGCCCGCCGGGCACGACCTGCATGTGGCCGAACTCTCCGGCGACCCCGAACTTGCCGCGCTTGACCTGGCCGTCCTCCAGGATCGCGCCCCCGATGCCGGTACCGAGCGTGATCATCACGAGGTGGTCCTCGCCGCGCCCCGCGCCGAAGCGCCACTCGGCCCAGGCGGCGGCGTTGGCGTCGTTGTCGACCAGGACGGGCACGGCGAGCCGCCCGGCGAGGCGGTCGCGCAGCGGCTCGTTGCGCCAGGACAGGTGGGGGGCGAACAGGATGCGGTTGCGCTCGGCGTCCACCCAGCCGGCCGCCCCGATGCCGACGGCGTGCACGTCGTGCCGGTCGGAGAGGTCCAGCACCAGCTCGACGATGGTGTCCTCGACGACCTTGGGGCTCTTGGACTTGTCCGGCGTCTCGGCGCGGACCTTCTCCAGGATGTTGCCGTCGGCGTCCACCACGCCCGCCATCACCTTCGTGCCACCGATGTCGATGCCGACGGTGGGGACGCGGGGTGCCGTCAGGTGGGAACGGCGCTCGCGTGTGCCCACGGTCCGCAGGACGGTGGCCCGCGCGGAGCCGATGGGGGTGCCCCCCGCGCGGGCGGAGCCGAGCGCTCGGGGCAGCGCGAGGTCGCGGTAGGTGCTCATCGCGCCGATTCTGCCCTACGCCGCACCGGAGCCGCACCGTGGAAGCGTGGTGACGCATGTGACGTGTGGGCCCTCCGCGGCCTGCCCCGGCCGGCCCGCCCGGCCGTCCGGGTCACGGCTCGCGCTCCTCGTCCGGCACGGTTCTCCGGCTCGTGCCGCAGGTCGTCCGGCTCGCTTCCGCCCGCCGTCCGGCGCGTCGGCCCGTCCGGTGTGACCCGGTCCCGGGTGCGGCTGCCCGGCAGGGTGCCGCGCCGCAGCGGAACGAAACGATCACGCACCAAAGAGGCGTGATGCGGATTATGGGTGATAAATACAACACCCGGTCCGGCGGCCGGTGCGGCGGCCACATATTTCGAAGACCGCACCGGACGGTTCCACCCCGGGGACGGCGGTGGGCTCGTCGAGCACGAGGACCTCGGCGCCGGCATGGACGGCGCGGGCGATCACCACGCGCCGGCGCCCGCCTCCGGAGGGGGTGTCGATCGGCCGGTCGACGTCACGCGGGCCGACGCCCATGGGCAGGCGTTCCGCGTGGGTCGTGCGCCGCACGTGGTCGAGCATCTCCGGCGGGCAGGCTGCCCGGCGGTGACTCGTCAGCGAGATGCACGGAGCCGATCACCAGGAACAGCGCGGCATCGCACGCGATCGAGGCACGTTTTCCATTGTCATCGGCCATCCGCCCGATGCTTTCAACGGCCCCGAGCGACGTCCATGCTCTCTCCGGCCACGGAAATCCTTTCCCCGGGACCGTTTCCTCAGGACCGTACGAGCAGCTGGAACTCGAAGGAGTAGCGCGAGGCGCGGTAGATGTGGGAGCCGAACTCGACGGCACGGCCGGTGTCGTCGAACGTGGTGCGCTGCATGGTGAGCACGGGGGCCCCGGCCGGCTCGCCGAGCCGCTCGCCCTCGTCCGGGCTGGCCGCACGGGCGCCGACGGACTGGCGGGCGCTGTGGAGGGTGATGCCGGCGCCGCGCATCAGCCGGTACAGACCGGTGGCCTCCATCCGGTCGCTGTCGAGCTCCATCAGCTTGGGGGGCAGGAAGTTGCAGAGGTACGCCATCGGCTCACCGTGCGCGAGACGCAGGCGTTCGACACGGTGGACCTCGCTGCCCTCGGCCACTCCGAGGGCGGCCGCGACCTCGGTGGACGCCGGTTCGACGATGTTGAGGACCACCTGGGTCGCGGGGCGCTGGCCGGCCGATTCCAGGTCGTCGTAGAGGCTGCTGAGTTCCAGGGGGCGCTTGACCTGGCTGTGCACGACCTGGGTGCCGACGCCCCTGCGCCGCACGAGCAGCCCCTTGTCGACGAGGGACTGGATGGCCTGGCGGACCGTGGGGCGGGACAGGCCGAGGCGCCCGGCGAGCTCGATCTCGTTGCCGAGCAGGCTGCCCGGGGTCAGCGCCCCGTGCTCGATGGCGGCCTCCAGCTGCTGCGCCAGCTGGAAGTACAGCGGGACCGGACTGGTGCGGTCGACGCCGAGCTGGAGCGACACGGTCGGATCCACATCTGGTTTGGCCACGGCTCGAGCGTAGCTCCGGGAGATGTTGACGGGAAGTTGTGAAGTTCGGTTGTCCGGACAAACCATTGACAGCGTGTCGGGTCGCCCCCCAGTTTGTTCCCATGCGCATCGGACTCATCGGAGCAGGCCGTATCGGCACATTTCATGCGGCCACTCTCAGCCGTCACCGTGAGGTCGGCGGCTCCCTCATCGTCACGGACGCGGATCCCGGACGGGCTCAGCGGCTGGCGGACCGGCTGGGCGCGACGGCCGCGCCCACGGTGAACGAGATCTTCACCTGGGGCGTGGACGCGGTGGTCATCACCGCCGCGACCTCGGCCCACGCCGAACTGATCGGCCGGGCGGCGCGCTCCGGGCTCCCGGTGTTCTGCGAGAAGCCCATAGCCCTCGACCTCGCGGGCACGCTGGCCGCACTCGCCGAGGTCGACGCCGCCGGAACGGTTCTGCAGATGGGGTTCCAGCGCCGCTTCGACGTGGGCTACACGGCCGCCCGCGAGGCGGTGCGCTCGGGCCGGCTCGGCCGGCTGCACACCGTACGCGCGATGACGTCGGACCAGTCGCCGCCCCCGGCCGACTACCTCCCGCTCTCCGGCGGGCTCTACCGCGACTGCCTGATCCACGACTTCGACATGCTGCGCTGGGTCAGCGGCCGCGAGGTCGTCCAGGTGTACGCGGCCGGCTCCGACGCCGGGCCCGCGATGTTCCGCGGGGCGAACGACATCGACACCGGCGCGGCCGTCCTCACCTTCGACGACGGCATGCTCGCCACGGCGACGGCGACCCGGATGAACGGCGCGGGCTACGACGTCCGCATGGAGCTCTCCGGCGAGCTGGACCAGATCGCCGTCGGTCTGGACGACCGTACGCCGATCGCCTCGACCGAACCGGCCGGTCCGCCGCCCGCGGACAAGCCGTGGACGGGCTTCCTGGAACGCTTCGGCCCCGCGTACGAGGCGGAGCTCGCCGCGTTCGTCGAGGTGGTCCGCGGCGAGCGCGCCAACCCCTGTGACGGCCGCGAGGCGCTGGAGGCGCTGCGCATCGCCGAGGCCTGCGAGCTGTCCCGGCGCGAGCGCCGCCCGGTCTCACCGGCGGAGATCCCGGGCGCCAGGCTCTGAGAGACACCGGTCACCGGCCGTATCCGTCTCACCGGCACCGGCGAGACGGATACGGCCGGCACCGAGCAGGGGCACGCACCGCGCCCGAGGGCACGGCCGCGCGGCGGCCGGTCCCTCATCCCAGGAGCCGGACGGCGGGAGCCTCGCGGTCCACACCGAGCGGCTGGTCACAGTGCTTGCACGTCAGACGGTGCGGTCGCACCAGGTTGGTCTGGAGACCGGCGGTGCCCGACTCCTTCGCCTCCGGGCAGTGGTAGGCGAGGTGCAGCCGCACCCAGGGGTGGCTGGTGGGCGCGGCGGCCTTCCTGCCGTCCCGGGTGTCGGTGAAGGGCGCCCACCAGAAGTCGACCAGGGCCCGGACGGCGAGCCGCTCCCGGCCGCTCGTCGTGTCGAACCCCGCGATCCTGGCGGCGGTGCGGTGGCTCTTGAACCCGCTGCGGCTGCCGGAGCACAGGGCCTGCTCGGCCCCGCGCTCGAACACCGTCGTCCGCCCGGTCCGCTCGCAGACGAAGCAGTCGAGGCTGAACTCCAGCCGGGAGCGCCAGTAGAGCTGGTGCCGGTCGTCCAGGCCGGTCAGCTCCGCGGTGATCTCCGCCGTACGCAGCACGGCCCTCACTCCTCACGCGGCACCGGGCCGCTCACCAGCGCACCGGCATACGGCGCACACCTCGCATCAGCATGCCGGGCAGCCAGCCGCTCGGCGGTCCGTCGAGCGCCAGGTCCGGACACCGCTCCAGCAGGGAGCGGAGGGCCACGTGGGCTTCGAGCCGGGCCAGCGGCGCGCCCAGACAGTAATGGATGCCGTGCCCGAAGGCGAGATGCCCGCGGGGCTCGCGCCGCAGGTCGAAGCGGTCGGGCTCCGGATAGCGCACGTCGTCGCGGTCGGCCGCGCTGAGGCAGATCATCACCTCTTCCCCTGCCGCGATCGCCGTGCCGCCGATGTCGAGCGGCTCGGCGGCATAGCGGAAGGTCGCGTTCTCCACCGGCCCGTCATGCCGCAGGGTTTCCTCGATGGTGCCGTCGAGCAGCGTCATGTCGGCCCGCAGAGCGGCGAGTTGGGCGGGATGACCGAGCAGGGACCGGACGGCGCCGGTGATGAGGTTGACCGTCGTCTCGTGTCCGGCGACGAGGAGCAGGAACGCCATGCCGCGCAACTCCCGCGCGGAGAGCCGGTCACCGTCCTCGGCGGTGGTGCGGATGAGACCGCTGAGCAGGTCGTCGGTGGGACCCGCGCACCGCTTGTCCTCGATCAGATCACCCAGATAGGCAGCCAGTTCGACGAAGGCCTTCTGCTCGCTCTCGGCGCTGGTGGGAGCGACCGTCTCCGTGGACAGCGCGCGGAAGGCCGCCCGGTCCGGCTCGGGCACGCCGAGCAGCTCGCAGATGACGGTGAGCGGGAGCGGATAGGCGAAGGATTCGACGAGGTCGGCCCGCCCGCGCGGAAGCATCTCGTCGAGCAGTTCGTCGGTGATCTCCTGGATCCGCGGACGCAGTGCCGCGACCCGCCGGCCGGTGAACTCGCCCGCGATCAGGGTCCGAAGGCGGGTGTGCTGCGGCGGGTCGGCGAGAAGCATGTGCTCGCCGATCAGTTCCTCTTCGTAGAAGGCGAACCCCGCCGTGTTCGCGTTCTTGGCCAGCCGCGGGTCGGCGAGCGCGGCCCGCGCCTCCTCGTACCCCACGACGAGCCAGGTCTCATGCCCCTCGTCCGGCGGTGGCAGTCTCACCCGGTGCACCGGACCGAGCGCGCGTAACTCGGCGTAGGCCGGATGCGGGTCCTCGGTGAACCGCGCTCCGTACTCCCTCAGGTCGATCACGATTTCTCCCTCCCGTCCCACCGCTCAACGCGCGAGAACCCCGGTCAGTGCCCGTCCACCTCCAGCAATCCGGCGTCGTACGCCAGCAACGCGATCTGCACACGGTTGTTGAGGCCGAGCTTGGCGAGGATGCGGGAGACATGGGTCTTGACCGTGGCGACGCTCATGAACAGTCCGGCGGCGATCTGCGCGTTCGAGCTGCCCCGGCCGACCTCGACGGCGACCTCGCGCTCGCGCTCGTTCAGGACGGCCATCCGGGAACGCGCGCCCGACCGGCGGAGGTCGAGGGCGGAACTCGCGGCGTGTTCCATCAACCGGCGCGTGACGGCGGGCGACAGCACCGGCTCCCCGGCCGCGACCCGGCGTACCGCCGCCAGGATCTCCGCGGGCGGTGTGTCCTTGAGGACGAACCCGGCCGCGCCCGCGCGCAGCGCCCGCAGCACCTGCTCATCGGCGTGAAAGGTCGTCAGGACCACGACGTGCGGCGCCTTCTCCCGCCCGCGCAGCCGCTCGGTGGCGGTCAGTCCGTCGACGCCCGGCATCCTGATGTCCATCAGTACGACGTCGGGCCGAACGCGATCGACGAGTTCCTCCACCTCACCGCCGTCGGCGGCCTCACCGACGATCTCGACGTCCTCGGCACCGCCCAGCATGAGAGCCAGCCCCGCCCGCACCAACGGATCGTCGTCGACGAGCACCAGCCGAATCACCGTCATGCCCCCACCCAACCATCTCCCCAGACCTTCATCGCCCCCTCCGCCCCTACCCGACCCGAACCTGGGGCTCCGCCCCAGACCCCGCTCCTCAAACGCCGGAGGGGCTGAAACTCACGCCGGCCACGACGCACCCGCAGCCGGGTACGCGCGGAAGGGGCCGTGCCGGTACATCGATGCCCGTCGCCACCGACGGCCACGCCTCATCCAACGGCGACGGGCTGATGCACCGGCACGGCCCCGACCCACCCACCCACCCACCCACCCGAAACCGGTGACGCCAGCGCGAGCGATCCTTCACGGCCCCCAAGGCAACCAAGCCCGAACCCGGAACCCCCCACCCTCCGGCACCCCGTGCTCCAGCCGCCCTCCGGCCAGCGTCGCCCGCTCCGTCAGCCCGATCAGCCCCTGCCCGGATCCGGGCACCTTCGGCACCGGCCCCGGCGGCGCCGGATTGGCGACGGTCACGGT
Organism: Streptomyces sp. NPDC021080; assembly: GCF_044333225.1. Classification (NCBI taxonomy): domain Bacteria; kingdom Bacillati; phylum Actinomycetota; class Actinomycetes; order Kitasatosporales; family Streptomycetaceae; genus Streptomyces; species Streptomyces sp. NPDC021080. The sequence continues at coordinate 591,509 of NZ_JBIRQM010000005.1, read as the reverse complement.
CAGGCCGTCGCCGGCGGCGCCCCGTACCGTCACCGTCACCTCCGCACCCGGCGCGTGCTTGCGCGCGTTCGTCAGCCCCTCCTGGGCGATGCGGTACGCGGTGCGGCCCACGGACGCGGGCACGGCGGCCAGGTCGAGGACACGGTTGTCGAGGACGACCTTCGCACCGGCGGAGCGCGACTCGGCGACCAGCCCGTCGAGCGCCGCGAGCGTCGGCTGCGGTCGCCCGGTCTCGTCGGAGTCCCCGGTCCGCAGCACCCCGATGATCTCGCGCAGGTCCTGCAGTGCCTCGTGCGCGCTCTCGCGGATCACCCCCGCGGCCCGGGCGACCTCTTCCCGAGGGGCGTCGGGCCGGAATTCCAGTGCTCCGGCGTGCACGCTCAGCAGGGTGAGCCGGTGCGCGAGCACGTCGTGCATCTCGCGCGCGATCGCCTCCCGGGCGAGCCGCTGCGCCTGCTCGGCCCGCAGCGCCGCCTCGGTCTCCGCCCGCCGCGCGCGGTCCCGCAGGCTCAGCACGAGCTGGCGTTTGGACCGTACGAACATGCCCCAGCCGACCACCGCGGAGGTGAGCAGCGCGGTGACGGCGAGGGCGGCGGGATACGGCAGCTCGGGGTCGGGCCGCAGCCAGAAGAACGCCGGGAGCAGCGCGAGCTGGACGCCGGCGACCGCGGCCACGTACCGGAAGGGCCGGTGCACGGCGAGGGTGAAGAGGGCGACGAGACCCGCACCGCCCGCGGTGTTGGAGATCAGCCCGACCGGGATCATGGCGACGGCCAGTCCCAGGGGCCACCGCCGACGCAGCCAGACCGCCGCGCAGGCGAGCCCGCCGATCACCTGGTCGGCGACGGCGAGGCCGTACGGGATTCCGGGGTCGTCGGTGACGGTGTTCGCGGCGGCGAGACCGATGACGACGGCCAGCAGGAAGCAGCCGAAGTCGACGAACCAGTCGCGCAGGGTGCGCCGGGGCCGCCCGGAGGACCCCGCGCGCTCGGCGTCGGGATCGAGGTCCGCGGCCACGGCCGACGGCAGCAGCCAGCGCCGCGCGGGCAGGGCCGGCGCCGGAACGTCACGCGGCACGGGCGCCGGTTCGTCACCACTCACGTTCGACAAATCTACGCAGCCGGACCCGCGGTCACCTCTCCACGGGCCCGGTCGTCGACCAAAGTCGCCTCGGTTCAGACTTTCGTCGGACCGGGGCGCGAGGCCCCGTACCTCCAGCCGGACCCGGTTCCGCTCAGCGCCCCCGTACGTGAAGGGGGTCCCCGAGGCGAGGACCGTCCCATGAGGCCCGTGCCGGAGGTGTCCGCCTCTTTCGCCCTCGCTCAGGACCACCTGGATCCGGTCCAGGAAGCGGGCCCCGGCGAACAGGCGGCGTGACGGAGGTCATTGACAAGCCGAATCCGCGAAGGTTGTCATGAACATATGCTGCCGCGATGCCCCGGGGTCCCCCGCGCCCACCGAGCCGACGGCTCCGCCCACGGCGCCCGTCGCAGCCCGTGCACGGGTGCGGAACGCACGAGGGCCGCCGGAGGCACCCGCGGGGCAAAGGGTGGGCGGCTGCCGTGGAAGTACGGTCTTTGACCGGGCGCGACGAGCTGCTCGACACCGCGCGGGCCGAGTTGACGGCCCGTCCCGGGGTGCTCCTCCACGGTCCCCCGGGAATCGGCAAGTCCACGCTCGTGGCGGCCCTCATGGCGTCCTCGGCCGAGCACGGCCGGCCGGCCGGTACGGTGCTCTCCTGCTCGCCCGCGCAGGAGGACGTCAAGCTCCCCTTCGTCGGCCTCATCGACCTGTTCGCACGTGTACCGGAGAGCTGCCTGGAGACCCTGGCGCCCGTGCCCCGGACGGCACTGCGGGCGGCACTGCTGCGCGGCAGCGAGCCGGCCGACGACAGGAGCCGTCTCGCGGTTCGCGTCGCCGTCCTCGAAGTGCTGCGGACCCTGGCCGCCGCCGGCCCCGTTCTGCTGGTCGTCGACGGCCTCCAGTGGCTCGACGAGCCCAGCGCCGAGGTGCTCGCCTTCGCCGCACGCCGCATCGAGGACGTCGGCGTACGGGTCGTGGCCACCGAGCGGGTGGCCGACGGCGAGCAGCCCGAACGGCTGCGCTGCTGCCCACCGGGCACCGTCGCTCTTCCTGTGCCCCCGCTCACGGACAGCGAGGTGGCCCACCTCGTGCGCACCGGCTTCGGGCCGGGCGTGCCACCGGCACTGCTGCGGGCCGTTCAGGACGCGGCCGCCGGGAACCCCTGGTACGCGTCGGAGGTGGCGCGGGAGGCGCTGCGCGAGGGAGCACCCGACGGCTCCGGCCAGGCGCTGCCCGTGCCCCGAAGGCTGCGCGCCCTGCTGCTGGACCAGGTACGGACGCTGCCGGAGACGGCACGGCGCACCCTCCTCGTCGCGAGCACCGCCGCCCGTCCCAGCCTCACCCTGCTGCGGGCCGCCGGGCTCCACGACCCCGCCGCGGACCTCGCGGAGGCGGACGGGCTCGGTGTCGCGGCGGTCGATGCCGAGGGGACCGTACGTTTCCGGCACCCGATGCTCCGGGCCGCCGTCCGCGCCGACGCCCCGGCGCACAGCCGCCGGGAGGCGCACGCCCTGCTGGCCCGTGCGGTCACCGAACCCGTGGAACGGGCCCGCCACCTCGCCCTCGCCCATCCGCACGAGGACGAGACCGTCGCCCGCGCGCTGATGTCCGCCGCCGCGCACGCACGCCGCCACGGCGCACCCGACGCGGCCTTCGAACTGGCCGGGTTCGCCGCCCGGCGCACTCCGGGCGACCACCCCGAGGACCGCGGCGAACGGCTGCTGGCCGCGGCCGAGTACGCCTGCGACGCCGGCCGGCTGGAGGAGGCCGGCCAGGTGGCCGGGACCGTCCTCGGCACATCGGGTTCCGCACGGCAGCGGGTGCGGGCCCGGCTGATCCTCCTGCGCAATGCCGGGCAGGCGCTGGAGGGCACCCACGACCTGATCGAGGAGGGCCTCAGGGACGCCGCCGGCGATCCGGAGGCGCAGGCATGGCTGCACCACTGGGCGGCGCTGCGGGGCCTGCTGTGCGGGGAGCTCGAGGACGCGGCCCGGTTCGCCGGGAGCGCCGCCCGGCAGGCGGCCCTGGCAGGAGACACGGACACCCGGATCGGAGCACTCGCGACCCTCGCCCGGGTACGGTCCCTGGCCGGGGAGCCGGCCGCCGCCGACGCCGCGCTCGAGGAGGCACTCGCCCTGGTCGGCGGCGCCGACGCCGGCCCGGAGAGCTGGGGGCTGATCCGGATGCGGGCGATCCTCGCCCTGGACTCCGACAAGGTGACCGAGGCCCGGGAGCAGGTCACCGGACTCCTCGCGGACATCGGCGAGTTCGCCGGGGTCGAGGAGGTCATGGCGACGCTGGTGGCGCTGACCCGTATCCAGGTGCGCGCCGGGCTCTGCCGTGAGGCGTTGCGGACCGCCGCCCGCTGCTCGAGCGCCTTGGCCGAGACGGGCGTACAGGCGGCTCCGACGCTGTACGCGGCGGCGCTCGCGGCCACCGCGGGCGGCACCGCCGACGAGGCCCGGCGCCTGGCCGAACAGGCGGTACGGGCCTCGGAGGCGGACGGCGACCGGCTGTTCCTGCTGCGCGCGCTGGCGGTGCTCGGACAGGCCCGGCTGCTCGTCGGCGACCCGCAGGGAGCGGCCGCCGCGGTCGAGGCGCTGCAACGCGTCAAGGAACTCGGCGAGGCCATGTCCGCCGCCGACCCGCCGCTGCTGCGCTGGTACGGCGACCTGGCCGAAGCCCTGGTCGTCCTGGGCGAGTCCGACGCGGCCGGGGCCGTGATCGGCGAGGCCCGCGCGCGGGTGTCCGGCGATGCGCCCGGGAGCGTCCTGGCGGCTCTCGAACGCGCGGAGGGGCTGCGCGAGGCGGGGCTCGGCCGGGCGAAGGAGGGGGCGGTACGGCTGCGTGCCGCCGTGGACCTCCTGCGTGGGCTTCCGCTGCCCGTGGAGCTGGTGCGCACCCTGATCGCGCTCGGCGCGGTCGAACGTCGCGGGCGCCGCAGGAACGCGGCGCGGACGGCCCTCGGCGAGGCGCTGGAGACCGCCACCCGCATCGGCGCCGCTCCGCTCGCGGCGCGGGCCAGGGACGAGCTGACGCGGCTGGAGAGCGGAGACCGGAGAGGTGAGGCGGGCGCGGAAGGGCCCGAACTCACCCCCACGGAAGCCAGGATCGCCGGACTGGTCGGCGGCGGGGCCACCAACAGGGAAGTCGCGGCCGAGCTGTTCATCAGCGTGAAGACGGTGGAAGGCGCCCTGTCGCGGGTCTACCGCAAGTTCGGGGTCCGCTCACGCACCGCGCTCGCGCATGCGATGGCGGCCGCGGTCATCGCGTCGGGGGCGGCGGTGGATTCCGCGGAGGACGGTCAAATGAGGCCGCCGGAGCAGGCCATGACGTTCAGTCAGCCGGGCGGTCCCGGCCTTCGGATTCCCCGTGCGCTCGACACACGCCGTTGACGTGACATCAGTAGTTAACACGTGAAGCAAGGGTTCCCCCGCTTATGCGGGCGGGGCTGATGTTCCTACGTTGAAGCAGTTCCGCTTCGGGACACCACCCCCCACTCTCCGGAGGACCTCAGTGAAGTCACGTCTGAAACTGGTCGGCCTGGTCGCCGCGCCGGCCCTGCTCGCCGCCGCCGTCCCCGCCGCCCACGCCGCGGGCGCCCCCGAACCGCACCCGACCCGCGCCGCCGTCACCGGAGATGTCCTGAAGGGCCTGAACAGGAACGCGACCCGTACCGGCAACGTCGCCGCCGGGAAGCGGATATCGGTGGCGATCAGCCTGACTCCCAGAAACGCGAAGGCACTCGACACCTTCGTCGCCAAGGTCAGCGACCCCCGGTCGAGTTCCTACGGCCACTACCTGACGAAGCATCAGTTCGCGGCCCGCTTCGGCCGGACCGATGCCGAGGTCGAGCGGCTCAAGGACTATCTGCGTGCGCAGGGGCTCACCGTCACCGCCGTCCACTCGGGGAACCTGCTGGTCGACGCCGACGGCACCGCAGCCCAGTTGGAGAAGGCTTTCGGCACCAGGCTGTCGACCTGGAAGGACGCCGCTTCGGGGCGCTCGTTCTACGCCAACGACGCGGCGCCGACCCTGCCGGCCACCGTCGCCTCCCTCGTCAGCGACGTGGCCGGACTCAACAACCGGGCCCAGCTGCACCACCAGGCGCCCTCCACCGTGACCCCCCACAACGGCCCGGGCGGCGGGTACACCCCGGCCCAGCTCAAGGGCGGCTACAACGTCTCGGGTACGTACACCGGCAGCGGCCAGAAGATCGCGCTGATCGAGTTCGACGGCTTCCAGCAGTCCAACATCACCAAGTACGACACCAACTACGGCCTGGGCTCGCCCACTCCGACGGTGCAGAAGGTGGACGGCGGCTCGGGCGCGCTCGGCGACGGACAGGTCGAGGTCGAGCTGGACATCGAGGTGCTGCACGCGATCGCCCCCAAGGCGAACGTCACGGTCTTCGAGGGGCCCAACTCCGACGCCGGCGAGGTCGACACCTACCAGGCCATCGTCGACAGCGGGATCCCGACCACCTCGATCAGCTGGGGCGCCGCCGAGAGCGCGCGCACCACGTCCAACATCAACGCCGTGGACGCCGTCTTCAAGGCGGGCGCCGCCCAGGGCCTCGGCTTCTACGCGGCCTCCGGCGACGACGGCTCCGACGACGCGGGCAACGGCACCACCGCCGTCGACTACCCGGCCAGCGACCCCTACGTCACCGGCGTCGGCGGCACCAAGCTGACCGTCACCTCGTCCAACACCTGGAGCAAGGAGGTGGCCTGGTCCGGAGGCGGCGGCGGAAAGTCCTCCGTCTTCAAGATCCCCAGCTGGCAGACCGCGGTGCAGAAGAGCGCCGGCGGCGGCTTCCGCCAGGTGCCGGACGTCTCGGCCCACGCCAACCCGAGCCCCGGCGTCTCGGTCTACTCGAAGGGTTCCTGGACCTCGGTCGGCGGCACCAGCGCCGCCGCGCCCGAATGGGCCGCGTTCGCCGCGCTGTACAACCAGCAGGCCGCGGCGGCGGGCAAGGCGAACCTCGGCTTCGCCAACCCCGCCCTCTACACGGCGAGCGGCACCGGCTTCCACGACGTCACCAGCGGCAGCAACGGCGCCTACTCCGCCGCCACCGGCTGGGACTTCACCAGCGGATGGGGCTCGTACAACGCCGCGACCCTGGCGAGCAAGCTGCTCGGCTGACCTCCGGCGGCCGGGGACCGGCCGGCGCGGCGCGGGCCGGGATCATTCCCCGCCCGCGCCGCACGTCTGCGGGCACCGCGCCGGTGCCGCTAGTAACTGCCGTACGTGGGGCGGCCTTCGCGCTCGTACGTGTTGACGGCGACGCCCGCGCCGGTGACCGTGCCGCCGGTGCGCCGGAACGCGGTGGGCAGGGTGCCCTCGGCGAAGAGACGGCGGCCCGTGCCGAGCACGACGGGGAAGGTCATCAGGTGCAGCGTGTCGATCAGGTCGAGCGCGAACAGGGACTGGGCGAGCAGGGCACTGCCGTGGATCTGGAGCTCGCCCTCGGTGCGGTCCTTCAGCGCGGCGACCTCCTTGCCGAGGTCACCGCTGATCACGGTGGTGCCCTCCCAGGCGGGCTCCGTGAGGGTCGAGGAGGCGACGTACTTGGGCAGTGCGTTCAGCTTGGAGGCGATCGGGTCGGCCGGGTCCGTCATCTTCGGCCAGTAGCCCGCGAAGATCTCGTACGTGTGCCTGCCCAGCAGGAAGGCTTCCACGCGGGAGAAGTTGTCGACGACGAAGCGGCCGAAGTCGTCGTCGCCGTAGGGGACGCTCCAGCCGCCGTGCTCGAAGCCGCCGCTCCGGTCCTCCTCGGGACCGCCCGGCGCCTGGTGGACTCCGTCGAGCGTGACGAAAGCGGTGAGGGTGAGCTTGCCCATGAGGGTGCCTGCTTCCTTGCGGTGGGGTCTGCTGACATCAGGGCAGACCCCACCGGCGCCCGCAACTCATCGGTCCCGCGACACGGTCCCCCCGCGATCCGTCCACGGGCCCGCGCCCGGCGCACCCCACGCCCGCCGGACTCCTCACACCGCCCAGGACACGCCACGCGCCGGTCACGGCCTCCCCGGTCCGGCCGGACCGCGCCCGGCCGACCGGCGGCTCACCCCGCGTGGGTCGAGAACAGGCCGCCCGTCGGGCCCTGCTTGTCGCCGCCCTGGGCCTTTCTCAGGGCGTTGGCGAGGCTCTCGATGGTGAGGGACTGGAGGATCACCCGTCCGTTGCCCTCCAGGGTGGCCAGCGACAGGCCCTCGCCGCCGAAGACCGCGTTCATCAGCCCCTGCCGGTTGAGGCCGCCGATGCGCTGGACGCCGTAATGGATCCCCTCCTCGAAGGCGACCACACAGCCCGTGTCGACCTCGATGCGGCCGCCGAAGTCGGCCGGGTTCAGGTCGATGAAGTTCCCCGCGCCGGCGATGATCACCGTGCCGTGGCCGGTGAACTTCTCCAGGACGAATCCCTCGCCTCCGCTGCGCCCGGTCCGGCCGCCCTGGAAGGCGATGCCGAACTGCACGGTCGACTCCGCCGCGACGAAGGCGTCCTTCTCGGCGAACCACGCGCGTGTGCCGTCGAGCTCCAGGGCGCGCATCTCACCGGGCAGCACGCCCGCGAAGCCGACGGTGCCCTCACCGCCCGTCGACGTGAAGTACTGGAACGCCAGCGATTCGCCCGCGAGGGCACGCTGGCCCGCCTGCATGGCGGTGCCCACGGCCTGGCGCAGCATGCCGCCCATGCCGCCTCCGCCGCCCGGCTGCCCGCCACCACCGCCCGACGGCCCGGAGAGGCGCGTCTCCATGGTCACGTTGGTCGTCTTGAACAGGAACTTTCCCGCTTCGCAGTACACGGTCTGGCCGAGGCGCAGGTTGACGACCGCCATCTGCATGGCGTTGCCGACGATTTCTTGCTGAAGAGTCACACCGGAAGAACGCGGGAGACGGAGGGAAGAGTTCCGGCCGAAAGTGTGAGGGACGGCCGCGTTCCTCACACCCCCGGCCGGTCCGCTACCCGACCGGGGCGGCCCGCCGGACCCTGGCGGCCGGACGGGGAGGCGGGAATTCGTGGTCGCGGAGCGGACCGACCTCGTACCCGCGTTCCTCGCACGTGTCGAGAATGCGCGGAAGGGCACCCAGGGCGGAGCGCCACGCGCCCGGCGCGGAGGTGCAGTCCGAGTCGTGGAGCAGCACGGTGCCTCCGCCGTACAGGTCGGTGACGACGGTGCGGTGGACCGATTCCGGGGTGGCCCTGGCGGTCCAGTCCTCGCCCCAGCAGGTCCAGAGGACCGGGGTGAGTCCGAGGCGGCGGGCGGCCAGGTGGGCCGAGCCGGACATGACGCCGTACGGGGGCCGGAAGAGGGTGGGCGCCCTGCCCGTGATCTCGGCGACGGTGTCGCGCGCGCGGGCCAGGTCGGTGTGGGTCGCGCGCGGGCCGCGCAGCAGCAGCGGGCGGTGCGCCCAGCCGTGCACGGCGATCTCGTGGCCCGCCGCCGTGATCTCACGGACCAGGCCGGGTGAGCGGTGCGCCTGACTGCCGAGCAGGAAGAAGGTGGCCTGTACGCGCCTCGTGGCGAGGAGACTCAGGAACGAGGGCGTGGACTTGGGGTCGGGGCCGTCGTCGAAGGTGAGGGCCACGTGATCCGCGCGGCCCTTGCCGGCGAGACGGGGCATCACACGGTTGCGCAGGGGCCCGAACGTGGAGACGACCGGTGCGCAGTGTGCGGCGGCCAGGGCGGCCGGCACGGCCGCGGCGACGGCCGTGAGCAGGGACGCCGTCCCAAGCGGTCGCGTCATGAGGGATCGCGTCATGAGTGATGTCCTTCCGGACCGTGACCGGAAACGCTGGAGACGAGGTCCAGGTCGAGGTGCCGGCTCAGCGTGTGCACCAGCGTGGGGCCCTCGTAGCTGGTGGCGACCCCGGTGGCGACGGCGCATGCCCACACCGCGCAGGCCACGGTGGCCGTGGCGGCCAGCCGTCGGGCCCGGAGGCGTCGCCGTCCGGTGGGCTGCGGCGGCACGGGCAACCGCCGGGAGCGCAGCACGCGGAGGGTCTCCGCCGCCGGGCCGCGGTCCGGTGAGTCCGCGAACAGCGCGCGTCCCGCGGCGCGTTGGCGCAGTCCGAGCGGACCGTTGACCAAGTCGTTCAGGATGTCCTTGAGTTGGGCCCGGTCGCGGATCCAGACCGCCGCACCGGCCTCGTCGAGGGCGTCGGCGTTGGTCAGGCCATGACCGGGTATGCAGCCGTAACTGGCCACGGGCAGCCCCGCGGAGAACGCTTCGAGCGTGGTGAGTCCGCCCGCGTTCTGCACGAGGACGTCGGCCGCGTGCATCAGGGCGGGCATGTCGTCGACCCAGCCGTGGACGTGCTCGATCCCGTCGGCGCGCAACCGCGCCGCCAGCGCCTGGTTGCGGCCGCACACGACGACCGGGACGACGGCGCCGCAGTCGCGCAGTTCCCGGGCGACCTGCCGCACGGGGCCGACTCCCCACGATCCGGCCACCAGGAGCGCGAGCGGGGCGGTGGCGGGAAGCCCGAACCGCTCCCGCGCGAGGAGACGCTCCCGCGGGTCGCAGGGGCGGAAGCGGGGGTCGGCCACCGGTCCGCAGACGCGGACGTCCTCGGCCCCCGCGGCCCGCGCCTGCGCGGCGGGTACGGCGTGGGCGGCGAGATGGACGTCCACGCCGTCCGCCACCCACAAGGGGTGCACCGAGAAGTCGGTGAGATAGGTGAGTACGGGGATGCCGAGCCGTCCGTCGAGCCGGAGGTTCCCCAGGACGCGGCTGGCACCCGGGTAGGTCGACACGACGGCGCCGGTCCCCGGGTGCAGGGCCTTCAGGACACGGTTCTCGGCGGACCTCAGCAGGGCACGCGCGCCGCGGCCACCGCCTCCGGCGCGCTCGGTGGCGGAGTAGATCCGCTGGTAGAGCCAGGGGGCGCGGTCGAGCATCAGGTGGTAGGCGTCCCTGGCGGTCCGGCCGAGACGAGCGGGCAGGAGGTCGAGCAGGTCGTACCGGTCGACGGCGATCCCCTCCGCCGTCAGGCGGCGCTGGAGTTCGGCGGCGGCGCCGTCGTGGCCGGCGCCGACACTCGCCGAGACGATCGCGACGCGGTCCGGGTGTGCCGCCGGGCCCCGTCCAGGGGGCAGCCCCACGCTTGCCGGTGTCAGGTGCGCTCGTCCGCCGTTGGCCATGGGCTGTCCTCTGCGTAGGTGGGAGACCGAGCAACTACAAGATGTAGTAGGCCGAGATCGAGACCGGAGCATACCTCCTACAACTAGTAGTAGGTCACCGGGGTAGCCTTGCCCGAAGGCACGGCGTCGGAAGGGCGAACGGTGAAGGAACCCAGGAGCGAGGGAGCCTCCGGTACGACCGGCAGGCGCGCCCGCGGCGAACTCGAGGGCTCCGTGCTCGCCGCTCTCTGGTCGGCCGACCACCCCTTGACCGCCCGTCAGGTGCTTCAGCGGCTGCCGGCCGGACTGGCCTACACGACCGTCCTGACGACCCTGTCCCGGCTGTACGACAAGGGCATGCTCGTCCGGCGGCCCGAGGGCCGCGGATACGCCTACGCGGCGGTTCGCGACGAGGCCTCGCACACGGCGCGGCGCATGCGGTCACTGCTGGACGAGGGCTCCGACCGCGAGGCGGTGCTGAGCCGTTTCGTATCCGAACTGTCCGATCAGGACGAGCGGTTGCTGCACGAACTGCTGTCCTCGCACGAGGGGCACCAGGGCCGCCGGGGCGACATCGACGGCGGGAAGTGAACCGGTGCTGATCAGCGTGTACGTTCCGCTCGTCGTCACCGCCGTTCTGACCGTGCTCGCGCCCCCGGTGGCCCGCCTGCTCCCCCCGCGCCCCGCCGTCCGGGCACTGGCCTGCGCCGCGTCGGTGACGACGGTCGGCTGGATGGGCTCGATGGCGCTGCTCGCGTTCACCGCCGTCGCCCAGATCCCCGAGGTGGCGGAGGCCGGACGCTGGTCCGTGCCCACGCTGCGGGCCGAGGATCCGGTCCACCTCACGGTCGCGGTGGTCAGCGCCCTCGTCCTGACGGCCCAGCTCGTCTCCCTGGGCCGCGCGGCCGTACGGCGCACCCGCCAGATCCTGTGGGCACGGCGCGAATGCGCCGCGCTGACCGGTGACAGCGAGCTGTCCGTCATCGACGACGACAGACCGCAGGCCTTCGCCCTTCCCGGATCGCCCGGCCGGATCGTCGTCTCGCGCGGCATGCTCCAGTGCCTCGCCCCCGACGAACGCGAGGCCCTGCTGGCCCACGAGAGGGCCCACCTGCTCCACCGCCACCACCACTTCCAGACCCTGTGGCACCTCACGGCCGCCGCCAACCCGTTGCTGCGGCCCCTCGCCGCCGCCGGCGGCTTCGCTCTGGAACGCTGGGCCGACGAGGACGCCGCGGCCCGTGTCGGCGACCGCGCCGTGGTGGCCCGGGCGGTCGGACACGCGGCCCTCGCGACCGCGGCCCGCCCGTCGGGCAGCACCGGGGCACTCGCCGCCACCGGCGGTGCCGTACCTCAGCGGGTACGCGCCCTGCTGGCACCGCCCCCGCCGCGCCGGATGCTGCCCATCGCCGCCGGAGCGCTGCTGCTGCTCCTCTGCTGTGCCGGCCTGGCCAACGCCGCGGCCGACAGCGACGACCTGCTCGACGACGCGCAACGCGCCCAGTGCCAGGCCGTCGCACCGCACCCGGCCGGGCCGCACTGCGTCTGTCACGACGGCAGGCCGTAGCTCCCTCGGACCAAGGCCCCCTCGTTCCTGCGCGGCGCGGCCGGGGCCGCGCCGCTCGGGGGCTCCGGCTCAGCCGTTCAGGACGGTGTTGCCGGTCACCGTGCCGCCGGTGCCGTCGACGGTCACCGCGTGCCGTACCCCGTCGGGGCCGACGACCACGATCCGCCAGGCCCGGCCGCCGCCCTGCTCCGTGACCGGCGCCAGCGACTCGACCTTGCCGTCCTTGACCGCGGCGGCGGCCTTGTCCACGGCGTCCGCCGCGGAGAGCGAGGGCAGCGGGGCCGGGGCCTCGCCGACCGACAGCTCACGGCCGTCCTCGCCGAACGAGCCGCGCTCGCCGCCCCGGATCCGGCCGTCGAACTCCTTCGGGCCGTCGTGCCCGTCACGGCCCTCGGACTCCGCCCGGAACCCGCCGCGCCATCCCGGTCCCTCGGCGGACACCATCTTGCGCTCGCCGCGGCCGTCCTCCTCGTGATGGTGGATCGCCGCCGCGGCGACGCCGCCGCCGATCACCACAACGGCCGCCGCGCCGGCCACGGCCCAGCGCGCTCCGCGGCCGCGCAGCCGGCGCCCGCCGGCCGGCTTCGTCTCCGTCGTGTCCGGACCGTCCTCGTCCAGCGGTTCCTGCGGTTCCCCCGCGCCCATGGATTCGCTCACTGCGCCCACCCCGATCTCCCGGAAAGGTCCGGGCCCTGTGCCCGGTCGTCCGGGCACAGCATCGCCGGAGGGTGCTGAAGACTTCCTGAAGACCTGAAGGCGCCTTCAGCTTGGCGCATGCCCCGCCCGGTGACCTGCCACCCTGGGGGCATGCGTGTACTGGTGGTGGAGGACGAGCGCCGACTGGCCCTGGCGCTTCGGCACGGGCTGAGCGCCGAGGGCTTCAGCGTGGACGTCGCCCACGACGGCCTGTCCGGGCTCGCCAAGGCCACCGAGCGCGCGTACGACGTGGTCGTGCTCGACATCATGCTGCCCGGCCTCAACGGCTACCGGGTGTGCCAGCGGCTGCGGGCCACCGGCAGCGACGTCGGCATCCTCATGCTCACCGCGAAGGACGGCGAGTGGGACGAGGCCGAGGCGCTGGACACCGGCGCCGACGACTACCTGTCCAAACCGTTCTCCTTCGTGGTGCTCGTCGCCCGCCTGCGGGCACTGGCCCGCCGGATCGGCAGCCGGGCCCCGAGGCGCACCGTGCTGGGCGACCTGGTGATCGACTCCGCCGCCCGCACCTGCGCCCGCGGCGGCGTGTCCGTTCCGCTCACGCCGCGCGAGTTCGCCGTGCTGGACCACCTCGCCCGGCGGGCCGGGGAGGCCGTCTCCAAGCGCGAGATCCTGGACGAGGTCTGGGACAGCGGCGCCGACAGCGACCCCAACACCGTCGAGGTCCATGTCAGCGCCCTGCGACGCAAGATCGACACACCGTTCGGACGGGCCGCGGTCCAGACCGTCCGAGGCGCCGGATACCGGCTGGCGGCCGACGGTGGCTGAGACGGATCCCACCACCCGAGGACCGAGGCACCCCGGGATCGTCGCAGCAACGCGCCGCCGGGTCCGTACGGTGCTGCACCGCCTCACCGGTCACCCCCGGGCGGCCGCGCTGATCCGCCGGCTGGCGCCGCGCTCGGTCCGTACCCGCACCACCCTCGCCGCGTGCGCGAGCGTGGCCGTCGTCCTGCTCGCGACGTCGGCCGTCGTCCTGCTGCTGCTGCGCGGCAACCTCGAACGCACCGTGGAGACCGGGGGCCGCGCGCAGGCGAAGGACGTCGCCCGGCTCGCCGCGGCCGGCCGCCTGCCCGAACCGCTGGCGCTCGGGCCGGGAACCGACTTCATCCAGGTCGTCGACGCCGACGGAAAGGTCGTCGCGCAGAGCCAGAACCTCACCGGCCGGCCCGCCCTCACCCCCACCGGCACCGACAACGGCCACCGGACGTACAACCTCGACGTCCTCGGCAAGGAACACCACCAACGCGTCACCACGGTCACCACGACCAGCCCCAGCGGTCGGGTCACCATCCACGTCGGGGCCTCGCTGCGCACCGCCGACGCCGCCGAGGACATCACCGGCGCGGCCCTCGCCGCCCTCAGCGCCCTGCTGATCTCCACCGTCGGCGTCCTGACCTGGCGCACGACCGGCCGCGCGCTGAGGCCGGTCGAGGCCATCCGCGCCGAGGTCGCCGCCATCGGCGACCGCGGCCTGGACCGCCGGGTCCCCGCCCCGCGCAGCGACGACGAGATCGCCCGCCTCGCCGACACCATGAACGCCATGCTCGAACGGCTGGAGGCCGCGGGTGCGCGGCAGCGCCGGTTCATCGCCGACGCCTCGCACGAACTGCGCAGCCCCCTGGCGGTACTGCGCACCCAGCTGGAGGTCGCCCTCACCCACCCCGATCCGCAGGTGCGCGACACCCTGGTGGCCGGCGCCCTCCAGGACACCGAGCGGCTCCAGGCACTCTCCGCCGACCTGCTGCTGCTCGCCCGCCTCGACGCCACCGGACAGAGCCGGCCCACCGAACCCGTCGACCTCGCCGAACTCGCCCGCACCACCGTGGCGGTCCGTTCCACCGACCCGCACCCGGTCGCCCTCCACGCACCGGACGACATCACCGTCCCCGGCAACGCCCTGTGGCTCGGCCGGCTGCTGACCAACCTCCTCGACAACGCCCAGCGCCACGCCCGGCACACCGTCGCCGTACGACTGTCGGCGGACCCGGAGACCGGTGACGCCGTCCTGGACGTCACCAACGACGGCTCCCCGATCGCCCCCTCCGACCGGGAGAAGATCTTCGAACGGTTCGCCCGCCTCGACGACGCCCGCAGCCGCGACGACGGCGGCACCGGCCTCGGCCTGCCCATAGCCCTGGACATCGCCGCCCTCCACGGCGGCACGATCACCGTCCTCGACACCCCGGACGGCACCACCTTCCGCACCCGCCTCGGCACGGGCACCCGGGACTGAGGTCGGGCGGCACCACCGAACGGGCCCGGGGCGGCTTCCGGCTCGGGCTGCGACTGCGAAGCCCGCCCTGCCCGGCTGTGGGGGCGTCGTCCGAAAACCCCTTGCTCCCCGGTCCGCCGGCCTGGTGGGATCCAAGGGTTTCGAGGTCGGGGGGGACGGCTTGGCGGTGTTCGGGTGCGCGGGCTGCGGTGCGGTCCTGACAGCGGCGGTGTCCCAGGTGGCATTGCCGGTCCACCTGGCCGACACCCACTGGGAGACGCTGCATCCGCCGCTGCTGGAAGGCGGGACCTACGCCGTCGACCCCGCTCCGTACGGGCCGCCGTTCGGCACACTGTCCGACGGACCGTCGGACACCGTCCTTCTCGCGCCCGGCGACATCCGCGGCACCCGGCTGATCCTGGAGCGGGTGGCGGGCTACTGCATGGGGATCGACGGGAGGGACGGGCCGAACCTTGCCTGTCTGGGCTGCGATCTGCCGGTCGGCACGAGGATGGACGACTGCGGGTGCTGGCAGGTCGTCCGGCTCGTCCCGCAGGCCGTGGTGCGGCTGCCCGGCCCGCCGGAGCGCCCGGTCATGGAGTGGTCGGAGCTGCTGGCCACCGACGCGCTGTGGCACCGGCTGAGCAGGTACCGGGACATCCCGGCGGGCGCGGCTCTCGCCCAGGTGGTGGTGGCCTCCGGGGGCGCGCCGGTCGAGGTGGCACCCGGGCCGGTCGCCGAACTCCTCGGCCGGGCACTCGGCGCGCTGCTGCCCGCCGGGAAAGGGGCGAAGCAACTGGACCTGGCGGGGCCGGGGTACGGCGAGCCGGCCACCGACCTGGCGCTGGTGCCGGTTCATCCTCAGACCGGAGACGCCTGGCAGCCGCGCGCCGGAGCGGTGCCGGTCCCCATGGACGCCGCTCTCTGGGCCGAGCTCGCCTTCCCGCCGCACCGGACCCGGCTGCCGGTGGTCGGCGGGCTGCCGCCGGGCGTGGAACGGGACGATCCCCTGCCACCGCACCCGTACTACCCGCTCCAGCCGTCCATGAAGGCGTTCCGGTACACGCTCACACGCATGCCGGCGATCAGGGAACCGTGGCTGCGAACGATCCACGACCGCCGATGCTGACCCGTCAAAGGCCGAGTCAGACGGGATTCACACCCCCGCCCGGGGAATTCGGTGTCCGTTCGCCGCCAGCGTCGGACCCGCGCGGCCGCTGGGATGGGTGCATGACTTCTCAGGGAAACATGAACGGCAGGGTGGCCCTCGTGACCGGTGGCAGCCGGGGCATCGGGGCCGCGACGGCGTTGCGCCTGGCCCGCGAGGGTGCGGACGTGGCCGTCACCTACGTGAGCGGCAAGGAGGCCGCGGAGGACGTCGTACGGGGTGTCGAGGCGCTCGGGCGCCGGGGGCTGGCGCTGTGCGCGGACGCCGCCGACCCGGCGGCGTCCGGCTCGGCGGCCGACCGGGTCGTCGCGGAGTTCGGGCGGCTCGACGTCCTCGTCAACAACGCCGGGGTCGGTGTGCTCGGGCCGCTGGAGTCCCTGTCCCTGGCGGACGTGGACCGGGTGCTCGACGTGAATGTCCGGGGGGTCTTCCTGGCCTCCCGGTCCGCCGCACCGCACCTCGGGGACGGCGGGCGGATCATCACGATCGGGAGCTGCATGGCACAGCGGGTCCCCGGCCCCGGGGGAACGCTCTACGCGATGAGCAAGTCCGCGCTGATCGGCCTGACCAAGGCACTCGCGCGGGAACTGGGCGCCCGCGGGATCACCGCCAACATCGTCCATCCCGGCCCCGTCGACACGGACATGAATCCGGCGGACGGCCCGTACGCCCCGGGCCAGAGCGCGATGACCGCCGTGGGCCGCTTCGCCGTCGCCGAGGAGGTCGCGTCGATGGTCGCGTATCTGGCGGGGAGCGAGGCGGGGTACGTGACGGGGGCGGAGTTCGCGGTGGACGGAGGGCACGCGGCCTAGCAGGGCACGCGGCCTAGCAGGGCACGGGAGCGGGCCGGCCGTCGCGGGCGGTGGCGGGCGGGGAGGCAGGCCGGGCACGGTGGGCGGTCCCCGCACGCCGGAAGGCGCTGCGGGCGCTGTGGGCCAGGGGGTGCTGCGGGCGGTCCCTGCCTGCCGTGCCGGGGCCCTCGTCAGGAGTGCGAGGGTCCCGGCACGGCCCCGGCCCCGAACCTGGACCGGCCGGGGCCCGACGGCTCAGCCGCCCAGTTCCTGGTGCCGTGCCGTCAGCGCCGCCGCCCCCTCCTGCGTGAGGGAGCCGAAGAGACGCAGGCGGGAGATGCCGCCGTCCGGGAAGATGTCCACGCGCGCGTGCGTGCCGACGGCGGGTACGGCGAGCGTGAAGCGGTGGTCGGTGTCGGGCTGGAGACGGGTGCGGGGCAGGATCTCCGTCCACTCCCCCGCGTCGCCCTCGTCGTCGTTCCGCACCGACACCGACGCCCATCCGGCGCTGTTGCCCTTCAGATACGCGGTGTCGATCCCGATGGCGCGGATCTCGGACCGGGCGACGAGGCGGTAGCGGATCCAGTCGTTGCCGTGGTCGCGTCGCCGGCGGGTCTCCCAGCCGTCGTCCATCTTGCGCGAGCGTCCGGGCTGGATGGTGTTGGTGGCGGGTGAGTAGAAGAGGTCGGAGGCGTCCTCGACCTGTCCGCCGTTCTCCAGGGCGACGACGTCGAAGGTGCCGAGGGCGGACAGCCAGTGCGGGTCGGCCACGACCTCGCCGTGGACCCGCAGCCGCGCGATGCCCCCGTCGGGGTGCTGGTTGACACGCAGGTGGGTGAAGCGCTGCTCCACGGAGACGGCGAATCCGTTGGCTGCGTGACCGCCGACCGGGGTACGCGGTACGAGGGTCGTCCACTTCACGTCGGGCGCGAGGAGTTCCTCCGGAGAGGGCGAACCGGGTACCGAGGCGCCTTCGACCGACACCGCCTGCGGGTAGTTGCCGCGGAAGTGTGCCGTGTCGACGACGATCCCGCGGACGACACCGGGGGCGCCGAGGCGCACCAGGGCCCAGTCGTGGTCCTCGGCGGTCGGCCACGGGTGCTCGGCCGAGACGCCGCGGCGCCGTCGGGTCTCCCACCCGTCCATGATCTTGCCCTTGTGGCCGAAGCGCTCGGGGTCGAACTCGGCGGCCCCGGGCAGGAGGAGGTTCTCGCGCTGGGCGAAGAACTCGTCGTTGGCGGCGACGACGCCCGCGCCGAGTCGCCGGTCCGCCAGGTCGGCGTACCGGGTGAACGGGAAGTCGGCGGTGCGGTAGTCCGCGTACGGGTCGCCGCCTCCGTAGGGGTTCGCGTCTCCGGTGAAGCTCTGGGTCGCCGTCACGGTGATCAGGGGTTCCTTTCGGGAGTCGGCCGCCGCGGGGCGGGGGATCAGGTCGTACGGGTCAGCAGCCGGCCCTTCGGGTCGGTGAACTCGCCGTCCGCGAAGACGCGTTCGCCGCGCAGCCACGTCGACTTCACGACGCCGCTCAAAGTCCTGCCCGCGTACGCCGTCACCCGGTTGCGGTGCTGCAGCGCGGCGGGGTCGACGGTGAAGGTCTCGTCGGGGGCGAACACCGCGAAGTCGGCGTCGCGGCCCGCCTCGACGGCGCCCTTGCGGTCGTCCAGGCCGATCAGGTGTGCCGTACGGGAGGACATCCAGCGGACCACGTCCTCCAGGCCGTGGCCGCGCCTGCGGGCCTCGGTCCAGACGGCGGACAGGCTCAGCTGGAGGCCGGAGATGCCACCCCACGCGGTCGCGAAGTCGTCCGTCTTGAGGTCGGCGGTCGACGGCGAGTGGTCGGTGACCACGCAGTCGATCGTGCCGTCGGCCAGCGCCCGCCACAGCAGGTCCTGGTTGGCAGCCTCGCGAATGGGCGGGCAGCACTTGAACTCGCTGGCGCCGTCCGGGACTTCCTCGGCCGTCAGGGTGAGGTAGTGCGGGCAGGTCTCCACCGTGAGCCGGACGCCGTCCGCCTTGGCCGCGGCGATCAGCGGGAGCGCGTCGCTCGACGACAGGTGCAGCACGTGCACCCGCGCGTCGAGGCGCCTGGCCTGGGCGACGAGGCTCTCGACGGCGGTGTCCTCCGCGTCACGGGGGCGCGAGGCGAGGAAGTCGGCATAGTCGGGGCCGCCCTTCTGCGGGGCGGCGGCCAGGTGGTGCGGGTCCTCGGCGTGCACGATCAGCAGGCCGCCGAAGCCGGCGATCTCGGCGAGGGAGCGGGCGAGTTGCTCCTGGTCCAGTTCCGGGAACTCCTTGACCCCGGACGGCGAGAGGAAGGCCTTGAACCCGAAGACACCGGCGTCGTACAGGGGGCGCAGGTCCTCGACGTTGCCGGGCAGCGCACCGCCCCAGAAGCCGACGTCGACGTGCGCCCTGGAGCGGGCGACCTCCTGCTTCGTACGGAGGCCGGCGACCGTCGTCGTCGGCGGGAGGGAGTTGAGCGGCATGTCGATCAGGGTGGTGATGCCGCCGGCGGCCGCGGCGCGTGTCGCCGTCCAGAAGCCCTCCCACTCGGTGCGGCCGGGGTCGTTCACATGGACGTGGGTGTCGACGAGGCCGGGCAGCAGGACGTCGTCGCCGAAGTCCTCGAACCGGGCACCGGACGGCACCTCGGCGTCGTACGGCAGCACGGCCGTGATCTTCCCCGCGGCGACCGCGACCGAAGCGGCGCGTGTCCCTTCGGGAGTGATGACACGCGTCGAGCGCAGCACCAGTTCGGCATCGGACACCCGGACCCCTCTCTCCGCCGCCGTCGACTCCCGTTGCCGCAGGGTTGCTTCCGCGTAACGGAATTCAACTTTCTGTTGAAGAAGTCTTCACTCCGGCCCCCGCGCCGTCAAGGGCCCTCTTCTCCACCCTCCTCCACACCCGGCCCGCTCCGGCACCCGACGTGCTCGACAGGGGAAGTTTCCGCAACGTGAAATAGAGCTTCCGGTGAGCAGAATGTGGCCGTACCTTACCCGGCAGCCGATCGGCTGCCGGGTAGGCTGCGTCTCTGCCCGCCCGCCACCTGCCGCTCCTCGAGATTTCTTCGGGTCATCCCGCTCGATTCCGCGCCCCGAAAGGACCGCCGCCGTGCCGCCGTCCAGCGCCAGCACCACCGACGCCCGATCGTCCGCCGCCAGTGGCGGCGTCCAGTCCCTCGAGCGTGCCTTCGATCTGCTGGAGCGCATGGCGGACGCCGGGGGCGAGGTCGGTCTGAGCGAGCTCTCCGCGAGCAGCGGGTTGCCGCTGCCCACCATTCACCGGCTGATGCGCACCCTCGTGGCCTGCGGATACGTACGCCAGCAGGCCAACCGCCGGTACGCGCTCGGTCCCCGTCTGATCCGCCTCGGCGAGTCCGCCTCCCGGCTCCTCGGCACCTGGGCCCGCCCCTATCTGGCGCGGCTGGTGGAGGAGACCGGCGAGACCGCGAACATGGCGCTGCTCGACGGGGACGAGATCGTCTACGTCGCCCAGGTGCCCTCCAAGCACTCGATGCGCATGTTCACCGAGGTGGGCCGCCGGGTGCTGCCGCACTCCACGGGTGTCGGCAAGGCCCTGCTGGCGCACACCCCGGACGACGAGGTGCGCGCGCTGCTCGCCCGCACGGGGATGCCCGCCGCGACGGAGAAGACGATCACCACGCCGGACGGCTTCCTCGCCGCGCTCGACGAGGTGCGCCGGACCGGCTACGCGGTCGACGACAACGAGCAGGAGATCGGCGTCCGCTGCCTCGCCGTCTCCGTGCCCGACTCCCCGACCGCCGCCGCGATCTCGATCTCCGGCCCGGCCGGCCGGGTCACCGAGGCCGCCACCGAGAAGATCGTGCCGGTGCTCCAGCAGGTCGCGGCCGAGCTGTCGGAGGCCCTGGCCAGTTCGGGTCCGGGTGCCGGCTGACCGAGGGCCGACTCACTCCGTTCCACTCCGCCCCCGCCCCACCCCGCCTCGGGGACACCCGTTCCACGGCCGGCTCACCGCGTCCCGGGCGCCGTGACGGGTGCCGCCAGGCGGCCGTCCGTCATCTCCCGCACCGCGTCCGCCTCGCCGAGGCGGGCGCGGTCGTGTGTCACCAGGACGGTCGCCGTGGCGCGTTCACGGGTCAGCCGGAGCAGCAGGTCGAGCACCGCCGCGCCGCGTTCGTGGTCGAGTGCGCTGGTCGGCTCGTCGACGAGGAGCACCGACGGCTCGTTGACCAGCGCGCGGGCGATGTTCACCCGCTGGCGCTGACCGCCGGACAGCTGGTGGGGGCGCCGGTGCGCGAGGTCCCCGAGTCCGACCGCGGCGAGCAACTCCCTGGCTCGCCGGGTCACTTGGCGGCGCCCGTCCAGGTGACCCATCACCTGGAGCTGCTCCAGCACGGTCAGCGAGGGCAGCAGGTTCGGCTGCTGGAACACGATCCCGATCTCACGCCGCCGCAGGACCGCCCGCTCGGCGGGGGTGAGCGACCGCGTCTCCGTACCGCCGACCAGCACGCGCCCGCAGTCCGGGGCGACCAGGGTCGCGGCGACCGCGAGAAGGCTGGACTTGCCGGACCCGGAGGGGCCCACGACGGCCGTCATCGTTCCGGCCGGAACCCGGAGGCCGACGCCGTCGAGGGCGGTCAGACGACCGTCGCCGTCGGGATAGGTGAGGGTGATGTCTTCAAGGGTCAGGCTCATCAGACGCTCTCCTGCACTCCGGTCTCCTGCACTCCGGTCTCCTGCACTCCGGTCTCCTGCACTCCGGTCTCCTGCACTCCGGTCTCCTGCACTCCGGCCTTCTGCGATTTGGTCTCCCGCTTTCCGCTCTCCCGCCCTCATCGGACGCCCGCCAGCGCGGTCAGCGGGTCGACGGCGGTGATCCGGCGGACGGACAGACCCGCGCCGAGCGCCCCGAGAGCGATCGTCACGGCGGCGGGTCCGAGCACGGTCGGCCCGTCCAGGGCGAACGGCACGTCGCCGCCCCGCACGAGGGCGCCTGCTCCGGCGGCGAGCCCGGTACCGAGCAGCGTCCCGGCGGTGAGCATGAACACCGCCTG
Organism: Streptomyces sp. NPDC021080; assembly: GCF_044333225.1. Lineage (NCBI taxonomy): Bacteria > Bacillati > Actinomycetota > Actinomycetes > Kitasatosporales > Streptomycetaceae > Streptomyces > Streptomyces sp. NPDC021080. The sequence goes on along the minus strand of NZ_JBIRQM010000005.1, from coordinate 569,806 downwards.
GCCGAGCGCGTCGCGCAGCAGGTACGGCGTGGAGGCGCCCAGCGCCTTCAGGACGGCGATGTCGGGCGCCCGCTGGATCGTCCAGACGGTGAAGAACGCCCCGGTGACGAGTGCCGAGATGACGAAGAGGAAACCGCGCATGAGCTGGAGCGAGCCGTTCTCGGCCTGATAGGAGCCGATGGCGGTGAGGGCGTCGGTCCTGGTGAAGGTCTTCGTGCCCGCGGCACGGTCGGCCGCCCGCAGGTCGGCGCCGTCGGTACGCAGGGCGATCACGGTCGCCGGACCGGAGAAGCAGGTCCAGACGACGGGGGTGTGGCTGTACGAGGCCCGGCCGGCCACGGCCGCGACGGTCAGTTCGGCGCCGCCGAGCCGTACCCGCTCCCCCGGTCCCACCCCCAGCGCGGCGGCGGCCTTCTCGGACAGCACGGCACGGCCGGGGGCCACCCCCGGCGGGGCGATGCCCGAGCCCGGCCGCACGGCGAACGAGGACACCGCGGCCGTACGGCTCCCGGCGGCCGCGTTCAGCGTGCGGACGCCGATCGGCTCGGCGGAGGTGACGCCGGGCCTGCCGGCCCAGGTCTCCAGGGCACGATCGGACACCCGCGCGCCGGTGAAGGACACGGGCTGCCCGGCCGCCGGCGCGGCGAAGGCGAGGTGGTCGGCGGGCAGGGCGGTGACCGCCGAGGTGTTCTCCTCGGCGAGCCCGGCGGTCAGCCCGGACAGCAGCCCCACGAGCAGGGTGATCAGTACGACCACGGCTCCCATCAGGGCGAACCGCCCCTTGGCGAACCGGAGGTCTCTCCATGCGACGAACATGCCTCGACCCTGCCGCCCGGACGGTGTCCGGGGCATCGCTCCGGCGCATGCTTCACCCCGGCCGAAGGAGGGGCGCCCGGATCACCGGGGGTCGCACCGGGCGGGACCGGAGGACGGACCGCTCGGCCACGCGGGGGCGGCGCCGCGCCGACGAAGGGAGCAGCCCTCTTTCAACCTTTCGGTTGACCGGGGCCGGCCCTGCCCCGCCTACCCTGGAACGACCATGAATGTCCGCCGCCGCTCCCCCGTCGTCGCCGTCCTGCGGCTGTGCCTGTACGTCCTGCTCGCGGGCCTCCTCCTGCTGACCGCCGTCCGTTCCGGGGACACCGGGCATCCGACGGCGGTCGTCCTGTCGGTCCTCGTGACGGGCGCGGTCCTCGCTGCGGGCGCGGTCTCCCCGGCGGTGCACCGCTCACGGCGGGCGGCCGCACTGTGGGTGGCCGGCCTCAGCGCGAGCTGGCTGGTGCTGGTCGCGCTCTCGCCGGACGGCCTGTGGGTGGCGTTCCCGCTCTACTTCCTGCAGCTGCACCTGCTGCCGGTGCGCTGGAGCCTGCCCGCGGTCGCCCTGACCGCCGGGGCGGCCGTCGCGAGCTTCGTGGCGCACGGCGCGCCCCTCACGCCCGGCGCGTTCATCGGCCCGCTGCTCGGGGCGGGGGTCGCGGTCGCCACGGTCCTCGGGTACGAGGCGCTGTACCGGGAGAGCGAGCGCCGCCGCGAGCTGATCGAGGAGCTCGTCGCCACCCGTGCCGAGCTGGCCGAGGCCGAACGCGCGGCGGGCACGCTCGCCGAGCGGGAACGGCTCGCCCGCGAGATCCACGACACGCTCGCGCAGGGCCTGTCCAGCATCCAGCTGTTGATGCGAGCCGCGCAGCGTCTGCTGCCCGCCGGTTCCCCGGCCGCCCCGCATCTGGAGCAGGCCCGCGCGACCGCGCAGGACAACCTCGCCGAGGCCCGCCGCTTCGTCCGCGCGCTCACGCCTCCCGATCTGGAACGCGGCTCGCTGGCCGCCGCGCTGGAACGGCTGTGCCGGTCGGCCGCCGTGGACACGCCGAAGGTCCACTTCTCGACGAGCGGGCCCCCGGACGAGCTGCCGACCCCGTACGAGGTGGCCCTGCTGCGGATCGCGCAGTCGGCGCTCGCCAACGCGCTGCGCCACGCGCACGCGGATCGCGTGGAGATCACGCTCAGCTTCATGGACACCTCGGTCGCCCTGGACGTGGTGGACGACGGCACCGGCTTCACCCCCGGCGGCGTGCGCCCGGGCGGGGACCGTACGGGCCGGGAGCGGGCGGACGGGCATCCGGCGGACCGGGTGCGGGCGGACCAGGAGCGGGCGGACCGGGCCCGTAAGGCCGAGGACGGCTCGGAGGGCGACAGCGGGGACGGCGGCTTCGGGCTTCCCGCGATGCGCTCGCGCGCACGGTCGCTGGGCGGGACGTTCACCGTCGAGTCGGCGCCCGGACAGGGCACGGCGGTGGCGGTCACGCTGCCACTGCCCGCCACCACGGAACCGCGCGGGACGGCACCGGGGACAGCGCTGGAGACCACGTCCGGGACCGATACCGGGACCAGGGCCGGGACCGGGACCAGGACTGGGAACAGGGTCGGGACCGAAACCGGGACCGGGACCAGGGTCGGGACCGAAACCGGGACCGGGACCAGGGTCGGGACCGAAACCGGGACCGGGACCAGGGTCGGGACCGAAACCGGGACCGGGACGGGGACCGAGACCGGGGCCAGGTCCGGGGCCGAGACCGGGGCCGAGACCGGGGCCGGGACCGAAACCGGGTCTGGGGCCGAGACCGAAACCGGGGCCAGGACCGAAACCGGGTCTGGGGCCGGGTCCAAGGCCGGGTCCAGGGCCGGGGCCGAGACCGGAGCCGGGGCCGGGGCCGCATCCGAGACCGGGTTCGGGATCAGGTTCGGCTCCGGGGCCGGGACCGGAGCCCGTCCTGGGGCCGGGACCAACGCCGGGACCGGGGCCGAGGCCGCGTCTGCCGACGCCGTCCGGCTCGGGCCCGCACGCGCCGGGGGGACCCGGACATGACCGTCCGCCTGCTGCTCGCGGACGACCACCCCGTCGTCCGCGCCGGACTGCGCGCGGTGCTGTCCGCGGAGCCCGACTTCGAGATCGTCGCGGAGGCGGCGACGGCGGAGGCCGCGGTGGAGCGGGCCGGGGCCGACGACGTGGACGTCGTCCTCATGGACCTCCAGTTCGGCACCGGGATGCACGGGGCGGAGGCCACGGCGGCCATCACCGCACGTCCCGGCGCACCCCGGGTCCTCGTGCTGACCACGTACGACACCGACGCGGACATCCTCGCCGCGGTCGAGGCGGGCGCCTGCGGCTACCTCCTCAAGGACGCCCCTCCCGAGGAGCTCTCCGCGGCCGTGCGCACCGCCGCGTCGGGTCACTCGGCGCTCGCCCCGAAGGTCGCCGACCGGCTCATGGACCGCATGCGCACTCCGGCCGCCGCCCTCAGCCGCCGGGAACTGGAGGTCCTCGAACTGGTCAAGGACGGGCTGTCCAACCAGCAGATCAGCAAGAAGCTGTTCCTGAGCCAGGCGACCGTGAAGTCCCATCTGGTGCACATCTACGCGAAGTTGGGTGTGGACTCCCGCACCTCGGCCGTGGCCGCGGCCACCGAGCGGGGTGTCATCCGCAGAGGACGCTGAGGGGGCCGGGAGGGCTTCCGCGGAGGACGCCGAGGGAGGTCAGCGCCGGCTGCGGTGCGGGGGCTCCCCGAAGAGTTCGACCGCGCTGCGGACGTCCGCGAGACGGGTCGCGAGAGCGCTCACCGAGCCGATCGCGCCCGCGACCAGGAGGAGCGAACGGCGCAGCCGGGGGATCTCCGGGGCACCTCCGGCGGCCATCGCGGCGAGGGACGCGAGCTCGTCCTCGGCGATCCCCCGATCGGCGAACTCGACCGGATGCACGGCGAGTTCACGGCGCAGCCGGGCGACGGCGGTACGCAGTTCCGCCACCCTCGGATCCTCGTCGCTGCCCGTCACCGGCCTCTGCCCCAAGCTCCGCAGCACAGCTCTCCCCCTCGCGCGCCGTTGTGCGTCAATCCCGCCCATGGCGGCTTCAGCTCCCCGTGACGGTGGTCGGGCGCCGGGGGACGCGGGCCAGTAAACGCCACCTGGTGCGCCGGGCGCCACCGCGCGGACCGAAATTCAGCCCGCCGACACCGCGGTGCCGGTCCGGGTTCCGGGGCGGGCTCCGGCCCGGTCGGGTATGCAGGGGACATGACGGAGAACAAGGACGAGGTGGCGGGCCTGGTGCTGGCGGCCGGAGGCGGACGGCGCCTCGGGGGCCGCCCGAAGGCACTGCTGCCCCACCGGGGGCGCCCGCTCGTCGAACACGCGGTGGGGGTGCTGCGCGCCGGCGGCTGCGCCCGCGTCCATGTCGTCCTCGGCGCGCGGGCCGACGCCGTACGGGATCAGGCGTCGCTCGCCGGGTGCGTCCTCGTGGACAACCCCCGCTGGGAGGAGGGCATGGGCTCCTCGCTGCGGGCCGGGCTCGGCTCGCTGGCGGGCTCGGGGGCGCGGGCCGCGCTGGTGTCGCTGGTGGACCAGCCCGGGATCGGCCCCGAGGCGGTGGCGCGGGTGCTGGCCGCGTACGCCTCCCCGTCGACGCTCGCCGCGGCGGCCTACGACGGTGAACGCGGTCATCCGGTGCTCTTCGGGGCCGGTCACTGGGCCGGGATCGCGGCGACGGCCACCGGCGACCGGGGAGCGCGCGCCTATCTGCTGGCCCACGCGGACGCGGTCACGCTCGTCGAGTGCGGGGACGTGGCACGGGCGTACGACATCGACACGGAGGCCGACCTGGTCCACCTCGAGTGAACGGGGTGGCACCGAGCGCCACCCCGCGTCGGCATGGAGAATCTCGATGTCAACAAACCATTGAACTTCCACCATGAGGAAATTAATATCCACTGATCAGAAGCGTCGTGCCGGACCGCAGCGCGCCGAAGGCGCCCGACGCCCTCGCCGCGTGCCGCGGCACCGGGTGCCAGGCGCGGTGGCGCCGTCCGTGGTTCGCTCGTTCGACCGGCATGCGGCGCACCCGCAGGACCCGTACACGACTCGCCCGTCGTCCACGGCCCGCCCGTAAGCAGATCGCCCGCACGTAGTTCGCTGAAGGAAGTGACAGCTCATGTCCGCACCAGCGCCGTCCCCGCTGGCCATCGTCGACGCCGAGTCCCTGCCCCGGCAGGAGGAGGTCCTCACCGAAGCGGCCCTCGCCTTCGTGGCCGAGCTGCACCGGCTGTTCACGCCCCGCCGTGACGAGCTCCTCGCCCGGCGCGCGGAGCGGCGCGCCGAGATCGCCCGCACCTCCACGCTCGACTTCCTCCCGGAGACGGCCGCGATCCGGGCGGACGACTCCTGGAGGGTGGCCCCGGCTCCGGCCGCGCTCGAGGACCGCCGGGTCGAGATCACCGGCCCCACCGACCGCAAGATGACGATCAACGCCCTCAACTCCGGCGCCCGGGTCTGGCTCGCGGACTTCGAGGACGCCTCGGCGCCCACCTGGGAGAACGTGGTCACCGGTCAGCTCAATCTGATCGACGCGTACACCCGGAGCATCGACTTCACCGACCCCGGCTCCGGCAAGTCGTACGCCCTCAAGGCGGATGCCGAGCTCGCGACCGTCGTGATGCGGCCGCGCGGCTGGCATCTGAACGAACGTCACCTCGTCGCCGCCGACGGCACCTCCGTGCCCGGCGCGCTCGTCGACTTCGGTCTCTACTTCTTCCACAACGCGCAGCGGCTGCTCGACCTCGGCAAGGGCCCCTACTTCTACCTGCCCAAGACCGAGTCCCATCTCGAAGCCCGCCTGTGGAACGACGTGTTCGTCTTCGCGCAGGACTACGTCGGCGTGCCGCAGGGAACGGTCCGCGCGACCGTCCTGATCGAGACGATCACGGCCGCGTACGAGATGGACGAGATCCTCTACGAACTCCGCGACCACGCCTCCGGGTTGAACGCCGGCCGCTGGGACTATCTCTTCTCCATCGTCAAGAACTTCCGGGACGGAGGGACCAAGTTCGTCCTGCCGGACCGCAACGCGGTCACGATGACGGCCCCGTTCATGCGGGCGTACACCGAACTCCTCGTCCGCACCTGCCACAAGCGGGGTGCTCACGCGATCGGCGGCATGGCCGCGTTCATCCCCTCGCGGCGCGACGAGGAGGTCAACAAGGTCGCCTTCGAGAAGGTCAAGGCCGACAAGGACCGTGAGGCGGGCGACGGCTTCGACGGCTCCTGGGTGGCCCATCCCGACCTGGTCCCGATCGCGATGGCCTCCTTCGACGCCGTTCTCGGCGACCGGCCCAACCAGAAGGACCGGCTGCGCGAGGACGTGTCGGTCGCGGCCGGTGACCTCATCGCCGTCGACTCGCTCGATGCGCGGCCGACGTACGACGGTCTGGTCAACGCCGTGCAGGTCGGCATCCGTTACATCGAGGCCTGGCTGCGCGGCCTGGGCGCGGTCGCCATCTTCAACCTCATGGAGGACGCCGCCACCGCCGAGATCTCGCGCTCGCAGATCTGGCAGTGGATCAACGCGGGGGTCGTCTTCGAGCACGACGGCCGGACCGTGGCGGCCACCCCGGAGCTGGCCCGTGAGATCGCCGCGCGCGAACTCGCCGGCATCCGCGCCGGGATCGGCGAGGAGGCCTTCGCGGCCGGCCGCTGGCAGCAGGCGCACGACCTGCTCCTCGAGGTCGCCCTCGACGAGGACTACGTGGACTTCCTCACGCTGCCCGCGTACGAGCAGCTGAGGGGCTGACCCGGTTCACTCCGCCGTCCGGTCCGAGTGGCCCAGGGATCTCTCCGGGGCCACTCGGTCGCGTACCAGCCGCTTGACCGCGGTCGGCTCGGGGAAGCCCTGCTCGCGGCGGTCCCAGACCACCTCGTCGTTGACCCGGACGACGAAGACGCCGCCGGTGCCCGGTTTCAGGGACAGCTCGTCGAGTTCCGCCTCGAAGGTGGTGAGCAGTTCCTGGGCCAGCCAGGCCGCGCGGGGCAGCCAGCGGCACTGGGTGCAGTACTCGATCTGGACCCGCTGGACGTCCGTCATCCCAGATGCACCGACCAATCCTGTTCCGCCGCCGGTTTGCCGTGCAGGTCGGGGACGCGTTTGAGCCAGCTCGGGCGGCCCCGCTGGGTCCGCTCCGCGCGGTCGGCGTCCTCGGCCGCGAGCTGTTCGCGACTCGGGAAGTCCGTGGGGAGCCAGGCCGCGGAGGCGCGGACACGGGCGAGGAGATAGCCGACGTACGCCTCGCGGACCGCGTCGGGGCTCGCGAAGCCCGGCTCGTCCGTGAGCCAGGCGTCGGGCACCTGCGCCAGCACCGTGCGCAGCAGCTCCCCGGTGACCTTCGGCGCCAGTTCGGCGTCGGCCGCGCGGGTGTCCGGGCCGTGGCCGCCGAGCGCGTGGCTCCTGAAGTCGTAGGCCTTCTCCGGCGCCGAGGCGTCCCAGCGGTGGTGGAAGACGAGTGCGGCGCCGTGGTCGATCAGCCACAGGCGCGGCGGCGCGATCCCGAGGGTGGGCCAGATCATCAGGTTCGAGCTGTGCACCGTGCGGTCCACGTTGACCGTGAGGGCGTCCAGCCAGATCACCCTGCCCGCTTCCAGCGGGTCGACCGGGAAGGTCCGTGCGACCTCGGGGGTGAAGTCCTTCGCGCCCGGGAGGTAGTCCATGCCGAGGTTGAGCCCGGCGCTGGCCCGGAGCAGGTCCTGGACCTCCTGATGGGGTTCGTGCCCGCCGACGGCCGGGTCGAAGCGGACGAGGACCAGTTCGGGGAAGCGCAGCCCGAGGGCCCGGGCCAGCTCACCGACGATGATCTCGGCGACCAGCGCCTTGTGGCCCTGGGCGGCCCCCGTGAACTTCACGACATAGGTCCCCAGGTCGTCGGCCTCGACGACTCCGGGCACGGAGCCGCCGGAGTGCAGGGGCGCGACGTAGCGGGTGGCAGCGACCGTCCTCAGCATGTTCCAGAGCCCCACGGTTCTTTCGTCTTGCGTTCCACGACAGGTTCCAACGCGATGCGACCCCGGGAATACTCCCCGATCGGTCCGCGGAAGCAGCGCGGGCCCGGTTTTCCGCACCGAGCCGGCCGGGCGGGCCGGGCCGGGCGGGAGATCCGGTGTCATGGCCCGGCCAATGGATTCGGCAGCGGTACATAGCGGGCGGCGGCGCCGTCCGCGTCGGTCCAGCGGAGCAGCAGGTTGGTCTTGCCCGGGAGAGTGGGCGAGGAGAGCAGCGCGGCGGTCTCGGGGAGGTCGTGGTCCGCGCCCCGGCGGTGGAGTTCCCGTCGTACGGCGGGCCAGGGGTCCGTTCCGGGGAACCGTTCGGCGAGGAGGGCGGCCAGCTCGGAGAGGTGGTTGACGATCAGGCAGTAGACGAGCCGTTCCCAGCCGGCCGCACGCGTCACCCCCGGCAGCAGTTTCACGCCTTCCGCGTCCCGGAACAGGGCCTGGACCGGCATGCCGTCCGCGTCCACGGCCACCAGCGTGTTCTGCAGATGGGCCTCGACGACGACTCCGTGGCGGGCGAACGCCTCCAGCACCGGGGGCACCACCTGGCGGAGGTAGGCGGCCCACCAGTCGGCGGGGTCGGTGAGCCGGTCGAGCGGGCTGCCGTCGAAGCCCTCGACGAGGGCGGCGGCGAGCAGCGGGGTGGCGCCGGGAACGAGGTGGCCGCGCAGCCCGTCGCGGACCAGGACGGCGAGTTCCTCGAAGGCGAAGCCGGCGGTGCGCCAGCCGCGGTCGCTCAGCCAGGCGGCGGGCCCGTCCTGCGCGGCGAACGCGGCGGCGGTGGCCGCGTCGGTGGCCCGCGCCTTCAGCAGGTCGTGCCGCCACAGCCGGCGGATGTCGTTGGTGATGCGGACGTCGAGGCTGAACTTGAGGAACAGGTCGTCCTCGGGAGCGTGGAGCGTGCGCACGGCGGCCGTCGGCCACAGCGGGCGGGCGGTCGGCCCGAGGCGCAGGAGGCGGCCGTCCGCGAAGGCGTCCCGGATCGCCGGACTCGCGCCGGTCAGGGCCAGCTGCCAGGGGTGGGCGGGCAGCAGCCGGTACCCGGCGGGAGCCCGGCCCAGGGTGTCGAGCGCCCGTGTGTCGCCCTCCTCGACGACCGCGTCCTCGCGCACGGCGAGCAGTTCCAGCGGGAAGCGGGTGTACGCCTCGGGTGCGTACGGCAGCCAGCCGGCGGCCGGGCCGCCGCCGCGTGTCTTGGGTGCCGGGTGGTACGGGTGCCCCATGATCAGGGACTGTTCGGAGCGCAGGTACGGGTCCTCGGGCGGCGTCGTACGGGCGCGGGCGCGCAGCAGGGCCGCGACCACGTCCCGGCTGTCGGTCATCTCCGCGGGCAGCCGGGTGTTGTCCACGCCGGTGAACAGGCGCAGTTCGTCCGCGGCGAGGGCGACCAGCTCCCGGTGCGTGAGCCGGTGCCAGGCCCCGTCGGCGTACACCTCGGGTGCGAAGGGGCGCCGGGTCCCCCGCGTGCGCAGCTCCCGGCCGCTCGCGCGCAGCCGGTGGACGCCCGGCCGCCCCGTGGGCTCCGCCAGTTCGCGAAGGAGACAATTGAGCAACGGCGCGGCGGCGTACGCGTCGGCGGCCTCGTCCGTGTCGCCCGCGGTGAGCTGGGGGAACACGGTCGGCTTGAAGTCCACGCGATCCATCCGGTCCATTCGATTCATACGGTGCACTGGTGATCAGTATCTCCGCCGCGGCGGAGGATCACGACGCAGTCCCCGTACCCAAGGAGCCCGCCCGTGCCCCGTTCCTCAACGCCCGACACCGAGGCCGCGTTCGCCGAGGAGCTGAGCGTCGTACGCCCCGGGCTGTCGGTGCCGTACGCGCGGGCTCTGCCCGGTGCCCGGGCCGCGGTGCTGACCCGGCTGTGGCGTGCGCTGGCGTACGAGCCGCTGCCGTGGATCGCGGGGCGTGACGCGGACCGGGAGCACCTCACGATCCGTCTGGCGGACGGCCGCCGGCTGCGCGGGCCGCGCCCCGACCCGTACGCCACGTCCGCCTACGTCACCGAAGTGCGGCTCGGCGAGCGGGAGTACGACCGTCCGGAGAAGCTCGTGGAAGCGCTCGGCGTGCCGCACGGTGGTTCCTTCTCGGCCGAACTCGGGGACAGCGTGGCCTCCTTGGCGCTGTCGCGGGCGGACCGGACGTCCGCCGGCGTGCCCGGGCCGTCCGCGCAGAGCTGGGCGTGGGAGCAGCGGATCGTCGACGGGCACCCGTATCACCCCAACTGCCGTGCGCGGCCGGGTTTCTCGGTGGCCGAGCAGCTCGCGTACGGGCCGGAGCACCGGACGTCGGTGCGGCTGGGTCTGGTGGCGGTGGACGACGCCCTCGTCACGGGCGAGTGGCCGAAGTGGCTGCGGGACGGGGAGCGGGTGCTGATCCCGGTGCACCCCTGGCAGGTCGCCCATGTGCTGGACGTGCCGGTCCAGGAGGGTTTCGCCGCCCGCCCGTTGATGTCCCTGCGCACCCTGGCGGTGCCGGAGGGGCCGCATGTGAAGACGGCGCTGAGCGCACGGCTGACCTCGTCGGTGCGGGACATCTCGGTGTACTCGGTGCGGACGGCGGACACGGTCTCGGCGTTCATGGAGGAGATGACGGCCCGCCTGGGCGCGCCGCTGCACATCACCCGCACCCTCGGCGCGGCCACCGCCGGTTCCCCCGATCTCGCGGCGGTGGTGCGGGAGTCGCCGGACGGGTACGCGGGCGAGGACGAGCGGTGTGTCCCGGTGGCCGCGCTCGCCCTGACCGGCCTGCCCGGAAAGGCAGCCTGGCTGGCCGAGTTCACCCGGCTCGTCCTCACCGTGGGGTTGCGGCTGCTGGAGCTCGGAGTGGCCCTGGAGGCGCACGGCCAGAACCTGCTCGTGATCCTCGACCGGGCGGACTCCCCCGTCCGGCTCGTCTACCGCGACCTGGCCGACATCCGGGTGAGCCCGGCCCGGCTGGCCCGCCACGGCGTCCCGGTCCCGGAGGTGTCCGGGCGCATCGTGACCGACGACGAGAGGGCCCTGCGCCGCAAACTCTTCGGTTCCCTCGTCGGCGGCGCGCTGGGCGCGACGGCGGGTTCGGCGGCCGCCCTGCGCGAGGCGCTCGCGAGTGCCGCGCCGGAGCTCCCGCGCACCGCGGACCTCTCCGCGCTCCTCGGCGAGCCGCTCCCCACCAAGGCGCTGACTCTGATGCGGCTGTCCCCCGGCACCCCCGGTGACCTGTGGACACTGCTTCCTCAGCCGCTCGCCGGAGCCGGCCCGTCCTGACGCGGGACACCTCTCGTTTTTACGATCGGCACCTTTGATCAATAGGATCCGCCGATGATCACAAGACAACGGCTGGCGGCGGGCGCCTGCGCCCTGCTCGCCTTCCTGGCCGCCGGGATCGCCTTCCCGGCCGGGGCGGTCGCCGACGAAACCACGGCGCTGGCGCCCAAGGTCGAACTCCTGCTGGACGTCAGCGGTTCGATGCGGGCCCGGGACATCGACGGCGAGTCGCGGATGTCCGCGGCGAAGCAGGCGTTCAACGAAGTACTCGACGCGACGCCACAGGAGGTCCAGCTCGGCATCCGCACCCTCGGCGCCAACTATTCGGGGGACGACCGCAAGACGGGCTGCAAGGACACGGCCCAGCTGTACCCGGTGGGGACGCTGGACCGCACCGAGGCCAAGACCGCGGTCGCGACCCTCAGCCCGACCGGCTGGACCCCGATAGGCCCCGCGCTGCTCAAAGCGGCCGACGACCTCCAGGGCGGTGAGGGCACCCGTCGCATCGTGCTGATCAGCGACGGCGAGGACACCTGCCAGCCGCTCGACCCGTGCCAGGTGGCCCGTGAGATCGCGGCCAAGGGCATCGACCTGACCATCGACACCCTGGGCCTGGTGCCCGATGTCAAGGTCAGCAAGCAGCTGAGCTGCATCGCCGAGGCCACGGGTGGCACGTACACCTCGGTGGAGCACAAGGAGCAGCTCAGCGACCGCGTCAACCAGTTGGTGGACCGCGCCGCCGATCCGGTCGTCAAGCCGGTGGCCGTGCAGGGCGCCGACTCGTGCACCGGGGCTCCCACCGTCAAGTCGGGCATCTACACCGACCGTGAGGAGTTCGCCCAGCACCGCTGGTACCGGGTGGAGGTCGCGCCCGGCAAGGAGCTGCGCGCCTCGGTGAGCATCGCGGCCGACCGCCAGGTCAACCCCGACTACGGGGTGCTGCTGCGTGCCGTGACCGTGCACGGCCGGGAGATCGTGCGCGGCGAGTCGGCCGGGAACGGCCGCACCGACGTCGTCTCGACCGGTCTGCGCTACCCGAAGGCCGAGAGCGACGACGAGAACGCGCCCGCCGAGATCGTGTGTCTGCAGGTGTCCAACTCGTTCTCGGCCGCATCCGGTGTGAAGACCACGCCCGGTATGCCGCTGGAACTGACGGTCGACGTCGTCGCCGGTCCCGACCAGGCGGGTGACGTGGCCTCCTTCGGCCTCGGACGCGGCTGGTGGCTGCTCGGCGCCCTGGTGCTGACCGGCTTCCTCGCGGGTCTGCTGTGGGGCTGGATCTCTCGCTGGCGGTTCTCGGTCTGGAGGACCAACTGATGCGTATCCGACGTGTACTGAGCACGGCCGCCCTCCTCGCGGGCGCCGTCGCGGCGCCCGCGCTGCTCGGCGCGGCCGCCTCCCCGGCTCTCGCCGACTCCACGCCGTCCGCGAGCCCCTCGGGCGACGACTCCACGCCCACCGAGGCCGGTACGTCGTTCCGTACGGCGACCGAGATCGAGCAGGGCGTGCAGGCCACGGCCGGCGCCTCCACGGGTGACTACCTGTACTGGCAGTTCCCCGCGGACGCCGGGCAGCGGCCCACCGTGAAGGCGACGGTGAAGCTGCCCGAGGCGTCCAGGCGCGCCGGCGCCGAGACCTGGCAGATCGACGTGTACGACGGGCTGCGGCGCCGTCAGGCCTGCCAGTACGGGGCGCAGACCCGTACGGCGGGGGCGGACGCGTCCTCCGTGGAACTGTCCTGCACCCTGCGCACCGTGCGTGCCTGGTCGGAGACCTGGGCCAACGACCCGTTGCCGGGCACCTATTACGTCCGGCTGACCGCCACCGGTCTCGGGGCGGCCGATCTGGGTCTGCCCATGAGCACGCAACTCCAGGTGGACTCCAAGGACATCGGCGGTTCGGCGGCGGTCGACGGCTCGCTCGCCAAGCCGTTGGTCCCGGGCATCGCCACCGCCGAGAACCCCGAGAAGGACGGTTCCGACGACGTCACGGACGACAGCTCCGGCTCGAAGACGGCGACGCTGTCCTCGCTGCGGCCCGACACCTCCGGCTGGTGGTCCGACCGCTGGGTGTGGACCGGCATCGGCGGCATCCTCGCGGCCCTCGCCGGCATCTGGGGATACTCGCTGACGCGGGGCAGGGGACGCCCGTCCCGGATTCCGCCGGGCGCCTGACCCTCAGGCCGTGGACCGAGGCCCGCGCCGCTCCCTGACGGGAGCGGCGCGGGCCTCTCGCTTTCCGCGCGCGGCACGACGGGGCCGTACGCGGCACGACGGGTCCCTGCACGGCGTGACGGGCCCGTGCGCGGTACGACGGGCCATGCGCGGCGCCACGGGCCGCGCGCGGTCGGCAGGCCCGCGCGGGGCACGACGGGCCCGTGCGCGGGCGGGGTCCGAAGCGGGCGACCCCGCCGCGCAGTCCCGGGTGCGCGCCCGTGCCGGCGGTGTCACGCCTCGCGGAGCGCCTTGGCGAGCGGTCCGTCGCCCGTCACGTCGACGCGTCCCTCGCGCAGCGCGTCGAGCAGCGTCACCGTGCCCCGGTTCAGGGCCTCGCGCGTCCGCGCGTCCGGCGCCAGCCGGGCGTCCGGTTCCCGCGGGGCGGGCCCGTCCCCGTAGAGCGGCCCTTCCCCGGCGCCCAGCCACACATGGAACAGGCCTTCGTCCAGGCGGACTTCGATCAGCCCCTCCCCCGACCCGGCGGCGCCCAGCCCGCGCAGCAGCGGCAGCGCGAACCAGTGGGCCCGTACGGCGTCGGTGGGCCGCCGCTCGCCCAGCGCGGGCGCGCCCCACTCCCCCAGCGCCTGCAGGACGGGCAGCAGATCCCTTCCACGGCCGGTGAGTTCGTACACGTAGGCCGCGCCCGGAGGCGGCAGGCGCCGGCGGGTGGCCAGTCCGTCGCGCTCCATGTCCTTGAGCCGGGAGGCGAGGACGTCGGTGCTGACACCCGGCAGATCGGCGTGCAGATCGGTGTAGCGGCGCGGTCCGCCGAGCAGTTCGCGGACGATCAGGAGGGTCCACCGGTCTCCGACGGCGTCGAGGGCACGGGCTGCGGAACAGTACTGGTCGTAGCTTCGGCGCGGTGGCATGCGATGCAGTCTAGCTATCTTGTTGGACTTTCCAAGCTCCCACTTGGTAAAACCAAGCAACACCACAACCGGAGGGCGCAGCGCATGGAGTTCCGGCAGTCGAGCAAACTCAGCGAGGTCTGTTACGAGATCCGCGGCCCGGTGATCGAGCACGCCGACGCACTGGAGGCGGCGGGCCACAGCGTGCTGCGCCTCAATACCGGCAACCCGGCCCTCTTCGGTTTCGAGGCGCCGGAGGAGATCCTCCAGGACATGATCCGGATGCTGCCCCGGGCGCACGGCTACACCGACTCGCGCGGCATCCTGTCCGCCCGCCGGGCCGTGGCCCAGCGCTACCAGGACCGGGGTCTGGACGTCGGCGTGGACGACGTCTTCCTCGGCAACGGCGTCTCGGAACTGATCTCCATGGCCGTGCAGGCCCTGGTCGAGGACGGCGACGAAGTCCTGATCCCCGCACCGGACTTCCCGCTCTGGACGGCCGTCACCACCCTCGCCGGCGGCAAGGCGGTGCACTACCTGTGCGACGAACAGTCCGACTGGTACCCGGACCTGGACGACATGGCGGCGAAGATCACCGACCGCACCCGGGCGGTCGTCATCATCAACCCCAACAACCCGACGGGCGCGGTCTATCCGAAGGAGATCGTCGAGGGCATCCTCGATCTCGCCCGCCGGCACGGTCTGATGGTGTTCGCGGACGAGATCTACGACCAGATCCTCTACGACGACGAGGTGCACCACTCGGCCGCGGCCCTCGCCCCCGACCTGGTGGTCCTCACCTTCTGCGGGCTGTCCAAGACCTACCGCGTGGCCGGCTTCCGTTCCGGCTGGCTGGTCGTCACGGGCCCCAAGCAGCACGCGCGCAGCTATCTGGAGGGGCTGACGATGCTGGCCTCGATGCGGCTGTGCGCCAACGCCCCCGCGCAGTACGCCATCCAGGCCGCGCTCGGCGGCCGCCAGTCGATCCACGAGCTGACCGCGCCCGGCGGCCGGCTCCGGGAACAGCGCGACCGGGCCTGGGAGAAGCTCAACGAGATCCCCGGCATCTCGTGCGTCAAACCCAAGGGCGCGCTGTACGCGTTCCCGCGCATCGACCCCGCCGTGCATCCGATCCACGACGACGAGAAGTTCGTCCTCGACCTGCTGCTGCGCGAGAAGATCCAGGTCGTCCAGGGCACCGGCTTCAACTGGCCGCGCCCGGACCACTTCCGGATCCTCACGCTCCCGCACGCCGACGACCTGGACGCGGCGATCAGCCGGATCGGGCGGTTCCTGAGCGGGTACCGGCAGGAGAAGGGCTGAGACACCGGTGGGCCGGCCGAGGAGCCGAGCCCCGGGTGGGCCGACCGGAGGACCCGGTGCTGCGGCCGCGCCCGCCGGGTGACACCGTACGAGGGACGACAGCGACACGAGGACGGAAAGGGCGCGACGATGGGTGACCTGCTCCTCGTACGGCACGGTGAGACCGAATGGTCGATGTCCGGGCGGCACACGGGGTCGACGGACGTCCCGCTGACCGACAACGGCCGTGAGCAGGCGCGGCGGCTGCGCCCGCTGATCGCCCGGCACCACATCGCGGCGGCGTTCGTCAGCCCGATGCGCCGGGCGCGGGAGACGGCCGAGCTGGCCGGCATCGGCCACGCCCGCGTCGACCCGGACCTGTGCGAGTGGGACTACGGCGGGTACGAGGGGGTCACGACCGTCGAGATCCACCGGGAGCGGCCCGACTGGTTCCTGTTCACCGACGGCGTCGCACCCGGACCGCCCGAGCACCCGGGCGAGAGCCCGGAGCAGGTCGGGGTGCGCGCCGAGCGGGCGCTGGCCAGGATCGACGCGGCGCTCGCCGAGTCGGAGGGCAGCGTGGTGGTCGTCTCGCACGGCCACTTCCTGCGGGTGCTGACCGCGCGGCGGCTCGGCCTGACCGCCCAGTCCGGCGCCGTCTTCCAGCTCGGCACCGGGACGATGAGCCGGCTGAGCACGGAGCACCGCCGGCATGTGGTGGCAGGCTGGAATGTCAGACCCGACGCGTACTGTTCCCATGACTTCCCCTCCACGTCCTCCTCGGCGGGAGAGGGGACGGAGGAACACTGAGCCGCGGCCGGGCCGGAGCGCCGCGGCTCCACCGACCGGTGGAGGGAGCGCGCCGTGACACGACCGCCGACCGCCGCGCAGCGGCGCATCGTCGACGCGGCCGACCCCGTGACCGGGCGGCTGAAGGGCACCGAGGCCCAGCTCGCCGCTCTGGTGAAGCGGGGGCTCGCCTTCCGTCATCCGCGTCCGCCGCGCGACCACTTCCTGACCCCGGCCGGACATCGGCTGCGCGAGGATCCCGGGCCCCCTGAGCCTGCCGACCGCGCCGAGGCACCGGCTCCGGCGACGTCCGGGGTGTTCGCGGCGCGGATCGGCGGCGAGGAGGGGGCCGAGGAGGGTCCCGCGCGGCTCAGAGAGGTGCACAGCGCCTGGCAGGGGCTGCTGGAGCTGCGCCGGATGACCCGTCCGGACGGCGCGACCGGCCTTCCGTGCGGCTGGGAGCGGACCCATCTGGTGCAGGCCGCCGCACTCGCGCTGGAGGCGGCGGGGCACCGGCCCGCCCGGGCGGAGGGCGGCGGCTACCGCATACGGGCGACACCGCAGCCGGAGGCCGTCGCCGTGCACGAGCCGGACCCCGCGGCGCTGCGGGCCTGCGCGGCCACCCTGGAGAAGGCGGGCTGGCAGACCGGC
This sequence comes from Streptomyces sp. NPDC021080, assembly GCF_044333225.1. Lineage (NCBI taxonomy): Bacteria > Bacillati > Actinomycetota > Actinomycetes > Kitasatosporales > Streptomycetaceae > Streptomyces > Streptomyces sp. NPDC021080. Next base: position 552,892 of record NZ_JBIRQM010000005.1, on the reverse strand, counting down.
GAACACGCACAGCCGCGCACGGGCGTCCGGTACGTTCTGGCCTCGCCCAGGCGGACGTGAGCCGCGTGCGCCGGGGCGGGGAAACCGTGAGGACCGTCGCGGTCGTGGAAGCAGTCGCCGTCGAGTCGTCGTCGAAGGGAAAGTCGTGGCAGAGCCGTTCTTCGTCCCCGTGACCGTGCGCGGATACGAGACCGATACGCAGGGCCATCTCAACCAGAGCGTGTACCTCCAGTACGCCGAGCACGCCCGCTGGTCGATGCTCCAGGCGGCCGGGATCAGCCAGACGGAGCTGCTGGCCCGCGGTGTGGGCCCGGTCGCGCTGGAAGCGACGATCCGCTACCGGCGCGAACTGCGGGCCGGTGACGAGGTCGAGGTGACGTGCGCCTTCCTCTGGGGCGAGGGCAAGACGTTCCGCGTCGAACAGACCATCAGGAAGACCGACGGCACGGTGGCCGCCGAGATCACGGGGGTCGGCGGGCTGATGGACCTCGCCGAGCGCCGTCTGGTGCCCGGAGCCCGGGACGCCTTCAAGTCACTGGCCACCGACCCGGGTCCGCTGGGCCTCTGACCGGACGGCCGCCCCGCAGACCCGTGGACCGACCCGCCGCCGACCTGCCGCACGGCCTACGCGTCGACCAACTCCGGCCGGTGCTCGGCGTCGTAGGCCGCGCGGGACTCGGCGATCGCGACGCGGTGCCGCTCGGCCCAGTCGGTCAGGGAGAGCAGCGTCGCATGCAACTCGCGGGCCACCGGGGTGAGTTCGTACTCGACCTTCGGCGGCACCGTCGGATGCACGGTGCGGGTGACCAGGCCGTCGCGCTCCAGGTTGCGCAGGGTCAGGGTCAGCATGCGGCGGCTGATCCCCTCGATGCTGCGCTCCAGTTCGGTGAAGCGGATCGGGCCGTGCGCGGCGGCCACGATGATCAGCACGCTCCATTTCCCGGCGACCCTGTCAAGAACCTCGCGGACCGGGCACGCCTGCGCGAGCACTGCCTGCGACGTAACACCGGTGTTCCCCTGGGACATTGAAGTGCCTCCTTACGTCGGCCTCCCATGGTCACCCACGATGTACCCCGTTACAAGTCGTGCACCAAGGGAGAACGTCCGTGGAACCCGAGCGGTCCACGGAGAACACGGAGGTCACCGTCATGCTGTCCCGGACCGGACCGGCGAGGACGCCGGCACCACGAACCTTCTCCCGGTGGGCTTCGCTGGCCGTGCTGTGCGCGGGGACCCTGATGACGGTCCTGGACGGGAACATCGTCACCGTGGCCATGCCCGCCGTCCAGAGCGACCTCGGCTTCTCCGCCCCCGGTCTCGCGTGGGTCGTGAACGCCTATCTGATCCCGTTCGGGGGGCTGTTGCTCCTCGTGGGCCGGCTCGGCGACCTGCTGGGCCGCAGGCGGATGTTCACGGCCGGACTGGCCGTGTTCACCGCGGCGTCCGTGCTGTGCGGCGTCGCCGACGGGCAGGGCACGCTGATCGCGGCCCGCGCCCTGCAGGGCGTCGGTGGGGCGATGACCTCGGCCGTGGTCCTCGGGATGCTGGTGGCGCTGTTCCCCGAGCCCCGCGAACAGGGCCGCGCCATCGCGGTGTTCAGCGCGGTCGGTGCCGCGGGCGGGGCCCTCGGCACCTTCCTGGGCGGCGCGCTGACCCAGGCGCTCGGCTGGCACTGGATCTTTCTGATCAACCTGCCGATCGGCGTACTGGCCCTGGTCGCGGCGCTGCGGATCCTCACTCCGGACAAGGGAACCGGGCTCGGCGCGGGCGCGGACTATCCCGGCGCGGTCCTGGTCACCGGTGCCCTGATGCTGACGGTGTACGCGATCGTCGGGGCCGGGGACCGGGGTCTCGGCGGCACGCTCGCCCTCGGCGCGCTCGCACTCGCCCTCTTCGCCGGCTTCACGGCGCGCCAGGCACGGGCCGCCCGCCCCCTGCTGCGGCTGCGGCTGCTGCGTTCGCGGGCCCTGACGAGCGCGAACGGCGTACAGATCCTGATGATCGCCGGGATGTACGGCTTCCAGTACATCGGCGCGCTCTACCTCCAGCGCGTCCTCGGATTCAGCGAGTTGCTCACCGGTACGGCGTTCCTGCCCGCGCCGGTCGCCATCGGCGTGCTGATGCTGACCCTGTCGGCGCGCACGGTCGCCCGCTTCGGCCCGTACCGCGTGCTGCTCGCCGGACTCGCCCTCATCACGGCGGGTCTGGCCCTGCTCGGCCGCGTCCCCGCCGAGGGGGCGTACCTCACCGACGTGCTGCCCGCGCTCCTGCTGCTGTCCGCGGGCTTCGCGGCCGCGATGCCCGCGGTGACGGGTCTGGCCATGTCGGGCGCCCGGGCGGAGGACGCCGGTCTGGCCTCGGGGCTGTTCAACACCACGCAGGTGGTGGGCGGTTCCCTGGGTCTCGCGGTGCTGACGACCCTGGCGGCGAGCCGCACCGAACGGCTGACCGGCGCGGGTGAGCAGGTCCTCGCGGCGACGGCGGACGGCTACCGGCTGGCGTTCACGGTGGCCACGGCCGCCGCGGCCACGGCCCTGATCCTGGCCGCCGTCCTGCTGCGGCCCCGGCGGGTCCCGACGGCTCCCGAGCGGACGGCGGCTCCCGGCCGGACGGCGGCTCCCGAACCGATCGCGAGCAGGTAAAGCGTCAACTCCCTTTCTCCGAACGGGTGTACGTCACCTTCGAACTCTGGTAGGAAACTTTCCTAACAGTACGCGGAAACACCGCTCCCCCATCGGAGGTACCGTGCACACCCCCCACATACGCCCTTCGCGGCGCACCCTGCTCACCTTGATCGGCTCCTCGCTGGTGGCAGGATCCCTCCCCCTGATCGCCTCCCAGACCGCGACCGCCTCGGCGGTCGGTCTGGACGACCCGGCGAAGAAGGAGATCGCCATGAAGCTGGTCTCCAGCGCGGAGAACTCCTCGCTGGACTGGAAGGCGCAGTACAAGTACATCGAGGACATCGGCGACGGGCGCGGCTACACCGCCGGGATCATCGGTTTCTGTTCGGGCACCGGTGACATGCTCGACCTCGTCGAGCTGTACACCCGGCGCAAGCCCGGCAACGTCCTGGCCAAGTACCTGCCGGCCCTGCGCGAGGTGAACGGCGGCGACTCCCACGAGGGCCTGGACCCCGGCTTCCCGGCCGACTGGCGCCGGGCCGCCCAGGACACGGCGTTCCAGCAGGCCCAGAACGACGAGCGGGACCGCGTCTACTTCAACCCCGCCGTGGCGCAGGGCAAGGCCGACGGCATCGGCGCGCTGGGCCAGTTCACGTACTACGACGCCGTCGTGATGCACGGCAACGGTGACGACAGCACCAGCTTCGGCAACATCCGCAGGCGGGCCCTGGCGAAGGCGAAGCCGCCGGCCCAGGGCGGTGACGAGGTGACGTACCTGAACGCCTTCCTCGACGCCCGGGTGTGGGCCATGAAGCAGGAGGAGGCCCACTCCGACACCACCCGGGTCGACACCGAGCAACGGGTCTTCGTACGCAAGCGGAACCTGAACCTCGACACGCCGCTGGACTGGAAGGTCTACGGCGACAGCTACCACATCGGCTGAGCCGCGCGGCACGGGGCGGCATGAGACGGGGGGGACCGTTCCGGGGCGCGCACGTCCGTGCGCGCCCCGGCGGCGGCCGCCGTGGACCCCGCTCGGGTCCACGGCCACCGGCCGAGGGCCGTCCCCCTCGGCCGGAGTTCCGCGGCGGTCAGGCCCCTCCCGCGATCGGGACGGGGCCCGGCCGAAGTTCCGTGCCGGTCACGCCTCTTCGGCGATCCGGGCGAGGCGGCGCGCCTCGTCCCGGGTGGCACGGGCGACGGCGTCCTCGTCCACGTGCAGCAGCCGACCGTCCTCGACGACCGGGCGGCCGTTCACGAGCGAGAGCGTGACCGGGGCGGCGGCGCCGAGGACCAGTGCCGTCACCGGGTCGGCGATCGAGGCGTGCGCCAGGGTGTCCATCCGCCACAGCACGAGGTCGGCGAGCTTGCCGGCCTCCAGGGAGCCGATCTGGCTCGCCCGGCCGAGGACCTGGGCGCCTCCGTAGGTGCCCAGGCGCAGCGCCTGACGGGCGTTCAGGGCCGCCTCGCGGTGGGCGCCGAGCCGGTTGATGAGCAGGGCGTTGCGCAGCTCGGTGTGGAGTTCGCCGGACTCGTTGGAGGCGGTGCCGTCGACGCCGAGGCCGACCGGGACGCCGGCCGCGAGCATGTCGGGGACCCGGGCGATCCCCGCGGCCAGCCGGGCGTTGGAGGAGGGACAGTGGGCGACACCCGTCCTCGTCCGGGCGAAGGCGGCGATGTCGGAGTCGTTCATGTGGACGCAGTGGGCCATCCACACGTCCTCGCCGAGCCAGCCGGTCGACTCGAAGTACTCGGTCGGGCCCATGCCGAACAACTCCTTGCAGAACTGCTCCTCCTCCACGGTCTCCGAACCGTGCGTGTGCAGCCGTACCCCCTTGCGGCGGGCCAACTCCGCTCCCTGCCGCATGAGTTCGGTGGATACGGAGAAGGGCGAACAGGGCGCGACGGCGATCTGGGTCATGCTGTCGAAGGAGGCGTCGTGGTGCTCGTCGACGGTCGCCTCGGTGGCGGCCAGCGCCCCGTCGAGGGTCTCGACGGCGAAGTCCGGCGGCAGTCCGCCGTCCTTCTCGCTGCGGTCCATGGAGCCGCGGGCGAGGGTGAAGCGGACGCCGGTCTCGCGGGCGGCCCGGATGATCGCGCCGGACAGGTCCCCGGAGCCCTTCGGGAAGACGTAGTGGTGGTCCATGGCGGTGGTGACGCCGCCGCGGGCCATCATGGCGAGGGAGCCCTGGGCGGCCGCGTGGACCATCGGTTCGTCGATGCGCGCCCAGGTCGGGTAGAGCGCCACGAGCCAGTCGAAGAGGTTGTGGTCCGTGGCGAGGCCGCGGGTGATCCACTGGTAGAAGTGGTGATGGGTGTTGACCAGGCCGGGCGTGGCCAGGTGTCCGGTGCCGTCGACGCGGCGGACCACGTTCTCCAGGTTCCCGGGGGCCTTTCCGGCGCCCACCGACTCGATCCTGTTGTCGGCTACGACGATGTGCCCCGAGGCGTACTCGGTGTCGCCCGCGTCCACGGTCGCGACGGCGCAGTTCTCGATGACGATGCGCTGGACTGCCACTGCGGTTCCTCGTTCTTCCCGTCGGCGGACGGACCCGGGGCCGAGCGGGGTGACGACCGGGTCCGTGGTGGCGGTTCTACAGGTTGGTCAGGTCCACCGGGATGCGCGGCTCGCAGCCGTCACGCAGGACGGTGGCCTCGATGAGCCCGTACGGGCGGTCGGCCGCGAAGTAGACCTCGTTGTCGTTCTCGAGGCCGAACGGCGTCAGGTCGACCAGGAAGTGGTGCTTGTTCGGGAGCGAGAAGCGGACCTCGTCGATCTCGTCGCGGTGCTCGATGATCCGTGCGCCCATCTCGTACAGGGTCTGCTGGAGCGAGAGGGAGTAGGTGTCCGCGAAGGCCTGGAGCATGTGCTTCCTGACCTGCTCGTAGGACGTGTCCCAGGCGGGCATCGGCTGCTCGCCGTCGGTCCAGCCGAAGCGCCAGCGGCCGGAGACCTGGGTGGCCAGGATGCGGTCGTGGGCCTCGGGGAGCGTCGTGTACCTGTCCTTGACGAAGCCCCAGAATTCGGAGTCCGTCGTGTTCATCACGACGAGGTCCTTCAGACCCGAGACGACCTCCCACGCGTCGCCGTCGTAGGTGATCTGGGTGACGCGGGTCTCCTGGCCCTTGCGGACGAAGGAGTGCCTCGGCTCGTCCGCACCCGAGGCCCGGGACTCGTCCGCACCTGAGTCTCGGGACTCGGCGTCCGGGACCTCGATGCGTTCCCAGGCGTACTCCTCGATGCGGATGCGCGCCCGCTTGATCGGCTCCTGGCCGGTCACGAAGTGCCGGGCGAGGTGGATGCCGAACCGCTCGGCGGACTCGATGCCGTGTTCCTTGGCGAAGGCGTACACCGTGTTCTTGGTGGTGTCGGTCGGCAGGACGTTGGCGTTGGAGCCGGAGAGGTGGACCTCCTCCATGTCGCCGCTCAGCGCGACGGACACGTTCAGGTCCTTGACGTGGTGCGTGGCGCCGTCGCGGGTGATCCTGACGACGCGGTTCTCGGCCTTGCCGTACTGGTTCTGGCCCAGGAGCACCGGGCGGCCCTTGCGGGAAGGTTCGGTCATGTCTGCTAGCTCCCTCGGTAAACGGAGTAGCCGAACGGGTTGAGCAGCAGCGGTACGTGGTAGTGCTCGCCCGGCCTGACGGCGAAGGTGACCCTCACCTCGGGGAAGAACGCATCGCTGTCCCGATTCGCGGGGGCGTCCTGCTGCGCATCGGCTCGCTGTGTCGTTGTCGCCGGATCCTGCTCGAAGTACCGCTCGACCTCGAAGTCGAGCCGTACGTGGGTCGTGCCCTCCGGGAGCGCCGGAAGGTCCTTGCACCGGCCGTCCGTGTCGGTCGCGGACCCGCCGAGCGCCCGCCAGTCGCCCTCGCGCCCGGCGCGGGCGGCGAGCCGGACGGCGACGCCGCGGGCGGGGCGGCCCGCGCTGGTGTCCAGGATGTGGGTGGACACGGAGGCCGTGGTGTCGGTGCTCATGTCTCTTCTTCCTGTACGGGGCCGGCGGGCACTTCCTGTGCGTGTGCCCGTCAGCCGCCCGGTGCGCCCGGCGGCTCGTCGCGCACGAGACCGCCGAGCCGGATGCGGTTGATCTTCCCCAGTTCGACGCGGACGATCTCGCGCTCCCGCTCGGCGGTGTTGCCGATCCGCTCCCTGACCGCGTCGCGCATCTGCTCACCGGTCCGGCCGGTGGCGCAGACGAGGAAGACATGGCCGAACTTCTCCTTGTAGGCCAGGTTCAGTTCGAGCATCTCCGCTCTGAGCTCGGCGGAGGCGCCGGCCATCCCGCGCTGTTCGCGCGAGGAGGTCGCATCGCCGGGCTTCGGCCGTCCGATGGGCGGGTGCCCCGCCATCGCCTCTGTCAGGTCGGCGGTGGCGAGGCCCGCCGTGGCGGCGTCACTCTCGGCGTACAGGTCTTCCGCGGTGGAGTAGGGACGGGCGGCGAGCAGCCGCTCGGCCCAGGCGCGGGAGGCGCACACCTCGTGGAGGACGGCGAGGGCCGCGCTCTCGTCGAGGGCGTTGAAGCGGGCGAGGCCGCCGGATGCCGTGCTCGACGTCATGGGGAGCCTCCGTGGCCTGGTGCTGGACGGGCTGCGCCCAGCTAACGCCCTCGGCGACAACCGCGTCAACACTTTGTTGAAAACTTTGGGTTACGAGGGGTGACGGAAGCCGGGCAGCGGCGAACCGGGATCACCATGTCCACTCTGCACGGCATCGGCACCCGGCGCTCGCGGTCGACGCGGGGCGGCACCGCGTCGCCCGATACAAGACGGTGTGTCACGCGCCGGGCGGATGAACCGCCCACCTGGGACCTCTCGAAGATCACCGGGGGGAGACGCTGCCTTATGCTCACCTCTTCGCGGGCGACGGTCGCCCCGAGAACCTTGTCGAAGGGTGCAGACATGCGGTGGTCGTCCCGGTCGTTCAGGCCGAGTTGGTCGGCTTTGCCCGGAGCGTTGCGCAGACGCCGGGTCGCTTTCGGCGCAGGACTGGGAGGCGTGGTCGCCGCCGTGGTGGCGGGAGTCTGCCTGTGGCCGTCCGGCGACGGAGGCGAGTTGCCGACGGCCCGAGCGTACCGGGACGTGGACGCCTGCCTCCTCACCGACAGCCGCGGAGTCGCACCGGGCGTGCCGGCGGCACCGGTGTGGGCCGGTATGCAGGAGGCCTCCCGCGCGACCAAGGTGCGGGTGAGTTTCCTGTCGGCGACGGGGCCGGACACCCGGGCGAACGTGGAGCCCTATGTGAACTCCCTCGTGCAGGAGCACTGTTCGGTGGTGGTGGCCGTCGGCGCGACGCCGGGACAGGCGGTGCGCGCGGTGGCACCCCGTCAGAAGCACGTGCGCTTCGTCGTCGTGGGGGACGGACCGGGATCGGCGAACGTCTCGGTGGTGAGGGAGGGCGGCAAGCCGGAGGTGCAGGACCGGATACGGGGGCTTCTGACCTCTCTGACCGGCACGTCCTGATTCACCGTCAGTAGTCGGGTTCAACTCGGTTTCGGGTGCGCCCTCTTGGGTAAATCGGGCAGCCTCCGACCTGCGAACATAAGGATCAAGTAAGAAGATCAACTGACTATGGTCAGAGAGTGACCGGTTGAGGAACTATCGAGTCGTTTTCATGATCGATACGTATCCACAAAAGGTCATTTCATGTCTCCCGTCTGGCGTCGCCGTTCCTCCCAACCACCACCCTGGTCACCTCGCCGCAAAGCGGCGCGCATGGTCGTGGTGGTCGTCTGTTTCCTCCTGTCGTTCGTGCCGAGCGCAGAGGAGGCGGTGGCGCAGGGGATGACACTGCCGGCGCTGAGCATGCCGAAGCTGTCGGTGTCGGGCCTCTGGGACTGGCTGCGTTCCCCTCATCTGAAACTGCCCAAGCAGCAGGGCGGTTCGGCGAGCGGGCTCAAGCACACCACCTCGGCGGCTCACACCCGGGCGAAGGGCGGGCGCGGGCACAAGTCGGGCAAGGGCAAGGGGCAACTGCCCGAGTACACCCGGCACAGCCGCGGCAAGAAGACGGTGACCACGGGCGCGGCCAACGGCCGGGACGGGTTCAAGGCGTCGACGAGCAAGCGTGACGCGGCCAAGTCGTCGGCGACGACGGACCTGTTCCGCAACGCCAACGGCACGACGACCAAGCGCGTGTACTTCTCCCGACACAACTTCCGTGCCGCCGACGGCTCCTGGAAGCCGATCGACACCACGCTGGTGAAGTCCGGCGGGCGTTGGCGGGAGAAGGCCAACGACGTGGCGGTGAACGTCGCCGGTGTCGCGGGGGACGACCGGCTGGCGTCGGTGGAGTCCGAGTCCGGGCACCAGGTGGCGTACGCGCTGGACGGCGCGAAGGACGTGCCGGGCGTCACGGACGCGGACGGCACCGTGACCTACGCCGGCGTGCTGCCGGACACGGACCTGAAGCTGGTACCGCTGGCGGACGGCGTCAAGGAGAAGATCGTCCTGTCCTCGGCGAAGGCGCCGACGTCGTGGTCGTTCAAGCTGGACGCCAAGGGTCTGACGCCGCGGCTCGCCGACAAGGGAGCCGACAAGGGGTCGGTCGAGTTCACCGACGCCTCGGGCGCCGTGGTGGAGCGGATTCCGCACGCGTTCATGCAGGACTCGCACCTGAACCGCAGGTCCGGGGAGCCGACGAGGTCGCAGGCCGTGGAGTACGGACTCTCGCGGTCCGGCGACGACTGGATCCTGACCATGACGGCGGACCGGTCGTGGCTGGGCGCCGAGAAGCGGGTGTGGCCGGTCACGGTGGACCCGACGCTGGCCATCAGTGACAGCACGTACGCCGAGAGCGGCCTCTCGGGCGACCACTCGACGGAGGACGTGCTGAAGGTCGGGTCCTACGACTCCGGCACGCACAGCGCGAACTCGTTCCTGCACCTGACGGGCCTGACCGGCATGATCACCGGTCAGAGCGTGTCGGCGGCGAGCCTGCACCTCTTCGACATCTGGGCCGCCACCTGCACCGCCGAGCCGTTCTCCGTCGCGCCCATCAGTGCCTCGTGGTCGGGTTCGACGGTCACCTCCTACCCGGGCCCGGCGTGGGACAGCACCGCGCTGGGGTCACTGACCGCCAACCCGGGTGCGGCGTGCACGAACTCCGGCGGTTCGCGGTCCACGGGTACGTGGATGAACGTGCCGCTGAGCACCTCCTGGTTCAACGGCATCGCCGGCGGAACGGTGAGCAACCACGGCCTCGCGCTGTACTCGACGAACACCGACGCCCTGCACTGGAAGCAGTTCGACTCGGTCAACGCCCCCACCAGCTACCGGCCTTACCTCGACCTGACGCTGAACGGGAACGTGGCCCCGCAGATCGACGCCTCGTACCCGCCGGACAACTACAACACCCAGACGCTGAAGCCGGAACTGGTGGCGTACGGGTACGACTCGGACAACTACCCGGGCTCGGCGCTGAAGTACCAGTTCCAGCTCCTGGACTCCTCCACCGGTTCGGTGATCTCCGACTCGGGGCTGATCACCGGCGGTGACTGGACCGTCCCCTCGGGGAAGATGGCCTGGGGCGGCACCTACCTGTGGCAGGTGCGCACCTACGACAGCCTGCTCTACTCGCCGTGGACGCAGAGCGAGCTCACGGCCACGGTGCCGCAGCCCGTGGTGACCTCGGGCCTGTCGCAGAACACCGACGGGCACGACTTCGATCCCGCCGTCGGCAACTACACCACCTCCGACACCGACGCCGACGTGCAGACGGTGGGCCCGTCGCTGTCGGTCGAGCGTGACTACAACTCCCTGGACCCGCGCGTGGACGGCGCGTTCGGCGCGGGCTGGTCGACGGTCGCGGACATGGAGGCCACCGAGGTCAAGGACTCCTCGGGCGCGGTGACGAGTGTCAACATCACCTACCCCGACGGCTCGCAGGTCGGCTTCGGCAAGAACGCCGACGGCTCCTTCACCCCGCCGCCGGGACGCTGGGCGTCGCTGACCGCGACAACCACCCCGGCCGTCGGCTACAAGCTGGTCGACAAGGACGACACCGCCTATGTCTTCCAGACGGGGATCACGGGCAGGACCGGCGCGTACGCGATCACCTCGATCACGGACTACGCGGGCCGTGCGGAGACCTTCGACTACAACACCGCCGGCCAGCTCACCACGATCACTTCGAAGGTCTCGGGCCGGACGCTGAACCTCACCTGGTCGAAGCCCTCGGGCGCGACCGTCTCCCACGTGGCGACGGTGGCGACCGACCCCTCGAAGGCAGGGGACTCAAGCACGGTCGCGACCTGGAACTACAGCTACACCGGTGACAGCCTGACGCAGGTCTGCCCGCCGGAGGACCCCACGCACTGCACCTCCTACGGCTACGCGAACGGCAACCACTACCGCACCACGGTGCTGGACGCGGACCCGTTCGCCTACTGGCGCATGGGCGAGACGTCCGGCACGACGGCCGCCGACGGCGTGGACACCAACGAGGGCAACCTCAACGGCGCCTACCACAACGTCACCCTGGGCTCGGCCGGACCGCTGGCGAGCAGCCACGCCGCGTCGTTCAACGGCACCAGCTCGTACCTGTCGATACCGTCCACGCCGGGCGCGACGCGTACGTACGCGTCCGTGTCGCTCTGGTTCAAGACGTCGCAGGCCGGCGGGGTGCTGTTCTACTACGGTGACAAGCCGCTGACCGACTCCGACCCGGTCGCCAACACCAAGTACAACACCCCGGCGATCTACATCGGCACCAACGGCAAGCTGCACGGCTGCTTCGCGATGGCCGCGGGCTGCAACACCCCGCTCCAGTCCGCGAGCGCGGTCAACAACAACGCCTGGCACCAGGTGGTGCTCACCTCCGCGGGCAACACCCAGTCGATGTACCTCGACGGCGCCCTGACCGGCACCATGGCCGGCAGCCTGTGGTCGTGGAACCAGCCGTACGTCACCTTCGGCGCGGGCGTGGACACCCACGGCTGGCCCGACATGCCCACCGACACCCTCGGGCACTACAACGGTCTGATGGCCGAGGCGGCGATCTTCAACCAGCCGCTGAACGCGTCGACGATCGCGGGCCAGTACACGGCCGCCAAGGCGTCCACGAAGGTGCTGCAGACCATCACGCTGCCCTCGGGCAAGACCCAGAACACCGTGCAGTACAACGCGGTCGACGACACCATCTCCCAGGAGACGGACAACAACGGCGGCGTCTGGAAGCTGGTCCCGCCCACGGTCACCGGCTCCTCGCAGGTCTACCGCTCGGCGGTGATGGGCGGCAGGCCCTCCGGCTACTGGCGGCTGAACGACACCTCGGGTGCCGCAGCGGCCAACGAGGTCAACACCGGCCACGCCACCTACAACAACGTCACCCTCGGCGACACCGGCCCGTTCGGGTCCGCCGACGTGAAGGCGGCGTCGTTCGCGAACGCCTCCAACTCCTATGCGAGCCCCGGCACTTCGGAGGTCGACACCTCCAAGAGCTTCAGCGTCTCGGCCTGGGTGAACCTCGCCTCGACCACCCGCAACTACACGGCCGTCAGCCAAGACGGCACGTACCACGCCGGGTTCTACCTCGGTTACGAGCACACCCAGAACAAGTGGGCGCTGCGGGTGCCGACGGCCGACTCATCGAGCGGCAACCTGACCACGCAGGCCGTGTACTCGACGGCCATCGCGGCGACCGGCCAGTGGACCCACCTCACGGCGAGCTACGACGCCACGAGCGGGCTGCTCTCGCTCTACGTCAACGGCACGCTCCAGGGCACGATCGCACGGCCGAACGTGTGGTCCGCGACCGGCGCCCTGCAGATCGGACGCGGCCTGTACGCGGGGGCCGAGACCGACTACTGGAACGGATCGCTCGCCGAGGTCGCGGTCTACCGCTCGGCCCTGAGCGCCGCCCAGGTGACGCAGCAGTGGGCGGCGTACAAGTCCTCCTCCGGCGTCGCGCCGGTGCGGACGGTGCAGATCCAGGTGCCGACCCCCGACGGGTCGACGAAGTACATCAGCTACGGCTACGACGTCGACAACGGTGACCGGGTCCTCTCCCAGACCGACGCCCTGGGCAACCGCACCACGTACGGCTACGACACCTCCGGCTTCGTCTACACCACCACCGACCCGGACGGGAACACGACCACGACCGGGCACGACGTGCGCGGCAACGTGGTGTCGAAGTCGACGTGCCAGAACCAGGCGCAGAACCTGTGCGAGACGGACTACTACACCTACTATCCGGACGACACGACCGCGAACCCGACGCCGGACCCGCGCAACGACCTGCTGCTGACCGAGCGGGACGGGCGTTCCTCCGGTCCGACGGACAACACGTACCTGACGAGCTACGGCTACGACGCGTACGGCAACCAGACGACGGTGACCACCCCGCCGGTGCCGGGCTTCCCCAACGGCCGTACCAGCACCACGACGTACACCACGTCGACCACGCCCGCCGCGGACAGCGGTAACGCGCCGGCGTACCTGGAGGCGTCCACGATCACGCCGGGCGGCGCGACCACGACGTACTCCTACAACCACACCGGTGACCTGGCGAAGCAGACCGACGCCAACGGCGCGTCGGTGGCGTACAGCTACGACAACATCGGCCGCCGGACGACCAAGACCGAGACATCGGACAGTTATCCGTCGGGGCTGACGACGTCGTACGCGTACGACAAGGACGACCAGGTCACCACCGACACCGCCCCGCCTGTCACCGACCGTGTCACGGGCGCGACGCACACCGCGCAGACGACGACGGTCTACGACGCCGACGGCAACGCCACCTCCGAGACGATCAAGGATCTGACCGGCGGCGACGGTCCGCGGCGCACGGAGTGGACGTACGACTCGGGCAACCGGAAGACCGCCGAGTCGCAGGTGTCGGCGTTCAACGCCGACGGCTCGGACAAGACGCTCCAGAGCACGACGTACACGTACGACGTGTACGGCAACGTGATCACCGAGGTCGACGCGTCGGGGAACGAGACGGACTACACCTTCGACGCCGACAACCGTCAGATCACCGCCACGCAGCCCGGCTACACCGGCGACCCGGACCACCCGTCGGCGGCGCGGACGCTGACGCTGGACTCGCGGGCCTACGACCCGGCCGGACGGCTGGCCTCGGTCACGGACTCGATGGGCTTCACCACGTCCTACACCTACACCGACAACGGGCTGCCGTCGACGATCACCCGCACGGACGCGGTGACGGACCCGAACAACCCGAAGTCGTTCGTGCAGCAGGCCAACACCTATGACGCGGCCGGCAACCTGACCAAGGAGGTCTCCAACGACGGAACGACCACGACCACCTACGCGGTGGACGCGGCGTCCCGCACCACGAAGACCACGCTGGACCCCTCGGGTGTGAACCGCAGCGACACGGTGTCGTACGACCCGGACGACCACGTGGTCACCTCCACGCACACCGGTGCCTCCGGCAACCCGGAGACCACCTCGTACTCCTACGACGCGCTGGGCAACACCACGTCGGCCGCGGTGCACGACGGCACCACCGCGCCGGTCGGACGCTGGAAGCTCAACGAGACCTCGGGCAGCAACGCGGCCGACTCCTCCGGAGCGAACAACGCCGTGACCCTCACGAGCGGGGTGACGAGGTCCACCGACCACGGCGGCAGCGCCGTGTTCAACGGCACCTCCACGTCGTATGCCGAGACCACGAGTCCCGTCGTCGACACCGCCACCGGCTACACCGTGTCGGCGTGGGTCAAGCTCGGCTCCTCGGCGGCCAACTCCACCTTCGTCTCCCAGAACGGAACCTCCACCAGCGCCTTCCAGCTCTACTACTCCTCCGGAGGCAACACCTGGGCCTTCGGCGGACACGCGGGCGACACTCCGGCCGCGGCCTGGACCGCCGCCTACGGCGGCACCGCCGTCGTGGGCCAGTGGACCCATCTGACCGGTGTCTACGACCCGGCCGCCGGCCAGTTCAGCCTCTACGTCAACGGCACCCTGGCTGGCACCAAGGCGTTCACCACCCCCTGGAACGGCACCAGCACGTTCGACATCGGCCGCAAGATGTCCGCGAACACCTGGGGCGAGTTCGCCAACGGCTCCGTCTCGGACGTCCAGGCCTACTCCGACGTGCTGTCCGCCTCCCAGGTCTCCAGCCTGTACGGCGGAACGCTTCCCGCGGCCGGCTCGACGGTGCACACCACCCGGGCGCACCTGGACGATCGGGGGCTCCCGACCTGGGCGGCGGACGCGAACGGCAACGTCACGTCCTACTCTTACGACGAGGCCGGGAACGCCGCGGTCACCACGGCGCCGACGGCGAACGCCGAGACGGCCGACGCCTCGACGGGCACCTCGACCGTGAGCGCCTCGCACCCCGTGGCGTACACCGGTTACAACACCTTCGGCGAAGTGGCGGAGACCAAGGACCCGAACGGCAACGTCGTCACGACCGGGTACGACCCGCTGGGCCAGCAGGTCTCGCAGACCCTGCCGTCGTACACGCCGCCGGGCTCCTCGACGGCGATCACCCCGGCGACCTCCACGCAGTACAACGCCGCCGGTCAGATCACCACCGAGACCGACGCGCTGGGCAAGGTCACCTCCTACACGTACGACCAGCTCGGCGACCAGGTGAACGAGACCCTGCCGGGCGGACGCACGTCGCACTCCACCTACGACACCGACGGTGACCTGCTGTCGGTGACCGACCCCACCGGCGCGGTGACCCAGGCGACCTACGACTACCTGGGCCGCCAGCTCACCTCGACCGACGTCGAGAGGCGGCCCACGCAGGCCGCGTACACCACCGTCAACCACTACGACTGGCCCGGCGGTCTGCTGTCCTCGTCCGTGTCGCCGAACGGGGTGACCACCTCGTTCACCTACAACACGGCCGGCGAGCAGACCAAGGTCGTGGACGGCGCGAACAACGCCACCCAGTACGAGTACGACCTCGACGGCAGGGTCACCAAGGTCACCAACCCGGACAACACCTACTCGAAGGCCACCTACGACGCCTTCGGCAACTCGGCCGGCACCGCGGAGTACGACTCCACCGGGATGCTGCGCCGCACCACCTCCGCGACGTACGACCCGGAAGGGAACCTGACCTCCTCCACCGACGGCAACGGTCACACCACCACCTTCACCATCGATGCGACGGGCATGGTGACCAAGGAGGTGCAGCCGGTCGCGGCCGGGAAGTCGATCACCACGTCGTTCGGATACGACGCGGTCGGCAACCTCACCCGGTTCACCGACGGCAACGGCTACGACGCCTCGGGCAACCCCGTGGCCGGGCACGACTGGCTGACCACGTACAACAAGTGGGGCCTGCCGGAGTCGCAGATCGAACCGTCCACGCCGACCTATCCGGCGGTCGCGGACCGCACCTACACCACCGTCTACGACGGCAGCGGGCGGGTGGCGAAGCAACTGTCCCCCGGCGGCGTGTCCGTCACCGACTCCTACGACCAGACCACCGGTGACCTGACCAGGCAGACCGGCAGCGGCGCCGAGGCGGCGACCGCGGACCACACCTACTCCTACGACTCCGACGGACGCGTCACCTCCGCCGCCGCTCCGGGCACAGACGACACGTTCACCTACGACGACCGCGGCGACCTGCTGACCACGGCCGGACCGTCGGGAACCTCGTCCTTCGCCTACGGCGGTGACGGACAGATGACCTCGCGCACCGACGCGGCGGGCACGTCCACCTACGGCTACGACACGGCCGGCCGTCTGAAGACGGTCAACGACGCGGCCACCGGGTCCACCGCCACCGTCGGCTACAACTCGATGTCGCTGCCGTCGACCGTCTCCTACGGCACCGGCAAGGCGAGCCGCAGCCTCGGATACGACTGGGCGCACCGGCTCACCAGTGACACCCTCACCAAACCGGCGGGCGGAACCGAGGCGTCGATCGCCTACGACTACGACCTGAACGACAACGAGACCACCAAGACCACCACCGGATTCGCCGGGGCGGCCTCCAACACCTACACCTACGACTGGGCCGACCGGCTCTCCTCGTGGAACAACGGCACCACCACGGCCACCTACGGCTACGACAACGCCGGCAACCGCACCCAGGTCGGCGCGGACACCTACACATACAACGCCCGCAACGAGCTGACCTCGGACGGGCACAGCACCTACAGCTACACGGCCCGCGGCACCCTGAGCTCGACCATCAGCGGGGGCCAGACCGCCACCACCGCCGCCGACGCCTTCAACCGGGTGATCACCTCCGGAACGAAGACGTACGCCTACGACGGCCTGGACCGCATGGTCACCGCCGGCATCGGAGGGTCCAACCAGACCTTCTCCTACACCGGCATGGGCAACGACCTGGCCTCGGACGGCGGCACCACCTACGGCCGCGACCCCGGCGGCGCGCTGGTCGGCATCAACGCCTCCGGCACCAAGGTGCTGGCGATGACCGACGTGCACGACGATGTGGTGGGCCAGTTCACCGACTCAGGCACCGCCCTGACCGGCTCGACCACCTACGACCCGTTCGGCAAGGTCCTCACCACGATGGGCATGGTCGGCTCCCTGGGCTACCAGTCCGAGTGGACCGACCCGGACACCTCCCAGGTCGACATGGCCGCCCGTTGGTACAACCCCAACACCGGTCAGTTCGCGTCCCGCGACACCGTCGGCCTCAACCCCGTCCCCGACTCGGTCAATGCCGACCGCTTCGCCTACGGCAGCGACAACCCGCTGACGGCCACCGACCCCACCGGTCACTGGTCGATCATGGGCGCCATCAGGTCCGTGGGACACAAGATCAAGAAGAAGGCCTCCTCGGCCTGGCACCACTCCAGCGTGCGCCGCGCGATCAGCTCCGGCATCAAGCACGTCAGGAACGTCGTCCACCAGGTCAAGAAGCACGGCATCGTCGGCGCGGCCAAGCACTACGCCCACAAGGCCGCCCACTACGTCCACGACCACTATCCCTCCGTCTACCACTACGTCAAGCACAAGTACCAACGCGCCCGGCAGTACGTGCACCGTGCGATCAAGAAAACGAAGGCCCTTTACCACGCCAGCGTCAAGGCGGCCGTGCACGCGGGCAAGTCAATCAAAAACACGCTGAAGAAGGCCAAGAGGGCCGCGGACAAGTTCGTCAAGAAGCACAAGACCGCCATCGTCGCGACGCTCGCCACTCTGGCCGTGGTCGGTGCGGGCGTCTGCATCCTCGCCACTGGTGGGGCCTGCATCGGAGCCATCGGCGCGGCCTTCCTCGACGGCGCCGCGTTCGGAGCTGAAGCCGCAGCCGCCAGCGCCGGAATCGCCTCAATCCTGGAAGGCGGTTCGGCCCTCATCGGAGCCGGCGCCGTCGCCGCAGGTGGAGGCGCAGTCGCAGTCGAAGCCGGTGTCGGGGAGGACGCCGCAACAGGTACCTCCGCAGCCAAGTCGGTCAGCTCCGCCGCACCGAAGTCGGCCGGAGGAGCCTCCAAGGCCGGCGAGGCCGAGGCCGAGGGCGAGGGCGGCGGCCTCAAGGCGCCCAAGAAGTCGGGCGGTAGCAGCTCGAACGAATGCACTGGTTGTAGGTGCAGCTTCTCCCCTGACACCAAGGTGCTGATGGGGGGCGGCAAGACCAAGGCGATCGGAAAGATCAAGGTCGGCGACAAGGTCGAGGCCGCGAGTGCCAAGACGGGCAAACACCAGGGCGCCCGCAAGGTCCAGCACGTGTGGATCAACCACGACCACGACCTGCTCGATGTAACCATCCGCACGAAGGACGGCCACAAGGCCACCCTCCACACCACCGCCAACCACCCCTTCTGGAACGACACCACCCACACCTGGAAACCGGCCGGCGAACTCCACCACGGAGACGCCCTCAACACGGTCGCCAACGGCCACGTCTACGTCGTCACCACTCGAGTCACCCCTGGTGCGGCCAACCGCTGGAACCTCACTGTCCAGCAGCTCCACACGTACTATGTGTTCGCTGGTAGTACGCCGATCTTGGTCCATAACACCGATGGCGCTTGTCCGACTGACGATGAGGTAGGGCTTGCGGCCGCCGAGCGTGCTGGCGACCACTTTGACTACCCCGGAGGTGTCACCGGCGCTCTCCGCTCGGACGACGGCGAATGGTTTCCGGATGCGCTTTCCTCGGGAGGCAACAATATCCACTCAAGCGTTGACGGAAATCCTGCACCTGGAACAAAATCAGGCTACAAGCATCACCTGGAATCTCAAGTGGCGGCACTCATGCGCAAGTCTCCTGGGATACAAAAGGCAACACTTTACATTCACTTTCGGGACCCGGAAGCCGAACGGAAAGTATGCTGGGCCTGTGACACCACGTTGCAAGACATGCTCCCGAAGGACACTTCCTTGACCGTCGTATTCAGGCTAACGAACGGTAGTATATTCCGATCGAAACCATACATCGGTAACGCAAACTGACACTCGATAAAAAAATGAGGCCGGACCCGAACTACCGGGTCCGGCCTCGCGCTTGGTGAAATCAGACCGTGCCCCCTACGCTCGCCAGCGCGCTCCGGAAATCTTTTCGAGGCGGGATAGACGGTCAAATTTGGGTGAGACTACATCCACGTCCCAGCCAGTGCCGGAATCAGCTTTAATAATCTCCGCGAGCGTTTCATCCCCCATGAAGATCCGGTAGCCCGGCGCTGGCCACTTCCAGGTTCCGAACTCGACTTCTTCCAGTGGGGCGAGAACTTCTGCCAGTGCTTCGTCGGAAACAGCGAGCGCCCGCATTCTGGCGTTGGCACCACAGACGACTTCTCTCACGATATTGTGCACGAGAAAGTCGGTAAGCCGTTCTGAATTTCTCTCCCAGGGCGCGTAGAGCTCGGCGTCGAAAACACTGTCCGAGTCGTTCGGGTCGATACACCAGCGCCAATCACCTGTGGAATCAATCATGAAAATAGCCTTGCCGTCTTCGGCAATGCGAATT
Organism: Streptomyces sp. NPDC021080; assembly: GCF_044333225.1. NCBI lineage: Bacteria > Bacillati > Actinomycetota > Actinomycetes > Kitasatosporales > Streptomycetaceae > Streptomyces > Streptomyces sp. NPDC021080. Next base: position 533,383 of record NZ_JBIRQM010000005.1, on the reverse strand, counting down.
CGCTCAGGCGGAATCATTGACGTTGTGTAAGTGAGCCGTACGTCCCACCGCCTGGTCAGCGTGTGCCATTCTTTTAGCGGTTCAGGCAGCCAATCGCAGGAATCTGGAAGTGGTGTCCCGCTTTTACTGGGTGCGCCATACCAAGTGGCTAGGAAGTTGGGCAGATCAATATTCTTGGGATCGATCACGAAACGATTGTCTCATGGAAGCATCTTGGGGTGGTCTTCTTGTGAGGGCCTGCACGACCCTGGTAGCGCTGGCTTGAGAACCTCCTGCGTGGCGCTGCGGATGCAACCCCGAGTGCCCCTTCAGCACTACTGAACTTGAATGGGTGATGTCGGGGACGCGGCCCAGTCAGCTGTGAGTGAGTGCCACGTCTGGCTTCGTTCATGAAGGCGGACAGCGTTTGTCGATGACTTTGGGCAGCGATCGGTGATCACTGGGCCTCAGCATGTCGACGAGTTTTGACGGCGCTGGAGGACTCCCCGGCTGCTGATTGTGCCCGGACTGTGCCCGCGAGGTTCAGGCGATGGACGGCCGCCTTGGATCGGTCGGAACGATCGCGTGCTCGTCGAAGAGCTGTTCAAGGGCTTCATGGCCGTGCTCGCGACGGTATGCCATCTCGGCTCCGGTGACCGGCAGGGCCCAGAGGATGCGGGCATGGCCGTCCGGCAGCGGGCAGTGCTCCAGGTCAGGGCCGTGCAGGTAGGGAAGGCTGATCAGCAGGTGGTCACAGTGGGACCCGGGCAGCCACGGTTCCCCGATGGGCAGGCTGTGCTCGAGATCGAGGTGGTGATCGGCGTGGTAGCAGGCGGTCATGGCCAGAAGATCAGCGAAGCGTTCGTCGCGGAGGGACGCGGTGAGGACGAATTCGAGTCCGTGGCCATCCCTCTCAACCGTGGACCAGCAGCCGGCGGTGATGTAGGCCCAGCTGTCGGCGCGCGGTCCTGGGCTGACGGTGAGGATCCTCAGGTCGGGAACTGCTTCCCTTCGTCCAGATCCCAGGTCGTAGTCGCTGACCGTGATCATGTGGCCGGTGAAGAAGTCGCGAACGTGGGCTTCGACGCCTGCTATCGCCCGCTGGTTGCGCTCGCTCTCGAACATGACGGAGAGGATCTCACGGCTGGCTCAGGTGTCCTCGCTGTGAGTCCGCCCTGCCGCAGGCGGGGCGGACTCGGATGGTTCAGCTGGCTTTGACCGGTTCCTCGGCTCGGGCCCGGGTGGAGGCGAGGCGGTAGGAGTCGGTGCCGGTCTCGATGATGGTGCCGTTGAAGGTGAGGCGGTCGACGATGGCCGCGCAGAGGCGGGGGTCGGTGAAGGTCTTGGTCCAGCCTCCCAAACTCGTCGACATCACCCATCCGTGGAACAGGGCGCCTCCCAAACCCATCGACAAGCGACGTCGCTACTGCTCGATAAAGCCACACGTCCCTGCTGGCCTAACCGAACAGGTCGTTGGAGAAGCCTGCGGTCTGCAGCAGTGCGTCCTCGGACATCCACAGCGACACGGTGTCGATCGCGAGCGCCCTGTCGATGAAGCAGTCGCTCGGGATCTCCAGCAGATCGTCGAAGCGAACCTTCTGCCGGGTTCGCTCCGGGCTCCGCGGACCTCGCGTCACGGTCTGGAAGAAATCGGTGTGGACGATGGCCCAGCGTGTTGGACCGATGGCGAGGTTGAGGGAGTTCTCGGGGATGTCGGCGCCGCGCCACACAGAGACGCCGGCCAGGCAATCGGCCCCGGCCGCGCGGTAGATCTGCGCGGCTCGGCCAGCGTGCGCAACAACTTCGGCGACGCCGGTCACCTGGTATCCGATCTCCACCTGGTCGGCTGGCTGCCAGTACCGGAGGTAGAAGGCTCTTGCGGCTCCTTGCTCGGTCATGCCGCCTCCGTTCAGGGCTCGGGCTTCCCAGGAGGGACCGTTCCGGGCGTGCGCTGCTATTGGAGCACGACTCCGTGCAGGCAAGACCAGCAGGTCAGGGGTCCGGCAACAGGCCGGTGCCCGTCAGACAGCCGTCGATGACATCCGGACGGTACTGGAGGGTCTTGAGCTTGCGTTTCACGGCGCGGGTGACCTCGCCGAGGTTCGCTGCGGCAAGGTTGCCGATGTCGCGCTTGACCAGTGACCAGACACCTTCGGTCGGGTTGAGGTCGGGCGCGTAGGTGGGCAGCTGGAAGACTGTGAGCCAGTCGGCGTTCGCATCGATGAACTCGCGAAGCTGCTTGGTCAGGTGCAGGCGGACGTTGTCCCAGACCAGCACGATGGGACCGCCGAGCTGGATGCGGGCGCGGACGATCAGGTCACGGAAGTCGCGCCAGCCGAAGCCCTTCGGCTGGTCCTTGCGCCCGGTGTACTCCCGGACCGCGTAGAACAGCCGGGACCGCTGGCCGGGCTTGTAGCAGGTCATGCCGACCATCGACACCCGCCCGGAGCCTCGCCCGCGTACTCGAATGACCGGTGTGCAGCCCCGACGGCCCCAGGTTCTCGCGCGCGGCGGAGTCAGTGACTGTCCGGCTTCGTCTTCGAAGACCAGCCAGGCGCCGCGCTCTGCCGCGATGCTCTTACCCGCGGCCAGGTCTCCTTCTTCCACACCTCGACCGCGCTGTCGTCGCGCTCGATCGCCCGGCGGGTCGGCTGCTGCCAGCTCCAGCCGTGCCGCTTCAGCAGCTGCCAGGCGCCCTACACCGTGTAGGAGACGTGGAACAGCCGGCCGATCAGCGTCTTGATCCGTGCCAGTGTCCACCGCTGGTCCGCCCAACCGTGAGCCAGCGGCCCGCACTCCAACTCCCGCTCCAGCCTGACGATCTGGATTTCACTGAGCCGAGGTCTCCCCGGCGAGCCCTTCGACAGCACCCCCGCCTCGCCGCCCTCGCGCCAGGCCCGGCGCCACCGCTCGACCGACCGCACGCTGATCCGCAGGACAACGGCAATCTCCGCGTTCTTCTGCCCGCACTCAAAGCACTCCACAGCCTGGAGCCGCAACCGCTCCCGCGCTGCTCTCTACGCGTCCGTCAGCCCGCCACCCTGCGCGTACCTCACACCCCCAGGGCTACCGGCACCGAACGCTCGCTGTCAGACGAACGCCACCGACATCACCCGATCAAGTTCAGTAGCTGATGAGGTACTTGAGGTCTCTGACGGCAGTAGTTGACGTCAGCGGCCAAGGGTGGTGGTTCGTCGCCGTCGAAGTTACCCGTCTCGTTGATCTCCGGGCGCCGAGTGCGACGCGAAGGGTGTCGATGGCGTCTCGCTGGAGGCAGAGTCGGATGTGGGTGTACACGGGGGCGGGTGGCGCCGATGTGGGCATGGCCGAGGAATCCCTCGATCACGACGAGTTCCACACCCTGCTCCAGGAGCGGCGTGGCGGTCGAACGCCGGAGGTCGTGGAAGCGGATGTGGCGTACGCCAACTTTGCGAAGGAGCGTGGCGAAGGTCCTGGTGGGGTTGGTCGGGTCGATCGATCTGCCTTGGGGGCCGTGAATACGTGGCCGCTGTGCTGCCACGTATTGCCTGCGGCTTCGCGCTCGCGCCGCTGCTGTTCATGGTGGAGCTTCAGGAGGTGGAGACAGCAGGCGGGAAGGGCAATGCAGCGCTCGGAGTCCCACGTTTTGGTCAGTAGTGAGGCCACTGGTGCCGGTGCGCCGCAAGGTTCGACAGATGGCAACAGTGCCACTCTCGAAGTTGAGGTCTTCCCAGCGCAGGCTGAGGATTTCACGTTTGCGTAGCCCCGTGTGCAGCGCGAATTCGAATAGCACGTGCTGCCGGCGGTCTCGGTCGGTGGTGAGAAGTTGGCGTGCTTCCTCGGCAATAAGCGGTTCGAAGCGCCCCGGGTCGGGGTGTGCTGGTGCGGACGTTGCGGGCCACGTTGCACAGAATCTCTTCCTCGCGCACGACGTACTCAGGGCGGACTTGAGCACCGAGTGGATACGGGCGAGCGTCAGCCGCGACAGCCGGTGGCGGCAGCACGTCCGGACGGCGCAGCAACAGGCTTGGTCTCAGTTGGTGTCGATGCCGCGTGCGCAGCACTGGCAGGTTGTGCGAAGTTGGTCGAGCCAGGTGCGCATGTCTATGGCGGTGAGCTTGGCGAGCTTCTCCCTCCCGAAGCCGGAGATGACATACAGGCGGGCACAGGCGGTGTAGCGGGGGTGGGTGTTCCGCGGATCCGGTGGACGGCGACAACCCCCCTGCCAGTAGGTGTGGCAGGCTGCAAAGCTGCCCAGTGCGGCAGGGCGGGTAGCCGCGGTTGCTGTTGGCGATCTTTTCGGTCAGCCGGGCCAAGGCTTCCTTGCGGGTGGTGCCGTAGACGCGGATGTGCTTGCGGTTGGCGCGGCAGCTGCCGCTTCGCACGAGGAGTTCGCCAGCGGGCAGATGGCAAGAGTCGAGGTGCTCGAAGATCTGGCCGATGGTGGTGGGTGCAGTGTCCGGTCATGCGGATCGGGCGGCGCAGCCGCCGAGGAAGTTGACCTGCCGGGACAGGGGCGCGATGTCCGGCGGCGAGCTTGGCCGACCTGGCGGTCAACCGCGCCCGGCGTTCCAACGCCGAGCCACTGTTCGCGGACGTGTCGGCCTTTCTGCTGCCCGCTGGTGCGGCAGACGTCGGATTCGAGATCGCGGATGTGCTGCAGGGGAGGCGAGTTGCAGCTTTGCAGGCATCGGGACAGACATCCGGCAGGGTTCGAGCCCGCGCGTCGGCGAGGGTGAACCTCTGCCGATCCGGCTGTCCGAGGCCCCAGGGCCGTCCTACACTGCTGGCGTGACCGCTGCGTACGACTACGAGGACATGCACCACTTGGTGGATCGGCTCACTCCGGCCCAGGTGCGACGTCTGCGCCTACTCGTCACCCAGGATGAGGAACTGTCCCAAGTTGCCCAGTCACTGCCGGCAGTCGATGCGAGCGAGGGCGAGGGTTCGATCCCAGCCGGGCTACTGGCCCTGATCGGCAGCGTGAATGGCCCCGAGGATCTGGCTGAACGACACGACGACTACATCCGCGAGCGGATGCGCGAGCGCTTCGGCGACTCGGCGTGATCGCCACGGTCCTGGACACCGGCCCCCTGGCTGCGGCGTTCAACGCGGCCGACCGGCGTCACCCGGAGTGCGCCTCCCTGCTGGCGTCGCTGACCGGCCGCCGTCTGCTGCCCAGCCCGGTCATGACCGAGGTCTGCTGGCTGCTGGAGCGCTGGCCCCGGGTCGAAGCTGCCTTCCTCTCCGAGGTCGCACGGGGAACATTCGAGCTGGTGCACCTCACTCCCACCGACCTGGTGCGCATGGGTGAGCTGGTCCTCCAGTACGCCGACTTCCCGCTCGGCGGGGTCGATGCCTCGGTCATCGCGGTGGCCGAGCGCTTCGGCGTGGATCGGGTAGCAACCCTCGACCGGCGGCACTTCAGCGTCGTCAAGCCCGCCCACGTCCCCGCGCTGACACTCTTGCCGTAGCTCGATCAGTGCTCTATGCCTTTGGCTGCAGCACTGACAGCCGAATGCACAGGGTGAGTCAGAGGCCATCGGGATGGCAAATGGACATGGGGAATCGGGTGAACCTTGTCAACAATGAGATCGACCTAGTTCGATGGGCAGATCTGCGCTGCGGTTGCGGCGCGAACGCCTCCCACCTTCCGACTGATCTCCATCGGTTTTTCGAGGCACGAACTCGCGACGAGGCCAGGGATGCACGTCTCGCTGAACACGTGCTCATCCAGTCCTTTCCGCAGGAGCCGGCAGCCGCTGTGACTGCCGTGCTCATGGCGGGACTGGCAAGTGATCTTCCACTGGCGGCACGAGTAGAGTCTCTTGATCTGCTCCTCAGGCTCGTTTTCAACGACGATGACGAGGCTTCTGAAGCATGTCAGAACATCGCCAGAAACGGTGCGTGGGTGCTTTATTCGGACCTTGTCGCGAATCGCTCGATCGATCTGACGGGATACGCGTTTCAGATTCTTCAGGTGATTGATCCCGGCGAGCGTCTCCAGGCCCTCAAGTCATCAGGACAGCTCTCCCTGCCGTCGTATCTCGCAGGCTGAAAATTCAACAAGCGTTGCCGGGTCGGCTCAGATCTCATTGACGGGACCCGCGCAATTGAATGGGCTTGGCGCCGGGGCATACAGCCTCGGCGCCAAGCCGTTTCCGCACGTCGCCCACATTCGGCATGACGGCAATCTCGCAGGAGAAAAGAACAATGACGATTGGCTTTCCTCGGGAATCCGAGGACAAACTTTCCCGGGCCGGGTTCAAATTTCTGGAAGTGGTCGAAACCCGTGACGATCTCGTCCCCTGTCTCGTCGCACGGTACGTGACGTACGTGCAGCTGGAAGACGGCCGCTGGGACGTCGTCATCAAGCACGACGAGCCGGACCTGGGTGCCAGGTTCAATGCGGAATGGGAGCGTGCGGCACAGGAGCGCGGCCTGTTCTCGACGACGAGCGACGGCCGGCGGGAGTTTCTGCTCGGCCTGGATGTTTCGGCCGATGCGCCGAATGCGGAAGACGAACCGGGCGATGAGGACGAGGAGGTCCCTCCCTCCTATCGGTGGGTGCGCGTCCAGCTCTGTGACGCATGGGACGTGGCCGGCGTCGGCTGTGCGACCGGAGTCTTCGGGGCGGGTGAGAACAACCCGACCTTCTGCGCGGCATCGTCGAGTGGTGACGTGGTGATGACCGCCTCCTACTGGCAGGTCGGCATCGGGTTCACCGGCGCCTCACGCCCGGATCGCATCACGGCCCTGCGGGAGCACGCACATCGGATCGCCTCCAGCGACCATGTCGAGCTTGTGCAACGGCAGTGGGCCGAACGCTGGCTCTCCTGGAGCCAGGGCCGATGAGGCGACAGCTCGCTTGATCCTGCCGAGATTTGTCCCGGTCACCCGTCCTGCCGCGACTGCCCCTCGTCCGCTTGCGCCTTGGCCCGTTGCTCGTTGACGTAATTGATGTAGTTGTAGACGGTGAAGCGGCTCACGCCGAGCGCGCTCGCCACCGTTTCCACGCCGTGCCGCACCGTGAAGGCCCCGCGCGCCTCCAGTGTGCGCACGATGTCCTGCTTGGCCTTGCGGTCGAGTTCCGCGAGCGGCTTGCCGCGCTTGCGCTCCAGGGCGGCGAGGATGCGGTCGAGCGAGTCGGCGAGCTGGGGCAGGCGCACGGCGACGACGTCCGCGCCCTCCCAGGACAGCACGACGTCGTCCTCGTCGGCCAGTTCGGGCGGCAGGATCTCGCCGCCCATGGCGTCGACCAGCGGCTTGACCGCCGCGACGAACGGGTCGTCCGCGATGCCGGTCACTTACCGCCCTCCCCCGCCTCGCCCATCACGTTCACCTGGAGCGAGACGCGGGTGGCGCCGGCCTCCAGGACCTTGCGCAGGAGCGCGTCGACGGCGGTGAGCACGGCGTCCGCGCCGCCCTCGGCGGTGTTGCCGAACGGGCCGACGTCCACGGCGTCCAGCTCGGCCGTCTCGATGACCTCACGGGCGACCAGGGCGTGCCGGGGCACCTCGTCGAGATCGAAGGGCTCGGTCGTGAACTCCACTCTCAATCGCACGGGCTCAACCTACTGCGCGGTGTGGACGGCCCGGCAAGTCCCCTCCGGCCCGAGCGGGTCATGGCCACGCCTTCCGCCGGACCCCCTCTTGACAAGCCGCTCAACCCGACGGCAATCTTCCATTGAGCAGAAACAAACTTCCACGATACGGAAGAGAGAGTCGACTCCATGGGATTCGCCGACCAGCGCTTCAGTGTCAACCTGTCGATCCTCTTCACGGAACTCCCGCTCCTGGAGCGTCCGGCGGCCGCCGCGGCGGCGGGGTTCAGCGCGGTCGAGCTGTGGTGGCCGTGGCCCCACTCCCCCACCCCCCAGCGGTCCGAACTCGACGCCCTGAGAACGGCGATCGAGGACGCGGGCGTCCGGCTGACCGGGCTGAACTTCTACGCCGGACGGCTGCCCGGTCCGGACCGGGGCGCCCTCTCCCTCCCCGGGGAGGAGTCCGCGCGCTTCCGGGCCAACATCGACGTGGCCGCCGACTTCGCCGGGTCCCTGGGCTGCGGGGCGCTCAACGCCCTGTACGGCAACCGCATCCACGGGGTGGACCCGGACGAGCAGGACGCGCTCGCGCTGGAGAACCTGGTCCTCGCGGCGCGGGCCGCGGACCGGATCGGCGCGGTTCTCCTCGTCGAGGCCCTGAACGAGCGGGAGTCGCCGGACTATCCGCTGGTGAGCGCCCCGGCGGCCGTCGCCGTCGTGGACAAGGTCGACGCGGCGACCGGCCTCGGCAACGCCCGGTTCCTCATGGACCTCTACCACCTCGCCATGAACGGCGAGGACCTGCCGGGGGTGATCGCCGCCCACGCCGGCCGGACCGGTCATGTGCAGATCGCCGACTGTCCCGGCCGGGGCTCACCGGGCACCGGCACGCTCCCCCTGGAGAAGCTCCTCGACCAGCTGGCCGAGGCGGGTTACGAGGGCTGGGTCGGCCTGGAGTACAAGCCGGGCGACCGGCCGAGCGCGCGGGCCTTCGACTGGCTGCCGGCCGCGGCCCGCGCCGCCCGCGGATCCGGGCCCCGCTGACGCGGCAGCGATCACAGAGACATCGCAGAGACTCCGTACGGACGGCAGAGAGGCATCCTCGTGAGCGACAACCTCCCCAAGGTGGCATGGATCGGCCTCGGCATCATGGGCTCGCCCATGTCGGAGAACCTGGTCAAGGCCGGGTACGACGTCACCGGCCACACGCTGGAACGGGACAAGCTGGAGCGTCTGGCCGCCGCGGGCGGCACCGCCGCCGGTTCGATCGCCGAGGCCGTGCGGGACGCCGACGTGGTGATCACGATGGTGCCCGCCTCCCCGCAGGTCGAGGCCGTCGCGTACGGCCCCGACGGCGTCCTGGAGAACGTGCGGCCCGGCGCGCTGCTGATCGACATGTCCTCGATCACCCCGGGGACCTCGGTGGACCTTGCCAGGGCCGGCGCCGAGAAGGGGGTCCGGGTGCTGGACGCCCCGGTGTCGGGCGGGGAGGCCGGGGCCGTCGAGGGCGTGCTGTCGATCATGGTCGGCGGCGACCAGGACGCCTTCGACGAGGCGGAACCCCTCTTCGAGGCGCTCGGGAAGACCATCGTGCTGTGCGGTCCGCACGGCTCGGGCCAGACCGTGAAGGCGGCCAATCAGCTGATCGTCGCGGTGAACATCCAGGCGTGCGCCGAGGCGGTGGTCTTCCTGGAGCGGTCCGGCGTGGACCTGCGGGCCGCCCTCGACGTCCTCGGCGGCGGTCTCGCGGGCTCCACCGTGCTGGCCCGCAAGCGGGACAACTTCCTGAACCGCGAGTTCGAGCCGGGTTTCCGCGTCGACCTGCACCACAAGGACATGGGCATCGTCACGGACGCCGCCCGTGCCGTGGGCGCCGCGCTGCCCGTGGGCGCCGTGGTCGCCCAGCTCGTCGCCGGTCTGCGCGCGCAGGGCGACGGCGGCCTGGACCACTCCGCGCTGCTGCGCGGGGTCGAGCGCCTCTCCGGCGCCCGGGTCTGAGGCAGGGCCGGGCTCGGCCCGGCCGTCCGAGACGTCCGGGTCGCGGTGGCGCCGACAAGTCCTGTCGCGCCCAGGTGCCGCCGCGGCCCGGATCCACTTCCCCGGATCCACGTCCGGAGAGATGAGTTCCCGCAGCGTGTCACCGAACGGCCCGAATGAGGGGTGGCCGTCGCGCGACACGGTGCGGGCGGGGTGAGGACCGCGGCGGCGAGCGAGCCAGTGCGGTGGTCAAGGATCCGGTGCGCCTTCCCGGCATGAGGGAAGGGCGCTCCGGTCCGTCGCCGCCACCGCGGTCCCCGCCCCACACAGGGCGGGTCGCGTACGACCTCGCACCGGCCCGCCCCGCAGAGGGCTCCAGCCCTCGCCCCCCAGACCCCGTCCGGCGGCACGAACGTACCGTCGCGCCCGGCCTCGCGCCGTCGGACGGCAACCAACCCCGTACGGCCCGCCGGGCCCGGTGCCGGACACCGCGCTCCGGGTGCGGATTCCGGCGGCGGCCAGCAGCCTTGGACCATGGAGGCTGACGGCATGGAATTCCCCAGGATCGTGGTGCACACACCGGGGCTGGACGGGTCACGGCGGGTCACCGAGGGCGACCGGGTGCTCGGCATCGCGTACCACCTCGACGACGTGGTCGAGATCCTGCGCCAGGCGGACGTCGACCTGGACGCGATCGAGGTCGAGGAGAGCGACATCATCGAGTGGCAGGGCGGCGGCCCGGACGACTGGCCCGGCCTCTCCGAGCACCACAGCCATCCGGAACACACGGAGCACACGGACGGATGAGGACCCCGGGAAGCCACAGGCCGGCCCGGGAGCCGTGCCCGGCCCAGGAGCCAGGGGCTGGCCCGGGAACTGTGCCCGGCCCAGGAGCCACGAGCCGAAACGGGCGGCAAACGGACTCCGTCCCTACACAAGCGGGCGTAGAACGCCTACGGAACCCTCAAATCAACCTCTGAACACGGGCCCGGGGGCTTCACCTCCCGCCGGATGAGGCACATTCTCCTCACACGGGGCCCGCCGGCACGGGGGCGGCGGGTCCCGAACGGGGGTACGGGGGTAGCACCATGAGCGGGAGCGCGGCGGTCGGGCCTGGGCCTCAGACCGTCGCGCTGCTGCGTGGCGGGCCGCGGGCGGCCGTGAAGGTAGCCGTGCTCGACCTGCATCTGCGGGGCAGGGTGGCCGCCGGCCCGACGGGCACGATGCGGACCTCGGCCCCGTCCCCGGGCACCTCCTCCACATCAGGAATCGCGCTGGTGAGGGCCGTCTACTCCTCACTCCATCTTCCTTCCACGATGCCGGAGTTGATGCTGCGGCCGCGTGTACGGCGCGCGCTGGCGGAGCTGAGGAGCGAGGCCGTCGCGGCCGGGCTGCTGCGCCGGCTGCCGCCGCGCCGGACCCGCGCCGCGCGGCGCCTCCTGCGGGACCTGCGCGCCTCGGCTCCCGCGCCCGGCGGACCGGAAGGGCTGTCCCCGGCGGAGATCCTGCTCGCGGTCGCGCTGTACGGCGACACCTCCCTGAAGGTGCTGGTGCCGCACTTCACCAGGAACGCGGGACTGGCGGGCCACGGACGGCGGGAGCCCGGACCGGCCTGGGACCGCGGCGGAGGCGGCAGCGACTTCAGCGGATGCGCGGGCGGCTGGGGGGCCTGAGCCGGCGTGCGGCGACCGCCCGCGGGTTCTCCAGGAACGGCAGGACGTGCCGCAGGAAGAGATCCGGGCGTTCGTTGTACGGCTCGTGGGCCGTGGGCAGCCGAACGCTGGCCGTCCCCGCGGGGAGCAGGCGCCGGGCGCGGCGGCCGTCGAGGAACGCGGGCACGACCGGGTCGCGGTTCCCCCACAGGAGCAGGATCGGCAGGTCGAGGGCGGCGGGGTCCGCGAGGCCGAAGTCCGGGTCGGCGAGCCCGCGCCAGAGCGCGCAGTGCACCGCCAGTCTTCGCTCGTCGTGCGGCAGTCCGCGCACGCGGGCGTACGTCTCCCGCGCGCTCGGCGTGCCCAGCCGGCCCAGATAGGCGCGGGCCAGCGGCACGACGAGCCGGCGGGCACGGGCCGGGCGGCCCATCACCTCGCGGCAGAACCAGCGGGTGAGCGCGGTGTGCCGGGTGAAGCCCGCCGGGTCGACCAGGACGAGCGAGGTGACCGAGGCGGCGCGGGGACCTTCGGCGAGCCGGCAGGCGACATAGCCGCCGACGCTGTTGCCGAGCACGGCGACCTTCCGCACGCCGTGCTCCTCGGCGAGCACGTCGAGCACCCGCTCCGCGACCTCCACCAGTCCTTCGGGACGGACCCGCCCGGGTTCCGGCGCGGTCGAGTCGCCGTACCCGGGCCAGTCCACGACGAAGGTGCGGTACCGGTCGGCGAGGGCCGGCAGCACGGCGTCGTAGTCACGGCCGTCCCCGGGGTTGGCGTGCAGGAGCAGCAGGGCGGGCGCGCCGGACGGACCCGCGGCTCCTTCCCGCCGGGCGCCGGCGAACGGGGACAGGCAGCGTACGGCGATGTCGCCGAGGGGGGTGGGGACGGTCATCCGCATGGGGCGAGCATGCCGGACCGGTCCGCTCCTGGGAACAACGCGCCCGTCCGGCCCGCCACTCGGGACGGGCCGGACGGGCGCGTGATCGAAGGCCCGCGTCAGACCTTCAGTGTCCTGATCGCGGTGGGCGCGTGGCCCGGTTCGGTCGCGATCTCCTCGAACTCGACCACGTTCCCGATGTCGTTGGTCCTGCTCATCGCGATGTTGGTGACGCGCTCCAGGATCGCCTCGACGACGACGGGGACCTGGAACTCGGCGGCGAGTTTCCTGGCCCGCTCGAAGGCGGCGCCGAGCTCACCCGGGTCGGTGACCCGGATCGCCTTGCAGCCGAGACCCTCGACGACCTTGACGTGGTCGACGCCGTAGACGCCGAGCTCCGGGGAGTTGATGTTCTCGAACTCCAGGTTGACCTGGAAGTCGATGTCCAGTCCGAGCTGCGCCTGCCGGATCAGGCCCAAGTAGGCGTTGTTCAGCAGGACATGGACGTACGGGATCCGGTGCTGGGCTCCGACGGCCAGTTCCTCGATCATGAACTGGAAGTCGTAGTCTCCGGAGAGGGCGACGACCTGTGCGCCGGGGTCGGCCCTGGCGACGCCGAGCGCGGCCGGGACGGTCCAGCCGAGCGGGCCCGCCTGGCCGCAGTTGATCCAGTGGCGCGGCCGGTAGACGTGCAGCATCTGGGCGCCGGCGATCTGCGAGAGGCCGATGGTGGTCACGTACCGGGTCTCCGGGCCGAAGACCTTGTTCATCTCCTCGTAGACGCGCTGCGGCTTGATCGGGACGTCGTCGAAGTGCGTCCGGCGCTGCAGGGTGGCCCGCTTCTCCTGGGCCGAGGCCGCCCACGCGGAACGGTCGGGCAGAGCGCCTTTCGCCTTCAGCTCCTTCGCCACCTCGACGAACAGCTCCAGGGCGGCCCCGGCGTCGGAGGCGATGCCGAAGTCGGGGGCGAAGATCCGGCCGAGCTGGGTGGGTTCGATGTCGACGTGCACGAAGGTCCGGCCGGCCGTGTAGACGTCCAGGTCGCCGGTGTGGCGGTTGGCCCAGCGGTTGCCGATGCCGAGGACGAAGTCGGACTCCAGGAAGGTCGCGTTGCCGTAGCGGTGCGAGGTCTGCAGGCCCACCATGCCCGCGTTGAGTTCGTGGTCGTCGGGCAGCACGCCCCAGCCCATGAGCGTCGGAACGACCGGGGTACCCGTCAACTCGGCGAATTCGACGAGGAGTTCGGCCGCGTCGGCGTTGACGACCCCACCGCCGGCCACGATCAGCGGGCGCTCGGAGGCGTTCAGCAGCCCGATCGCCTTCTCGATCTGGGCGCGGGTGGCTGCGGGCTTGTACGCCCGCAGCGGTTCGTACGTCCCGGGGTCGAACTCGATCTCGGTGAGCTGGACGTCGACGGGCAGGTCGACGAGGACCGGCCCGGGGCGTCCGGAGCGCATCAGGTGGAAGGCCTGCTGGAGGACGCCGGGAACCTGCGCGGCCTCCAGCACGGTGACGGCCATCTTGGTCACGGGGCGCGCGATCGCGGCGATGTCGACGGCCTGGAAGTCCTCCTTGTGGATCACCGCGGTCGGTGCCTGGCCGGTGATGCACAGGATCGGGACCGAGTCGCCGCTCGCGGAATAGAGGCCGGTGATCATGTCGGTTCCGGCCGGGCCCGAAGTGCCCACGCAGACACCGATGTTGCCCGGGTGGGTGCGGGTGTAGCCCTCCGCCATGTGCGAGGCACCCTCGACGTGCCGGGCGAGGGTGTGGCTGATCCCGCCGGACGCCTTCAGCGCCGCGTAGAAGGGGTTGATCGCCGCGCCCGGAACGCCGAACGCGTCGGTCACACCCTCGCGCTTGAGGATCTCGACTGCCGCGCGGGCAGCGGTCATACGAGCCATGGGTTCTCCTGCTCCGACTGTCGGATCCGCGCTCCCGTCGCGCCCCGCGGAGAGTCGTCGATCCCACTTCTGATTCCGCATTGCGGAAACTAACTTCTGCTATCTGGAAGAAATGTAGGTGTCGGGGCAGGGAGCGTCAAGGGCGGGGGCGCGCCGGACCGCGCCCCCGCGCGTCGGAGCATTTCGCTGCCGGAGGCCGCGCGAAGGAGGACGATGGACGCGCTGACCCGACGTGAGTTTCTGGAGCGGTCCATGGACGAGAGCGTGCCGGTGCGGTGTCCGGCCTGCCGCCGCGAGCATCTGTACGCGGCTCCGTCCTACCCCTGCGTGTGCGGATCGCCCGTGACCGCCCCGCTCGACCGGCTCGGTGAGCCGGTCGCCGTCACCTGCCGCGCGTGGGACGACGAATGGACCGCGGTCCGGTGCGGTGCCTGCGGCCGCGAGACCCAGTGGCCGCACCCGGAACTGGGCTGCCCCTGCGGAACGACGCTGCGCATCCCGCTGCGGACGGCCCCGGGCCGGGAAACCGGGCCGGTCACACCCCGGTCCGACGACGGGAAACCCCGAGCCGGAATCCGGAAGGCCGGAGCCACCACCCCCGAGCAAGGCTCGGGCGCCGAACCCGGGCGGGGCTCGGCCGACGGACCCGGGCGGGGCTGGAACGACGGACCCGAGCAGGCCTTGGGCGGCGGCCCTGAGCAGAGCTCGGACGGCGGCCCCGGGCAGGGCGTGGGCAGTGGACCCGGGCAGGGACCGGACGGCGGACCCGAGCGGAGCTGGAACGACGGACCCGAGCAGGTCTTGGGCGGCGGCCTTGAGCGGGGCTCGGACGGCGGCCCCGGGCAGGGCGTGGGCAGTGGACCCGGGCGGGGACCGGACGGCGGACCCGGGCGGGGCTCGGACGATGGCCCTGAGCAGGCCTCGGGCAGCGGCCCCGAGGAGAGCTCGGACGGTGGGTCCGGGTGGGGGTCGGCCGACGGGCCCGGGACAGGACCCGGCCGTGACGGTGGGACCGGCCGGAGGCCCGCGTTCCAGCCGGTCGCCATCCGGACCGCACGGGACGCCGTCACCGCCGCCGCGCTCTATCTGGGCTGGCTCGGTTATCGCGACATCCGGCGCGCGGACCAGCGCCCCCCGTCCGGGATCGGACTCGCCGCGCGCGGCATCCTGGCCCAGGTGGACCCCACCGTACGACCGGCCTCGCTGCGCGACGTCGAGTGTCTGTGGCTGACCGCCATGACGGAGTCGTCGGAGTGCGTCTTCTTCTCCCTGGCCGGATACGCCGACGACGCCCGGGCCCGCGCCGACGCCCTGGGCGTCCCGTTGTTCGTCCTGGACCTCACGGGCACGCCCCAGCCGGTGAACAGCCCGGCCGACGAACTCATCGCCGTCACGGACTGACCACCGGCCACGGACACGCGCACCAGCAGCGCTCCGGGCGCCTACTCGGCGTACGTCTCCCGGAGTTCGATCTTCCGTACCTTCCCCGAGACCGTCATGGGGAAGGTCTCCAGGATCCGCAGCCGGCTCGGGATCTTGTAGTGCGCCAGCCTGCCCTCGCAGAACGCGCGCAGCTCCTCCAGCGTGAGGGGGTCGGCCGGATCGCGCGGGATGACGCAGGCGAGCACCTCCTCGCCGTAGCGCTCGTGCGGGACGCCGACCACCTGGACGTCGGCGATCTTCGGGTGGGCGTACAGGAACTCCTCGATCTCGCGCGGATAGATGTTCTCGCCGCCCCGGATGATCATGTCCTTGATGCGGCCGACGATCTCGACGTACCCGTCCTCGCGCATCACCGCGAGATCGCCCGTGTGCATCCAGCGCCCCGCGTCGACGGCCTCGGCGGTCTTCTCGGGCTCGTTCCAGTAGCCGAGCATCACGCTGTAGCCGCGGGTGCACAGCTCTCCTGCCGTGCCGCGCGGCCGGGTCACCCCGTCCACCGGGTCGACGACCTTCACCTCCAGGTGCGGCAGGACCCGGCCGACCGTGCCCGTGCGGTGTTCGAGATCGTCGTCCCGGCGGGTCTGGAGCGAGACCGGCGAGGTCTCCGTCATGCCGTAGCAGATGGAGACCTCCTCCATGTGCATCTCGGCGACCACCCGTTTCATCACCTCGACCGGGCAGGGCGAGCCCGCCATGATGCCGGTGCGCAGGGTGGACAGGTCGTACGACGCGAAGTCGGGGAGGTTCAACTCCGCGATGAACATGGTGGGTACGCCGTACAGCGAGGTGCACCGCTCCTGCTGTACGGCCCTCAGTGTGGCCGCCGGGTCGAACGACGGGGCCGGGATGACCATGCACGCGCCGTGCGAGGTGGCGGCCAGGTTCCCCATCACCATGCCGAAGCAGTGGTAGAAGGGCACCGGGATGCAGACCCGGTCCTGCTCGGAGTAGGCGATCGATTCCCCGACGAAATAACCGTTGTTGAGGATGTTGTGGTGGGAGAGCGTGGCCCCCTTGGGGAAGCCCGTCGTGCCCGAGGTGTACTGGATGTTGATGGGGTCGTCGCAGGACAGTTCGCCCGCGCGGACGCGCAGCGCCTCGTCCAGGTCCGGGGTCCCGCGCCGCAGCAGGGCGTCCCAGCCCGGGTCGCCGATGTAGACGGTCTCCCTCAACTGCGGGCACCTGCGCCGCACTTCCTCGACCATCGCGCGGTAGTCGCTGGTCTTGTGGCTCAGGGAGGCGAAGAGCAGCGAGATCCCGGCCTGGTTGAGGACGTACTCGACCTCGTGGGTGCGGTAGGCCGGGTTGATGTTCACCATGACCGCGCCGATGCGGGCGGTGGCGTACTGGACGAGCACCCACTCCGGGCAGTTGACCGCCCAGATGCCCACCCGGTCGCCCTTGGCGATCCCGGACGCGAGCAGCGCGTACGCCAACTCGTCCACGGCCGCGCCGAATTGCGCGTACGTCCAGCGCCGCCCCGAGGGCACGTCGACCAGCGCCTCCCTCTCCGGCCAGGCGGCGACGGCCCGGTCGAGGTTCGCCCCGATGGTGTCGCCGAGCAGCGCCGTGCCGCCCGTCCCGTGCGCGTACGACAGTTCACTCACCGGAAGTCCTCCTCGCGGTACTCGGCGTCCGAGCCGGCGGCCGTGGCCTCGCGCAGCTCGATCCGGCGGATCTTGCCGGAGACGGTCTTGGGCAGCTCGCCGAACTCCAGGCGGCGGATGCGCTTGTACGGCGAGAGGACCGTACGCGCGTGCTCGAAGAGGACCTTGGCGGTGTCGGGGCCCGGCTCGTAGCCGGCCGCCAGGACGATGTAGGCCTTCGGGACGGCGAGGCGCAGTTCGTCGGGGGCCGGGACCACGGCGGCCTCGGCGACGGCCTCGTGCTCCAGGAGCGCGCTCTCCAGCTCGAAGGGCGAGATCTTGTAGTCGGAGGCCTTGAACACGTCGTCGGCGCGGCCGACGTAGGTGATGTAGCCGTCGGCGTCGCGCGAACCGATGTCCCCGGTGCGGTAGTAGCCGCCCGCCATCGCCTCCGCCGTACGGTCGGGGTCACCGTGGTAGCCGGTCATCAGGCCCACGGGGCGTTCGGACAGGTCGAGGCAGATCTCGCCCTCCGAGGCGCCGGGCGCGCCCGAGACCGGGTCGAGCAGTTCGACGCGGAAGCCGGGGCCGGGGCGGCCCATGGAGCCGGTCTTGAGCGGCTGGCCCGGGCTGTTGGACACCTGGACGGCGGTCTCCGTCTGCCCGAAGCCGTCCCGGATCGTGACGCCCCAGGCGCGCCTGACCTGCTCGATGACCTCGGGGTTCAGCGGCTCGCCCGCGGCGACGACCTCGCGCGGCGGGGTCCGCAGCTGCCCCAGGTCGGCCTGGATGAGCATGCGCCACACGGTGGGCGGGGCGCAGAAGGTGGTGACGCCTGCCCGGTCCATCTCGGCCATCAGCCGGCCCGCGTCGAAGCGCGTGTAGTTGTACAGGAAGACGGTCGCCTCCGCGTTCCACGGCGCGAAGAGGTTCGACCAGGCGTGCTTGGCCCAGCCGGGTGAGGAGATGTTCAGATGGACGTCCCCGGGCTCGAGCCCGATCCAGTACATCGTCGCCAGGTGGCCGATCGGGTACGAGACGTGGGTGTGCTCCACCAGTTTGGGCCGGGCGGTGGTGCCCGAGGTGAAGTAGAGCATCAGGGGGTCGTCGGCGTGGGTGGGGCCGTCGGGCTCGAAGACGGCGTCGGCACCGGCCGTCTCCTCGTACGCGTGCCAGCCGGACCGCGCGGCGCCGACCGAGATCCGGGTGTAGTCGCCCGGTACGGCGTCGAACTTCGCGGCGTCCTCGGAGCGCACGACGACGTGCCGCACCCGGCCGCGTTCGACCCGGTCGGCCAGGTCGGCGGGGCCGAGCAGCGGGGTGGCCGGGATGACGACGGCGCGCAGTTTCATCGCGGCCAGCGCCGTCTCCCACAGCTCGACCTGGTTGCCGAGCATGACGAGGACGCGGTCCTCGGCACCTACGCCCCGCTCGCGCAGCCAGTTGGCCACCCGGTTCGAGCGCTCGGACATCTCCGCGAAGGAGACCTCGACACGTTCGCCGTCCTCCTCCACGATGTGCAGGGCGGTCCGGTCGTTGTCGCGCGCGATGGCGTCGAACCAGTCGAGGGCCCAGTTGAAGTGCTCCGGGCGGGGCCAGCGAAAGCCTTCGTAGGCCGTGGTGTAGTCCGCGCGGTGCTCCAGCAGGAAGTCCCGTGCGGCACGGAACTCGTCCGCCCTGCCCGTTGTCGCCGTCATGTGTCCTCCTCGTTGCCGGACCGCCGCCTACCATCGTGTATTCCGTGATGCAGGTCTCACCACCCCCGAACGGGGGGTGCCCCGCGATGAAGGGACGAGCAGGTGGCAGCGGACACGGCCGAGTCGGTGGAAGTGCGGGCCGCACTGGTGCGGCTGCGGCGTGCGACAGGGCTGCCGGTGGCCTTCGGCGGGCTGGTCGACTCCGGCGGCCGGCTGGTGCGCATCAGTGAGCTGAGCGGCACGGCGACGCCCGCGCTGAGCTCGCTCGCGGTCTCCTCGGGCAACGGTCTGGGCGGCAAGGCGGTGGCCCTCGCCCGGCCCTGCGCGGTGAGCGACTACCCGGCCTCGCGGCAGATCAGCCACGAGTACGACGCCGCGGTGGCGGCGGAGGGGCTGTGTTCCGTCCTCGCGGTTCCCGTCGTCGTACGGCGCCGGGTGCGCGGTGTGCTGTACGGCGCCCTGAGGACGGCCCAGCCGCTGGGCGACCGCACGCTGGGAGCGGCCGTCGCCGCGGCCCGGGACGTGGAGCAGGCGCTGGTCGTCCGGGACGCGGCACGCGAGGCGCTCGGCGTCGCGCGCGAGCCCGGCCCGGCGGCGGGAGCGCGGGGGGACGCGGCCTGGGAGGAGGTGCGCGAGGCGCACGGGACGCTGCGCGCGCTGGCCCCGCGGATCGCCGACCCGCGGCTGCGGGCCGAACTGCTCTCCGTGTGCGGCCGGCTGGCCGGCGCGGTGGCCCCGTCGGCGGGGGTGCCCCGCGATGCCGGGCTGTCTCCGCGCGAGGTGGACGTCCTCGCCTGCATCGCGGCGGGGGCGACGAACGCGGCCGCGGCCGAGCGGCTCGGGCTGCGTCCGGAGACCGTGAAGGGGTACCTGCGGTCGGCGATGCGCAGGCTCGGCGCGCACACCCGCCTGGAGGCCGTGGTCGCCGCGCGCAGAGCCGGGGTGTTGCCTTAGCTCACCGACTGCTTCCGCACCCTTCATTCAATCGTCCGGACCGCGAAATGACGTATGCGTACCATCTGTTATTTCCCTCACCACCCGGACTGTCCGAAATTCAAAGAGACATTGCCTAACATTGGCCAGGACACGACACACGAGGGGAGCGGTGACCGTGCGAGGGGACTTCCATGAACCTGCCAGACCGCGCCCCGACCTGGTCATCGGCCGGGAAGAACTCTTCGCGGGGGCACGCGAGCAGCTCTCCGGCGGCGGCAGTGTGCTCGTGCACGGACCGGCGGGAATAGGAAAGTCGACCGTCCTGCGGGCGCTGGCCGCCGAATGCGCCGAATCGTCGCGGACCGTCCTGCGCTGCTCGGCCACCGAGTCCGAATCCCATCTCCCCTTCCTCGCACTGGCCGACCTCCTCGGTCTGGTCGTCGACCAGATAGCCCACCGGCTGCCCGCCCCGCAGCGCACCGCGCTGGAGTCGGCGCTCACCGGCCGCGGTGAGTCCACCCTCCAGCGCGACGGCCTGGCCCTGCGGCTCGCGGTGCTCTCGGCGTTCCGCGCCCTGGCCGCGCGGGGGCCGGTGCTGATCGTCGCGGACGACCTGCAGTGGCTCGACCCGGCCAGCGCCGAACTCCTCGGCTTCGCCGCCCGCAGGCTCGGCGGCACACCGGTCCGCATGCTGTGCGCGGTCCGTACGGAGACCGAGCCGCAGGCACAGGACCACGACCGCTTCCTGCGCGCGTCCGTGCCGGAGACCCTGGCCCTGCGGGTCGCCCCGCTGGCCCGTGCCCAGGTGGCCGACCTCCTCGCGCAGCGCGGCTACACCGGTCTGCCCCGCTCCACCGTGCGCGACATCCACCGCACCAGTGGCGGCAACCCGCTCTTCGCGCTGGAGCTGGGCCGCGCCCTCGCCGAGTCCCCGACCCGGCCGAGTCCGGGCGAACCGCTCCCCGTACCGACGTCGCTGCGCGCCCTGGTCCTCAGCCGCCTGGACATGCTGTCCGCCGAGGCCCGCCGCACCCTGCTGGTGGCGAGCGCGGGAGCCCGCCCGACCCTGGCCCTGCTGCACGCCGCGGGCCGCGAGAACGCCGAGGCCGAGACCGCCTCCGCCGCCGCCCTCGGGCTCCTCGCCACCGAACGCGACACACCCGGCATCCGGTTCGCGCACCCCCTGGTCTCGGCCGCCCTGTACGCGGAGGCCGACGCCCAGGAGCGGCGCGCCGCGCACGCGGCCCTGTCCCGCGCGGCCTCCGACCCCATCGAGCGGGCCCGCCATCTCGCGCTGGCCACCACCGGCACCGACCCGACGGTCGCCGCCCGGCTCGGCGAGGCCGCGGCCGCCGCCCGCGACCGCGGCGCTCCCTCCGTCGCCGTCGGGCTCGGACTGCTCGCCGCCCGGCACACCCCGCCCGGCACCGTGCCCGGCCCCGACGAACGCCGGCTGGGGGCCGCCGAGGACGCGCTGACGGCCGGGGAGACGGACCTCGCCCGGGACATCGCTCGCCAGGTGCTGTCACGAGCCACCGCCCCCGCCGAACGGGTCCGGGCCTGGATGGTCGTCGTCGACTCCGCCGGACAGGCCATGTCCGAGATCGACGCCGTCTTCCCCCAGGCCCTCGCCGACGCGGGCGACGACCCGGGCCTGGTCGCCCTCGTGCGCTACCAGCTCGGCTGGCGGGCTCTGCTGATGGACGGCGAGATGACCAAGGCCCGCGAGGAGGCCGCCCGGTCCGCGCGACTCGCGGCACGCGCCGGGGACCGGCGCACCGAACTCCTCGCGCTCGGCTTCCAGGCGCAGATGGAGACCCTGATGGGGCACCCCGACGCGCCCTCGACGATCCAGCGGGCGATGCGCGAACCGCAGGACCCGCGGGTCGCCTGCGACCACAACGGCGCCGGCGCCGCCCGGTTCCGCTGGCTCATCATGAGCGACCGGCTCGCCGAGGCCCGTACGGCCATCACCGCGCTGCTGCGCGAGGTGCAGCGGCGCGGCATGGTCGAGAGCGAACTGCACTTCCTGCGCGGCCTCGCCGAGACCGAACTGCGCTCCGGTCATTGCGGGCGCGCCCTCGACCTGGCCCGGGAGAGCCTCAGGCTGGCCCGCGACACCGGCATCGGCGAGGCGGCCACCGCCATGTTCACCTCCCTCGCCGAGGCGGCCGGCGGTGACGTGGACCGGGCGCTCGCACTCGCCCACGAGGCCGTGGACCGCGCCGAGGAGGACGGCGACATGGTCTACCTCTCGCGCGCCCTGGGCGCCCTCGGGCACGCCCAGCTCGTCGCCGGGGACGCGTCGGCCGCGGTCCGCTCCCTGCGCCGGGTCCGGGAGCTGGAGGAGGCGCTCGGCGTCATCGACCCCGCCCGGGGCCGCTGGCACGGGGACCTCGCCGAGGCCCTGGTCAGGATCGGCGAGACCGCGGAGGCGCAGGACGTCATCGACGTGACCCGCCGGCGCGCGCTCAGGCTGGAACGCGAGAGCGTGCTCGCCGTGCTCGACCGCGCCGAGGCGCTGGTACGGGCCGCGCGCGGCGAACAGGGACCCGCGGAACGCCAGTTGGCCTCCGCGCAGGACCGCCTCGGCAAACTGGGCTACGGCCTGGAGGAGGCCCGCGCCGCGTACGCCCTCGCCGGGCTGCGCACCTTCCCGCAGCATCCCGGCGTCGCCCGGGCCGGGGGGACCCCCGTACCGGGGCCCACCTCCTACGACGAGGCGGCCCGGCTGTTCCGCCGGTGCCGTGCGCTGCCCTGGCTCCGGCAGGTCGAGGCGGCGTCCGCGCGCCCGCCGGCCGCGCCGCCGCTCGCCCCCGCCGCCCTCGACAGCCTCGCGGCCACCGAGCGTCAGGTCGCCGCCCTGGTCATGGAGGGCGCCACCAACCGCGAGATCGCCGGGCGCCTGTTCATCAGCGTCAAGACCGTGGAGGCCACGCTCACCCGGGTGTACCGGAAGCTGGGGATACGGTCGCGGGTCGACATCGTGCGGCTGGCCGCGGAACGCAGACCCGACTGACGCTCCCCCGGCGCACGGCCGAGCGACCGGCCGACCGGGGGCTGCCGGCCACCGCGCCCTGTGCCCCGCCGGGCCGCTGGGCTGCCGGCCGTCCGCGCCGCCGCGCCTCCGCCCCCCTGGCCGCTGAACCGCCGGCCCCCTGGGTCCCGGGCCGCCGAACTGCCGGGCCCCAGGCCATCCGCGCCACCGTGCCTCCGGACCTCACCGCCCCCTGACCGCTGAACCGCCGGACCCCGGAGCCCCTGCGCCTCCGAGCCACCGGGTCGCTGGGCTGCCGCACTTCCCTGCTTCCGAGCCGGTGCCGTGGCCGCTCGTGGGGCGTGGCGGGACGGTGAACTCCCGGAAGTCGGGGCCCTGGCACGGTCTCGGGCGGGCCCGGGCCGGGGGCCGTTGCGGGCCGAAACGGTGACGCGGGTCGCGCGGGAAGCGGCCGGACCGGTGAGACTGCGAGCCGGATCGGTGACGCTCCGGCCCGCGGCGGTAGAGCTCCGGGCCGAGGCGGTATGGCTGCTGGGTGACTCCTTCGGGTGAACGTGCGCCGGACGGGCGCGGCCCCCGGGCCGGGACCAACCGGACGGCGCCCGCGTCAAACACGGCCCTTGCCGTGCGAGGGTTTTCCCTCCCCCGTCTCCACTAGGGGGTTCCCCCATTGGGAGAGAGCGGTCACACCCCCTAGCGTGTGGGCGTGCCGCTCGCTCGGGCCTACGACACCCCATCCAGAGGCGTCGTGACTCCCCCCACACACACCCGCGCGTCCCCCCACCGGCAACTTTCAAGGAGACCGATGTTCGGGCTCATCCGCCTCAAGAACAGCGCAGCCTTCTGTGCGGCGACCGCCGCGGCAGCCGCGACCACGCTGCTCGGCGCCCCGTCCGCCGCAGCCGTTCCCCAGCCCATCGTCGGCGGCACGACGACCACGACGACCGCGTACCCGTTCATGATGCAGATCACCGACGCCAGGCAGAACCAGTTCTGCGGCGGCACCCTGGTCGCTGCCGACAAGGTCGTGACCGCCGCCCACTGCATGTCGGGCGAGACCACCAGCAGCGTCCGTGTGGTGGGCGGGAGGACCTTCCTCAACGGCACGGACGGAACCGTCAGCAAGGTCGGCAAGATCTGGATCAACCCCGACTACACGAACGCCCTCGACGGCGACGACGTGGCCGTGCTGACCCTGTCCACGCCGATGCCGTACACCCCGGCGCCGTACGTCTCCGGCTCGGACACCGGCCTGTACGCGGCCGGCACCGAGGCCCGGATCGTCGGCTGGGGCACCACCTCGGAGAACGGCACCTCCTCCAACCAGCTGCGCACCGCGACCGTCCCGATCGTGTCCGACGCCAGCTGCGCGAGCTCGTACGGCTCCAACTACGTGGCCTCCGACATGGTCTGCGCCGGTTACACCGCCGGCGGCGTCGACACCTGCCAGGGCGACAGCGGCGGCCCGCTGCTCATCGGCGGGGTGCTGGCCGGCATCACCTCCTGGGGAGAGGGCTGCGCGGAGGCCGGCTACCCGGGTGTCTACACCCGCCTGACGACGTTCTCCAGCCTGGTGACCGAGCAGGTCGACTCGTAGGGAACGATGATCTCCTGAGTACCCCTCAGGTAAAAGCCGAGGGGCGGGGGGGGGGGGGGGCCGCCCCCCCCCCCCCCCCCCCCCCACAACCCCCCCCCCCCCCCCCCCCCCCCCCCCCCCCGCCCCCCCGGGGGGGGGCCCCCA